>NZ_CP009520.1:2400000-3101917 GCF_000969905.1 Methanosarcina vacuolata Z-761 | reverse complement strand
TTTTTTACTTACGTTTATAAAGGAATACGCTAAGGATACAAGCTATTCCTAAACCGATTTCAAATCCAGGTGTCGATGTAATTTTTTGTTCAGCTTCCGTTCCTTCGTTCCCAGTCTCGTTTTGATTTATATAGTTATTATTAACTGCTCCTGTCTCTGTCTCAGGCTGGGGTTCTGTCACAGTTTCATCAGAGGCTTTTTTTGCTGTGCCTGTTATTGCAAAGGAAGAGAATTCCGGGGTTTTTGCTGTGAAATACAGGAATTTGTCATCTTTTCCTGATGGTTCTACCTCCAGCTGTTCCCATTTTTTCTCTCTGTAACTGTTAAGGGTGATTGAAGCTGGATCGATCTTTTTATCCTCAATCCAGGATTTTTCAACCTTGAAACAAACGGTCGGTTTTTCTATGTTCTTTGAGGTTGCAATTCCACCATTCCCAACCCAAACATTAAAAGATTTGTATATCTCTCCAGAGGGTAATTCGGAAACCAGAGAAGATTTTCCTTTTAACATCTCTACGGTGGTTGTGGTTTTGCCCAAAGTCTTCTTTGCATCAAAGTTCACAGAAACAACGCAGGTTGCATTCTTAGTAAAATCAAACTTTACCTCTTTTCCATTTGTAATGAACACCTGTGAAAGTTCCTTTACTTCAATGTTTTTTGCAGGCTCAGGAGAACCACCTCCTCCACCTCCGCTACCACTGCTTTTACTACCACCGCTCTTGCTGTTTCCGTCACTGTTTGAGTTACTGTCGTCGCTGGAATTGTTTTCCAGTACAGTTATTGTATTAATCAGGTAAGAGAAACCGTTTGCATTATAGATTGTCAGGTTAACAGAATACGTACCAGGAGTCTCATATACATAAACAGGATTCGGGTCACTTGAGTCAGCATTTCCGTCGGAATTGAAGTCCCATGCCCTTGAGGTTGCATTCTGGGAATAATCATTAAACTGTACTTCCAGAGGAGCATACCCCTCGGAAACGTTACTACTGAAATTTGCAACCGGAACCCCCGTTTCTGGAGTGGTCGAATTTGTGACCTTTATGTAACCCGTTTTGTCTATAGAAATATTGCCAGCGGCACTGGTTACCTTTAGAGTAACGTTATATGTGCCAGGTTTCGTAAATGTGTGCGTCGCCTTCATTTCATTTTTAGAGGTAATTCCGTCCCCAAAGTCCCAGAGCCATGAAGCCGAAACTCCATCAATGCCGCTGGCAGTAAATAACACAACTAAAGGTGCAGTTCCAGAAGTTACGTTGGCAGTAAATTCAGCTGCCGGTAGCAAGGTGTTTATGTAATAAAGATCACTCAAATAGATACCATTATTGTCGCTATCGTTAGCTGCTCCCCCACCGTGGTTACTGTCTATTCCCCATACAATAGTGTTCTCGTATATATCAGGTGTAGTGTAAGTCTCTTTTGGATAAATGTAGACTTGAGTGCTTTTTGCGGAAGGAATATCATAAACGTATACACCTGCATAACCAAACTGGTCATCGCCAGATTTTGAATATACGATTTTGTCTCCGTTTATGTTAATATGAGTACCGGTGTCATCTCCCGCATCAGCAATGACATCAGGTCCATATAAGGTATTACCTGTATTATCACTGGTAACATCTATGGTTTTTTTGGTAATAAGGTCATACATTTCAATAAATCCGTCCCTGGAATAGAAGTTTGACCATATTACTTTATTACTGTATATACGGGGACTAAATATCTGGCTAGAAGAGTGTACATTTGTAGTTTCCTTAGTATTAATATCGTAAACAGCTATGGTTCTCCCATCTGTATCCTCATAACCATATGTTATCCTGCTATTATATATGTCAGGACTGTTTCCATCTGCAATTTTGGTCTGTTTGGAAGTTGATATGTCCCGCATATACACGTTGTAATTGTAATTTGATTCATTGTAATCCGCACTCCAAACGATCCTGTTGCCGTAAATAGCAGGTCTGCTGGATTGATCTACATTCTGTGTGATGTAAGTTTTTGCGGCGGTTGATATATCGTATACTGCAAGCCTTGGTGTCCTGCTGCTTTCGTCATGCCACACTAATGTGTTGCCGTAAATAGCCGGATAGGATGCAGCAGAAGAAGTAACTGTAGTGACTGTTCCGGCGGTCAAATCATAAACCTGGATGACACCACTATTTGTCCATACTACTTTGTTACCATAAATAGCAGGATCAGATCCATTACCAATTCTTGTCACCTGTGTCGCTGATGCTAGAGTTGAAATTAAAACTAAAAATATAATAATTAAGGTTGTTGAACCTAAAGCTATTGCACATAGCTTTCTATTAATTTTCATTTACCCTCCCCCACGTAGCTTTTATCTCTCAAAGCCAGAGTACAATTTATATAATCTGTATCTTCAGGCTTTTGGATGAAATTAACAGCCCTTGATTTTCCCGATAATAATATAATTTTGGATCAAAAATATCAAGCTTAATTACATCTATATTTGTATATCAGGTAAACTCGGCAAATAAGTAGGCTGCTTAGATATTATATAATTGTACAAGTAAAATTTTTTCTATTTTTAGTTACTTGTTGATCTTTTTTTAAATTAAAAAAGTTTGGGTATATTAGCCCTGATGTCATGGCAATTTAATTATTTAGCATAATATTTGATAGCTTCTGATCAACATATAGCGATTCAGAGTCAACATGTGACCAATAACTAAATTCTCAAGACACTAATTTTATAATTAGAGAAATTCTGGATTATTATACCAGGCACTTGCAAGATATATAAGAAATAAGTATCTTGCAAGCTCACATTCTTTCCTGATTGTTGCACTCCTATTTTTGTCACTTACTTTTTGTCACTTACTTTTTGTCGCTTACTTTTTGTCGCTTACTTTTTGTCGCTTACTTTTTGTCGCTTACTTTTTGTCACTTACTTTTTGTCACTTACTTTTTGTCGCTTACTTTTTGTCGATTATGGATGAAGGAAAGAGACCACGGCCATTATTCCATATGTTCCAAGAAGCTGTAGTCCTTCAAACCAGTTGCTTTTGCCATCTTCTATTATGGATTTGACCATTAAGACGGCAGAGACTATGGCAGCGAGTTCGAAAGTTGTGAAAATCAGATTCATGGGGTTCTCGAAAAAATAACTCGTGAATACCAGGACCGGTACTACAAACATAGCGATTTGAGTTGTCGAGCCGATTGCGATCTGGAGCGCCAGATCCATTCGGTTTTTAATTGCGATTGTGACAGCCGATACATGTTCTGCAGCATTTCCAATAATTGCTATGAAAATCATACCTATAAATAGTTCCGTCCAGCCAAGATTTTCAGCAAGCGGTTCTATGGAGCCGACCAGGATTTCACTTATAACAGCAACCGTAACTGTTGATGCGAAAAGAACCACAATAGATTTTTTGACGCTCCACCTGGCAACATACTCTGCCGTATCAACAGTATATAAGTGCTTGTGGGTGTGAAGCGAGAAAAGCAGGCTCGCAAGATATGACACAGCCATAATGACCGAAACTGCAATGCTCAGGGTCTCGACTATTGTATCAGAAGGATTTTCGGAAGTAAGGACGAAAACAGCCGGCATGACAATAGCTGTAGTTGCAAGAAAGAGAGTGGAGGCACTTGTCTTTGCGGCTGTCGTGTTGAACTCCTGCTCATCTTTTCCGAGACCTCCGAATAAAAACGCCATACCCAGAATCAAAAGCAGATTTCCAATGATGGAGCCCGTAATCGATGCTTTTACCATTTCAGTAAGTCCTGCTTGCAGGGCAAAAAAACTTATGATTAATTCTGTTGCGTTCCCGAAGGTAGCGTTTAATAACCCGCCCAGTGCTGGGCCGGTACGTGCCGAAATTTCCTCTGTCGATTCACCGATAAATTTCGCAAGGGGTATGATTGCAAGCGAAGCTAAAACAAAAATTGCTATGGGCGAAGAGTGTGTATACTCTGCGAGCAGGCTCAGCGGCACAAAGATAAGAAATAATTTGAAAATGTTTTCCAGGATTTTTGTTTTTTCCATATTAATGAATCTCCTCTGCCACCTGGCAAAGAGTTACCATAAGGCGACTTAGAATACCAGCCCTTTTCATCTCATGTATTAATAACAAGGCTGAAAGATATTTTTATCCCTCAAGCCAGATAGGGAGGAAAACTCAAGAATCAAACGAAAAAAAAGGTAGGAATAATAAAGTATCAGAAGCGTGAGCTGACGCTTTAATTTGAAATTATTATCCGAAGCTTCCGTTTGAAATCAAAAATATTAAAGTCAAATGGGAGAGTTTTTTCTCCATTTTAAAGCCTTAAAGTTGGATTTCAGAAAGACTGGATCTCAGAAAGACTGGATCTCAGAAAGACTGGATTTTAGGGAAGAATCTCATAATGTCTCCCTTTTCTCGGCAGGCTTGAAAGTAACAAGTCTGGGATTTTCCTCAACATCGGCTTTTCCACTGTTTCTGACTACAGGTAGTGCTTTTTTTGTACCGGCAGATTGCCTGGGTTCTGCTTTTGCAGCATGCCTGAGGAGCTTGAATTCTTTCAAAAGCATTCCCAGAACTACCAGCATCATGATATACTCCGTAGCCGGAGATGCAGCCCACACTCCATCCAGGCCGAAGAAGATCGGCAGGATAAAGAGCAGAGGAAAGAGAACAACAAAAATCTTTCCAAGGTAGATGAAGAGTGCTGCTCTTACCCGGTTTATTGACTGGAAATAGATAGCAGTGAGAAGCACGGTACCTTCAACGAGCAAAGAGAATATGAAAATCTTCATTCCTCGCAGGGTAACTTCCAGAAGTTCGGAGTCTCCCTGGCTGAAGATCTGCACCATTTTTTCGGGAAAAAGGTAGATTAATACAAATCCGAAAACTCCTGTCAAGACACATGAAAGAATTGTCAGTTTCAGGGTTTTTGAAACTCTTTCATAATAGCCAGCTCCATAATTGAAACCTATAATCGGCTGCACTCCCAGGGCTATTCCCTCAAAAAGCATAGAGAATATTGAAAGGACATATCCTATAATGCCGTAAGCTGAGACCGCAAGCTCGGAACCGTACCTGAGCAGCATGTAATTGTGCGCAAAGAGTATGAGAGCCAGTGAAAACTGCATGACGAAAGAGGGAAGACCAGCTCTAAGAATCTGGAACTGGGTTCTAAGTTTGAATTTCATGGCTTTAAGTTGGAGTTTCAATTTTGCCTCCCTGCCAAAGAGATAATTCATGAACAGTAATGCCGGGAGAGCAAAGGAAATGATTGTGGCAAAGGCGGCACCCACCATTCCCATGCCCATATGCATGATAAAAAGGTAATCGAGCACGAGATTTACAATTACCCCTGCAATCATGATGTTCATACAGAGCCGGGGTTTCCCGTCGTTCCTGACCAGCGGTTCAAGGGCAACCGAAAGGATCATAAAAACTGAACCAGCGAAGATAATCCTCAGGTAATCGCGAGCAAAAGCTAGAGCATTCCCGCTGGCTCCAAGGATGTTGATTGAAGTTTCACAGAAAATCAGCCCGGCTACAGTAAAAACTGCTCCTGCAAGAATACACAGGGAAAAAGCATTGTGTACTATATCCAGGGCTCGGCTGAGTTTCTCCTTTCCAAGTTGGAGGGCCGCAAGACTTGATGCACCGATCCCGATAATTACTCCCACCGCGATTATAACCATATAAGCGGGATAGGCAAGGGTAATTGCTGCAAGCCCCTGGCTTCCAATAGCATTTCCTATAAAAAGGCCATCAATTATTCCCTGGATTCCGGCAATGACGACTCCAACGACGGTCGGGAATGCAAATTTCAAGAATAGATTCACTATGTCCCCGGATTTCATTTCTTCGTCACTTACCATTCCAGCCCCTCCTTATGCTGTAAAGCCATCTTTCAGAGGTCTGGTTTTGAGATCCCGAGACTGTTTTTACCGTTGTCAGGTAGAAGAACCTGTTCAAAGTAAGGTAGGTTGTATTGTGTTTCTGTAGAGATTGGTGTTTTTTTAAAGTTTTACCTATTGAGGGATCGAGACAATAAGAGTCGTTCCTCTCAAATAGTTTACATGAGGTCATAACTCATCCTGGACGAAGCTTCTGAAAATACGCAGATTCAAGTATAGCTGCCCTGTTGCAGAATTAATTAGTCTGTCTATGCCGAACTGGTAACTGCGTATAATCTGTGGGTTAATTTGTGCGCATCCCTGCAGCACTCATTCGTTTTACGAAGCTTCACCGTTTAAAGAGTAAAAGAGGATTCAAACGAACCAAGAATCCTGTGCAATCATGCAACAAAGCAAGTAAAACCAGATTCAGATAGTTATCTGGTTACAGCGAATTTTATATAATAAAAAATATTTATAATTATATATAGATTTGCACTCGTTTTTATTTTAACAGGTTCTTTAATTTGAGGTCTTATAAGTGTTTAAGTGGATAAACTAGCTCTGTTTTAAGCAAAAATATTTATTAATATGTCTAAAGTTAAAAGCGTGAATAAAATGGTTCAGCTCGAACTAAAAACTCTAAAAAAACATTAGATTTACTCAAGGGCTATCAAATCTGCAAATAAGCAGAAATAAGTCTGAAATGAACAGCTGCAGATCCAAAATAAGATCAGATTTACGATAACAATAAGGTAACTATTCAGGTGCCCCAAATCAATCTACTGATGTTGATTCAGAGTTGTCACATACGTGAAATTGCTAACCCATGCAAGACTGAAAAACGCAATCAATAACCAACAATTTAAAAAAATGAACCTTCCAAAAAAGTGCTCATTAAATATTAAACAAGGTGGCTATTGATGTTGTTTTATATAGGCTGAATAGTTACACAATAAGATCAGATTTACGATAACAATAAGATCAGATTTACGATAACAATAAGATCAGATTTACGATAACAATAAGATCAGATTTACGATAACAATAAGATCAGATTTACGATGACAGTAAGTTTAAAGTTTTCAGGTTTACAATAAGTTTTCTCACAATAAAAGTCAAGGGCTTACCCATCCATTTTTATGCAAGAAGTACCTTTACGTCTTAAACTGAACTTTATTCCTTTACTTACCTTTACTCACCTTTACTTACCTTTACTTACCTTTACTTACCTTTACTTACCTTTACTTACCTTTACTTACCTTTACTTACCTTTACTTATCTTTACTCATCTATCTGCATTCTGCTAAGCTTTTCATGTAAACCGTTTGTATAGCTTTCTCTTCATAGTTACAAAACCTTCCAGCCGGAAAGAACAAACTGATCAAAAATGTCTACTGAAAATTATCCTACTGAAAATTATACATGTACCCCCCCTGAAGTCCTGGCTCCCGTAGGTGACGAAGAAGCCCTTCTTGCTGCAATTCGAGGAGGAGCTGATGCAGTCTATCTCGGGGTTGGCGAATTCAATGCCCGTCAGGGTGCAAAGAATTTCACTATTGAGAACCTTGACGAGGCCGTGAAACTGGCGCACTCACACGGAGTTCTTGTTTACCTTGCCCTCAATATCCCGATCAAGCAAAAAGAGTTGCAGCACGCGCTTGAGATTACAGACTGTGCATATGCAGCCGGAGTCGATGCAGTTATCCTTCAGGACCTGGGGCTTCTCAGGCTTTTAAATGAAATCTATCCGGACTTTGAGCTTCATGCAAGTACCCAGATGACTATCCATAATAAAGGAGGAGTCGATTTTGCAGCAGGGCTGGGAGCAAAAAGAGTTATAGTCTCAAGGGAACTTACTGCGGCTGAGGTAAAGGACATCGTGGACCACTCAAATGCAGAAATTGAGGTTTTCGTCCATGGAGCACTTTGCTACTCCTATTCGGGCAAATGTCTTTTCAGCAGTTTCCTGCATGGCAGGAGCGCAAACAGGGGGGCCTGTGCCCAGCCCTGCCGACGCCGGTACAGATTCGTTGTAAACGGCAGGGAAGTTGACGAAAGACATCTCAGTGGCAGTTATCCCATCAGCTGCGCCGAACTCTCCACACTAACAGGGCTTGAGGAAATCATAAAAACCGGAGTTGTAAGCCTTAAAATAGAAGGGCGGATGAAAAAGCCTGAGTACGTTACTGCAAGTGCTGCTGCCTATAAGGCTGCAGTCGAAGGAATCTGTGGTCCAGGAGAGAATCCGACAAAAGAGGAACTTGAAGCAAGAGAATCCGAACTTGCAAAACTCTTTTACAGAGGCTTTACAAGAGGTTTCATACTCGGAGAAAAAGGCGTATCTCATCCTAAATACAGTTCAAACTATGGAGCGTTCCTTGGAAAAGTCCTTGATATTTCCCGTTCAAAAGGGAATACGAAACTCACAGTTCGGCTGAATCAGGACATCCAGGTAAAAGACGGTATAAGTATTTTCACGCGAGAGCGGATGCTCGGCTCGGCAGTTACAGGCCTACTCACAATCTCAGGCGAGCATATAATAAGTGCTCAAAAAGGTGAGAAAGTAGGGCTTGAAATCAGCTCGAAGACAGGAAGAGCAGTCCAGAGAGGTGATGAACTCTACCTTACAACAGATACACGGCTCCTCGACACCCTTCAAAAAACAAAACTAAAAACGCTTCCTGTAAGCCTGAAAGTAAGAGCCAGGAAAGGAGAGCGATTTACGGTTGTGATTAGAGAAGAAAGTGAAAATCCCAGAGAGACCAGTGAGACCACAGAGAAGGTTCCATTTGTGGAATTCACGGATGATTATGTCGTCCAGGAAGCTGAGAAAGCCCCAACTACAGCCGAGAAGATACGAAAAGCAATGGAAAGTCTTGGGGACACTTCTTTTGAGGCAGTCTCTGTTGAGATTGATGCTGATGAAAATATTTTCATTCCGGTCGGCGTGCTGAAGAATGCAAGGAGAAAGGCAGCAGACCTCCTGCTGGAAAAAATCCTCAGTGTAGATAAGAGAGAGCAAAAGCACCCGAAGCTTGAGGATTTCAGTCACCTGTGTAGCTCTCAAAGCCGCTGCAGTGAAGCGAGTTATCAATATGAGCAGTCTCCAGCCGTTAATGAGGCCCTCAACAAAACCCTCAGTGAAACCCGGGGCAGAAATTCAGCTTCAAAGAGGCTCCTTCTTAGTGTTGAAGTAAATGAAAGTCACTCTCTCTTCGAGGCCGCGTTCGCCGGTGCAGACGTTATCTATGTTCCGGTTTCGAAGTTTGAAGAGCTTTCCGCAACTGAAAATGCGGAAAAGCTTGAAGATTTGAAAGCTGAAAGGGTCGAAATTGTTTTCCGGGTTCCTCTTATAAATCATGATTATGAACTGGATAAACTCAAACCCTTGCTGGGAAAAGTTAAAGAGGCAGGTTTCGGGATAGCCTGTTCTGATTTCGGGACCTTACAGCTTGCAAAAGAGCTTTCCATACCCTTTACCGCAGGGAAAGAGTTCAATATTTTCAATGCTTTTACTGCCAGCACTCTTTACCAGGCAGGAGCATACAGATCGACCCTTTCAAGCGAACTGAACCTGAGCGAGATCAAAAATCTCTGTGAGGCCCTTCAAACTTGCGAGGGCTCAGGACAGACTGAAATTTTTGTTTACGGCAGAGAGCTTATGCTCATTACGGAAAATGACCTTTTAAAGCCCCTTGTTGACAGAAGAATTGTAAGAAAGGACAGCAAAGTGCTTCTTGTTGACCAGGAAAGTTCCGAATTTCCGGTAGAGCGCCTGGGGACCCGGACCCTGATTTATAACTCAAAAGTGCTTGATATGCTGAAGTACGTCAAAAACCTGAAAGATTACGGTGTGGATGTGCTTCGGCTTGATCTTTCATTTAATACACAGGCTGAGATAAAAGAGATTATAGCGGCATACAAAGAAGCTCTTGCAGGAAAAGAAACCAGGCTGAAACCTGCAAGAGGAGTTGAATATACTACAGGGCACTATTTTAAGGGAGTTTAAGGTCAAATTCCTTTTAATGAAAAACGCTACTTCCTTTAGGTGAAGAATAGGGCAGAAAATAGTTTTGTTCAGTTTCCTTTAGGTGCAGAATAGGGCAGAAAAATAGTTTTAGTTCAGGTTTCTTTAGGTGCAGAATAGGGCAGAAAAATAGTTTTAGTTCAGGTTTCTTTAGGTGCAGAATAGGGCAGAAAAATAGTTTTAGTTCAGGTATTTTTGTTTGATATGATATTCAAATATGAAAGACTTGAAACTGATCAGAAAGAGTATTCTTCAACAAAAATGCAATCAAAAAATGTATTAAGAAAAACAGGTTATCTGCCGAAAGTGAATTGCAAGAAATCTGGTTGCTCTATTTACAAAAACCCGTTACAAAAACCCAAAAATTCTTTGTGTGATTATTAAAAAATTAAAAGTTGCCTCAAAGCCGGCAACTGCTTAAACCCTGAAAAGTATCCAGGGGCAAAATCTGTAAATATACTTTACAGTTCTATTTTTAATATGATTTAAAAAGTTATCTTTGCTTACAATTATTTAGTCATTACTACTAATCCAACAATCTTCTGTCCAGAGTACCAGACTTTAACCTGGAAGACATCAGGATTAGCAAATGCATTTTGTACAGAGGTTTCAATATTGCTGGATGGTTTGGATAAGTACCTCCAGTCATTATCTACATTGAGCCAAAGGGCTCTTGTATTGGTTGAAGGATAGGCCTGCAGTTCAAGCCAGTAAGCGGTTGCTATGCCATTTTTCACGGCTGTTGTGGATACTTTATCCACTGAGGCTGGAGCTGTTGACTGCTGGACGCTTGAGCCCATAGATACTCCTTTATCAGAAGATGCAGCACTCAAGACTGATGGGACCATTGCCAGGATTAAACACATCAATAAACCTGCTATTATAAGCCGATTTTTAAACATCTATTACACCTCAAACTATTTTTTTATACTGTTGAATTTTTCACACTCTATGTGTGAATTTTATTTTATTCTCGAGAATCTTTATGTATCAAATTAAAAGATTCTTAAAATAAACCCCGAGAAATATGTAAAGTATCTTCAATACTTACTAACTGATATATTTATAGACCTTGTATATGATACTTTTGACAGTATTTCCAAATTTGTGCAATCAAGTGCCAGAATCAGGTACAAAAGAGCTTATATAACTCGATGTGTTTAGTGAATTTAATTACTCTGCTACTGTTTTTATAATTCAGACGCTAAATCCTAAACTTGACATACATTTTAGACAAATAAACACCTTGCAAAAAGATTTGTTCAAAAAACTGGATTATCAGAAACTGTTTTACTGCATGTAAAACCAAATAAAAATACATTAATAGGTCTGAAGTGTCCTTAAACGAAATTCAAACAGCAAAGCATACTGCGATCAGTAAACTAAAGTCTTAAATAGGTTACGCAGTGCAAAAAAGACTAAATCCTGGGTTCTTCGAACCTGTTCTATCAGGGTACCAGTAAAGGCCTATCCAGATTATCCCGCCTTTTCTTAAATGCCTGTAAATTACTCCAAAAACCACATAAATAAATACTTTTAAATACCAAAACAGGTGCAGTTAAATATATATTGAATAAAAAATAAAATATAGACGCTCATGCAAAAAAGGATTATCTATGGAATTGATATTGCCCGGGGCTCTCCCAGGGCAAGAGAACTTCCCAGGTATGCACTTGCTATCCTTAAGGACGGGGAAGTTTTCCACCAAAGTATGCTCCGTCGCCAGAAAATCTTTAATATGATCCAGAGGGAAAAGCCGGAGATAATAGCTGTTGACAATATTTTTGAGCTTGCAGCCGACCGAAGCGAGCTCCTATCTCTTATGGAAAAGCTGCCTGAGGGCGTTAAACTTGTCCAGGTCACAGGTGGGCTTCACCCTGAACCACTTGTAAGGCTTGCACGGAAATATGGTTTTTCTTTTGATCCCGAAAACCCGAATGACGAAGCCGAAGCATGTGCACGTCTTGCAGATCTGGGGGTTGGGCATGAAGTTTCCCTTTTTGAAGATATTACAAAAATTAAAGTTAGTAGAGCCCGTTCCCTTGGAAGGGGGGGCTGGAGCCAGAACCGATACCGCAGGAAGGTACATGGAGCTGTGCTGCAAAGGAGCAGGGAGATTGAGAATGCCCTGAAAGACCTTTCTCGGGAAAAAGGTATCAGATTCGAAACCGTAAACGTAAAAGGTTTCGGAGGCTATGTCAGGTCTGAATTCACAGTTTATGCAAAACGTGGAGAGATACCGATACATCCAATGGCAAGTAACGATTCTCAGGTAAGCGTAAGAAGTGTTGAACGCGATAAAATCCGATATGTTCCCCTTAAACCGAAGAATCCGAGACGTAAGTTTACAATAGTGGGAATCGATCCTGGAACAACCGTGGGAATAGCGATTCTCTCTCTTGACGGAGAGCTTCTTTACTTGAAAAGCTCCAGGGGGATTGCTCCTGATGAAGTTGTCAAACTTATTGCCGAATACGGAAAACCTGCAGTTGTTGCCAGCGATGTAACTCCAATGCCGAGTTCAGTTGAGAAAATCCGAAGAAGCTTCAACGCAGTACCTGCAAGTCCTGGAATTGAGGTTTCTGCCGAGGAAAAAATAGCGCTTGGAAGGACTTTTGGTTACTCGAATGACCACGAAAGGGATGCACTGACTGCTGCTCTTCTCACCTACAGGAGTTATAAGAACATATTTTCCAGGATTGAAAAGAAAGCTCCGCAAAATGCAGATCTTGAGCTGATAAAGTTTTATGTGATCAGTGGAGCTTCGATAGAGGCGGCAATTGAAAAAGCCCGGGCATCAGGTGAGCCTGAAAAACCAAAGCCCAGAGAACATGCCGAAAAGCCGGAGGACAGGGCAGTTGACGAATCTCTCCTGAAAATGAGAGAGACTGTCCAGCGGCAGAGCGAGCAGATTCAGAACCTTCAGGAATATCTTGAGGAACTAAAGAAAGAACTGATTTCAAAAGACCGGAAAATCTCAAAGCTCGAGTCAAGACTGAACAGCTTCAAAAAGGAAGCTTATAGCGAAATTCGGAAATCAAAAGAAATCAATATCAGGGACGAAACTATTGAAAGCCTGAAGAAAGAGGTTAGCCATAGAAACAAAACCGTAAAGGAGCTGCGGCGCAGAAGCAACAAGCTGCGTAAAATCCAGAAGATGGAGGTCCGTGGTGAAGGTACGGCTGTCAAAGTTATTGCTGCCTTTACGAAGGAGTCCATTGCCGAAACAAAGGAAAAATACGGGCTTAAGACAGGTGATGTAGTTTTCCTTGAAAACCCAAGCGGAGGCGGAACTGCAACCGCTCAGATTCTTGTAGAAGCCGGAATCCGAGCCGTACTCATCCCTGAGGATATCTCGCACGCAGCCGAGGAAACCTTCTTCAAAGGCGATGTTCCGGTTTTAAAGAATATCCCGCTTGAGAGGGCTGAAGACTTTGCAATGGCCGAACCAGAAACCCTTAAAGCCGCAATTGCAGACTGGGAAAAAGAAGCCGATGCAAGGCGTCACAAAGCCAAAGAGGACGAACTGCAAAGCCTCTTTGACGAATATAGGAGTGAAAGGCGCAGGGGCCTGGTATAAGAAGGCACTTTTTAAATTCCATTGCCTCTCCATATTCCTCATTTGTAAGGACTTTCCCCGCTAGAGAGGCTGAACTCCGGTGACGATTTGAGCGACATATCGGGCAGCGATTCGGGAAGCACCTCTTTTTTAAGCAATAAAACCTATCTGGATCAACATGCAAGACCCCATAAAACCTGCTAAAGACTCTGATAAAAAAACTGTTAATACCTCAATTAAAGAACATTTCCAGCTCAAGGAAACCATAGTTACTATTGCAGCCGATAACCAGGCCCATATCGAAGCCGCAAAAGAAGCGATACGCATCCACAGGGCAGCCCTTGAGACTTACATTCTTTCCGATCCTTATTTTCAGCTTACTCTCGAACCCTACGAATGCCCTGAAAATGCCCCTGAGGTTGTAAGAAGGATGGTAAAAGCAGGAAACACTATGGGTATAGGGCCAATGAGTGCGGTTGCAGGTACGATTTCGGCTCTTGCTGTGGAAGCAATGGTTAAAGCAGGAGCAAAGTATGCTATTGTCGATAACGGCGGAGATATTGCACTCATCAATGACAGGCCTGTTGTGGTTGGGATCTATGCAGGACAGTCCCCTATTAAAAACCTGGGGCTGGTGTTCGAAACCAGAGACTCGATTACAGGCGTATGCACCTCAGCAGGAACAGTTGGCCCTTCAATCAGCTTCGGGATGGCAGATGCGGCTGCAGTGTTTTCAGATGACGTTTCCCTGGCAGATGCGGCTGCAACGGCTCTTGGAAATGAGGTAGGTATAGGAAAGGAATCTGTAGAGTCTTCTTTCAAAGCCGTAAAGGGAATTTCAGGAATAAAAGGAGCACTTGTAATCCAGGGAGAATATATTGGCATGTGGGGACAGGTGCCAGGGATTACGAGGGCAGATGTCAGGTATGAGTATATAACTAAAGCGTGATTCTCCGATGCTCCCCTTAACATGATTATATGGTGCTCAGCCACTAAATCTTTAGTTTGGCGGTAGTTTACCCAGAACTCATCCTCAAATCTGATTTTCTACTTTGTCTTATTGCTCTTACTCATAACTACAAAAAGATAGGAACATTGAGGTTCAGAAATCCCAGTTACATCCGAGTTCCATTTTTTAAAAATGTTTAAATTTAGAAATTTGGATTTGACTTTGATTAATCTTTGATTAGTACTTTATTTTTGGAGAGGGTGACTATCGGGAAAACCGAGACATTATTAAGAATCGGGGCAAAAGTCTCAAGTTACCCGTAAATAAGAGAAATAAATTGAATTCTTGGCCTTACTTTTAAAAAGTTGAAAATTCTCGTACATATATTTTTCCGGCAAAATTGGAAAAAATTTGGTTGAAATTCGTCACGAAAGAAACAATTTTAACTTATATGTACAAAAATTATAAAAGAATAGGCACTTTCACCATAAACTATTTATAGAATAGCTGGAATTAGAGGGTTGCACTGGTGTGATAGGTGCTCCCTGAGGCAGCGGGGCAGCAGGGTAGCATGAAATAATATCCAGGTGCAAAAAAGTAAAGTGAAGAAAAAAGCAACTGGGCCCGTAGCTCAGTCAGGCAGAGCGACTGGCTTTTAACCAGTCGGCCTAGGGTTCAAATCCCTACGGGCCCGCCATGTTCTTAATTATACCCGGCGGAAAGGCCATCCACGGGAGAAATGATCTGACAAATTTTTTGAATACTTTATTTTTGGAGGAAAGGATTTGACAAAATTCAGCCTGCTCGACCATGAGTCGGTCCCTAAACATGAAATCATGCCTGAAGGCGAGTTAAAGTCTGTTTTAAGCAAGTATTCCATTGAAAAGGAGCAACTTCCGAAAATCAAAGTGCACGACCCTGTTTGTAAGGAAATAGGAGCTGTTGTTGGAGACGTAGTGAAAATCACAAGAAAAAGTCAAACTGCAGGGGAGGCAGATTACTACAGACTTGTGATCGAATAAGCGGAGGGGAGTAAACCGCTTGTATGATCAAATTTTCTTTACGGAATGCCTTTTTGAATTCCATGCACCATCGTATGGCAAAACTCAACAGTTGCACATCGATCCAAGGATCAGAATCTCTTGATTTTCATTTTAATAAAGCAAAGAGGGTGCTATCATCGCGTTAGAAACAAGTATACTGTCGCAGGCTTATTTTACACGGGACAAGATAGTGCAGCACCATATAGACTCGTTTAACAAGTTTATAGATTACGGGCTGCAAAAAATCATAGATGAACAGAGAACAATAGAAACCGATATCGAGGATACCTACCTCAAACTTGGAAAAATCCGGGTAGAACATCCTGTGGTAAAGGAAGCCGACGGGGCAATCGAAAAACTCTATCCCAACGAGGCAAGGCTCAGGAACCTTTCATACTCAGGTCCTCTCTACCTCGAAATGAGCGTGGTAAAAGAAGGAGTTGAGTCTGAAGTAATGGAAGCAAAAATAGGGCAGCTTCCTATCATGGTCAAATCCAAGATATGTAACCTTCCAGGGCTTAGCGAAACCGAAAAAGTACGGTATGGAGAAGACCCGCTTGACCCTGGGGGATATTTCATTATCGGTGGTACCGAAAGGGTGGTTATGACCCTTGAAGACCTCGCCCCTAACAAAATTCTTGTAGAGTATGGCGAGAGATACGGCGATATGATAGAGGTCGCAAAGGTCTTCTCACAAAAACGCGGATACAGGGCTCTCGTAATCGTAGAAAGAGGACGAAAGTCCCTGCTTGAGGTTTCTTTCCCTTCTATTTCAGGCAGAGTTTTCTTCATTACGCTGATGAGAGCTCTTGGGATTGTAACTGACGAAGATATTGTAAATGCAGTTTCAAGCGATCCTGAAATTATCAAGTTCATGCTGGAAAACCTTGAAGAAGCCGAAGTCGAGACCCAGGAAGAAGCAATCGAGAAAATCGGGGCCCGGGTCGCTGCAGGTCAGGCCAAGGAATACCAGATAAAAAGAGCAAACTACGTTATTGACAGGTATCTGTTCCCTCATCTTGGAAACGACATGAGAGACAGGATCTCCAAGGCTCACTTCCTTGCAAGAATGGCTGAGTCCTGTTTTGAGCTGGCCCTTGGCAAGCGTTCGGAAGATGATAAAGACCACTATGCAAATAAAAGGCTAAAACTCGCAGGAGACCTGATGGAAGATCTCTTCAGGGTATCCTTCAACAGGCTTGCAAGAGATATAAAATACCAGCTCGAGCGCGCAAATATGAGAAACAGGGAGTTGAACGTCGCAACAATAGTCAGGGCCGATGTGTTGACTGATCGCCTGCAGCACCCTCTGGCAACCGGAAACTGGGTTGGAGGACGAACAGGTGTGTCTCAGCTCCTTGATAGAAACGACTATATCTCCACGCTTTCCCATCTGCGCCGGGTAATTTCGCCCCTTTCACGAGCCCAGCCTCACTTTGAGGCCCGAGACCTGCATGCAACCCAGTGGGGGAGGCTCTGCCCTTCGGAAACTCCTGAAGGCCCGAACTGTGGCCTGGTGAAAAACTTTGCCGAGATGGTTGAACTTTCAACAGGTATCGAAAATATCGACGGGATAAAAAAAATCCTTCATGACCTGAATGTCGAGCGCGTGGTTGTAAAGGTACCTGAAATCCCGGCCAAAATAAAAGAAACCATACTTGATGAGTTCGGAGAAGAGGTTGTTGAAGAATATGAAGAGCCTTCGGAAAGCGAAAGCAAATTCAAAGATGATGAGTTTTACGATTATTCAGATATGGACGATGCCGGATCAATGTTCGGTGATTGAGGGGTCGATGCCAGATGACTAAAGCAAAAGTATTCATAAACGGGGAGCTTGTCGGGACCCACGATAACCCTGCGGAACTTGTGGACGAGCTTAGAAAGATGAGGCGGCAGGGGTTCATATCTAGGCAGGTCAATGTCGCTCTTAACAACAATACAAGAGAAGTAATTATAAACTCCGACATGGGCAGAGCAAGAAGACCCCTTTTGGTTGTGGAGAACGGGGCTCTCAAGGTAACTCCAGAGCACGTAGAGAAAATTAAGAACAAAGAAATCAACTTTGATGACCTGGTAAAAGAAGGCTGCATAGAGTATCTCGATGCCGAAGAAGAGGAAAATGCCTACATAGGACTCTATGAGGCTGACCTTACTCCAAAGCACACTCACATGGAGATTGATCCTGAACTTATTCTTGGAATCTCTACGGGAATGGTGCCTTATCCTGAACATAATGCATCTCCGCGTAACACCATGGGTGCAGCCATGATCAAACAGTGTATCGGGGTTGCAACCGCAAACCAGAAGCTCAGACCTGATACACGGGCTCATGTCCTTCACTACCCTCAGAGAGCAATGACCAGAACCAGAACCTCTGAAGCAATCGGTTTTGATGACAGACCTGCGGGCCAGAACTTTGTGGTCGCAATCCTGTCCTATGAAGGGTATAACATTGAAGACGCCCTGATTTTCAATAAAGGCTCAATTGATAGAGGCCTCGGAAGAAGTCACTTCCTCAGGACTTTTGAAGGAGAAGAACGCAGGTATCCGGGTGGACAGGAAGACAAGTTCGAGATCCCTGACTCCGAATACCGTGGAGCGCGCAGTGCAGAAGCCTATGCGAACCTGGATACAGATGGGCTTGTAAATCCCGAAACTCCGGTAGGCCCCAACGACGTGCTTATCGGAAAGACCAGTCCACCAAGGTTCCTTGAAGAACCATCAGACTTCGGGATTTCAGTAGAGCAGAGGAGAGAAAGCTCGATCACAATGCGGTCAAATGAAACCGGAATTGTTGACACGGTTATCCTGACTGAATCCATTAACGGAACCAGGCTTGCCAAAGTAAAAGTAAGAGATGAAAGGATTCCTGACATTGGGGACAAATTCGCTTCAAGGCACGGGCAAAAAGGAGTTATCGGCCTGAAAGTCCCGATTGCAGATATGCCGTTTACGGAATCCGGCCTGACTCCGGACCTGATGATCAACCCACATGCAATTCCTTCCCGTATGACTGTAGGTCACGTCCTGGAAATGATTGGGGGAAAAGTAGGTTCTATGGAAGGCAGACGGGTTAATGCAACAGCTTTCTCAGGGGAGAACGAAGAAGACCTCAGAGAAGCCCTGAAAAAGCATGGGTTTGCCCATACCGGAAAAGAAATTTTCTACGATGGAGCAACCGGCAAGATGATCCCTGCAGATGTCTTTGTTGGGGTCATTCTCTACCAGAAACTGCACCACATGGTTACTTCGAAGATGCATGCAAGGTCCCGTGGACCTGTACAGGTGCTTACCCGCCAGCCAACCGAAGGCCGAGCCAGAGAAGGTGGTCTCAGATTCGGAGAAATGGAGCGTGATGTGCTGGTAGGGCACGGAGCTGCCATGTCATTAAAAGAAAGGCTGCTTGACGAGTCGGACAAGGTTGTGGAACTTGTCTGCTCTCACTGTGGAATGATTGCAACGTATGATAAGCAGCGAAATGTCGCTTTCTGCTCAACCTGCGGGGCTGACACGGATATATACCCTGTGGAAATGAGCTATGCATTCAAGCTACTGCTGGACGAAATCAAATCCCTGGGAGTTGCGCCCAGGCTTAAACTTGAAGATGCGGTATGAGGTGAGGCGGATATGGCAAATGTACCTCCAATTCCGAAAAGAATTGCTTCTATTAAATTCGGCTTACTGTCTCCAAAAGAGATCCGTAAAATGAGTTCAACTCCGATCATCACAGCCGACACTTACGACGATGACGGATTTCCAATTGACATGGGGCTTATGGACACGAGACTCGGAGTTATTGACCCCGGGCTTCGCTGCAAGACCTGTTCAGGGCGAGCAGGCGAATGTCCTGGACACTTCGGGCACATTGAACTTGTCGCCCCGGTGGTTCACGTTGGTTTCAATAAAGTAATCCGAAAACTTCTCAGGGCAACCTGCAGAAAATGTAGCAGGATTCTGCTTGACTCTGCGCAGAAACAGCATTTTCTGGACCAGCTTATAGGCATTGAGGAAATCGGGCATATGCCTGATGACCTGATTAACGAGGCTTATAAAGAGGCCAGCAAAGTAAAGACCTGCCCCTACTGTAACGAGGAACAGCTGGAAATTAAATTTGAAAAACCCAGCGAGTATCTCGAAAACGGGGAGAAGCTGACCCCTACCGAGATAAGGGACCGTTTTGAGAATATCCCTGACGACGATATTCGGGTTATAGGAATGGACCCGAAGAATGCAAGGCCTGAATGGATGATCCTTACCGTCCTGCCTGTACCTCCTGTTACGGTCCGTCCTTCGATTACCCTTGAATCTGGGCAGCGTAGTGAAGACGACCTGACCCACAAACTCGTAGACATTATCAGAATTAACCAGCGCTTCCAGGAAAACAGGGAAGCTGGCGCTCCTCAGCTTATTATTGAAGACCTCTGGGAACTCCTTCAGTATCACGTTACAACCTTCTTTGACAATTCTGTCTCAGGGATACCTCCTGCAAGGCACAGGTCAGGCAGGCCATTAAAGACTCTCTCTCAGCGTTTAAAGGGTAAGGAAGGGCGTTTTAGAGGAAGTCTGTCAGGTAAACGTGTTAACTTCTCGGCCCGTACGGTAATTTCTCCGGACCCAAACCTGAGTATTAATGAGGTAGGGGTTCCTATGCCCATTGCAAGGATCCTGACAATGCCCTCGGTGGTAACACCAAGGAATATAGAACAGCTCAAGATTTACGTGCGCAATGGGGAGGATATACACCCAGGAGCAAACTATGTACTGCGTCCCGATGGCAGACGTATAAAAGTTACTAATGTAAACAAAGACGACCTTGCCGAAAAGCTGGAGTTCGGATGGACAGTTGAACGTCAGTTAAAGGATGGAGATATTGTACTCTTTAACAGGCAGCCGTCTCTGCACAAGATGAGTATTATGGCTCATTCTGTGAAGGTGCTTCCGAATAAGACCTTCAGGCTGAATCCTGCTGTATGCCCTCCATATAACGCTGACTTTGATGGGGACGAGATGAACATGCACGCCCTTCAGACCGAAGAGTCCAGGGCTGAGGCAAAGATCCTGATGCAGGTTCAGGAAAACATTCTTTCCCCGCGTTTCGGCGGTCCTATTATAGGCGGGATCCATGACCATATTTCAGGGCTTTTCCTGCTGACACGTTTTGAGAATCACATCTCCGCCGATGACGCTTACGATATGCTCCGAAAAAGCGGTATCAAAGAGTTGCCTTCTCCTGCAGGGCACGATTCAGACGGAAAGCCCTACTGGACAGGAAAGCAAATTTTCAGCCAGATCTTGCCTAAAAACCTTAATACACAGTTTGCAGCCCAGGTCTGCTCGCACTGCGATACCTGCAAGAAAGAGGAGTGCCCGAACGATGCCTATGTGGTAATCCGGGACGGGGAGCTCATTAAAGGAACGATAGACGAGGCAGCCATCGGAGCATTCAAAGGAAAAGTTCAGGACCGTATTATCAAGGAAATAGGCCCTGAAGCCGGAGCTCGCTTTATAGATAATATGACCATGCTTGCAGTTAGGGCTATTATGCGGACAGGCCTGAGTTTCGGAATCGCTGATGAAGATATTCCGAAAGAAGCCAGGATCCAGATCAATGAAGTCCTCGGCAAAGCTGAAGATGCTGTGCAGAACCTCATCAAATCTTACCAGAATAAGGAGCTTGAACCTCTTCCTGGAAGAACCCTTGATGAGACAATTGAAATGAGCATCATGCAGAAGCTTGGAAAGGCCAGAGACGAGACAGGTAACATAGCAGACAGCCATATGGGGCTTGAAAATTCGGCAGTTATCATGGCCCGTTCGGGGGCTAGAGGTTCCATCCTGAACCTTACTCAGATGGCAGCCTGTGTTGGCCAGCAGGCCGTGCGTGGTGAACGTATCCGCAGAGGGTATGAAGGTAGGACACTGCCCCATTTCCAGAAGGGGGATCTTGGTTCAGATGCCCACGGGTTCGTAAAGGCAAGCTACAAAAGCGGGCTTAACCCGACTGAATATTTCTTCCATGCAATCGGTGGTAGGGAAGGTCTTGTGGACACCGCAGTCAGGACATCGCAATCAGGGTACCTGCAGAGGAGACTTGTCAATGCGCTCCAGGATCTTGAGGTCCAGTATGACCTTACAGTCAGGGATACCAGAGGTGTGCTCGTGCAGTTTAAATATGGAGAAGATGGGATTAACCCTACAAAAAGCGATTTCAGCAAACCCGATACAATTCACAGGATTGTCCGTTCCATAGCAAACCGGGAGGTGGCCTGATGAGTATCAGTGAAAGTACAATCGATAGTATGATAAAAGATCTGCCTCTCCCTTCAAATATCCTTAATACTCTCAGAGAGGATGTCATCAAAGCCGGAGTAAGTAAGAAGGAAATGGAAGAGATTATAGAAAATGTAATGGAAGAGTATCATACCTCATGCATTGAGCCCTGTGACGCTGCCGGTGTGGTTGCAGCTCAGTCTATAGGGGAACCGGGTACCCAGATGACAATGCGTACCTTCCACTACGCTGGTGTGGCTGAGATTAACGTTACTCTCGGTCTGCCCCGTCTTATAGAAATTGTGGATGCTCGAAAAATTCCGAGTACTCCTATGATGACAATTGCCCTTTCTAAAGATAATCCTGAAGATTATGCTTACGACAGGGAAAAAACAAGAGCTCTTGCCTGGGAAATTGAAGCAACGAAAATCGACCATATTGCTGATGTGACCACTGACCTTTCCCAGATGAAATTGATAATTGACCTGCATGAGAAGGCGATGGAAGGCAGGAATATTACTATAGACCAGGTAAAAGAAAGGTTCAATGAAGAATTGAATGTAATGGTTACCATTTCCCCGGATATAGACAACCAGATTATTATTGCCCCGGGAGAGCCTTCTTACAGGGAGCTTCTCCAGCTTGCAAAAAGTATCCACAATGTCACCCTGAAAGGGATAGAAGGGATCAAGCGTGTGGTAGTCCGTAAGGAAGGGGAAGAATATACACTCTATACTGAAGGTTCGGCCCTGCGTGAAGTGCTTCAGTTCGAAGGTGTGGACAAGACAAGAACAAGTACAAATAATATTAATGAAATTTATGAAGTGCTTGGGATCGAAGCTGCTAGGAATGCGATTATTAAGGAAGCGACAGATACCCTACGTGAACAGGGTCTTACTGTGGACATCCGACATATTATGCTCGTGTCTGATCTTATGACCTGTGACGGGGAAGTAAAACAGATAGGAAGGCATGGAATTTCAGGTGAAAAGGCAAGTGTCTTTGCCCGTGCAGCTTTTGAAGTTACGGTAAATCACCTGCTGGATGCAGGGATGCGCGGTGATGTGGATCAACTCCAGGGGGTCACGGAAAATATTATCGTAGGCCAGCCTATCCGTATGGGTACCGGAGACGTGCATCTTATAACCAGAAGAAGAGATGAAATCGAAGAAGCAGTAGAAGCAGCAGAAGCAGCAGAAGCAGCAGAAGCAGCAGAAGCAGCAGAAGCAGCAGAAGCAGCAGAAGCAGCAGAAGAGTGAAGGTCTCAGGGCAAAAAACCTGAAACTCAACCTATAATTATTTAAATTCGTAGCCTGATAGAAGACCACTTCAGATCAGGTATTCATTACCTTTACAAAACTCGGAAAATCCTGATGCAGAAACTCGAGTCTGTGAGGATCATAACCAGAAAATAAATATAAGGCATCAGGTATTTAGAGTACCATATATTCACCGAGCTTGGAAAATCTTTATTAGGAAAGAGATAGAGTAGACGAGCTCATTTGAGACAGAGTTGATGAAAATGAAGATCAATGTTGACAAATCTCTTATCAAGGCTGTGAAAACAGGAAAAGTAATAGTTGGAGCCAACCGGACCGTGGATGCAGCTGTAGATGGTTCTGCAAAAATGGTGGTCCTGGCATCAAACTGCCCCGAAGAAATTAAAAAGAAAGTTCAGGCAACAAATGTCCCTGTCCTGGAATACGAAGGCACAAGTGTAGAACTCGGGCCCGTATGCGGTAAGCCCTTTACGATTGCAGCCATGGCAATCCTCGAAGTAGGAGAATCCGATATCCTGGCTGCTACAGTTTAACAGAAGGAGTTGGCAACGTCTTGGGTGAAATAAGACTTACTGCAGAAAGCATCCAGTACATTGCGTTATTTGAAAATATGACACGAGCTAAAATCCTCGACTGCATTCCTGAAGAGGAAAGGCTCGTATATGTCGTAAAACAGGGTGATATGGGACTTGCTATAGGCAGAAATGGGGAGAATATAAACCGTGTTAAAAAGGCTCTGGACAAACCAATAGAACTTGTGGAATATTCAGATGAACCTGTCACCTTCCTGAAGAACGCCTTCGGACCTGTTTCCGTGAGTTCGGTAAACATTATAAACAAAAATGGCAAGCGATTAGCTTATGTAGAGGTACCCAATAAAGAGAAGGGGCTTGCCATAGGCCGCAATGGGAAAAATATAGAAAAAGTAAAGATGCTTGCCCGTCGCCATCATAATATAGAAGATGTGATCCTGCAGTAATCTAACTTAATTTACATTGATCCATTAATCCGGCGTTGAAGGACAATCTGGCATCCAGTATGCCTCTAGAAAACTGAGATCAATTTCGAATTTGGAGAAATTAACAATGGCTAAAGGAAAATATGCAGCTAATATTCTCAAACAAACCAGGAAAAATGCCCGCTGGAAAGATACATACTACGGCAGGCGAGTTCTTGGGCTGAATGTGAAAGCCGATCCGCTTGGTGGTGCGCCGCAGGGTCGGGGTATTGTGTTAGAAAAGGTAGGAGTTGAAGCAAAGCAGCCAAACTCAGCTATCCGCAAGTGCGTAAGAATCCAGCTCATTAAAAACGGGCGTCAGGTAACTGCTTTCTGTCCTGGAGACGGCGCAGTGAATTTCATTGATGAACACGATGAAGTGACTGTGGAAAGGATTGGAGGCCGCATGGGTGGTGCTATGGGTGATATTCCAGGCGTACGCTTCAAAGTTATTGCCGTAAATAACGTGTCCCTGAACCAGATGGTCATCGGCAGATTGGAAAAACCCAGGAGATGATTTTCTTGAAGATATTCGGCAAATGGGACCCGACTGAAGTTGAAGTCCGAGACCTAGGAATTAAGCGCTATGTCAGTCTTACTCCTGTTATTGTTCCTCACAGCAGTGGAAAGCATGCCAGGCAGCAGTTTAACAAATCAGAAATTTCGATTGTAGAACGTCTGGCAAATAACCTGATGAGGACCGAGGTAAACACAGGAAAGAAGCAGAAGACTCTCAGCGCCGTTGAAGAAGCTTTCGACATCGTGAACAAGAAAACCAAGCAGAACCCTATCCAGGTGCTTGTGGATGCCATTGCCAACGCAGGTCCCAGGGAAGAAGTAGTGAGGCTTAAGTACGGCGGAATCTCCGTGCCAAAAGCAGTAGACACTGCACCCCAGAGGCGTGTGGACACAGCTCTGCGCTACATCAGTATGGGAACCAACAATGCAGCCTTCAAATCCAAGCGCTCGATTGCGGAATGCCTGGCAACTGAATTAATAGGCGCTGCAAATCGTGACACGAAGTCCTTCGCTATCAACAGGAAGGATGCAAAGGAAAGAGTAGCAAAGGCAGCACGTTAATCGCTTATGCGGGTTGCCTCGATATAAGAAATTATAGATCTAGATTACATTTGTTTACAAGGTATTAGCATGGGACGAAGGAAGAAAATGGTCGAGCGCGTAACGTCGCTCATGAATGAACCGGTAAAGATAAGAAATATCGGGATCGTTGCGCACATTGACCACGGAAAAACTACATTATCGGACAACCTGTTAGCCGGTGCCGGCATGATTTCCAAGGAACTTGCAGGCAGACAGTTATTCATGGACTCCGACGAAGAGGAACAACAAAGAGGTATTACAATCGATGCCTCCAACGTTTCCATGGTTCACACTTTTGATAACGAAGACTACCTGATTAACCTGATCGATACTCCCGGACACGTCGACTTTGGTGGGGATGTCACTCGTGCCATGAGAGCTGTGGATGGGGCTGTTGTTGTCGTGGACGCAGTTGAAGGTACAATGCCCCAGACCGAGACCGTTCTAAGGCAGGCACTCAGGGAACATGTCAGGCCTGTACTTTTCGTTAACAAGGTTGACAGGCTGATCAATGAGCTCCAGGTCGATTCCCAGGAAATGCAGGTCCGCCTTGGAAAAGTTATTGACCACGTGAACAAGCTCATCAAGAACATGAACCCTGAAAAGTACAAGGCAGGCTGGAGAGTTGATGCTGCAGCCGGTACTGTTGCTTTTGGGTCAGCCCTTTATAACTGGGCAATCAGTGTGCCCATGATGAAGAAAACCGGGGTCTCTTTTAATGACGTGTATGAGTTCTGTAAAGCCGGAGACATGAAATCCCTGGCAGAAAAGTGTCCTCTACACGAAGCTGTTCTTGATATGGTTATTCACTTCCTGCCAAACCCTCTTGAAGCACAGAAGGACAGGGTAAAGGTAATCTGGCATGGAGACGAGGACTCCGAAATCGGAACTTCAATGACCCATGCAAATGCAGACGGAGACCTTGCGTTCATGGTAACTGACATTTCAGTTGACCCCCACGCAGGTGAAGTTGCAACAGGAAGGCTGTTTAGCGGTTCTTTTAGCCGTGGTATGGAGGTCTTTACCTCAGGGACTGCAAAGAAAAGCAGAGTCCAGCAGGTCAGTATCTTCATGGGTCCGGAAAGGCTTGAGGTGGACAAGATTCCTGCAGGAAACATTGCTGCAGTTACCGGCTTAAAAGAAGCAATCGTAGGGTCCACAGTAACAACCCTTGATGGAATGGCACCTTTCGAAAGCATCAGGCACGTGAGTGAACCTGTAGTGACTGTGGCTGTGGAAGCAAAGCATACCAAAGACCTGCCTAAATTGATTGAAGTGCTCAGACAGGTTGCAAAGGAAGACCCAACCCTTCAGATCACTCTTGATGAGGAAACC
Organism: Methanosarcina vacuolata Z-761; assembly: GCF_000969905.1. Taxonomy (NCBI): domain Archaea; kingdom Methanobacteriati; phylum Methanobacteriota; class Methanomicrobia; order Methanosarcinales; family Methanosarcinaceae; genus Methanosarcina; species Methanosarcina vacuolata. The sequence continues at coordinate 3,075,490 of NZ_CP009520.1, read as the reverse complement.
GGGGAACACCTGATGGCAGGTATGGGAGAACTTCACCTTGAGGTTATTGCCCACAGGATCGAAAGAGACAAGAATGTGGAAATCACCACAAGCAAGCCAATTGTCGTTTATAGGGAAACCATTAAGAAAAAGATCGAACCTATGGAAGGAAAGTCTCCAAACAGGCACAACAGGTTCTATATCTATGTGGAACCCCTTGACCTTGAGATTGTCAATGCTATCAAGTCCGGTGATATCCATATGAATCTGCCTGAACTTGAACGCAGGCAGAAGCTTATCGATCTCGGAATGGAGAAAGAAGAAGCAAAAGGCATTGTCGGGATCTTCAATTCCAATATCTTTATTGATATGACCAAAGGTATCCAGTACCTGAATGAGACAATGGAACTCATACTTGATGGGTTTGAGGAAGTCATGCGTGCAGGCCCGCTTACAAGGGAACCTGTAGCAAACGTGAAATGTGTGCTTGTAGATGCAAAGCTTCACGAAGACGCAATTCACAGAGGTCCGGCTCAGGTCATTCCAGCTTCAAGGCAGGCTATTCAGGCAGGCATGCTTACGGCAGACGACACTCTGCTCGAACCTTATCAGAAGGTTTTTGTTCAGGTGCCCCAGCTTTTAATGGGTGGTGCAACAAAGGAACTGCAGGGCCGCCGTGGAATTATTCTTAACATGAGTACGGAAGGAGACCTGGCAATTATTGAGGCCAGAGTGCCTGTAGCTGAGATGTTCGGATTTGCAGGTGAGATCAGGTCTGCAACTGAAGGACGTGCCATGTGGAGCACCGAATTCGGAGGCTTTGACACTGTGCCTACCAGTATTCAGAATGAAATTGTGGGTCAGATCAGAGAAAGGAAGGGCCTGAAGAAAGAATTGCCCAAAGCTTCTGACTTCCTTTCAATGTAAGCGGAATCTTTTCCGCTTTTCCTTAATATTTTATGGATATATCTGTCCTCGAAAAGGATAGACAAGAGTACCCGGACTGATCTGGAAGGGAAGAGTATCCCTATTGGTTTGGGAATACGGCCAATCGGAAAACTTTAAAATAAGGTATGCCTATATTGGGGAAAGCAGTCCAGACTACTGGAAATTTACCAAGTGGCGGTTCAAGAGAGTATCCGGAAAGAGAAAACTAACAATATTGATCGGACAAAAGAATATAGAAAAGATGAATCAGTATTGAGATCCGCCCTAATCTTAATATAGTAAATATTTGATATACGAATGAAACTCATCCAGAATTACAGGAGAATTATAATATGGCAGCAGACAAACCGCACATGAACTTAGCAGTGATTGGTCACATTGACCATGGAAAATCAACATTCGTCGGACGCTTAATGTATGACGCAGGAGCTGTACCTGCACACATTATCGAGAAGTATAAGGAAGAAGCAAAGCAGAAGGGTAAGGAATCCTTCGCCTTCGCATGGGTTATGGACTCTCTTAAGGAAGAGCGTGAAAGAGGTATAACAATCGACATCGCTCACAAGAGATTCGACACAGATAAGTTCTACTTCACAGTGGTAGACTGTCCAGGCCACCGTGACTTCGTAAAGAACATGATCACAGGCGCTTCCCAGGCTGACGCCGCTGTCCTTGTCGTTGCAGCCCCTGATGGTGTAATGGCCCAGACTAAGGAACACATCTTCCTTTCCAGAACTCTCGGTATCAACCAGCTTATTGTTGCAATCAACAAGATGGATGCTTCAGACTACAGCGAGAAAAGATACAAGGAAGTCGTGGAACAGGTATCCGGTATCCTTAAGATGATCGGGTTCAAGCCAGCTGAAATTCCCTTCATTCCTATCTCTGCATTCAACGGGGATAATGTCGTAAAACACAGTGATAAGACTCCCTGGTACAAGGGCTTAACCATGATGGAAGCCCTCGACAACCTCAAACAGCCTGAAAAACCATCCACTCTCCCTCTCAGGATCCCTGTGGAAGATGCATACACAATCTCCGGTATTGGAACTGTGCCTGTAGGCAGAGTCGAAACCGGTACCATGAAGAAGGGCGACAAGGTCGTTTTCATGCCAGGCGGAGCAACTGGTGAAGTAAAATCCATTGAGATGCACCATGAAGAAATTCCACAGGCCCTTCCAGGAGATAACATCGGCTGGAACGTTCGTGGTATCGGCAAGGCCGATGTCCGCAGAGGAGATGTTTGTGGCCATGTTGACAACCCACCAAAAGTAGCTGATACGTTTGTAGGACAGATTGTCGTTCTGCAGCACCCATCCGCAATCACTGCCGGATATACCCCTGTTTTCCACGCCCACACTTCCCAGATCGCATGCCAGCTGATCGAGCTTAACAAGAAGCTGGACCCGAAGACCGGGCAGGTAAAGGAAGAAAACCCGACCTTCCTTAAGGCCGGAGATGCAGCAATCGTTACCATCAAACCAACAAAGCCGATGGTAATTGAGCCAGTAAAAGAAATTCCACAGCTCGGCAGGTTCGCTATCCGTGATATGGGTATGACAATTGCCGCAGGCATGTGCATGAGTGTTAAGCAGAAATAACACTCTCCTTTTTCATTTTTTAAGGAGAAAAAAGGTATGCAGAAAGCTAGAATAAGATTGTCAGGCATCAGCCCCAAAGATCTGGACGGAGTCTGCAATCAGGTAAAATCCATTGCGGAAAGAACAGGAGTTAATATTTCAGGACCTGTTCCGCTACCCACAAAGAAACTTGTAGTTCCCACAAGAAAAAGCCCAAGCGGAGACGGAACTGCAACCTGGGACCACTGGGAGATGCGTGTACACAAGCGTCTCATCGATATCGCAGCCGATGAAAGGGCACTTCGCCAGCTTATGAGAATCCAGGTTCCTAAAGATATCAATATCGAAATCGTACTCGAAGGATAATCGAGAAATAGAGACAGGCTACAGAAACATTCTGTACCCGGTCTTGCAAATTCCTTTTCACTTCTTTACTTTAGAATATATTGTTTTCCTCAGTATAAATTTATGAGGAATCTGCCGGCGGCCGTCAATTCAGACGTCCTTTCCGCCAGCGTTTATGTAAATTTCGTCTTTTTGTAGATATGATCTTGCTTAGATATGGGTTTGTAGATATTATCCTTAATAGCATCCTTTTTACCCTATTTTACCTTATTTTACCTTTTTTACCTTATTTTTTCTTTTTCACTTTTTTACTCTCTTTTTTAGGAAAAAAGAAGGATCAATTCCGTAAACTCACAATAACGGTAAGTTCCCGTCCTTCGAACTCTTTAATTGATTACACTAATATAATCAGAATTGGATAATTTATAAACAAAAAAGACTATATTTATTTTTCATTAACTTGAATAAAACTTATTTATTCTAAAATTAACTAATCTTTTCTTTTATATGTATGTTTGAATATGAGTTGAGGCATAATACTCAAATAAATAATTTATGGCCAAATCATTAAACAATAAAAATATTGGAAAGTAATCCAGACTCAAAATTCGTTTAAGAATCACACAGTTAGAGAAATTGGCCGGAAAAGTTATAAAGAGTTAAGAAAGAGAAGTTTATGGAGTTCAAATGTACTTTCCCGGTTCATACGAACTCCATAAAAGATGCCCTAAGAGGCAGTTATTATGTTAGCTTTGTCTGTATTTAAGCTTGCCTGATTCCGCCTCCTAGGGAAAAATCTAGGAGTGAAATAAATGGTTAAGAATAAAATTGGAATAGGAATACTTCTTTTGACAATGCTGGTTATGGCGTTGATACCAGCTGTGAGTGCACGACTCAGTACCAAAATCTAGTGATGAATGTAAAATTCAAAATCACTAGATTTTGTAAATGGTCATCATCCGTGTAATACAACTTAGTGATTCAAATCTTTAGATAGCGAATATCGATTTTGAGAAAAACGGGATGGTTCTTCGCTGTTCTGAGTGGATAAATAACCATTTGCCTCTTAAATGTTAAAGCAACATCTTTAAAATATAGAAACGTTTGTTGTTGAAAATCACATTCAAGCTTGATGTCTCTCTTTTTAGTCTAGCTACTTTTTAACTAAGCAATCATTTTCAGCCCATACAAAACAGCGAAGAGCCAACTGAATTCTTCTTGCTAATTCAGATTTTCGATCAAAAATGCAAAAATCACTGGATTTTGGAACAAAGTCGAGTGCACAGAAAGAGGATAATTATTCTGTAACTGCAGAGAAAGCCTTTGAGCACGCAAATGCACAAATGATAAGTTTTATAGCAGCCGATGCACCAGGCTTTGAAAACTGGACAGAAGCATCTATTGATCCCAAACCAATTGAGCTTTATGACATAAATGGTCAGAAATTATTTTATCAATTTTCAGTATATAAAGAAAAAAAATTGATAGGTACAATTGACATTTATGCCAATAAAACGCTGGGAAATTCATTCAATGACATTGCATTTGATCCTATACCTTATAAAGCTTCAGAAGCCATGAAAAAGTCAAAAGAAATTGCCAAGAAAAATTATCCAACTGGAGAAATCAAATCAACCAATTTGGTTGTATACAGCTACCCAAGCATAGGGGCAATGACCGTTATAAAAGATAAGACCACTGGAGTTGAACATCGGATATTTGTAGATGCATATACCCTTGAAGAGGTAGAAGATAAACCTGAAACTGAAACCGAGCTTGGGGTTTGGTCAATGCATGAAATGAAATTGGAGAATGGAGTTGAAGAAAATTTAAAGGAATGGAAGAAAAGTGATCAGCTCACAAAATTTATAGAACAAGCAGCAGTCGATAAAGGAGTTGATGTTAATACGGCAGTCACTGAAGAAGATATTAAAAAAATAAGTGGCGATATGGAGGTAATGGCTTCAACAAGTAAAAAACTTGGTGTTCCTCTTCGTGGGCAACAAAATGAGTATTGGTGTGGTCCAGCATGTATTCAAATGATTTCTTTATACTATGGATATCCAACTCCAACGCAAAAGTCTATATATTACAATTTCCCCTGGAAAGATCCGGAACCCGAGTCTGGACTCTCATCTGCTGACATAGTAAAATGGGCTAAAAACAAATGGGGAAAAACGGGAACTATAGATAATAGTATGACTAATTCGGAAATTGTTACAGAAATTGACAAGAGGAGACCTTTTTTCAGTATGCTTACCAATCCAAATCATTTTCGAGTTTGTAACGGATACTTAATTCAAAACGGATATTTCTATATTTATATTAACGATCCAATGCCTGAAGGCTCGAATGGTACACCAAAAATTGAATTGGGCTCCAGTAAAGAAAAAAAGCGTATATATGTGCGCTGAAATCTTCTAAGATAATTCGATAAATTTCTGATTTCAAAGATTGAATATACATTTTATATAAATAACCAGAAAGCGAGTTTATCAAAGCTTTCTTTATTTTAATATATTTGTTAAAAACTTGTGTAAATGACTATATATTAATATACATATTAAAAAAATACCACAAGTACTATTTTTTTATAATAGCATTGGTATAAAAGATAAATATCGCTTAGGGGATTGAAAGATGAAAAAAAGTAAAACTATATTAATAACACTCCTTAACAATTTTTTTGTTCCACTCTCATCTGTTAGAATGTCTAATAAAGCACGCAGAGAAGGTACCCTCATAAGAGCTTTTGGAATAACTGCACTTGCGATTTTAATACTGGTGGGTATCACAGGTGCAGCTCCATTTGCATATGTTACGAGTCCGGGAATCGCCACCGAAACTATCTTTGTAATTGACACAGCAACTAACAATCTTAAAGCCGTTGTGCCTGTAGAAGGCTGGCCTAGAGATATTGCAGTCAACCCTGTAGGAACAAAGGTATATGTGGTAACCCCAGGGATCTCCACTGCTACTGTCTCTGTAATTGATACAGCGACGAATAAGGTTAGTGCCACAGTGGATGTAGGAGGTTATCCTATGCAAGTTGCAGTCAACCCTGCAGGAACAAAAGTTTATGTGACGGACCGTGATGGCACCAATATCTCTTTAATTGACACATCTACAAATACTTTAATGGCACAGATTAATGTGGGGATGATTACTCGTAATGTTGTCATTAGTCCTGACGAAAAAAAAATCTATGCTACGAACCCTTTCAACAATACTATTTCTGTAATTGACGCGATTACAAACAAAGTTATAACCACTATATCTGTAGAAAATAGTCCTTATGAAGTTGCGTTTGCTCCTGACGGAAATAAGGTGTACGTGACTAATTTAGACAGCAACACAGTTTCTGTAATCGACACAGCTACAGACAATGTTACGGCCACCGTATCCGTAGGAAATAGCCCAAGTGATATTGCAGTCAGTCCTGATGGAAAAAAGGCATATGTGACAAACTCCGGTAACTACAATGACCCCGGTAACACTGTTTCTGTAATTGACACAGTAACTAACACTGTTACAGCCACAGTTCATGTAGGAATTACTCCTTTAGGAGTTGCAATCACACCGGACGGAAAAAAGGTATATGTGACAAATGCCGAAAGCGACAATGTATCCGTAATTGACACAGCTACAAACAAAGTTATAGCAACTGTGAATTCAGGAAAATATACTATAAACTATCCTACTGGAGTTGCCATTGGGCCTATTATATATACTAATATGACTGGTCAAAGCACAAGGACAGCTTCCAATGCAACTGAAGATATAGGAGTCGAAGAAACTGAATTCTCGTCATCTGAAGAGAAAAAAGCTGTTGAATTCAATAATTCAAACAATAATAATTCTGAATCTGATAATGGCAATAGCCCAGGTGAAAACGATTCGAGCAAAAATATCTCTACTCCAGGTTTTTTATTATTTGAAAGTCTGATCTGTCTTTATGGAGGGTGGAAGTTCAGCAAGAAGTAATACAGGGCTTGGATTGCCAGACAGCTGAATGGCATAATGTCTTTTGCGTGTTTGTTTTCAGCCTCTTGAAAAAAAAGAAGGGCTAATCCCCCGGTCTTTTGTAGTTGGTTTCACTTCGCCTGGCAGTAAGATCAAAAGCCAAGCCGACAGCTAATTTTAGTTCTCCTACTTCCGGAAACATGACTTTCTTGCCAAGGTATTTCTCAAGCAGGCTTGAACTGTTCAGAAGGTCTTTTATATGCATAATTTGCGTGTTCTTTTATTCAGTCGAATTTGAAACGGTGGCGCGAACATACCCGTTACTTGCAGCGGGGTGCGCCAGCGCAACTTTGATTCTAGAAAAAATAAAGCTACAGGTACGAAAACTAAAATCTTTCAAAAATTTTGTTAAAGAAATACCTGTCATCCTAACAAAATCGTTACCGTAAGGACTATTCTTTTATTAGGCATACACAAACAAAGTCTCTAGATACGTAAAATCACACATCTTTGAAAGGCAAGTTTAACCTGACAGTACCTTCCTCGCAATCACAAAATGAAAAACTAAGCTTCGCAAGTCGTAGAAGCTACGTTATTAAAATTTGCTGAAGCAAAAGACAAGAATCAGTAAACCTATTATAAACTATATAGTTTTGTTGATTCTCTATTTGTCGATGAACAGCACTTCAGATTTGTCAAATTTAAAATCTGCTTTTTGAATCATTTCGTCAGGTATTTTCCAGTTTGATTTTAATATTCCATTCCTGTTTTTCTGTAAACTTCTTGTTTTATACGCATCACTTGACAATTTTATAAAAACGCCAGCCAGAATCAGTACGGAAATGAACATTTGCAAGTACTTTATCCATAACATATATTACCAATCCTGATTCGGTCTAAAGAGGAACAAGTAGTATGCATAGACTAGCTGGGCGATAGTAAACCACGCATAAAATAGCTGTGGAATAAATGTCATTCTTACAAGATAGTCCCATTTACTTGGATTTTGCACATATCGAAGTGTGTAAACACAGTCTATGTACATTATACTCATTACCAGAATGAACACTCTATTGGGCAGATAAACACCCCTAACTATGTCATACAGAGCATAATATAGCAGAATAATCTGGAAAGAAAGCATAATCCAGAAGAATCCAGCGTTCAGGATGTCTTTTCTGGTGCTTTTATTCCACCCATGCTCCCACAGTGTATCAAGCCCGCCACGAAGCCAGCGAACCCGTTGTTTCCATAACTCTTTTAGTTTTAGTGGGACATCTGTCCAGGCATACATGCCAAAACCGGCAGCAATATGATAACCAAGTTCTTTTAAGGTCACCGTCAACTCATAATCCTCGGTAATGTTATGCACATCGTACACAGCACAATCGAGTTTTCCAGTAGCTATACGCCTTGCCATGACTGCTTTTATTGCTTCTACTTTATATGCCGTGCACATTCCATGAGCAACTTTAATGCCTCTATCTTGACTAACTCGGCTTCTGTCGAACTCTGCATATTCGACATACTGCCAGTGATATACTAGCTTTTCAAAAAATCCGTTAGTTTCCTGTTTGACTACACCGGCACGAGAGCACACGGCACCAAGCAGAGGGTCAAGCTTAAATTCAACTAATGCTTGTTCAACAAGATCGGGAGCCAGAACTGTATCGCCATCTACTGACAACACATAATCATAAGAATCGAGATCTACATTTTGATATGCAGCGTTCAATGCCCCAGATTTTTTATATTTATTTCCAACAGTTTCTATCAAACTTACCCGACTATTGGTGGCAGCCATACTTCTTACTATACTTACAGTATTATCTGTGCTATTATCACTAATTACAAGAACATCGACATTGACAGTTTGAGTAAGAATTGACTCTATGGTCGAGCGAATTATATTCTCTTCATTATGAGCTGGCACAAACGCTATGACGTTGTTTCTTTGGGGCATAACAGTTGCCATTTCGCAGTTTCTCCTAACTATATACACTGGGACGATAATAGAGTTTAATTACTAAATTTCAAAAACTTAATTTTATAATAACACGATTTATGTTAGTATGATAAGTTATTTCAATATATTATAACTTATAAATTTACAATTCACTCTTTTTCTATATATAGATAATTTTGTACTGACATATACGGAGAATAAATTACAGTACTGCAGATTATACAAAAATTTAAGTTTCATTTGAATAAAGTTCACTTTTTATGTGATACCCCACTAGTTCTGCGATTTTAAAGTCTATTTAGGTACTGTCAGTTCCGGTGTTAGATATTTTATAGGTTCAACCGCGTATGGAAAAGTGTCTTAACACCTGTATATATGGTAGTATTTTTAGAAATGTTATCCGGATAAATAGTTATTTCAGTTGAATGCCACGCTAGCTTGCAGCGGGATGCGCCAGCTCAACTTTGATTATTGTGAGTTGTAATTTTTAATTCCCTGCTGGATACCGGACAAACAATGCAAGAATGGGACATAATATCGTAGGAGTAATCAACAGAAACATTGCATCCGAAAGCGATCCCATGATATCAGCAGCCTATCCAATAATCGAAGCTCCTACTCCTTCAACGCCCACAAAGCCCGAGAATAAGTCCTGATGCGAAAGCGACGTTTCCGGGGAGAAGTTCCTGCATCATTGAAACCGATGTCACATCGCAGAAACAGGCAAAAAAAGTTGTATTAATGGTAATCCCTTCCTGGATGAATTTTAGTTCTTTTGATATATTACCTCTGTAGAGCAGCAATTGCCTGGGTTAATGAAATAAACCCGGGCAACTGTCTCTATTGAACACGTTCACTTAAGGTCGATCTTTGATGTCAGAACCGTCAGCTCATTTGGATATATCTCAAATCCGGTTACATTGGAACTGAGAGCAAAAACATCTGTACCATAGAAAATCGGAATTAATGGCATATCATTTTGAGTCAATACCTGGACCTGGTCATAGAGTTTATACCTTTCATCCGCATCAAATGTCGTCCTGGCCTTGAGAATCAACTCGTCAACTTTGGTATTGGAGTAACCAGTCCATGCAGCATAGGAACCTGTTGAAAGATAGTGAAGCGAAAGGAAATAGTCAGGATCTCCGCTTGGTGCTGTAACCCAATCTGTCAAAGAGAGATCATAATTTCCAGTACTACATTCAGATGGGATAGTACTGGAATCGACAACTCTAATTGTTGATTTAATTCCAAAATTTTCTAATTGTGAAACTATTACTTCAGCGGTAGGAAGATTTGCAGAACGTTTGGTATAAATCAGAAGTTCAATTGAAAAAGGTTCACCGTTGTAATACATTTTCCCATCTGAACCCTTTGTGATTCCTGCCTCTGAAAATAACTCAAGTGCCTTTTTCTGGTCGTTATCACAGGTTGCAAGTTGGTCATTTGCATTCCATGGAAGCGAGCCTGAGAATATACCAGTAGCCGGTACCCCTCCGATTCCTTCTAAAGCTGTATCGACAATTTCCTGACGGTTAAGCACATAACTAAGTGCCTGGCGGACTCTGGTGTCATTGAATGGTGCTTTATTGCCATTCACATACAGGAAGAAGGTACGAAGGCCTGCCTGGGATACAATCTGGACATCAGGATTTGCAGCAAGGGTTGCATAGTCACTGCGCTGGAAATCTCTTGAAATATCGACATCCTTTGACATAATCATAAGCGATCTTGCAGCCCCATCTGAGTTGAAGAGTACAGAAACAGTATCAATTTTGGGTTCTCCACCCCAGTAATCTGGATTCTTTTCCAGATCCATACTGGCTCCAGATTCAAATGAGACAAACTTAAAGGGGCCTGTCCCAACCGGTTTGGTATCCAGGTTTTCTGCGTTTGAACTTACAATTGACATAACCGGATCGGCAAATGCAGATATTGCCGGAGCATATGGCTCTTTTGTCTTAATTACAACCGTATATTCTCCGGTTTTGTAAACGCTGTCCAAAAATGAGTATTCGACAGAACGGCTGTTTGATGGGTCAAGTACACGGTTAATGGAATAAATGACTGCATCAGCATCCATTTTTGTCCCATCATGGAAGGTTACACCCTTGCGGAGCTGAATTTCCCATTCGGTATCGTTTAACTGTTTATAGCCTGTTGCAAGTTCAGGCTGGAGCCTCATCTCGGTATCATAGTAGAACAGTGTTTCATAAATTCCTGTCTGCCGGGTATACCACCCTTCCCATTTATATGCAGGATCAAGGCTTCCACCAGTGTCTGGGCCACTGTGTAAAACAATACGTAGATTCTTTTCTTCCGAATTTTCGCTTTGTACGCATCCGACACATAAAATTACAGCAAGTACAACAACTGACATTACGAAAGCCCGGGTGATTTCCTGTGATTTTGAAATATTTTTCTTCATAACCTACACTCTGTGTGAATCTGTGAAAGCATAGCTAAAGTATAAATTAAAGTAAATTTTTTGTTGACTTTCCTGGAAATTGAGATTCGGATCTTCGCGGTTTTGTGCGGATAAGAATCGTCAGATAAAAAAAGATAAGTAATAACGTCCTCTGAAGGTGTTTAATGCCTTAAGTGCACAACTTGATAACACAAAACTACGAAGAGTAAAAAAGATTAATCAATTATGACTTCTTTTTTTTGCAAGAACCATATGCGGAGGCTGGATATAACTTGAGGCATGACCAGAAGGATCATTTCGTTCCAAGAACGCATCATAATCTTCCAAAAACCTCCATGAAACAGCATCAAACCCATGAGATTGTGCAAGGGCAGTTATCCTCTCAGGTGTATTGTTTTTCGCAAGAGGCAGATTCGGCTTAACATCAGAATACAATTCATTAAACTTTTCATAACGACTGCTTTTCTTTTCTGTCCCATCAGGGTTCTGGAACCACAAGCCATCAACTATCATCATAAGGCCACCGTCTTTTAAAAGCCGGCAACACTCAGCCATAAATTTATCCGGTTGGGGTAGAGTCCAGAGAAGATACTTGCTCAAAACGAAATCATACTCTCCATCATTTAGAGGAATTTTTTCTGCATCTCCCTGTACTAACAAAACATCTACACCTTTTTCTTTGGCATTTTTCGCTGCTTTTTCAAGCATATTTTCTGACAAATCAACACCAGTTACATCATGTCCCATTGCGGCAAGAGAGATTGCCAGAAGCCCAGGACCTGTTCCAACTTCTACTGCCCGGATTTTTTCATCCGTTAGCAGAATTTCTGAAAAAACAGATTTCCAAATCTCAATTTCCTCGTCCATACATTTGGCATATTCTGTGTGATAATCAGAACTTCTGTAGTCCCAGTATTCTAAAATTTTATCTTTCATTTCTAATTTATCTTTCATTTCTAATATTTCATTCATTTTCGATTCCTCAAATAAAATTATATTAAACACTGTTTCTATTGGAACAGCATTGTTATCCAGAGCGAAAGTGTTTGTAACATAATTAATTTGGATTAACGGCATCTCATCCTGAATAACTGCCTGAACCTCGTCATAAAGTCTGAACCTCGTCATAAATTGCCCTCGTAATGATTGCGTAACGATAATTGATATTATGAGAGCCGGTATGACAGTTTGTAATTTTTACATCTTTTTTCATAAAATTACATTTATCGGGTAAGAATAAATTATTAATTAGTATTATTATTTATAAAGATTATGTATTTAAATCAGTATAATTAGCAATAAATTATTATTTATACTCTTTATTTCATAATTTTAATAAGATAAATAGCAAATAACTTATATATATTCTGTATGGGATTCTGAGTAAAATGTAAAGGTGAGTTAGATGGAGGATGCTACATTAAAAAAAGAGATCAGAGAGTACTGGGATGAAGGAGCCTGGAATTATGACTGTCACGTAAACCATGGGATGAAAACATATGGAGAAAGAGAATTGTGGAAAGAAGCTTTTTCCGTCAGGCTGCCTGACAGACCTCTGGATGTTCTGGATGTTGGGTGCGGGACCGGTGCAATGGGATTAGTTCTTTCCGAGATGGGGCATCGTGTCAAGGGAATCGATCTTTCAGAAAATATGATGAGCATCGGGCGAGAAAAAGCAAAGGAGTGCGGGCTTTCAATGACATTTGAAATCGGGGATGCTGAACAGACACAATTTGAGGACAATACTTTTGATGTTGTTGTAAACCGTCATCTACTCTGGACTCTGCCGCATCCTGAAAAAGCTCTCTTAGATTGGAAACGCGTTATCAAACCCGGGGGTTTTGTTATTGTTATTGAAGGATGCTGGGATAACGGGACGTTGTCTGCAAAGCTCGGGAGAGAGATGACTTATACATTAGAAAAATTATTCACACCAAAGCTGCGAAAGGAAAAGTATCATTATATTGATTCGGTGGAGAAGGCTCTTCCAAATATGGGGGGAGTTACGCAGGAAAAGGCAAAGGTATATTTTTCCAGTGCAGGTCTTTCTAATATTTATGTTCATGATCTCTCAAAAATTCAGGAATATCAGAAAAAAGAGTTGACATGGTACCGAAAAATCAGCTCATCAACTAATCGATACATGATTTCTGGAATTAAGAGCGAATAAAAACCTTCTAATTTTTTGTGCTTTTATCTCGGCTTTGACAGTGACTCTCTGAATCTCACAAATTACACTCAGTACTTCTCAAAATGATGGTCTGATTAAACCCGACGACAGAGTAGCTGTCCAATCACTGATACAGCTTATTGGAAAGTTCCTATTTCAAAAAACTCGGAATTTTATCAAATCATCTACATAACTATAGAATAAAATCACACACCTTAAATATACATTATACATAACTTAGTTAAAAATAGTGTTAATAATTTATTAAATATTTATGTATATTGGTGTTAATAGTGAAATTTAATAAACTGAAAATAAAACTCTCCGTCCCTGCTATTGCCGTTATTCTGATTGTAGCACTGCTCTGTGCAGGATGTGTTGATAATACTGAAGAGGCGTCTAAAGAAAAAGTTCTTCGTGTAGTTTTTAACGAAGGGCCTGATACTGGCGGCAGTCTTGACCCTGCCAACGGCTGGACAGGTTGGTATGTTCATCAGGCAGGCATCTATGAAACCCTGTTTTATTATGATGCAGACATGAACCTCATGCCCAAACTTGCAACAGGCTATAAACAGTTAAACGATACCGAATGGGAAATTCAGCTCCGTAAGGGTGTAACCTTCCATGATGGGACAAAAATGGATGCTGATGCGGTTCTCTTTTCGCTGAACAGAGTGCTTGACCCGTCAAACAGCAGATCATCCGAGTACTCCTTCATCAAAGATGTACAAAAAACCGGGGATTACACCATTGTTATTGAAACCAATGGCACTTGCGCTCCATTAATTTCATCCCTTGTAGACCCTATCATGTCTATTGTAAGTCCAAAAGCAGAAAACCTTGACACCGAACCTGTTGGGACCGGACCTTTCAAGTTTGTGTCCTTCGAACCGGGTACAAGCCTTGAACTCGAAAAGAATCCTGATTACTGGGGTGGGGAAGCAAAAGTTGACCGCGTACTCATACAGTATAATAAAGACAGCACGGCCAGAACCATGCTGATAAAATCAGGAGATGTAGACATTGCCAGAGATCCACTCCAGAGCGAGTATTCAGCACTTAAGAATAATTCTGATATAAACGTCACTTCCAGAGAAACCCTGCGCACGTACTTCCTTTATGTAAATGGTGGCAAAGCCCCATTCAACGACACCAGAGTCCGCCAGGGCCTCTCTTATGCGATCAACCGCCAGGAAATCGTAGATACAGCGCTTGAAGGAGTCTCCGGTATCCCGGCAACGGGGGTATTCACAAATATCATGCCATGGAACGCAAACGACCGGATTAAATCCTACGAATATAACCCTGAAAAAGCTCTGGAACTCTTCGAAGAAGCAGGAATCACGAAAGGCACAGATGGTAAGCTGTACTACAACGGGAAACCCTTCACCGTTGAAATCCAGACCTACACAAAACGTGCAGCTCTTCAGCCGAGTGCGGAAGTAATCGCCTCAGAGCTGGAAGACATTGGCATCACCTCAAAGGTCACAATTCTGGAAAGTGCCGCACTTAAAGAAAACGCTCTTGCAGGGACATATGATTTCTCCCTCAGTGCATGGAACACGGCCCCGATCGGAGATCCCGATTACTTCCTTTCAACCCATTTCCTATCTACCGGAAGCTATGCATCAGGCTGGCTCCGCTATTCAAACCCTCAGGTAGACGAATGGATTCTCGAAGCAAGAAACGAATCTGACACAGAGAAACGGGCCGAACTATATGATAAGGTCCAGGAACATATTCAGGAAGATGCACCAGTACTGCCCGTATTCTATGCCAACGAAATTTATGCTCTTTCCTCGAATGTTGAAGGCTTTGTGATGTATCCAAACGAGTACACAATCATCACCAAGGACATCGGATTTGCATAAATTTACAGGAGGACGCAAGGAAAAGCTAACGTTTGCAGACAGCAGGTTTGATGTTATTTGTAGAAATGTATGTCCCAGGGGAGAGATTTGCAGAGGAGAAAACTTCTGTAGTGAGTTATAATGGGTCTCTCCTTTTACGACAACGACATACGATAACAACATGCCGTGAACAATCTCTGAAATAACAGGATTATGTTTGGAAACGGATATTTTCAAGGTTTCTTCATTCCGGAAAAATCAGTAAAGTGAAAAATGAATATTGATATTGTTTTATCTAGGCTGGATAGTTACGATATGCTATTATTACCCAGCCGAATAATTACAATTTTTTAGACTATAAGAGGTATTGACATGGCGTTAAGGGTGAAGTTATCATTTGCTTGCACTGCAGTCTTTTTTATTGCAGTCGTCATCTGTTCGGGTTGTGCTCAGACAGAGGGTTCTGAAGAAAAAGTTCTTCGTGTAGCTCTCACGACTGGCCCTGATACAGGAGGAAGCCTTGATCCCTCCATTTCATGGGAAGGCTGGCCTATGCGAAGAATTGGAGTCTATGAGACGCTCTTCTCTTACGACGAAAATATGAGTCTCCAGCCTGAACTTGCAACAGGCTATAAACAGTTAAACGATACCGAATGGGAAATTCAGCTCCGCAAGAATGTAACCTTCCATGACGGAACAAAAATGAATGCTGACGCTGTAATTTATTCCATTAACCGTGTACTTGACCCATCAAACAGCCGTTCTGCAGAATACTCTTTTATCAAAGACGTCTACAAAACCGATGACTACACAATCGTTGTGGAAACAAATGAAACATACGCGCCAACGATTCTCATGTTTACAGACACCGTCATGTCAATTGTAAGTCCTAAAGCCAGTGATCTCGACAAAGAACCGGTTGGAACAGGACCATACAAGTTTATCTCATTTGAGCCTGGTGCCAGTATAGAACTGGTAAAGAATCCTGATTACTGGGGCGGATCGCCAAAAATTGACAGGATAGCTATCCAGTACAGCAAAGATGCCGCTGCAAGAACTCTTCTGCTCAAATCAGGCGATGTTGACATTACAAGAGATGTCCTGCAAAGCGAGTACACAACTCTTGAAGCTAATCCTGATATTAATATCGTATCCCGAGAAACGCTTAGAACCTACTTCATGTACATTAACGAAGGAAAAGCACCATTCAACGATGTAAGAGTTCGTCAGGCACTCAATTATGCAATTGATCGCCAGGAGATCGTTGACACAGCCCTCGAAGGTGTTGCCGGCTCTCCAGCAATCGGAATATTCCCTGACATCATGCCATGGAGTGCGAACGACAAAATTGAAGCCTACGCTTATAACCCTGAAAAAGCTCTGAAACTCTTTGCTGAGGCAGGAATTAAACAGGGAAGTGATGGCAAACTCTACTACAACGGTAAGCCGTTTACAATTGAAATCCAGACTTATACAAAACAGGCAGCACACCAGCCAATGGCAGAAGTAATTGCCGCTCAGCTTGAAAAAATCGGCATCACCACTACAATAAAAATTGCCGAAACAAATTCAATTAGCGCTGATGCAGTAGCCGGAAATTATGACCTTGCACTCTATTCCTGGGGTGTTGCACCTGTAGGAGATCCTGACTATTTCGTGTCCAGCCACTTCCTTTCAAACGGAACCTACGCATCCACATGGCTACGCTATTCTAATCCTCAGGTTGATAAGTGGATTCTTGAAGCAAGGGCTGAGACAGACAAAGAAAAACGTGCAGAACTCTACGACATGATTCAGGAACAGGTCCAGAATGATGCAGTACTGGTCTGTATAGCATACAAGAAAGAAATTGACGGACTCTCCCCCAATCTCAAAGGTTTTGAAATTTATCCAAATGAATACACGTTCATTACAACGAAAATGGAACTTGCCTGAGGGATTAAAAAATGAAAGACAAAATTACAGCACACTGGAATCAGATCAGTCCAAATTACCGGAAAATGTATCGTGACCACCTTGATGAAGAGATTCTCCTGATGCAAAAACTCTTTTTAGAGAAGCTGCCAGCTGGTAAAAAACTCAATGTCCTTGATATCGGAACAGGGCCTGGTATCCAGGCATTTGTTTTTGCCGAAATGGAACACAATGTCACTGCTCTTGATATCTCAGAAGAGATGCTTGCACGTGCAAAAGAAGGGGCAAAGAACCGTAATCTGTCAATTAAGTTTGTTGAAGGTGATGGAGAAAACCTGCCTTTTGAAAACAATACGTTTGATGTTATCGTAAACATGCACCTTCTCTGGACACTCACAGACCATGATAAATTCTTTAGTGAATGCTGCCGCGTTCTGGTACCCGGGGGCAGGATTCTTGCAATTGACGGCCAATGGTTCCAGCCAGGATACGTTCCAAACAGGAATTACAACCAGGAAGAAAGGAATCATGATGAATTAATTGAGTATCTTCCGCTTTATGACAGCAACTCGCCTGAAATGATTACAGACATCATGGAAAATAATGGGTTTTCTGAGGTCTCCTGGAAATCTCTTCCCGAGTATGCAGAGTATATGAAAAGATGCGATCCGGAAGGTTATGACTATTTATCTGTTCCATATCTGGCCACCGGAATAAAATGTTGAGGAATAAAAAATGGAATACAAAATTGCAGATGACAGATATTGTTCGTTTTTGCTGAAATGTGATCCAAAAGAATACGCAGCATCATACTCGGCATCATACTCGGCATCATACTCGGCATCATACTCGGCATCATACTCGGCATCATACTCGGCATCATACTCGGCATCATATTCGGCATCATATTCGGCATCATACCTGGAATTTCTGGATCTCATTTCTGCAAGGAAGAGGGGAAGTTTTCCAGAGGCACTGCAATGCTAAATGAGTATTTCATCCGCCGGGCTCTGTATCTCATCCCGGTCCTCATATTTACCTCATTCATGAGTTTTTCACTCATCTACATCGCGCCAGGAGACCCAGCAGAGATTATGATGACGAGTCCCTCGGGTGGATATGATGAAGCAGCTGTCGAGGCTTTCCGCATAGCCCACGGTCTTGACCAGCCGTTTTACATCCAGTATCTGAACTGGATCAAAGGTGCGGCTGTCGGAGACTTTGGTTACTCGTATATGAGCGAACAGCCGGTGTTTGAAACTGTTCTGAATGCATTCAAAAATACGCTGAAACTTTCCGTTCTCGCTCTTGCAATTGCTCTTGTTATCGCCATCCCTCTCGGCATAGTCTCAGCTCTGAAACATAACACTATTGTTGACGACGCCTGCCGCTTTGGCGCTCTTCTCGGAGTATCCATACCGAACTTCTGGCAAGCCTATCTGATGATAATTTTCTTCTCGGTAATCATTCACTGGCTCCCAGCATCCGGATTTGGACACGGGACAGACATCAGCTACATGATTCTGCCAGCAGTTGTTCTTGGGACAGGTTCAGCGGCTGTAATGATGCGGATGATCCGTTCAAGCATGCTGGATGTCATGGGAAAGGAGTACATCCAGACCGCACGCGGAAAAGGGCTTTCGGAAAAAATCGTTGTCATCAGGCACGCATTGAAAAACGCACTTGTTCCGGTTATCACGGTGGTCGGTCTGTCAACTGGTTTTCTCTTAAACGGCTCGGTTGTTGTTGAGACAATTTTCGGATGGTCGGGTATTGGAAATCTTGTGGTGGACTCAATTCTTTCCCACGATTATATGATGGTACAGGGTTCAGTGCTCTTTGTTGCTGTCATTTTCCTTCTGGTCAACTTCTTTGTAGATTTGGTCTACGTTTGGGCAAACCCGGAGATACGCTATGATAAAACTTCTTAAAAACCGGCAGATTGCTTTTTCCCTGATGATTCTTTGCGGGCTTATCTTCATAGCTGTGTTTGCCGGTGTTTTAGCTCCTTATGACTACACGGAAAAGGATTTGCAAAACCGTCTGCTTCCTCCGTCTTCTGACCACCTGTTCGGTACCGATAACCTTGGCCGCGATATCCTGACAATGGTGATGTACGGTGCGCGAGCATCCCTTTTCGTCGGGTTTGCGGTTGTCAGCGTTTCGCTTGCAATAGGAATAACACTTGGCGTTCTGGCAGGATATTACGGCGGGTGGCTGGATGAGGTTATCATGCGGTTAACGGATAGTTTCCTTGCTTTTCCGTCGATGTTTCTGGCACTTGCAATTACCGCGTTTCTGGGACAGGGGATGGAAAACATGATGCTTGCTTTAATTGCTGTCGAGTGGACGGTATTTGCAAGAGTTGCACGCGGTTCAACACTTGATGTCAAGACAAAAGGCTACGTTCGGGCATCCAGGTGGGTTGGTGCTTCAAACACTTATGTGATGATAAAGCATGTTCTTCCAAACATTATCTCTCCGGTTTTGATTATGGCATCGCTTGGAATTGGAAATGTGATTCTTGCAGCGGCCGGCTTAAGTTTCCTTGGGCTTGGGGTGCAGCCGTCAACACCGGAATGGGGTGCAATGCTGAATGCAGGCCGTACGTATGTCACAACTGCTCCCTGGCTGATGCTTTTCCCGGGGCTTTTTATAATGATAACTGTTCTTGCATTCAACTACTTCGGCGACGGGTTGCGGGATGCACTTGACCAGAAGATGAAAAATATTGAACTTGAAGGGAGGTTCTGATATGCCTGATTTATTACTGAAAGTATCCGGTGTTTCTGTAACAATCCCAACCGGGCAGGGAACAGTTCACGCGGTTGATGATGCAACATTTTCTATTAACAAACACGAGATCTTTTCACTGATTGGGGAGTCAGGTAGCGGCAAGTCAATTCTTGGCCAGGCAATAATGCGGTTGCTTCCTCCAAATGCGGTGTTTTCCGGGAAAGTAGAACTTGACGGTACGGAAATTTCAGCTCTTTCCGAGAAGGAAATGCAAAAAGTCCGCGGCAAAACGGTTGCATCAATTGCCCAGAATCCATATCTTGCGATGAATCCCGGAATAAGAGTTGGCACTCAGATTGCAGAGCCGATGCAGGCACATCTTGGAATGAGTAAAGAGGATTCAAAGGCCAGGACATTCCGGGCTCTGAAGTATTTTGATATCGTCCCTCCTGAGGTGCGGGAAAGGGAATACCCGTTCCAGTACAGTGGCGGAATGTTGCAAAGGGCGATGGTTGCAATGGGAACGGCTGCAGATCCTGAACTTATTATCGCTGATGAACCGACAAAAGGTATTGATGTGCTTAAGAAGCGCAATATTGCAGCAATATTTCATAAGGTTGCTTCGGACGGCTGTGCGTTTCTTTTAATTACGCATGATGTAGGTTTTGCCCGGGCGATGTCAGACAGAATCGCGGTAAACTATTGCGGGCAGATTATAGAGATTGCGGGAAAGGATGTGTTTTTCAAAGAACCTTTGCATCCGTATTCACAGGCGCTTTTAGATGCGGTGCCTGAGCGTGGTATGCACCCAATTCCAGGCTTGTCACCTTCGATGATCGAGGTGCCTGAAGGATGCAGGTTTCATCCTCGATGCCCGTATAAAATGGACAGGTGCCTGAAGAATCCGCCGGTTGTGGATATGAACGGAAGATGTGTGAGGTGCTGGATGTATGCTTAAGGCAGAGAACCTGCGTTACGTTTACACATCAGGACTGATCAAAACTATTAAAAAAACAGCCGTCTATGGCGTTGGTCTTGAGGTTTGTCCGGGTGAAACGGTAGCTATTGTCGGGGAGTCGGGGTGTGGAAAGTCAACGCTTGCAAAGATGCTTGTCCAGCAACTTGCGCCTGTTTCAGGGGAAGTGTTTTTCGATGGGGCAAAACTGACAGGGATGAACTGGAATAATCTCAGGAAGTTTATGGGAAAAATCCAGTTGATCCCCCAGAACCCAGATGATGTGGTTGATCCGAGGTGGACGGTTGAACGGTCGGTTGCCGAGCCATTAGTGATTTGCGGAGTTTTTTCCAAAGAAGAGATTTCGGCAAATGTAGATGCCCTTTTTGCAGAGGTAGGGCTTTCTGCGGAGCACAAGACCCGATACCCTCATGAGCTGTCAGGAGGGGAACTGCAGAGGATAGTAATTGCCAGGGCGCTTGCTCTGGAGCCTGAGTTGCTGGTCTGTGACGAAGCGACCTCGATGCTTGATGTGTCGGTGCAGGCGTTTATTGTAACGATGCTCAAAGAGATTCAGAAAAGACGCGGTCTCAGCCTGGTGTTTATTACGCACGACCTTGAGGCAGCAAAGGCTATTTCGGACCGGGTACTGGTGATGTATGCAGGTGAGATTGTTGAAGAGGGAAATGATGTGTTTGACCGGCCTCTGCATCCTTATACGCGTGCTCTTCTGGATGCAGCACGGTATATGTCGCTTGAGGTTGTGGTGTCGGAGGAGGTTGGAGAGCTGTCTGATGGTTTTTCAGGCTGTTCTTACTACAGATTATGCCGGGAGAAAACGGATGCTTGTAAAAAGCCACAGAAACTACGGGATGTTTCGGGGAGATTGGTGAGGTGCTGGAAATCAAAGTATGCCGTCCAAAAACTATCCTGATGAAAGTGATACATCCTACAACTAACCTGATGAACATGATGCCATCCAACGACTAATCTGATGAACATGATGCCATCCAACGACTAATCTGATGAACATGATTCAGTCCAAACAACTAACCTGATAAAATGCTACGGAAACTCTGCGTAATTGTGGTAGCTGGAGATACCTGACAATCCTGCCTGAGAAAAGTTCACATTCTATTGCTTCCGTTGCCCGGGCCTGGAATTCTCAGGAAAGACGGAAAACTCCGAAATACCAGTAAAAAACCGAGGAATTAATAATGGATTCTTCGCAAGAGCGTCTTAAACTAAATGAATTTGAAAAAAATTTAATATAGAGAATTTTAAAGATATTGTTAGTAAATTCTACAGCTTTTCTGTCTTATAAATACCATAATTCAGCCCGAGCTGTTAGATCCAGGCTTACAGGCGTCTAAAAATTCTTTGTAAAATTAAAAATGTAAGTCTTCTATAAAATTAAAGACATCTTACTTTAGTAGTTTTAATGCATCCCTGCAAGCTGCTACGGCAGGTGCCCCTGAGGTTATGAATATAACATCCATAACTTCCATTATTTCTTCTTTGGTTGCCCCATTATTGAGTGCACTCTGCATCTGCACAACCGTACACCTTTCACACTGCTTGGATGCAACAACAGCAAGCGCGATAAGGATTTTCACCTTTGCAGGTAGAGCGCCGTCTGACAGTAATTTTTTGTCGCACCTATTATATTTTCTAAGCGACTCGCTGTCCAGTTCTCCAAGGATCTCAAGAATGTGTGGGGTAAAACCTAGTTTCTCGCTCATACTTTCCAGTAACTCTTCGTGTTCAAGCTCTCTGTGCCCTTCATGATGTCTTTCATGACTTTCTTCCCCATGTTTTCCCATGTTTGTTAACTCCTACTATAATTCAACTGGTTATTAGTATGATAGTATCTGTATATATGTTATTTATCTATTCCTGAGAATTCGTAGTCCCCAACTTAAGCATTTACTTTATAGCCACGGAAGACAAGGAAAGCACGGAAGAATTGTGTCCATATTTCCTTTACCCTTTCCTTTCCTCTTTCCTTTATCCTTTCCTCTTTCCTTTACCCTTCCCTTTCCTCTTTCCTTTATCCTTCCCTCTTTCCTTATCCTTTTCTTTATTCTGTGTTTTCCACGGTTTCCGTGGTTGATTTTTCACTCCAAATTGGTGAATAGATTCTGTTCCTTGACTACGGAAAACTTATCTTTCAGCTACGTCTTCAAAATCAAACTCTTCTCCCTCATTCCAGAGGAGTTCAAATTCCGTACTCATATTTTTTGCAAGCCCTGTATCCCGGATTTTTACAACCGAAAGGACGCGGTCATTATCCTGTGGATGGAGTTGAAACAGCACCACAACACTGTCGTCAAAGATGCCAAAGCAGGAGTTAAAGTTCCTCTGGACAAGCCTCACTTCTATGCCTTTTTTAAATTTTCCAAAATTCTCTTCTCCCTGCATTGAAAACACTGAAGAAAGAGCTGCAAAGCGAGGAGGTGCCAGCAGCCTTATTTTAACCCCACGGTCAATAGCTTTTAAGATTTCAGGCAGCAAGCTAGGAATGATGGGCATTCCAAAGAAAGGAGGAATTACAAGTACTGACTTTTTTATCTCTCCATAAGTAGAAACGGCAAACTTTCTGATGTCGGACTCGGTTACGGCAGTCGTCCAGAAGACCTCATCTTTTCGTTTCTGAACCGGTATAGCTTTCAGGGCCTGTTTTGCTTCTTCAACAAAACCCTTTAAGGCCCTTATTTCTTTTTCAAACTCGGATTTTCGCTTTTCAAAAAATGAGTTTAAGGCAATTTCAGGATCAACCGCCCTGAACTTTTTAGGTCTTGAAGCCTGGACTTCTACAAAACCTTTTCCTGCCAGCGATTCCAGAACGGTATATATCTTCCCATAGGGCACGTCTGCATCCCTGTAAACGAGATTTGCTTCGGAGATCCCGAGTTTCAAGAGAGACAGATATGCAGCTGCTTCATAAGCACTCAGCCCTATGTCCTGAAGAAGCCTTTTATTTTGCATACAGGATTCAATTCCTGAAATCTTAAAAGTTTTTTGAAAAATAATTTCCAAATATTAGAAAATGGATCTTTTTACCCGCAGATGCCTGCCTCTTACAGGCTGCCCAGAAAGATTTGCTGGAAACCTTTGAAGCGGTAGAAACTGAAATAACAGGTCCCGAAAAACATGAGGAGTTCCATAGGTGGCTATACAGCATGGAAGATATTTAATAACCGATCAACCGTGAATCAATTTAGGAAGGCAGCGGGTACATACCCATAGGCTTTTCATCCCGAGTCCCGTCTCGGGAGGACGGTGCCCTTTTCGCTTCGCTCAAGAGGGCTGAATTATAAAATTCCTGATCAACCGTGAATCAATTTAGGAAGGCAGCGGGTACATACCCATAGGCTTTTCATCCCGAGTCCCGTCTCGGGAGGACGAAGCCCTTTTCGCTACGCTATGGTTCAAGAGGGTTGAATTCTAAAATAACTGGATTAACCGTGAATCAGTTTTGGGAGGCAGTGGGTACAGACCCAGAGGCTCTGCATGTTGTGCCTGAGTGGGAGGAGATAGCTGGTATCTTCGCCTGCTCCACAGGTGAAGCAATGGATAGAGATATCTTTTTTCCGGGGCTGAGCTTCGGCTTTTTCCCGGTTAAATTCGACGGTATATCTTTCTTCAACTGAGATTGCGCCTTCGGGACATATGCCGAGGCAAAAGCCCATACCGTCACAGAGTTCCTCGGATACGACCTTTGCTTTTCCGTTAATGATTTTAATAGCACCTTCGGCACAGGGTGCAACACATTTTCCGCAGCCTGTGCATTTATTTTCGTCAATTTTTACTATCATTCGTTTTACCATTAAATTGACCCCCATTGAAACATCCAATTAAAAATATATTTTAATTGTGAAACGCAGTGAAATTCCAGAATAAAATGTCTTTGAGTGAGAGTTACATTCAAAGTTCCGGCAAATACCCTTCCCTGTACAGCATTTTCTTATAGTCATTTATTAATTTGCACAGCTTGCGGGTATAATTTATGAAGTCCGTGCCTGTATTCCCTCTGAACAACAGCTTTTCGGCTTGTTCCAGAAGATCGGGATAAACGAGTACCAGTTCTTCTCTAGTGTGAAGGAACAGGGCTGAAAAATCTCTATGGATGCTCATGCTTCTCTGGAGCAGTTCCATATCCAGTGTTTTTTCAGAGATATAGTCTTTGAACTTCGTGTAAGCATAAAAGTTTGCAATATTATGGTTTAAAGAGTTTAAAATCGAGTAGAGAATATTGCCTGTGTTTGGAAGTGGAATGTCCCGAAGCTCAAGGTCTGCACCTTCGTAATTTTCATCTTCTTCGATATTCCGGTCCCGAGTTATATCATGGCTCATTTTATTACCCTATCTCATTCGTAAGTTCTATTTTTGTTATGAAGTTTTAAATGTAAGAAACATAATTTAAATGCAAGAAACGTAAATGATACCGGCACCTGATGACGTTCAATCCTGATTTTCAGGCGCAGGAACAATCCCTAGCTGTTGCATCAGGCCAAGAAGGTTAGCTTCACCCCACAGCTCAATGATCTTACCGTCCTTAATGCGGAAAATCTCTATACCAGTCATGGTTATTGGCTTGCCTGTAGCCGGTAAATTCATGAAGTTACCTTTGTGTACTCCGCGAGCTGTAAAACGTGCAGCCACAATATTACCCTCGGCAATCATGTCATCAACTGTAACATTGAGGTGTTCGAAGGCTGCCCTGCATGCAGTAATTACTTCGTTTATTCCCTTGACTCCCGGGGAAGCAGGGAGAGGAACATGTAGAGTGAAATCAGGTGACAGCAACTCGTCAGCATCACTCGGGTTTCCTTTAGAAGGGCCTTCTTCGAAGAATCGGCGAACTATTGCTTTGTTCTCTTCCGTAGACATATTTCCCCCATTTGCGTGTTTATCTGTCGGCTTTTGATGTATTTCTTGCCTATAAATCTTTTTACCAAAAGCTGCCTTAGGTGATGGATTGTCTTGAATCGTTATTTGTCTTGAATCGTTATTTGTCTTGAATCGTTATTTGTCTTCAGTGATGAGTACCTTCCACAACCTGTATTCCTGCATCCTGAATCGTCTTTTTTATACTGTCCAGGTTAGGACATTTAGGATAAGTGTCCTCCATAAGCATACAGGAACTGAGATGTACGGCATCAAGGCCATGCTTTTTGAGGGTGTTCACCAGACGGTACACTCTCCTTCCCGAACAGCCTCCGCATGTGAAAAATGCTATCATCTGAGTATTTTCGTCGTAGGCCTCAAAGTGTGACTTTCTTTCGTTGAAAGCCTTAAAGCAGCCTACACCCGGGCAGGTTTCCGAGACGATGTCACAGCGCACGACTGCAATTTTTGTAGGTTTTGCGTTTTTTTCCATTTATGCCTCGTATTGAACCGCTTCAAAAACCGTTAGTTTCAAAAGCCGTCCTTACACTTGCTTTACGCTTTACAACATGCGCGTAGCTTCGGTTTGTCTCGGAGCTTTTACGACCAGCACCCTGAAAATCTCATCTCCCGGGTTCATAAGGCGGTGGGGAATTTTTGCAGGGCTCTCAATTAGCATATCCCGGCTAACTTCCTGTTGTTCGTCCCCAATTTCAACAATGCCTTTTCCTTCAAGAATGTAGAAAAAGACGTCTGTGGGAGTCATGTGCTTTTTTAAAGCTTCCCCAGGCTTAAGCTCTATATGTACTGCCTGCGCGTGTTCAGTATTGTAGAGCATCCGGACACTCACATTGTGAGGGTTCGGTTTTTCAGGTGAGGATTTCATCTCGGTAACTTTCATTAATTCTCCCCTTTTGACCATAGTTTTTTATTTTTCAGCATTATGCTTTAACCTAGCATTATGCTTTAACTTAGCATTATGTCTTAATCTGGCATTATGTCTTAACCTAGCATTATGCCTTAACATTGTGCCTTAGTGTTGATACCGACCAGGCTTATGAGAATATTCTGGATTTTTTTAATTACACTTATATTATGTATGTTATTCTGATGTCCGTCTATGTTATATTCTGACCCGTCCCATATATGCCTGGTCGGTATAAGTTTTCCGCTATTTTGGAAAGTGTTATGAATTTCAATCCCTGAAACTCTGGATTGTCCTGTGGGTTAAGAGTTGGTTAGAGTTTACAGAGACAAAACTTTGAATTGGGGCAGATCAGAAAGCACTCAAACTGAATAACGCAATTTAAGAGCTGTAAATGCTACATTCAAACTTATCTGATTTTACAGACCTACCTGGGCTTTGAAATCCTCAAGGCCCATGCCTTCAATGAACTTTCCAAGCCTCTTTTTTGTGCCAGAGTCTTTATAGAAATTAACAATTCTCTCGACTGCATCAAGGACTTCCTCTTCTGACAGTTCTTTTGCAACAACCTCAGCAAGTCTTGGACTTGCAGCCGCGGCGCCTCCTACCATCAGGGTATATCCTTTTGCAGTGCCCATTATCCCTATGTCTTTAATGGCAGGCTCAGAGCAGGAGTTTGGACAACCGGAAACTGCCATCTTGAACTTGGAAGGCATCGACATTCCGTGGTATTTTTCATCCAGTTTAAGACCCAGGCCTACTGCATCCTGTTTTCCTTGTTTGCAGAAAGTAGTCCCAGGACAGAACTTTACACTTCTTACGCAAAGCCCTACAGCTGCGCCGGGTTTCATGTCCAGATCAGCCCATGCATTATCAAGGTCTTCCTCCTTCAGACCCACGATTGCAATCCTCTGGGCAGAAGTCATCTTAAGGGCAGCGGCTCCATATTTTTCCGCAACGTCGGCTATCTTCCTGAGGGTGTTAGGGTCCGCAATTCCTCCTGGAATATGGGGGGCGATTGCATAGGTTTCACGGTCTCTCTGAACGATTGCACCTTTTTCCGGTAAGTTGTCTTTCATGGTTATCAGACTCTCCACAATTTCAAAATATACTACATAGTTAGATTCCCAGAAGTTCTGACATTATGTTTTGCCAGATACAGGAAAACTTTCATCGGAAATTAATACAAATCTGTTTTATAAAACATATTTTATATTAGTATTCTTTTGATATCAGTATATTAGAGATACTAATTTATATATTAGACAGTTTCTATGTTTATACTATGAAAGACTGCACAGTCTACAAGACCATGAATATCATCGGGAAAAGATGGACAATTCATATCCTTCTGGAGTTGCATAAAGGGGAAAAAAAGGAAAAGCGCTTTAATGAACTCAAAAGGAAACTCGGCTACATAACCCCCAAAATTCTCTCCGAAAGGCTGACAGAGTTGGAAACTGAGGGCTTAATTGAAAAGAAGGTTGATCATTCAACAAATCCTCCAAAATCCGAATATTACCTGACCGAAAGCGGAGTGGATTTCGTGAAAATAATACAGGCAATTAAACGCTGGGGACTGAAGTGGAAATTCCAGAATGAGGAGTGCGAAAAGGCTATTTGCATGTACTGTGAGCGCTAAACTGTGAATAAGGCCACATCACAGAACAACATATGCATATTCCCGATCTGGCGTGGTGATTTTCACTATCATGGTCACCAGTCAAAGTTACAATAAATTATAAGTTGCATAGGTTATTTCGTTGCAAGCACTAAGTAATGAGAATTCAAAAACATAAATATGCGAGAAAGAAAATAAGGCATTGACAAAGGTACTGAAAGGGCACTGTAACTTCCATTTGTCCAGTTTTTCCATGCTTGTAGCGGTTGAAGGTTCTGTAAATATCCTTAAACTATCCTTAAACTATCTTAAACTATCCTTAAAATCTCCTTAAAATCTCCTTAAAATCTCCTTTTATGAGCTTTTCTTTATCCACTCGAATTTTTTCAGATTTTTCTTCTTTTTGTACTATAAAGCCATAGTTTGGTAAGTGTAAATATTTAAGCTCAAAGCTATAATCTGAATATAATCTAAAATATAATCTGCAGATTATTCGGAAGGCCATTGATGACCACTGAAGGACAGATTGACTTTTTCTTTAAGCCTGAAAGCATAGCCCTGATAGGAGCCTCACCAAATCCCGAAAAGCTCTCCTGTACAATCCTGGAAAATCTCCTGAAAATGGGGTTTAAGGGAAAGATATACCCCGTAAATCCGGGTTACCAGGAAATCAGGGGGCTTAAATGTTATCCAGCTCCTGGTGACATAAAGGACAAAATCGACATTGCAATTTTTGCAGTGCCAGCCTCTACTGTCCTTGAAATCCTCAAAGGCCCTGTGGAAAATATAAAAGGAGCAATAATTGTCAGTTCAGGTTTTCGGGAAATTGGACCTGAAGGAAAGGAAATGGAAGTCCGTCTGAAAGATATTTTGGAGAAAAAAAAGATCCGGGCTATGGGGCCGAACTGCCTTGGGATCTACGATACAGCCTCAAAAGTGGATACCTTTTTTATAAGCAGTGATAAAGTCGAAAGGCCCTCAAGTGGCGGGGTTTCGGTGCTTACTCAAAGTGGCTCCTTTGCCGCTATGATTATGGACGAAATGGCAAACGAGGGAGCAGGAGTCGCACGGGTAGTAAGCTACGGAAATAAAGTGGATGTGGACGAAAGTGATTGTCTTGAATTTCTGGCAAGAGACGAAGTAACAAAAGCCGTTGCTCTCTATATTGAGTCTGTGGTAAATGGACGTCGGTTCATTGCTGCTGCATCGGGATGTGTTCAAAAAAAGCCGGTAGTGGCTCTCAAAGTCGGAAAAAGGGATCCAGGCGCAAAGGCAGCCAGTTCTCATACCGGGGCTGTTAGCGGAAGATATGAAGCTTATGAAGCTGCTTTCAGGAAAGCAGGTATAATAGAAGTTGAAAGTTATGAGGAATTAAAAGATGCCTGCAAAGTCCTGAACAGATATCCGCTGGCAAAAGGAAAAAGGGTTCTCATAATAACTGACGGCGGAGGGATCGGAATTTCCATCGCTGATGCCTGTGAGGAAGCTGGACTCAGGGTTCCCGATCTGTCCATAGAAGCTATTAGCAAACTGAGAAAGAAACTCCCGGTTTTTGCTTCCGTTAGAAATCCTGTTGACCTGACAGGTAATGTAAAGGACGAACACTACATTGATGCTCTACAGGAAGCTTTTGGTGAAGAATACGACCTTGCGATAGTGAGCCTGCTGTGGGGCCCACCTCTTCTTTCCAAAGGGGTCGCGGAAAAAATCAAAGTCTTTGCCAGTCATTGTGAAAAGCCAGTCCTCATCTGTTCTCCGGGCGGAAGGTTCAGCAGGGAAATGTCTTCGGCTTTTACGTCTATCGGAATACCGGTTTTTTTACTCCTGACAGGCGGTTAGGGCAGCAGTGGTATTGTGCGGGGGAAAGAAATAAACTGAACCTTGATATGAGGTTCAGAAATTCTGAATAGCTTTAAATTTAAAAAATAAAGAATGAGATTGGAGAATCACATAAAGCTTACACAAAGTCCGACAGGTTACACAAAGCCCGGCCCCGAAGAAAAGATCGACCAGCGCCTGTACGCCATAGCTTGCTTAACTCGTTTTACGGCAAGCTGGAATGCAGCTTCCCTTGGGAGGATTCCTTTCGTTTTTGCAGTTTCCAGTACCTGAGCTGTGTTTTTCTCACCTTTTCTTCAATTGACCCGAAAGCTGTGCACTGGGTGGCTCCCTGATACTCTGCAGCCGCACAGATCACACCGCCCGCGTTTGCGATAAAATCCGGGACGTAGAGAATACCTGCTTCGTAGAGGGTTTTTTCGGCTTTTCCTGTGATCGGAATGTTTGCTCCCTCAATAATCAATTTAGTGTTCAAGAGATGGACATTATTTTCATTGATCACGTCGGGACGGGCTGCTGGAATCCAGATGTCGTAGGGAATGGCAATAACGGCATTACTGTCAAACTTTTTTCCTCCAGGGTAGTCAAGCACACTTTTTCCTTCTTTCTTAAGCCTGATAAGGGTATCCACGTCAAGACCATCGGGATCATGAACCGTACCCCTTGAGTCCGCAGCTCCTACAAGAATCGCTCCTCTCTGGGTCAGGAAACGAGCAGCATGCCTCCCAACTGCCCCAAAGCCCTGAATAACCACGCGAGCATCTTTCAGCTCGAAATCACAGTACTGTAACACTATTTCGGTAGCCTGCGCAATTCCCCAACCTGTGGCCCCTACTTCATCCAGAGGAATTCCTCCAACCTCGCATGGAAGGCCTACCACCCTTCCGATCTCATCTTTTATGCAGGCCATACAGATTTCGTCTGTCCCCATGTCAGGGGCAAAGATATATTCCTCCTCATACCTGAGGGCACTGGCAAGTGCTCGAAGCATCTGGCTTTTCTTTTCCTGAGGCATTCGCGGATCCCCGTAGATGACTACTTTACCGCCCCCATGAGGAAGATCTGCAGCCGCATTCTTGAGAGTCATGGATCTTGCCAGCCTGAAACATTCCTCAGTACTCACATCCGTGGCCATCCTGACCCCTCCAATAGCAGGCCCTCGCGCTATATTGTCCACAACAAGAATCGCTTTCAAGTCCGCAGACGGTTCGTAAACATGGATGATCTTAAATGGGCCAAACTCATCCGCAAATCTGAACATATCATCCATTAAATTTCTCCCTCTTTTATCAATAACATTAATTTCATTTAGCTTATATTCCGATCCTCTCAAAAAGCACAACTATTTTTTATTCTCGTAGATCATTACTAATTTTAATCCTTATTCAATATCAATTTCTTAATATTTTCTATTTATTTTTATATATGACGAAATTTCTATTTAATTCTCAAAATTTAAACTTAATTTTTTTGAACATTGTGGGATTCAAGCCAAAATCATTGATCTTGTTGAGAATGTGCCCGCTGCTGAGTAAAAAAGTTTATTCAGTTATTGCAAAATTCATCTTATTTTTGATAGAGGGCCGAAATGTGGGATATAATAATTATTTCAATATATTTATTAGTCTAGCAGACATCAATCTATAGAGGTGAACAAATGCCAGCAAGAAAAGTAAAGAATGATAATAAAGAAAGACAATTAATAGAAAAACTAGAATCACTAGAAGAAATGAAAGAAGATACGGCAGAACAAATAAACATAGAAGAGGAACCCGATGAAAGTAAAAGGCCTAAATAAACAGTATGTTACAAACAAAAAACTTTATTCTAATTTTTTATAACATTTAATACATCTACATCGAGAGCGTCGTAAAAGTCTAGAGATTCTAATTAATTACATGCAGTCATCGAACTTCAATTTCATAAATTGGCATCATATCAAATTATGAAATTTATTTGCTATGATATGATCGGCTGAATTTTAGTTAATTTTGGACTTTTGCGACGCTTTCACATCAGGCTGTTTCAAAATCATTTTAAATTGTGCAGTTGGATAATACCCATTTCAGTTTTTACTTCATTTCAACAAGAATATATTTTGGCTCTTTACTATTCCGTATGGATAAAATGATTTTCAATTAAGCAACACGATAAAAATAAAATCACCATTAATACGTTCAACAAAGGTCTGGAAAAAGCTGGAAAAATCTTGCTCGTATCAAATGTATATCTTACACCTGAAGATGTTTTTCTCATGTACAAAATAAGAGATACAGTAGAAAAGCATTATGGCACTTATATAAACTTGTTGGAAGAGGATACGCTTTATCTACAGGATAACGAGTTGCTCTTTTCGGTCATCTTTTCATTTCATTTTTGTCTCTTTATGGATACGCAAAAATTCAAAACTGTATACGAAAGGCTTATTTATCAAGTAAATATTCCCTCGGAGACCTTATAGAGCAATTCCGCAAAGTCTATATGCTGGACTTAGATTGCCAGATTATTTTAACGGAAGTGCCTCAGAAGAGTGATGAAATCGAAAAGAAATTAAACTTGAACTTATTACCTAAATGAACAGAGTTAAAATTTATAATAGATATATTTAAATAAAAATCGTATTTTTTAAGGTGCATATGATTACCTGGCTGTATGGAATTTCTGTCACTAAAAAGTCGGAAGTTTTTAATGGTTTGAAGCCATAAGCTCCAAAAAGAGAATTTCACCTACGGCCTTGCCCAAGAGTGACTTTTATGGGTAATATCAAAATTCACGCCCGATCAATTGGGTACTTGATAAGTCTTAAGAAATTGCTGTGTGATACCACTGGAAATCTACTGGTAAAAAAATGGAAGTCAATAGAAAAAGGAGATATTGTTTCTATAGAAGAACACATGCTTCCTGAAGTTCTTAGAATCCAGGCCGAAGGATTTAAAAACGGAAGCTCGGAAAAGCTTATAAGATATTCAAAGAATTCAAAAAATATATTTTATGTCATAAAGAACGTGGATGAAATCGTGGGCTACTGTGCCTACTACATAAAACCTGCACTTTCCCTCAAAGGCTTTGAGAAAAAATCAGTAATATCCTCAATTGCAATTGACAGAAATTTTAGAGGCAGAGGTTTTGCTGAAAGGTTATTGAAGAGCAGTACTGAGGAGATGAAGGCAAACGGAATATCATCCGTTCTCTTATATGTCAATATAAACAATCTTCCTGCGATACACTTATACCAAAAAATAGGCTTTCGGAAAATAAAACAGGTAAAAAATATCTGCGGCCAGAGTGAAAAATGTTATGAGATGGAACTGAGGCTTGTTTGAAGCGTTTCCTTGTATTATTTATTTGGCTCTTCGTTGTTTTGTGTGGATATCCTCATAATGTCTTCATCAAAACCAATGCGATCTCGAATTGAAAATCATCTTATCCACAGGGAATGACAAAGAGCCGTTTATTTTCTTTTTAATGTATTTCACTATATTACTTATTTTTTTATGTATTTTCCATTTTATAGTTCAAAAATAATTTTTTCAGTGTGACAACTTCAGGTTAATATTATGTTTAAAGATATATTTAAATAAACCTCGGATTCTCATTTCAATGTGCCTGTAATTAATATCCTTATATTTCTTGGCGGGCTCGTACTGCTCGTAAAAGGGTCAGACCTCTTCGTATTAACATCATCTCAGATCGCAAGAAGGTTTGGAGTATCCGAATTTGTAATAGGCTTGACTCTTGTATCTGTGGGCACGTCAGTACCTGAGCTTGCATCCTCTCTTACGGCATCTTTCCAGCAAGCAAGCGGTATAGTCATAGGCAATATACTCGGGTCAAACATTGCCAATATAGGCCTGATTGCAAGTACGGCTGCTCTCCTGACAAATATCAAGACAGAAGAAGTTATGCTAAGAAGGGACGGCTATATAATGTTATTTGCCTCTTTTCTCCTCTTTCTTTTTATGCTTGACTTCAAAATTTCGAGGTTAGAAGCCTTAATTTTCATTTTATTTTATCTCGCCTATCTTTTATTCCTGCTCGAAAAAGTGAAAAGACACGAAGAAGAAATCTATTTTAAAGATTTTATGATTTATTTTTTCAAATTTGAATATTTTTTCGATCTGAAATCAAAAATTAAACCCCAGGCCCG
The DNA here is from genome assembly GCF_000969905.1 of Methanosarcina vacuolata Z-761. Lineage (NCBI taxonomy): Archaea > Methanobacteriati > Methanobacteriota > Methanomicrobia > Methanosarcinales > Methanosarcinaceae > Methanosarcina > Methanosarcina vacuolata. The sequence goes on along the minus strand of NZ_CP009520.1, from coordinate 3,041,234 downwards.
GGAATACGGAATAGAAAATCGAAACTCTAGAGGCATGAAAAAAGGCACCTGGAAATCCGAAAAAATAACCCAAAAGAAAAACGAAAGCGAATCCAAAATTGGAATGAGAACTAAAACCGAATTGACAACCGAGTTGACAACCGAATTGACAACCGAATTGACAACCAAATCTAAAACAGAGCCTGAACATAAAGATATTGATGTCGACATTACAGAAGAAAAACCTCAAGAAGCCAGCCTTTTAATAGAATTTTTCAAGCTTATAGCAAGTGGAGTTGCAATCATAATTGGAGCAAAGTATTTTGTCGAACAGGCAGTTTTCTTTGCTATGCTGCTGGAAGTTCCGGAGACGCTTATAGGAATAAGCCTTGTTGCGGTTGGGACTTCAGTTCCCGAACTCATGGTAACCATCTCAGCAGCCCGGAGCGATTATGCTGGCATTGCTCTTGGAAATGTCATAGGGTCAAACATTGCAAATATACTTTTGATACTGGGCTGCTCAGGGCTTGTCCACCCTATCTCGATAACCGGCCTCAGTATTTACTACATAGCGCCTTTTATGCTGATAATGAGCTTTCTGCTCATCTTATTTATACGAACGGGCTGGAGAGTCAAACAGTTCGAAGGACTTATCCTGCTCCTTCTCTATCTGAGTTTCATGGTCCTGATCCTCCGGTTGGGGTAAAAACAATTTTTTAAGTAAACCCAGAAAAATATAGGAATCAAAAATAGGCTCTTTGTTTTCTTGTGTGGATATCCTCATAATATTTTCATAAAATCCAGTGCGGTTTTGAATTGAAAATAGTATTGTCCATAGAGAATAGCGAATAATTCAAAAATATAGCAGGTTTAAGAATATGTTAGTAAGATTCTGTCTTTTAGGAATGATTCAAATATAATATCAAAGGTTTTTGTTGCCAAAAATGATTATTTAGGGAAATGGAACTATAGATCGATTCCCAAACTGAAAATTTGAAGTTATATTTTTATCATTCCTTAAGAAAAGTTTCTTTTTAGCAAAAATTGTTATTGACTCAATAAAAAATATTTCTAATGGTGTTAAGTAAATTCATATGTTTTAAAGCCTGATTTCCTCCAACCGATTTAAAGGTACTAGTTTTCCTCTTGCTTCGTTTTCAAAACTTTTAAGCACCAGTTCCTTTTCTTCCTCAGTTAGCAGGCTATCTATATCCACCATATGCTCCTTAATTTCCCCAAGTTGTTTTTTGATAAAATTGAGTTCTTCAAATAGCTTTTTTTCGATTTTTTCCCCGTTCATAAAACCACAGCCTGTATTTATCCAGATTTGAATTCATTTATATTTTGTTTGACTCATTTATGGTTTACTTTAGAATTCATTGATGTATTACTTAACTCGCTATGTATTACTTGACTTAAGGCTTGACTTAGAATTCATTGACTTACTTGTATTATTGACTTACTTGTATTACTCGACTTACTTATGTTTTACTTTAAAACTCCTTTGACTTCCTGGATATCTTTATATCTAATTTCTGCTCATAATATTTCATAATTTATATATAAATAAACTACGAAAAATACTTAATTTTTACCTGTTAACGAATACACTGTCAGTCTTAAACATATACAAATATAGATTCTCGGACCAAGCACGTAAATGCCCCACAAGATAAATTATATGTATAAGTTATAAAGTATTAAAAGGGTAGGAGTAAAAAGATGATAACTGAGATAATTACTGAAAATATCGGGTTTTTCATCTACGCATTCACATCTGTCTTTGTTGTTATCAGTCCAATCAGCGGAGTAGTAACTTTCATCTCCCTGACCAGCAAGATGACTCGTGACGAAAAAAATCAAATTGCAAAAAAATCAGTCACACTTGCTTGTCTAATTGCCTTTTTTTTTGCAGTAACCGGCAACATAATACTTGAATTGTTCAGCATTAGTGTAGATTCATTGAGGGTTGCAGGTGGGATACTGCTTTTCAGCATTGCTTTTGATATGATGCATGCCAAAATCTCAAGAGAAAGCATTACTGAAGAAGAGATTTCGCAGTCTCAGGAACGTGAAGATATCTGGGTATTTCCTATAGGTCTGCCTCTTCTTACAGGTCCAGGTGCAATCAGTACGGTAATCGTCCTGATGGGAAGCACAGAAAATATTGAGCAAAAAATAATAATCCTCGTATCAATCATATTGACTTTCATTTTCTGCCTGTACATCTTTCTCTTCTCAAGAAGAATCCACAAATTCATAGGATACAATGGAATGCTTGTCTTTACAAGGCTCATGGGACTTCTTCTTGCAGCTCTTGCAGTAAACCTTACTTCAGCAGGTTTAATAAACATATTTAGTTTAACAAAATAAGACAGTAATTCAGGAAAGGGACAAAGTTCCAGAATCGTTTTTTACATTCTATTTTTACATCATTTTTCTGAGTTCTATTATTAAAACAGTCAGTACTGGTTGCATTGGGATTTACTTTTTTCAATAAAAAGAAAGCAAAATGAAAAAATATAACACAAAACCGGCCTGATCATACAAGGTTAATTGACCTGAGCTGGTTTTGTTTTAAATCTTCGGTTTTGAGAGTTATTGAGATGTATTTCTGGATGCAGGTCTCTTCAAAAATGACTTGTCGGCTGAATTGCACTTTGAGATGATGTACTGGCAGAAATAGCCGAAGATGTACACCCGCATTTTTTACAGTAATAAAATACATTTGAACCGATTACCTGCTTTCTAAGAGGTGTGCCGCATCGGACACACTTTGCAGAAGATTCAAACATTTCGGTCTCACTCCATGATTATTAATGGCTCAAGTCTTGCAGTTTCCTTTCTTGTCCAGTACCCACATACAGGACAATACTGAAATTTCTCGAAGAGATCATCTTCGAGTTTAGAATGGCACTCAGGACAATATTTTAAAAAAGGCATTAATATTTCTCCCCTTTTAATTATTAATTAGATATAAATCAATCTATTATTCCGATACTTATTTCAATTATTTCATTCTGGTTTTTTAGATCACTTCTTATATTCCAGGTTCCTTTGCAGATCTCTTTTTAGCTTTTAAGATCTTTTTTAGCTTTTAAGATCTTTTTTAGCTTTTAAGATTCCTTTTTAGCTTTTAATTTTTTTAGCTTTTATTATCATCTTCCTAACTCTTCCAGCTTTTCTAAATATGTTCCGGCTCTTTGTTGTTTTGTGTGGATATCTTCATAATTTTCTCATAAAAACCAATGCGGTCTTAATTGAAAATCATTTTATCCATAGAGAATGGCGAATAGCCTATGTTCCCCCTTTTTTAACTATTTACTGTCTTTTCGATTTTTTTCAGCTATTCATTATCTTTTAATTTCTTTTTCAGTTTTTCATTATCTTAATAGCTATTTTTTGGCTTTTCAGCTCCTTTCCAGTTCTTTTTCAGTCTCCAGAACCTTGAGGGTGATTTTCATAACCGAATCGGGATTAAGTGAAATGGAATCTATCTTTTCTTTTACCAGGAACTCTGCAATTTCAGGAAAATCGCTTGGAGCCTGTCCGCAAATCCCGCTATGTCTTCCATTCCGTTTTGCTCCCTGGACAGCCATTGCCATAATCTTAATAACACCGGGGTCCCGCTCATCGAATTCAGCGGCAAGAAGTTCGGAGTCTCTGTCAACGCCAAGGGTCAACTGGGTTAGGTCATTTGAACCTATTGAGAAACCGTCGAAGAATTTACTGAATTCATCGATAAGCAGAACATTGTTCGGAATCTCGCACATAACATAGACCTGAAGACCGTTTTCTCCCCTTTTGAGCCCGTTTTTTTCCATTTCGTCAATAACTTTCCGCGCTTCTTCAACCGTTCTGCAGAAGGGAATCATAAGAATAAGGTTTGTAAGCCCCATTTCGTCCCTGACCTTTTTCATAGCCCTGCACTCAAGAGCATATCCTTCCCTGTAGCGCTCATCAAAATAGCGGGAAGCTCCCCTGAACCCTATCATGGGGTTGCTTTCCTCCATTTCAAAATAGCTGCCTCCAAGCAGGCTTGCGTACTCATTGGTCTTGAAGTCACTCATACGAACTACAACCGGCTTAGGATAGAAAGCCGCAGCAATGGTACTAACTCCCTGGGCGAGCTGTTCGACAAAATAATCTTCTCTCCTGTAGCCTCGGGTAAGCTGCTCGATTTCCCGGAAGATTTTAAGGTCTTTAACCTTTTCAGGGTGCACAAGAGCCATCGGGTGCACCTTGATATAGCTCGTAATGATAAACTCCAGCCTTGCAAGCCCTATTCCGTCGTTTGGGATCATGGAAAGGCCAAAAGCCTCTTCCGGGTTTCCAAGGTTCATCATAATCTCGGTTTTCGGGCGTTTCATATCTTTCAGGATCAGGGTATCTTTATGAAAAGGAAGAATCCCTTCGTACACAAGTCCATTCTCTCCTTCGGCACAGCTAACCGTAATTTCCCTGCCTGTTTCAAGCACTTCGGTTGCATTGCCTGCTCCTACAACTGCAGGAATCCCCAGCTCACGGCTGACAATCGCTGCATGGCAGGTCCTGCCTCCTTTGTTCGTGACAATCGCAGCCGCGGTTTTCATTACAGGTTCCCAGTCCGGAGTCGTGGTATCCGCAATCAGGATTTCTCCAGGTTTAAAAGAAGGAAGGTCTGAGATATCAGGGATTACATGGGCTTTTCCGGATGCAATTTTGTCGCCTACGCTCCTGCCTCTTGCAAGGATTTCGGACCTTTTTTCAAGTACATAGGTTTCCAGGATATCTTTACGCCGCTGGGACTGAACCGTTTCAGGTCTTGCCTGCACTATGAAAAGTTCACCTGTTATGCCGTCCTTGGCCCATTCAATGTCCATGGGTCGCGATTCCCCGTACTTCTCGGAGTAATGGTCTTCTATAGCAATAGCATACCCGGAAAGTTTGAGTACTTCTTCGTCACTGAGACAGAAGCGCAGCCTGTCAGCTTCAGGAACCTCTATATTCCTGGTGAGCACTTTTGAATCGCCGCGCCCGTAGATCATCTTGATCTCCTTGCTTCCTACTTTTTTCTTGATAATCGGCTTAAAACCCTGCCTGAAAGTCGGCTTGAAGACGTAAAATTCATCGGGGTTGACCTGTCCCTGAACAATGTTTTCTCCAAGTCCATATGCCCCTGTAATAAAAACTACGTCTCTGAAGCCGGTCTCCGTATCCAGAGTAAAAATAACCCCGCTGGAAGCAAGGTCCGACCTGACCATTTTCATGATTCCTATGGAAAGAGCGACCTTGAAATGATCAAATTTATTGGTCACGCGGTAGGAAATAGCCCTGTCAGTAAAAAGGGATGCAAAGCAGCGTATGCACGCATCTCTAAGCCCTGGATACCCCCGAATATTCAGGTAAGTTTCCTGCTGACCCGCAAAAGAAGCTGTAGGCAAATCTTCAGCCGTTGCCGAACTTCGCACGGCTACATCAGTATTTTCTCCATACTGCTCACATAGGCGGTCATACGCGGTCTTGATCTCCTCCCAGAGTTCATCCGGAATTCCTGCCCCAAGGATCAGGTCCCTTGCAGCTTTTCCCCTTTTTGAAAGTTCTGATATATCCGAGGTATCGAGTCCTTCAATTGTGCTTTTAAGTTTCTCTAGAATCCCTCCAGCTTTGAGGACATACCAGTAAGCCTCAGCAGTAACTGAGAAACCATTTGGGATTTTTACCCCCTTTGAAGTAAGCTCCCTGTACATCTCCCCAAGGGAAGCGTTCTTCCCGCCGACAATTGGGACATCATCAATCGTAGTCTCTTCAAACCAGCGGATGTACTTACTTTTGTTATCAAACATCTCCCCGAAAATCCCCTTTTAAAATTATTTGCTGTAATCTAAAATATGCGACAATACATTTAAAGCTTCATGTAGAGTTTGGAAAGCTCTCCACTATATAAGCAGAGGACTCTTTATTAAGTCTAACCCTCAATATAATTATGCTGTAATAATATAAATAAGAATCCCGCTAAGTAAAAACTGGTAAAGAGCTTACCTGCAGATAAAGGCAGGAAGCTTAAATTTTAGTAAATAAATAGCAATAAATAATCCTTTCTTTAGAAAAATATTTATAGAAAAACATTTTTAATAAAAATTTACACCAAATATAGTTTCCTGTCGGATCTAAATTACTGATTTTATTCTTGAATTTGAGTACTGGTTCTGGTTTTCTCAGTACTCTATTTTATTTTCGGACTCTTCCCACGCCTTAAAAGCCTTCAAGGCCTCTTCTCTTAGGAGCTGTCGGAATTCTATATTTCTCTCCTGAGGAGGGCGTGAGATCTCACTATAAATTCGAGAATCTGCAAAGCCAATTTTTTGAGCGTCAGATGCCGTATTGGCAAAAACAACTTTACCAATTCTGGCCCAGTAAATCGCCCCAAGGCACATTGGGCACGGCTCACAGGAAGCGTAAATAGTACAGCCACTGAGATCAAAGGTATCAAGTTTCCGGGCTGCTTCTCTTATTACATTTATCTCGGCATGAGCCGTAGGATCATTAAGTGCAGTAACCATGTTGCAGCTCTCTGCAAGGATTTCCCCTTTTCTGACGATTACTGCCCCAAAAGGACCTCCGCCTTTCTTCACATTCTCAAGTGAAAGTTCGATTGCCCTTTTCATAAATAAAGAATCGTTGTCTAGCATTTTTGCTCTCTCATACTCTTTTATGGTCTTATTCACTTCTTCTCAAGATTTTTATCAAAAGTACAGTTCCTCTTTGCGAAGTAACTATAATACATAGCCTGGTTTTACAGGAAAATCCTTAAGTACAGATCTATTCAATAATATCAAATGATTATTAAACAATTGTCAAAGATTAAATAATCAGTTGGAGTGAGAAGTTTGACAAAAAAGCAATTTACTGCTGAAGAGGCAAAAGCAGTTGGGGAACAGCTTGGAATAAAATGGGATGAGTTTGATGTTGACCAGTTCCGCAGAGGCATGGATGTTGAGCTCGAACATGGAACTCAGGATCCCTTGACAAATGTTACTAACGACGATCCCATAATGACGGGGAAAATCGCCCTGGCTCATCTGAACGAATTTCCAGATTACTATGATAGACTGGAAGAAATGGAAGAAGAAGCCGAGAAATTCTGGGAAAATAAGTAAACACTGTGTTTCTTAATCTTGTTTTTATTATAAGAGAGCGCAGAGGATCACGAATATCCCGACCTTTACAGGCTGTTCGACAATTACTGTTAGTAAAGAAATCAAAGTTTCACTGGTGTACCCCGCAGCAAGCTAGCGGGGTATTCGACTGAAAAAAAGTGGTTATTGGATGAGCTCATGCAGAGAACGAAATATAAAAGAAATTTAAAAGAAAGTAGAAAAAGATGTAGTAAAAATTAGTTTGAACAAGCGGTAGAATTTAGCTAAATAATTTTCAAAGTTCTCCTATAAATTCTTTGTGGTTATGTTGTGCAATGGCTTAACAAATTATGGCTTGTTTAAGCAATTTTAGCCCAGTTAGGAGATAAGCCGCTTGAAAATTTTGAGTGTTCTTTATTACATCAAAGAAAAAGAAAAATCATTTCCACTTATGTTTTATATGTGATTGATATTCTATATCATGCAGTTCTAAATGCTAATATTGAATGGGGTTCATGAGTAGCATTTAGCGAAAATGCAGAGCAAGGTATAAGAGGTTCGCCATTCCTCAACCCTGCCCTCCACAAATACGAAACCCCGCCTGAGTGAAGAAGCTATTGAGGTTTTTTGCCATTCCTCCAGCTTTAGTTCAGAAGGGGTTTCAAGGGAAACGGAAATGAGGTTCGCCATTCCTTATTCCGGTTCCGTATATAAGAAGCAAAAAGAAGTGAGAGGAAAATCCCTCTCTATACTATTTTTACCTCTCACTTCAATTCTTCTCTAACTGCAGCCCAGCTTTGATATCTATCGACTTCTTTTGATTCTGCCCTTAACTTCAGCATATGCTCTTTCATGAGTATCCATTCTTCGGTCCTTCCTTTCTATTGATATCGTTTTTTTCAGAACTTTTTGAATTAAATTTAAATTAAAAATTACTAAAGGTTGATTATAATATTGTTAATATATATTAAAAGAGACAAATAATATATAGAAGTAAATATTTAGTCCTTGTGACACTGATTTTTAACTGAAACTACAAAAAATAATAATAAAGGACATTTTTATTGTCGAAATGGAGCCAAATATTCCAGATCCGATAATTATTCTTATTAAATTACTTTTATCAGTCTCCGTTTTTTGTTTTAATCTTTTTACATATTTCTACATAATATTTCTTATTTTTAAAATAATTATCTATTAATTTTAAAATTTTGTTTATCTATAAACAGAATCGTTAGTAAAAAATTTAAGGTTTTGCCCTGATCTTCCTGAAAACGTCCTTAAAAGCCAGTTTTTTCACTTCCTTAATTGTAAAGCCGGCTTTTTCAATATTCTTCACGGTATGCCGAGTTGCATGATCCCCAAGCAAGAAAAACAGAACCGGATTAATTAAATGTTCTATGAAGTCAACAAAAGGGTAGTCACTGTGCACATGCTCAAGAGCTATATATTCCCCTGATGGTTTCAGGACTCGTTTCATTTCTTTAAGAGCTTTCACTGGATCAGGAATTGTACATAGAACAAAAGTTGTGACCACATAATCGAAACTGTTATCAGGGAATTCAAGATGTTCGGCATCCATAGGATAAAGGGTAATGTTTTTCCTTCCCTCGGCTTTTTCCTGGGCTCTCTGGAGCATGCCTTCGCTTTTGTCGATACCTATTACCCTACAGCCTACCGGATAGAATTCCAGGTTTCTTCCGGTGCCCACCCCGATTTCCAGAATTTTTCCGCTCAGGCTTGAAAGAGCTTCTTTTCTCCATTCACGGAAAAAGAAATATTCCAGAGGCAAATCTATCAGTTCGTATATGGGTGCAATTCGGTTATACTTTGAAACAATGGACATTAAGCAAATTTACGCGTTTCTCATGATTAGCTTTTTTGGGATATGCAAGGAAAATTATCAATAAGAAGGGAAGATGTTCAAATGTAGATAAAATAATTTGATAAATCTCAAAATTTTTCCCTATAATATGAAGCATAAAACCTAAACGTAAAACCTAAGCATAAAACCTAAGAGTAAAACCTAAGCATAAAACCTAAGCATAAAACCTAAGCATAAAACCTAAGCATAAAACCTAAGCGTAAAACCTTAACGACACAAAAAAGTTAATGGAATGGACTTAGAAAATTATAGTCCATCCTTCTCTGGTGGCATCCTCCTCTGTATAGCTAACTCCGTCCACCTTCAGGCCCTTGTCATCCAGAAGGGTTATAATGCCTCCGGTTTTGGGCAGTTTGAAATATCCTTGTGTGATCGGAAATCGCAGGGTGGAGCCTGGGTCTATGGTTCCTGTCAGGCCTGTCTTTTTCTTCTTCCTGTCAACCAGTTTCCATCCGGCAAGCATAATAGGCTCAGGTGTGGCATTAAGGAGGGTTACACTACTTTCAAATCCTGCTCCCGGGTTCACCAGGGCAGCAACTATAGACACACTCTTTTCGACAATCTCCGGGATTGCGTGACCTGTGGCATCTTCAGTGTGGAAGGACTGGGACTGAAAAGCAAGGAAGACGGCTACCCATCGGTTTTCGTCCGGATAGTGAAATATTATGCCACCATCCTGCCATACTCCATCGTCGTTCATCCAGTCAGAGCTATTTCCCTGGTTCATATGTATATCGTGTATACCATTTCCAGGCTTGAAACCGAAGTATTTATCACGCTTATCCTCCTCTGGCCCCCATCGCTGGCCAAAGGCATAGATTTCGCTGTTCTCCATGGAAATTGCTTTCTGTACATATTTATGGAAAAGCTCATTGAGGTCGTTATCAGGCCCAGGAAGGTCTGGAGGCAGCAGTTTCATCTGCATGGCATCAAAGAGGTTGCCTCGAATGAAGTCCAGCGCCATTCCATCAGGCTTGCTCTCCAGTTCCTTAAAACCAAAGGGTAGATTCACAAGGTCTTTCAGGATAGGATGGCTGAAATCTTCATCTGCATAGTAGAGCACAGTTGAAGGCTCAACCTGGGATTTGACATTAATGGCTATCCTGAAGAGGTCATCATTACTTACTTTCACCTGAAAATGAGGGCTTGATCCCTGGCCATTCCTCGTATCTATGGCCTTTCCTTTGAGTACACCATATCCGTTTAAAGGCATAATATCTACTCTCCAAGCTATTGAAGACCCGCACATCCCGGAACTTTGATAACTTACTGAAGGTCGGATGCTTTGCTAGATTTGAACGCTTTTTTATTCTTCTGAATCGCCAAAAATTAGAACTGGCTCCGCTAGCATTCGACTATTGGCAATCAAAACCTAGTAAAGCAAGAATGAATCTACTTAATATGTCAGGTCCTTGCAGTAGTTGTTAAACTAATAATTAAATTAATGAGAATAGGTTGTCAATATAAAAATCTTTAACTGAAATTATATAATTATTTTAAATTTATTATGTTTCAGATTGATTTTTAAAAAAGTATCCAAAATACATCATTGGTTATCCAGCTATATATCAACCCTGCAAGACCGAAAATCTTAGTAATTTATCCAAATACACATTTGTCTAAATACACATGAAAATAATTATAATAGCATGACAATTATCTGGCAACTTCCTGAAAATAAATCCCTTTACGATTTTGCCCTGATCTTCTTGAAAACATCCCGGAAAGCTTTTAGTTTTTACTTATTCATTATGATATTTTTTACTTATTCATTATGATATTTTTAACTTATTCCTACGTATATTTCCATATTTAGTTATGCCCAATTTATTGTTCTTGACAAAGTGTTTTCCTCTTAGAAGTAAAGTATTTATTGTGTAAACTCTTTAATATTTTTTAGATTTTGTTGGCTTATTAATTGATTTATTATTACATTCCTGTTTTTGGAGATGGGGTTGATGGTCGGGAAGTCCTCTAACGATTTTTCATCTTTCATTGAAGATAGCAGTGCCTATATACCCTATGCAGTGATTGGAATTTTCATTTTGCTTGCTGCAACCTTTACTTCAACATATCTTTTAAAAATAGATAGCAAAGTAGCTGAAACCATTTATACGACCGAGAATAGTGATCCCAGGCAGGATGCCATCAACCTCGCCTCGTTCGACCTTGCTCGCTGCCTCAATTATGCAGGAATGGAAGCCCTTGAATGGCAGGGAGAACACCCTGTAATCCTGCCTGAAGGCGATGCTGTTAGCAGGCTTTCGGAAGACGGTTTTATGGTAATCCCAAAAAACCAGAACCTCGAAAGAGAGGATACACTTCAGATTTCTATAAATCTGCCTTCCGATATCTGGGGCAAGATCGAATCCCTCTGGAAAAACCGGGATATTCTGCTGATTGTCAACGACTCTTCAGGCCGCGAAATCAAGACTGTGAACTACGGCCAGGCAACCGGTTTTTTCCAGAAGGTCTCACTTGAGGAAGCCGTAAAAATTCCGGATTCCGCAACCTCGGGATACGCTTCAATTGAACTTTATTACGGGGATGAACTCAAAGCCTCTGACTGGTTCGTGATTGAAGTAAGCCCTGTAAAAGATATCACAGCAGACGCTTTTAACACGCTGCTTTCTACAAACTACCAGGGAAACAGCCACACTTTCAGGGAATATGCAATTAATGTGGAACCTGATATAGAACCCGAACAGATAAGAATAAGAAAAGTAACCGGAAGTCTGCAGCGTGAAATCTCACCTACTGACAAAAATTACACTATTTATTATGTTTTTGAAATTCCTGCCCTGAACTATACTCTTGTTAACCTTGAATCCGGAGAAAGTTTCAATAGTAGTATGAAGCTTTCCACACTGATCACGTCAAGGGAACCTCTTCTCGAAGAACTTGTCCGGGAGTACGAAACCGAGCTTGGAAACTCTTCGAGGCTTGACTCGACATCAAATTTAGTGCTGGGAGCAACAAACCTGAGGACTTTTATCTATGGCCCCTGGCAGCATTATGCAAACGGCCCTCTGAATATCCTGACCAATCCTGCACTTTCAAGTTCAATCAATGGGGCTACACTTTATACCCAGAAGAGAATTTTTGATTCGGTTGACCCTCTGGCTCTTACCTACACAAGCTACTATAATGGAAAAGTCCTCTACGAAGACATTTTCAATTCCAGAAGAGAGAATAAAGGTTTAAGCTTGAATTCCAGCTTGAACTCTACCAGTCTTAACAACTCAGTTTCGGCTTACGAAATGGATAAAGGTGTAAACCTGACAACGACTTACGATTCGCTTGCCCAGAATAAATCCTTCTCTCTGGATATTGAAAAAAGTATAGATGAATCCCTTAAAGCGACAAACACTTCTTTTGAAGACCTCTCCAAAAGTTCAAAAATCGAACTTTCAGCATCCGATTATACTGATGGGGTTCTTGACGGCTGGGTCTTCAACGATCATGTGTGGACAGAGAAAAATCCTGACCTCATCCATTCGGTCACGGACAGCGTTTATACCGCATCAGTCCAGGGACAGGTCCTGAGAGATGGCTTTGATTCTCCAGACCCGATGAGCTCTCTAATCACTGCAAATTTTGACCCGGAATCAGTTTCGTTCAGCGGGCAAACCGTCAGGTGGTATTCGAGATATTATGCATCCGGAACGCACAGGGGGTCTCTTGTGCCGTCTTATTCCTGGAATTATCCAATCCAAGTTTCTTACTCCGAATCCTTAAACCCTTCAATTGACCCTCCTGAAGGAGATGTAACCAGCTGGTCGGTCACATCGGCATCTGTCAGCCTGAACTCGGTTGATATAACCGATGTGAAGATTGAACCTCATTTCTCCTACGTAAGTAACGATACTCTTATGGTCGAAAACCGAAGCGAAGGCTACCTGGATAGGGAATATCACGTTTTTGACTGGAGAATAAGGTACGATATATCCTACAAAATAAGGACAAATTGGAAAATAGACTATGCTTACGATTATACCTACAGATGGAAAACCAGGGAACAGTTGCCTGATGGAAACTACACAACTGTGACGCATTCTGATACGTCAAGTGGCTCGGATTCCCAAACTGCAAGCAAAATCAATATCGTATCCCTTTCTCATGCCGAAACCGAAGCTGAAAACCTAACAATAATTTACCACAAATGTCCTCCAGCGGGCGGCTATTCCGGTTTGTTGACTTATTCTGACCCTATCGAGCGGGAATACCGGGAAACAACCCTCTATTTGAACAGTACAGGCAATAACGACATAGAAAATAGCATAGAAAATAGCATAGACAACAGCACAGACAACGGTACAACTAAAACCGAAAGGTTTGACCCATGCTGTTCCGATGCTGCCGACAAATACAGAGATGCATATCTGGATTTAAGAGAAATAGAAAGCATGTTCTGGGCTTATCCTGATGGAAAATATTTAACCAAACATGCTGTTAATTGCGATATCCCATCATGGTTACACCGAATTATGGCAGAAGAAGTACTTTCAATGCTGGATTCGGTGGAAAAGGACAATCCATCCTTCAATTATTCTCTTCTTGATTCTCCCGGCCAGGACCCAACAGCCCTTCAGGTAGAAACTGCGGAAAAACTTGTTGTGGAACTGGAAAAAGACCGGGACGCTTACGTAAATAAAGAACAGTACCTAACGCCGTCAGGAACAATGTACGCTTCAAGTGACTCGGCCAGGTACATTGCAAAAAGTGAAGCGTACAGCAAGCTGCTTGAGGATATCGACCAGAAAAACCGTAAACTGGATTCTGACCTCAACTCCTATATCCTCAAAGCCCTTGAGAAAAAAGGCCTTGATACCGGTCTGCTTGACAGCGTGACCTCAGGTCCTATGACCCTTTTTAATAATCCTGCAATCGAGAAGGCTGCTTCGGTTCTGGGGAAGGACATGGGTATAATCTCGACAATGACCGTCACCGGCCAGCCGGAAAGCAAATACAACTGGACAGAAAATCTGACCCTGATCGTTGACCAGAAACCGAACTATCTATACCATGACCCTGATTTTGACCTGAGGAAGGAATACGAATGGACTGACACAATGAGCGGAAAAACGATTTACCCCCTGGGTGTCCGGAATACCTGCGTTTTCACAACCGGCATTTCCGAGGAAATTGGAGATATTATTGCCTCAAGCGATGAGTACGTAAAAACTGAAATGGCACAGCAGATCAGCCAGAGTATTTCCAACCTGAACGCAGAAGTTTTCCTGCTTGAACAGAACCTCAGCGAGCAGAATATTTCGCTGGATACAACTCGTCTTGACACGGAAGTTTATAACCTGAAACACATGTATGCGCAGGAAATGAGGTCTCAAATTCTTGAAAATGTAGTTCAAGAGGTTAGTTCAAACCCTGTTATTTCCGACTGCATAGAGGATAGTCGAATCAGGGAAGTCACGACAACTTACCTTAACGGGCTTTCGGACAATGAAATTCTCAAAAAATCTACAACGGATGAACTGGCAGTTGAACTTGCTTTTATAATGAAAACGGAAATTCGAGATTCAAACCCGCCTGTTGAACCTGATGAACTTGAAGCTATTCTGAACAGAGTAGACACCGATATTAAAATCGGAGTTGCAGATGGGATCTGCGCAGTTACAGTAAACAAAGGTGAGGTTATCGACACTGGTTTCGGGAAAATCGATAACGAGCTGAAAAATCTGGCAAATGAAACTGCTGATAGATATTCCGGTGAAATCGGAGACAAAATTTCAAAAAAACTGGATGGGACGATGGCATCTGTTCCATGTGGGTTGCCGGTATTGCCGCCACACTGGATTTTTACGGTTAATGTGTGGACTTATGAAATTGTGGGAAAATATCAGGTATTTACTGTTATTGATAACGATAATGAAGTGATTCCTGAACCTTATTTTGGGCATAAAGGGCAGAAGTACGTTAGAGAAAAGCAATCGATTACTCTTAACGAAAATTATCTCGGTGAAAATAAGCCAATTACTTTTAGGTTCAACGGTTACGCTTCAACAATCGTTGGTCCTGGTCCCAAAGGTGTAGGAGACAAAGTGAAAGGTATGACAGAAGAGTCCACGGGTTATCAAGCTCTATTACTCGAAAATGGTGGTTAATTGTGAATTTAAAATCTGTTATATGGTTTGGATTTATTTTATTACTGTTGGTGGGAAATGCATCTGCAAGTAGTCAATATGGCTCGATTGATGTTTATTATAATGATAAAATACTACCTGGAAAAGAGGTTGCAAAACCTACACTTAAAATTGGAGAGCCTTTCAAAGTAAAAGTAGATATGACATTAAATCAAACCAGTACTTTGTTTGTGCAAGTTTGCAGTTTAGGTGGAAATTTTTTTGAAGTTGTGGATGGTCCATCAGAATTTGAAAAAACAAAATACATTAAGTCTTTAGATCCTGGCAAATATACTTTTGAATGGACGATTGTACCTACAGATGAATGGGCTGGAGGTTCTATTCCATTAAACTTTTGGTATCAGATTAACCTTCCTGGAGAAGATGAACCTGCTATAAAAGGAGAATTCACCATCGCCTACTGCACAATCTCCAACGGACACTACGAAGGCGAAACTCCTACTTCTGAGCAATCTGAGTCCGAAAATCAACCCACTTCAAAAAAGCCAGCTTCAGAAAATTCACCTTCATCAGCATCTGCACCAGCTTTTAAGTTAGTAACTGCGATTTCGGCACTTGTGCTTGTATTCCTCAGATTATCTCGACAGTAAATGAACTTGAAGCTATTCTATATAGAGGAGTTACCGACATCAAAATCGGAGTTGCAGATGGGATCTGCGCATTTACAGTAAACAAAGGCGAAGTTATTGATGCCGGTTTTGGAAAAATTGATAGCGAGCTGAAAAATCTGGCAAATGAAACTGCTGATAGATATTCCGGTGAAATCGGAGACAAAATTTCAAAAAAACTGGATGGGACGATGGCCTCTGTTCCATATGGGTTGCCGGTATTGCCGCCACACTGGATTTTTACGGTTAATGTGTGGACTTATGAAGTAAAAGGAGAATATGAAATTTTTACGGCCATTGATAACGACAATGAAGCGATTCCTGAACCTTATTTTGGTCACAAAGGTCAGAAATATGTGAGAAAAGATGATGCAATCGTTCTTAATAATGAGCCTATCCCAAAACCGATTTTGTTCTAAATCATCATGAGGTTTCAGGATCAGTTAATGATTAGGTATTCAACTGACTGTTCCAAATACGAAACTCAAAAATCAAATTTTGAGTTTCAGGATAGGCTCTATGAGCAAAATTCACACAATTATTGTATCAGTGCTATTTTTACATTCTTACAATAAGATGTGTTAGTATTTTTGTTCTTTATAGGATGAAACCCCACTCTGTCACCTTTTTGAAGTATATGAAATTTACGTGACTTGGACGTAAATTACCTGTATGAAGTTATGCACATGAAGGCTTTTTGTAGGCATGAGACTCTTACCACGAATACTCTTAAAGGATAGGAAAGGGACACAGATAAAAAGAAGAAAAAAGCAGTACTACTGCCACAAACATTAAAACTGAAGAAAGATCTCCAGAAATAACAAAAAAACCATAAACAATGTTCGATCAGAAACTTCAAATCCAAAGACACCATTAGAATTTATGCGTATATATTTCATATAGTCTCCAATGTATATGCAAACCTATTTGTTTCGAGGAACGCACTCACGATGCATCCTCGGACAATACTTTCTCTTTTCAGAGATAACGTATAATAAGTATCGATGCACATAAAGTTAACCAATTCATAGTGAAAGTATTCTATTGGCAATTCATAGTAAACGGATTTATATCCAACAGATAAACAATTGCCACACTCATACGGAATAAAAATCTTTGTTTTTTAATTTCACAAAGAGAGGAAGCAAAGTCCCTTTTCTCAACTAAAAAGACACATGTAAGCTAAACTTTAAAAAGAGGAAAGGGCGCTCGAGAGGCGTAAACGAACCACGGAAAATATTTTGGCTTGCAGTATGCTAAACCCCCCTTACCCCCTCAATTATCACTTCTTTTGATTCATTATTCCGTGACTACGGAGTAACAAGCTTAAGGTAACTCTCGACGAAAACTCTAATAAAATTTTCGGCACTTGTTCTTCTATTCCTCAGATTCTCTCGCCAGTAAAAAACAGGTTGAGAAACATAATTTTATTAGGAAGGCTTAGGGTAGCTGGTACGTCTCATCCCTTGCCAATCACCCCTAAGAAAATAAAGCTAAATAGCAAAACTCAAAATATATAGAATATATCCAAAAACTATATAATAAATTTGGTTTATTTATATTTTGGAGGTACAAAGTGATTCGATTCAAAAAATACCCAGGATCCATACAACTCTTATTTTCAACAAAAAAGCTTCGTCTCGGAGTAACCTCTTTCTCAATCGATGCACTTGTACTTCCAGACAGATCTCCTTATGAGCTGCAGATTGCTCTCGTCTGCAGCTCACAAGATCAAAATAGCAAATCAACAATTGCGTAATAAGTTATTACAGTTCAGTGATCTCAGCTTCATTCTTATTCCAAAGGAATTTGAAGAGTTTATTGTATTTATGCTTGCTGACGTGGTAAATGACTGGAATTGCTGAGGTTCTGTGACATGCACAGACATTGAGAATCTAAAATAAACACCACGAAAACACTTAAATATTTTTAACACTGATATTCATATGCAGACCTATTTCCTAGGTTTGGTCTGTAATCATAAGGGGCAGGTCTTATTCTTTCCCTGCCCCTCACAAACCCGTTGGCGGGGTTTCTCTTCCCCGCTTACTTATATCTTGTTTTTTGAGTAGAATTTTAGAATAAGTTTGTAGAACCAGTAAAGTCACTAAGATTAAACTCAGTAAAAAAATTAACTCTTTAGTACTAATCCAATGGCGCTTTCGTAGTGAGCATCTGAATTTCTGCAAACATCGGCGAGCAGGTTAAAAACCTGTTCATCATCCAGATTACGAGTATTTTTTGCTTCTTCTATCACCGAACTATATTTACACTTTGAGCCACAGATAGGTGATTCCAATTCATTAATTAGTAAAATTCACACAATTATTGTATCAGTGCTATTATTTTTCTCAGTATTATTTAAGTAGATGCTACTACTTATTATATCCAGGAACGGGAACATATTCTCATAACTGTATTAACCAACCCAAGTATATACACCACCACCCCCGTTCCAAAAAACGGTTCTCATCGTCACCGGCTATCAACCCTCTTTTCATATTCTTCAAAAAAGATAAGTGAATAAAAACACTGTGGATAGGCTCTAAATATATTGTAAACCCGAACAGTGGGAAATTTATATTATGCCCTTATTTCGGAGGGTTAATTTATCCATTTTAATATGACATCAGCATTACGAGCAGGTGCTTTAAGGTTCTGCTTTGCCGGGTATCCGAAGATCAGCGGCGCGATAAGCTTATGACCCTCTGGCACTCCTACCTCCTTCAGGAATTCCATATCGTAGCCCAGGCCTTCAGCCAGACCTATCCAGCAACTGCCGATTCCTAAAGATTGAGCTGCAAGCATCATATTCTCAGCGGCTAGAGAACAGTCATGCTCATTGATAACATCGGGAGACGCAAACAATAAAATGAGAACAGGCGCTTCATAGAAGATTCGAGTTGCCGGTTTCGATAAAAATTGCACAAATTTTGACAGCTCTGGGTTTTCGGTATCTTTGTATGCAGCAAGGAAAGCTTTCTTAGCACGTTTATCATATTCTTCGATGAGCTGCTTATTTTTTATGACCACAAACCGCCATGGCTGCTTATTCACGGCTGTAGGGGCATATGTTCCCGCTCTTATAATCTCTTTGATTACTTCGTCGGAAACCTCTTTGTCAGAAAAGTTGCGCACAGATCGACGCTGGTAAATATTGTCTAGCACTGCATTTGAAATATTTTCTCCGGTAGTTATGCTATTGTCGGTCAAGAACTCACCATTAACAGAATAAAGAGCGAATCTATTTAATTGCTATCTCAGATTAAAAACAACGTTTATCGATGTTGTATCCTGAAATGATTTCGCAAGTTCAAAACCATTTGGAAGTTCAATATACAATACAACAACAAGCGATGTAAAAGGTTAAACGCTGAGTAAACTCCAGTTCATTTGGTATTTTGGAACGATTATGTAAAAGAAACAAATATTGAAGTTAAATTAAAATATTAGGTCATCTGGATACGATATTTACGTAATAAAAGAAATCAAAAAACGAAATCAAAAAACGAAATAAATTCAGGATAAAACACTCTCATTTTATATAGTTTAAGATTTAAAGCACACCGGATTTTCAGTTTAACTTAAATATGTCTTAACGTACGTTGTAGGTCAGATTTTTAAAAATAAGTATGAAATTAAGTTAACAAAATTTCACTAATCAAGCTGTCTCAAAACTACAGTCAATTCTGCAATTGAGATAATTCATCCTGCTTTAAGGCAGATATATAACTGAACTTTAGAGTAACTTCCGGTCTGATTTTAAAGTCAACAATGTCAAGTTAATTATCTAATTGTAGAAATGAATCGAGTTTTGAGGCCGTCTGTAATAGAAAATTTTAGAGGATATTAATAAAAATGGCTTGAATTTTTAGAGGTAACAAGTTGGATAATATTACTAAAAACAATCGGCTTCTTTGGATTGATATAATTCGAATTATTGCAATAATTGCCGTCGTAGCTATTCACGTAGAAGATTCGTTTATTTTTTACTGGAATAAAATCCCACTTACAGATTGGTGGGCATCAAACATATATAACGGATTCATACGGTTTCCGGTGCCCATTTTCCTCATCTTAAGCGGTTATTTGTTGCTGGATAAGCAAGAAGATGACGAAATATTCTTTTCAAAACGATTTAGCAAGGTCGTTATACCTCTAGTGGCATGGTCAATGATATATTGGATATTCAAGAATAATTATAATGTGCTTAGCTTATTCACTGTTAATTTTGTGCAGCAATTATTTGCTAACAAAATATATTTTCATTTATACTTCCTCTATGTAATCATCGGATTATATCTCATTACTCCTTTGCTACGCAGAATCCTGGTGCATGCAAGTGCTTATGATGTACGTTATTACTTAGTATTGTGGCTTTTCTTTGTGCCCATAAGTAGCTTATTAGGATTACTCGGATACAGAAATGGAATACCCTTAGTGGCTGCAACCTGGGATTTTGGTTTTTTTTTCATAGGCTATGTAATTAAAAAAACCAGGATAACTAAGAAAATAGTATACTTATCCAGTCTTCTGGTTATAGTTTCAATAGTAGTTACGATCATTGGGACCTATTATCTTACTGGTCGAAGTGAATATTTTTACGGTTCGGTTCATGTTTTGTTTGCCATAACATCAGTAATTTATTCCCCATGTCTGTTTATATTGATAAAGGCGATATTCAGTCGCTTTTCAGTAGGTATAGGGTCGGCATCTGGAAAATTAATAAACGCAATTGGTAGAGCAACTATGGGAATATACCTTGTCCATCCAATGCTATTACATTTTATAGTACACGGAGTGTCAGGGATACGTTTGTTATCGGTAAAGGTATTAAGCCCAATCGTATCAATTCCGTTGGTGACGTTTTTGCTGGTTGTTTTATCATTTATTATTGTGTTGATTTTACAAAAAGTACCTTTACTTAAAAAGATTGTTCCATAACCTCTGATGGTATATTTTGTTTAATTGTTTACACTTTTACATTTTACAGTAAAAACATACACACTTTTACTTTTGACCTTGAAATCAGAGCTTCCCACTTATTCACTCTTTCCAGAACATGAGCATTAAGAGTAAACGGGTTATCTGATTTGGCATTCTGCTTCACGTAAAACACCTTTAGAAAACCCTAATGAATAGATAATTGAAGTAGTCATGTTATGGTTAACAGATTTCTTAACCGAATACAGATGAAAACTGATTTAAAGAGATTATCTTCTTAAAGAGCTTGTTTTCTTAGAGATTATTTTCTTAAAGAATTCTTTCTCAAATATCGATTTTTTCGGTTTATGGGTTCAGCTTCAAGGCTGTGAATATGCCTTTCAATCGCTTTTGAAGAGTGAAGGAAAGAGAGTGTATATTCAGAAAGGACAATTCTGGTACCTGAGATATACTGCTTCAAAAGTCCTCTGGCAGTTAGCTTATCGACCTGCTCGAGAGAAACAATAGCAAGATACATGAGAAGTCGAATGAAAAACACAAGATGAAGCACAAGCATCTTAACCCAGGGACTGTCCGAACTTATCGCCATCCCGCAGATCCAGCTGCAAAGCCTGAGTGAATATGAAATAAGCCTGCTTTTATACAAATTCAAAAGCAGTAGGAGGAGTATAAGAAAAGATAGACCTCCAGCTATGAGATATATTTCATGCGTTGAATCCATAAGAGTCACAAACCCTTACTTTCTGTTACTATTTTAATTTATGCACTTTTATTCGTTCTTCGGAGTGTATGAGAAAGTTAAGAAGTTGCAACTGGAATTTACAGCGTTAAATAAGGAACGGGCGTGATTCAGCTAAGGAGACATAAAGGAAATAAAAATAGTCTGATAGGATGAACGGAAAAGTGAAAATGACCAACAAAAAGATTTCTGCCCCTGCGTCCCTGTACCCCATTTTCAGCAGATGTTTCAACATAACATTACTTTTGGGATAGGCTCATTCAAAAACTTAAGAATTTTCTGTATCTGCTAAATGTGGACATTTTTTTAGAACTAGATACGCGTACATCAACGCTGCTAGCCACCCACCAATCGCCCCCAACTGGATCCAATCTCCTGAAATTGTATATAATTTCACAATGAGTACGATATTAAGAACTGAGCCTACCATCACGAGGATATGTAATCTTTTTTCAAAACGGGCAGTAACTTGCATTGGTCCTCCCTTTTTTCGTAGTCTTATTCTTTATTTTTTTAAGCGTATTACTATTTCTATTTTTTCTGGTCTCTCCGGGAGTTAATACCAAATCTTCTGTTATCGGCTCTTCGCTGTTTTTTGTGTATAACCATCACAAAATCCAACACGGCTGTGAATTGAAATTCATCTTACCCACGATAATGACGAGGAGCCATAACTGTTTTCATATCTGAAATCTCTGCTTTTTAAAATCTAAATGAAATCTTAAAATCAATATCAATAGGCATATTTTTCGTACGCTGAATAGATACATAAGATAAATATAACCAATAAGGCAAGTAATAAAATGAATAGTATAACCGATAGAAGAAGAATCGCTATGGATTTTCTCATGCTTACATTATGTACAATCATACCACCCACGATGTTGAGATATACATAGTAAATTCCAGCGATGAAGTTGAGAATAGGAATCCAGGCAAGTACCGCTGGAGCATTTGTATAAAGCATGAAATTCACAGTACTATTGTAATTTCCTGTTCCTCCAAGTGCTTTAGAAGCAAGATTGAATGCCTGAGCCATGATGAAGGCACATTGGATACATATAATAAATGGTTCAATAATATTCGAAAATATAATAAAGTTGGATCCCGAATCCTGCATAGTGCTTGATGTTAATATGCTAGGCTGAACACCAAATCTTAACATACCGTCGCGGAACAGTGTAAAGAAAAACACGTTTAGGATAATGCTAATTAATGCAAAAATTAGCGGATCAGTGTATCCTTCAGCTGTTTGCATTCTCCTGAAAAAATCAGAAGGTCTTAGCATAACCTCTTTCCAGGTTTTGATATAATTCATAGCTATCTCACTTTGAAATTTTAGATACAATTGAGGTTCTATTATTTTTCGATTAAATTTCTCATTTTTCAATAATATTAGATAATAATATTTATTTTACTAAAAAATTTGGTTAAATCAGTTTAAACTCAATTTAATGAATTATTCTAACATTAATTTTAATTATGGTACTTTTTAGTTGTGTAATAGTGAAAAATTCTCTAGTTAACTTTTCAACACGTAATTACTATTTTATTTTCACTCAATTTGTAAAAGAAAATCACATAAAATAATTTTTTAACAATAGGTATCTTTAATCAGGCTTTTATCACTGAACTCTAATCACTGAACTCTATATTCCTCTCTATATTCATCTACATTTTGCGATTCTATTTTAAAGGCATTTGATTGGATTTTTGGATGAAATAAGTTATTTTAAGCAATTTTTTTGCTTTTAATGCCATTTCGTTGATTTTGGCAAAACTTCAATTGAACTCAAAACGTTATAACTTTTACACACTTTTATATTCCTTATCCCCAAAATATCTAACAATTTATATTTCAATAATTGCGTACCGTCCATCTAACCCAAAAGCGTATTAGTCCAGTTTCGCTTGTACGCTTGACGACTCATGCGGTGGTTCATTTTTGATTCTTCATGGCACGTATGGCGGATTGTCTGGTTTTGGACTAGAGACTTTCCACGTTGTCCTAAGAGCTTCACATATTGACGCTACTATCAACACATATCTTAGTAGGATTATCTCAAGCGGAAGAGATAGCGTCTAAGCAATACGTTTTATAACTTCTTGTCGCACCATGGCATAGATTCTTGCCGCACGGCATGAAAGTATATAAACATAAGGAAAATATTTTCAGTATGTCATATTTGTTGACGCTATCTTCCCTGGCCAACCAGCCGGTAACCATCAAATTACCTGGGTTTTGAAGCCGTTCATATTCAAATGAATTTTTTTAAGTTTGAACTGAATTTTTCTCTTTCACCCTGTAGTACAGTGCTACCTCAGCTTCCCATTTATCAACCCAATGTTCATCGCCGTATTATTTCCGGATTAAGTATCTCTTTCTAATTATATTAACCATCATTCTTACTGGATTTTATAGCCAAAGGAGTAATGTCAAAAAATAGATAATGAAAGAAAACCAATTATCTATGAGGAATAATTATTGGACGTTTTTTAGCGCCTGATACTGACTTAAAAATTAATACTCAAAAGGGAAATGAGGGGGAAAAATTGGAGAAAAAATTTAAGATTTTACTGACTATTGGGACTTTACTGCTGTTAATGGGCGTGCTCCTGACTTTTACCAGAGACCCACTTTTATGGGGGACAGGGACCGTAACTGCACTATTCATGATTCTGCTTTTCAGGATAGACCCTCTAAGTCCGAATGAGTAATGGGAAAAAGAGGTCCAGAGCCACAATTCTTTGACGTTGCTTGTCCGAACAAAAACTGCAAGCTCTATGGTCTTACTGGTCAAGGCAATATTACTGGGACTGGAACTTACATAAGTCGTGGGAAAAAATAGAAGATATCTTTACCAACATTGCGGCAAAGTATTCAATGACCATACAGGCACTTTTTATCATGATCTTCGCAAAGATGAGCAAACTATTGATTTAGCTTTAAATGTATATGAAAAAACAGTATTTTGTAGAGAAGTTAGTTGAGTTGCTTAATAAATATCTTTCAGATAAAATTCCTTTTTTTGTCACAGATGGGTTGAACCTTTATAAAGAAGTTCTTTTGAAACATTTTGGAGTTTTGAGGGAGTGCCCACGAACCGGGAAAGGATACACCTGCAAAAGGGGCAGAAATTGTGGACTCAATTGTATGTTATATGTCGTGCTCTTTAAAAGCCTGTCAAGATAAAAGATTCGAAAACCGACCCAGCAACAGCTATTGACAGATATAAATATTTTAAATTTTGTTAAGAACTACCGCAGGGTTCAAAGCTCTTACTTTGTTCTTCTTAGTAGCCTGCGTTGCTACTTACAGCCTGCCAGATTCTCTTTGATAGCTCGGAATACTGAGCTTTTGGGTCTCCTATTTTCTGAATAAAAGAATTTGCGCCATTCTCAATTGCCTGGTCCATAAGTTCGTCTCTACCTACACCTGTAAACAGGATGAAAGGAGTGTCAATCCTTTTGTCACGAATAGTTTTCAAGAGCGTGATGCCGTCCATTAAAGGCATATCATAGTCTGAGACTACCACATCATAGGAGTTTTTCTCCAGCCTCTGAAGGGCTTCCCTTGCAGAGTCTACAGTATCCGAGGATATATCATGAAAGACTTCTAAGAAGGTTTTTGATAGCTCCAAAAACAAAGGGTCATCATCTACAAGCAGTATTTTCACGGGGATCTTCTCCTGAGGTTATTATCTTGCAACCTTCTTGTGGATCATTACGCCACTTATCATCTCCTATGTACCAAAATTGCACCCACAACTACCACTAAATGCTATTAGTATAAATGTCTTAATTAATATAAAAAGTTATCTTTTATATAAAGTTATTTTTTACTTCATAAATAGGAGCTTGAAAGAAAAATTAAGGTATGGGAAGACGTAAAAAAGTGTTTTTCAAGAAAATAATGAATAAAAACAAAAAATGAAGAATAAACAACAGAGAATAAAAATGAAGAATAAACAACAGAGAATAAAAATGAAGAATAAATAACAGAGAATAAAAATGAAGAATAAATAACAGAGAATAAAAATGAAGAATAAACAACAGAGAATGAAAATGAAGAATAAATAACAGAGAATAAAAATGAAGAATAAACAACAGAGATAAAAGATAAACGAAAAAAGAAGGGAGTTATCCCTGATTAATGAAGCTATCCAATTCTTTTTTCAACATCTGGCTAAGGATTTTTCCGTCAACAGTGCCTCTGTATTCCTTCATGACAATGCCCATTAGGGGACCAAGAGCTGCCGGACCTTTTTCCTTGATAAAGTCTCCTCTTTCCCTGACGGTTTTCTTAATGAAGTTTTCGACTTCTTCGGGGTCAAAAGCACTGAGTCCGAGATTTGAGATCGCTTCCGGCGCGTTCAGTTCAGGCTCTTTTGCAAGAGCGGCCAAAAGGTCCTGGATTGCTTCTTTTGCGATTTCCTGATTTGAAATAGCTGCAAAAAGCCCTTTGAAATGCTCATCCGTAAGGTTTTCGGTCTCTACCCCGTTTCTCCGTATTTCAGGAACGATCCCTACAAGAGTTCTGGCAATGAGGGTTGAGTTTACATTTTCATCTTTTTTGTAAATCTCTATCAGTTCCTCAAAGAGAGGGAGATGCCTTGAATAAGCTATTTTTTCAGCAAGCTCTATATTCAGGCCATTTTCGGAGACAAAACGTTTCGCTCGTTCAGTAAGGAGTTCGGGAACCTCAATTGAATCGAAGTATTCCTGCGATATTTCGATTTGAGGCACATCGGTTTCAGGGTACATCCTTGCAGCACCAGGAAGGGGACGCATATAGGAGGTGTTTCCATCGGGAAGAGCTTTTCGAGTCTCTTCAGGAATTCCTTCAATTGCTTCTTTTGCTCTTTGAATAACCGCTTCAATTGCGAGCCTGGCTTTTTCAGGTTCGTCCGCAACCATTATTACGGCATCCCCTGCAGATGCGCCTATCGCATCCCGGACGGTCTTGACTTCTTTTTCGGTGATCCCATAGTTGGGAAGTTCGTCGGTGTGGAAAATCCCTCCAACGCCCGCAGTCTTTGCCCTGTCTGAAAATTCGGTCCCAAGTCTTCTTCCTGGCTGCACTTCTTTGCCTACCATCCCATCGAACTTCCTGAGAAGGGCCGCAAGAACTGCACCTTTTTTCACACCTTTTTGTAGGACCTTGGATTTCGTGTCTACAAAAAGCCCTGTTATGTCGTAGATTTCCTCGCAGACGAAAGCTTTTCTCTCCATAAGCTCCTGTCTGATAAAAAGAAGATTTAACTGCCTTTCAACTTCCCTGCGGACAATATCTTCTATAAGGTCAAGCGCCTGAACACCTTTTATTTCGACTCTTGCGCCTTCGGCAATTGAGATATTTACATCCTGCCTGATCGTGCCAAGTCCTCTCTTTACTTTCCCTGTAGACCTGAGGAACATTCCTATCTGCTCGGCGACTTCCCTTGCTTGGCGAGGAGACTTGATATCCGGTGCTGTTGCGATCTCCACAAGCGGGATTCCCAGCCTGTCCAGGGAATAAATGATCGAGTCTCCGATTTCCTCTACTTTCTGGGCAGCTTCTTCTTCCACGCAAAGGCTGTCAATTCCGCAATGCCCCTGGGAGGTTTCAATAAATCCATCACTTGCAAGAAAAGCAGTCCTCTGGAACCCGCTTGTGTTAGACCCGTCTACCACGATCTTTCTCATAACATGCATCTGGTCGACAGGCTTCATGTTGAAGAGTTTTGCAATCCCGAGAGAAATGTCCAGGGCTTCCTTATTGAGTTCTCTTGGAGGCTCTTCATCATTTTCTATAAGGCAGGTCGTGTCATAAGCCTTATAGATATACTTCCTCCGGATCTTGGTCTGCTCCACCGCAGCCCTGTCTTTTTCTCCCATCTCACTTTCCGTAGCCCTGAGATACCTGAAAAACTCGAAGTCTGAGTCCTTGACATCCCTTATAAGGGTCGGACACCTGCAGAACAGCTTCTCCTTCGAATCCAGCTGCTGGTGAATTTCAAGTCCGGCTTTCAGCCCAAGTTCACTATAATCATATTTTTCCATATTTTCACCCGAATCTAAGCAGGAAGCGCCTTAATTCTCTTTAATTTTAATTGAATTCCCTTAAACTTTCCTTGAATTTTCTGTAAACTTTCCTTGAATTCCCTTAAACTTTCCTTGAATTCCCTTAAACTTTCCTTGAATTCCCTTAAACTTTCCTTGAATTTCCTGTAAACTTTCCTTGAATTCCCTTAAACTTTCCTTGAATTTTCTGTAACCTTTTCTTAATTTTATTTAATTTTTATTATTCTCTTCAGCCCTTTTTAATTCTCTTTTAAGTCTTATCTTTTAAATCCAGCTCTTTTTGTTCTCCTTTCGGTTTTAAGCCCTTCGGCTAATTACTTCCTCTCTTCTTTTATAACCTTTTTGCGCCCGATTCCTTTCTTAGCTTTTTTAGGTGCTGCACTGGCAATTTCAATTGTTATTGATCAATTGTTGAGTAATTGAATAATTATTGAGTAGAAAATTAAATGTAAAAGGCATTATAAAATGTATAAAGGTATCTCTGTATATAAGAGTGAATCTAAAAGTGAAGCAATTGAATTGACTCGCGAAGTAATAAAATCAGTAAATAAGTAAAGAAGTGCTGGCTGCTCCCAGGTAGATTAATTCTTCTCTAAAATTATTTTTAGCATTGAAATTATTTTTAGTGTTGAAATTATTTTTAGTGTTGAAATTATTTTTAGTGTTGATCTGTGCAGAAGAAATCTCGTATCCTCTTTAAATTCAATCGAGAATTTTCCAATTTGAA
Source organism: Methanosarcina vacuolata Z-761 (assembly GCF_000969905.1). NCBI lineage: Archaea > Methanobacteriati > Methanobacteriota > Methanomicrobia > Methanosarcinales > Methanosarcinaceae > Methanosarcina > Methanosarcina vacuolata. The sequence goes on along the minus strand of NZ_CP009520.1, from coordinate 3,013,010 downwards.
AAATGTGCAACAATTTTATCATATCGTCATAAAATTGAATTCATCGCTTGAAGTTGTTTTTAAATTGAGTTAAATTTTTAAATTTTCAGCAAACACCTGAAATTTACTTCTATCTATAAAACTTCTATCTGTGAAATTTGAAGACGTTACCATTTTTTCCGTGGTTGAAACTCCACTAAATTTGAAGAGAATTCCATTAAAAAGAAAAACAGTAAAGAAAAAAATTTACTGAACCTTACATAAATCGTTCAAATCTTTCCTTTTTCGCTTTACAGATAGGACAGACTCCAGGCGGTTCGTCCATGGCACAGAGATATCCGCAAACCTTACATCTCCACACCGGTTTTGAAAGTTTCCCTGTAAATTCCATAGTTTCCATCATCTCGGATCTTTTCTTTTCTTCGGCCCTTTCGGCATCCCTTTGTTCTTTCGGAGGGCGCCTTTCAGGAATCGATTCTACGCTTCTTTCTCCCCGGCTAACCTCGTCTGAAACGTAAAGCGCACAGTAACAGGCTCCAAAGTCATTCAGGTCAGGGTCTCTATAGTAGCAGGGACAGACAATATCCAGGTCCTCTTCCAGGTTATTAGCAGAAAGCCTACAAGGGCAGGACCAGTAGCCGTACCGCCGTTCATTCTCGAGCAGGCCCCGTACAAGATCCTTTGTGAACTCAACGTCAGGGTTAAGGTGATATCCCGATTTTTCAACCTGATTGTTCAAGCGCTTATAGACTTTGTCCACCAGTTCTTCGGTTATATCTTCTTCAGCGGCTTCTTCTTTCAGCCCAATTCCCCCTTAAACAAAAATTTTTGAGAAAAAGTTTTATCGAAAACTTTTTCAAAAAAAGTTTTTATGAAAAACGAATTATTTCCTACAAAATCTTCAGTCTGATTTATCCCTGAAATCCAAGGGCTTCACGGATTTCTTTTTCTCTAAAACCCACAATCGCTTTTTCCCCATTTATAACAGTTGTCGGGAAAGAGGTTGAAGGGTTGAAGTGTCTTACTTCCTCAACAGCCTGGTTTTCTTCTTCTCCTTCAAGCTTATCCACGTATATAAAATCGAAATCTACACCAAGATCAGTAAGCAGTTTCTTTGTCCTTTTACACCATACGCAGGTGCTAAGGCCATACATTACAATCTTACCTTTGTCAATTCCGGAAATGTGATCTCCTTTTTCTTTATCCAGAGTAGATACATCCATTCTGTTAAACCCCCGGCTACGATGAAGTTATGGCAGTATGCCTATGAGTTACTTTACCTTGAAAGCGCGTTTTTATCTGAGCCTTCAGACAAATTGAAGCTCTGCCAGGCTGCAAGTATTATAAATTGCTTATAAGAAAATATAAACTAAAGTATATAAGTTTAGACATGCCAATAGAAAAGACCAGTAAAATAAGAATTTTCAGCCGGATCGAATTTCACCTTGAAACCCAAAAAAGGTGTGAAGAAATTGTTATCTGCCCGGCTTTTCAAGTTTGAACACCAGTTTTTTGAACACCAGTTTTCGTCTACATCTTCAAGCATACAGGATAAGGAATACGAATAATTCTTATTTTATCAAGCCCATCCGGACATACCATTCATAATCGTGGGCAAACCGCTCTTTATCAGATTTTACAAGCTGGCAGAAATATTCTGTTGTCTGGCGATGCATTTCATCCTGTTCCGGATATTTTATTTCTCCACGAATCGATTTTGCCAGCTTTTTACCAAGCTCTTCGGCGTCTTCCGCAGCCTGCTCGAGTGCAGAAGGATACATCCCGACTGCAACACCAAGGCCGCCGACAACGGTAACACCAAGAGTCATGAGCACGCTGTTCATATAGTCTACAACCACATCAGCCTTGCCTCCTCCTGCTGTGGACACTGAGCACCCGAATTTTCCGGTCAGCATCTGGCAATGGATAGCATCCGAAAGTCGGTCAAAAAAAGCTTTCATAGGGGCCGGAACCGAGTTAATATAATTCGGAGCTCCAAAAACAATTCCATCGGTGTTCAGAATTCTGTCAAGAAGCTCCTCAAAGTCATCGATCTGAGGACACTCTCCTGTCGCATAACAGGCTCCGCATCCTGTGCAGTATTCTATACGCAGTTTGTAGAGATCTATCAGTTCGACGTTGGCACCTTCTGACTCCGCGCCTTTGAGCACGGATTTTACCAGTTGAAGAGTCTTGCTTTCATTTCCTTTCGGGCTTGCGTTAATTCCAAGAATTTTCACGATTACCACCTAGATTAAATGGGTTACGCAATGATTACATGAATTACACAGGATTAACGTATTATTTTTTGCCTTTTTCTGGGATACTGGCGTCAGTTACAGGGTTCCTTTTTCCTCTCACGAGAGAGGCGAATATTCCAATAATGCAGAAAGCCGTAAACAGCGTGAAAGCATAATGCAGGCTTAAAATGAACTGGGGATAATATTCAGGCGTAATCTCTACGGGACCGATAACAATTGCAAAGATCATCATTGCGATACCCATAGACAGCATCTGGCCAAGGAGCCGCATAGTCCCGTTTATTCCCGATGCAACGCCGTAGAACCTTTTATCGACAGAACTCATGATTGCATTCGTGTTTGGAGACGAGAAAAGCCCAAAACCTATACCAAGAATAATCAGAGTAATAATGAGGCGCCAGAGAGGAGTTGATTCTGTAAGGAAAATTAGAAGGGAGAGCCCAAGTGCAGTAAATGTCATCCCTGCGGACGCAACAATCCGAGGTTCAATCCTGTCAGAGAGCCGACCGGCAATTGACGAAACCATAGCCATGATGACCGGCTGCGCTACCAGGATAAGTCCGGCATGTTCTGGAGTGAAGCCTTTCGTGTACTGGAGATCGAGGCTTAAAAGAAAGGTCACTGCGTAAGTAGCGCTATAATTGATTAGTGCGGATAAGTTCGAAAAGGCAAAAATTCTATTTTTTGTCAGTAGGCCAATATCAAGGACAGGAAAAGGTGTTCTAATTTCATATAGGGCAAAAATAATTACTCCGAGAGTTCCCATAGCTAAGAGGGCAGCCCCTTTAAAGTCCGGGAGAACTGAAAAACCGTACATTACTGAAACTACCGCTATACCATATATGACTGACCCTATCAGGTCGAACTTTTCCCCTCTGCACTCAGCCCATTCACCTTTAATCTTCCATAAGATAAGGAGAATTGCCGTAATACCTATTGGAACATTTACGAAGAAGATGCTCCTCCAGCCAAGATACTGCGTCATTGCGCCTCCAAGTAAGGGGCCAACGGAAAGCCCAATGTAAACTGCAGTAATGTAAGTGCCAAGAGCTTTTCCACGCTCACCGGGCGGGAAGACTGAGGTAACGATAGCAACACCTGTCCCAAAGATCATTGCACTTCCAATGCCCTGGACGACCCGCACTCCAATCAGCATTTCCGCTGAGGAAGCCATAGTCATAATTAAAGACGAAATACTGAAGATCGTAATACCGTAGAGGAAAATCTTTTTCCTCCCATAAATGTCTGCGATTTTTCCGAAAGGGACAAGAAACAATGCTGATGAAAGGAGGTAAGCAGTCGCAACCCAGGAAAGGGCAATAGCATCCATGTGAAATTCGGCCCCAATCGCAGGCAGGGCAATATTTACTGCCGAACCGTCAAAAGGGGTAATAAATCCCGCCAGTATAGCAATAAGAAGCACGACCTGTTTCCCTGTGCCGACAACAGGAGTATCAGGTGTACGGCAGATTTCCGGATCTTTGGCAGGTGATCCGGCGTTATTTGTATCTTTTTTCATGTGTATCACTTATCAGAAGGGTCGTTATCTAAGGCTTGTGTCAGAAAAATCGCAATCGATTTATGCTCAGGATAGATTATTTCAGAGACGATACTCTTCTTCATTAATACTTTTCCTCGTTATGGCTGACTAATCGGTCATTTAGTACAATTTGTTGTATTAAACATTACGCTGAAGCAAAGTCTTGAAGCAACCGTTGCGCCGGTTGATCACGCCGATAGGGTTTAGGGATAAGGTTATCAGACTCAAACAGTTCTTGGGGTTTTCGGTCAAGCCTTTTTTGAAAAGGGTTGCGGGCAAGCTTTTTTTGAAAAGGGTTGTGCTACAACCGTTGCGCCGGTTGATCACGCCGATAGGGTTTGGGGATAAGGTTATCAGACTCAAACGGTTCTTGGGGTTTTCGGTCAAGCCTTTTTTGAAAAGGGTTGCGGGCAAGCTTTTTTTAAAAAGAGTTGTGATCACGCCTATAGGGTTTTGGGGATAAGGTCTTCAAATCCAAACGTTTCCAGGGATTTTCGATCAAACCTTTTGAAAAAAATGGGTTGCAATAAATTTGAAAACACAAATTAAACTATTAGAATAGAGTAATAATTAAATTAAGACTACTTAGAATTAAGATTATCCGAAAATTTTCTTTCAGTACTGTTAAAACCGCATAAGGTTTAAAAGAAATTAATGGTTTAGGCGAGGTAAGATCTTAAGGTTAAGTTTATATTTTAAGGCTAAATTTACAACAAGCCGAGATAATGCAAAACCAGAAAGCCAAATTTAGAAGATGGCTGCGACTCAGTTAAATCTATAAAAATTGACAGGTTAAGCCGAAACCTATGCTTGTACGAAAATCGTTGGTGGATTAACCTATAATTTACCTATGGATTAAACTTAAATTATGTTAAATTATGCCAATATGAAGATCATAGAGGTTATAGACTCACAATGAATGAAATTATTACCTGGATACTAATCATACTCTGCCTGATGCAGTCCGCTATTTTTTCAGGAATGACTATTGGACTTTTCAGCCTTGGTAGACTCAGGCTTGAGATAGAGGCCGAAGCAGGCAGCAAAGAAGCTATCAAAATTTTGCAGATCCGGCGGGACTCAAACTTCCTGCTTACGACACTGCTCTGGGGAAATATTGCTGTGAATGTCCTCATTGCCCAGCTTACAGGTTCCGTGCTGACAGGAGCTTCAGCTTTTCTCTTCTCTACTTTCGTGATCACCAGTTTCGGAGAGATAGTACCTCAGGCTTATTTTTCCCGAAATGCTCTGTCACTAGGAGCGAAACTAACCCCTGTAGTCCGGTTCTACCAGACGTTGCTTTATCCGGTAGCCAAGCCTACAGCCCTTATTCTTGACTGGTGGCTCGGCAGGGAAAAACTTGAACTCTTCAAGGAACAGTCCATGCGGATTATGCTCGAAAAGCATATTGAGTCGGGAAAGTCTGATATTGGCACTTTTGAGGGAATCGGGGCTCTGAACTTTCTCTCCATAGACGATGTCAGCATTTCCGATGAGGGCTCGCTAATAGACCAGAGAAGCATAATCTCGCTCCCGGTTGAAAATAACCGTCCGGTATTTCCTCCTTTCAAAAGAGAACCAGCTGATCCATTTCTGCAAAAGATAGAAGCCTCCGGGAAAAAATGGGTAATCATTACCAACCCTCAGGACGAGCCTGTCATGGTTCTTGATGCGGACGGCTTCCTGAGGGATGCAGTCTACAAGAAAGGCCCATTTATTCCGCTTTCTTACTGCCACTTCCCGGTTGTGGTGAGATCTCCCAAGACCAGGCTTGAGAAAGTAATCAGGCAGTTTAAGGTGTATCCGCAATACCCTGAAGACGATGTGATCGATCAGGATCTTATCCTCTACTGGGACCAGGAGAAAAGAATTATTACGGGTTCGGATATTCTGGGCCGGCTGCTGCGGGGAATTGTAGTAGAATGTGATCTGAAATCAGGATGTGAACTGCCTGTTCCACCTTCTCAGCCAGGAGTTGCTAGAATAAGAAGTTTGAGAAGAGGAAAGAAGAAAGAAAGCGAAGAGCAGAAAAAAGAATGAAAATAAGCCGAAAAAGAGAGAGTAATTAGAGAATATGCGGAAAAAATTCCGAAAATAGACAAAAAAGCTGTAAAAACGCTCTTCCGTAAAAATACATAAAAAGCAATATATACGAGCGGTTCCTTTCCTAAATGAATTCTGGCACAGAATAATTAAAAATAATAAAATTATATCTGTTTGTCAGTCAGGTTTCAGCTATTTAGAGTATTTTTCAAACAATTGGCAGAAAAAAGGATTCAAATGACAATCAAATGTAAAAAATGCAATCATGAAGCCATCATTTTTCAGAAATATTCCGGGATGCACCTTTGCAAGAAACATTTTGTAGAAGACGTTGAAAGGAAAATCAAACTGACAATACGAAAAGAGTATAGTGTCCGTAAAAATGACGTAATAGCTGTTGCTCTAAGCGGGGGTAAGGACAGCTCGGTTGCCCTCTATATAATGCACAAAATTCTGGGTAACAGGCCGGACATTGAAATCGTTGCAATTTCAGTAGACGAGGGAATCCAAGGATACCGCCCCCATTCCCTCGAAGTTGCAAAAAACCTCACGAAGATGCTCGGGGTGAGGCATATCATAAAGTCCTTCACAGAAGTACACGGGGTAACTATGGACGAGCTGGCTGCAATGGACCGGGAAAAAGGTGCATGCAGCTACTGTGGCGTCCTCAGGAAGAATATTCTTAATAGAACAGCGCTTGAAATTGGGGCAACAAAACTCGTCACAGGGCATAACCTGGATGATGAAGCCCAGACGATCCTTCTCAACCATTTAAGGGGAGATGTGGAGCGCATGGCCAGGCTTGCCCCGCCTGCAGCTATCGAAGGCCTGGTCTTGAGGGCAAAACCCCTGAGGAATATCCCTGAGAAAGAAGTGGCACTTTATGCCCTTGTGAATTCCCTCCCTGTGGACTTCAGCGAATGTCCATATGCAGGAGAAGCCCTTCGAGGAGAAATAAGGGAGCTTCTGAACAACTTTGAGGCAAAGCACCCTGGAACAAAATATTCCCTGTTAAGAGGCTTTGACAAGCTTGTAGGAGCACTTATTAAGGAAATGCCGCCCGCAAAAATTGGAAAATGCAGGATTTGTGGGGAGACCTGTACTGAAGATGTATGCCAGGCCTGCAAATTGCTCGGCCGAGCTTAAAAATAGAAAACAAAAGCAGAAAAAGACAAAAATAAAAATAAAAGCCACAGCCTCTCAGAACTAACTTTTTAATAGCCTCTCAGAATTAACCTTTCAAAATTGATCTTTCAGAAATTATCTTTCAAAATTGATCTTTCAGAAATTATCTTTCAAAATTGATCTTTCAGAAATTATCTTTCAAAATTGATCTTTCAGAAATTATCTTTCAAAATTGATCTTTCAGAAATTATCTTTCAAAATTGATCTTTCAGAAATTATCTTTCAAAATTGATCTTTCAGAAATTATCTTTCAAAATTGATCTTTCAGAAATTATCTTTCAAAATTGATCTTTCAGAAATTATCTTTCAAAATTGATCTTTCAGAAATTATCTTTCAAAATTGATCTTTCAGAAATTATCTTTCAAAATTGATCTTTCAGAAATTATCTTTCAAAATTGATCTTTCAGAAATTATCCTTCAAAATTGATCTTTCAGAAAGATCTTCAAGAAACAAACCTCTAGAAAATACTTTTCAGAAAGATCTTCGAGAAACAAACCTCTAGAAAAGACCTTTCAGAAAGATCTTCAAGAAACAAACCTCTAGAAAAGACCTTTCAGAAATATCTTCAAGAAATTAACCTTTAAAAAGACCTTTCAAAAACTCATTTTCAGAAGCTATCCGGGTCGGAGAGCAGATCTGAAGGGTCATAGAGCTTTCTTCCTTTTCTGGTAAGGTAGAGGCGTGTCCACAGGACAGCCGTGAGAGGTTGCAGAATAGCAATTGGAACCAGAGATGTAATTGCTGTAAACAGGATGTTTCCCGTGTCTATAAATTCGTTGACATATCCATCGATTAGAGCTAGTCCGATAGTGATTATCCAGATAAGGAAGACGTCCAGCTTATTACTCTTAAAGAAACGAAAACCTTCACCCAAAGCCTCAAGGGGTCCAAGCTCGTCAATCACGAGGGCATAGCTGCTGAGGGAAAGTACGAGATTGAGAAATATAATATAAGCTATCCAGAGAATGAATCCTATGCCTAGCGCTACCATGCCGTTTACCGAGGCTTCCGGATTTTGAATAAACGTATTCAGGTCCCCTATTGCAAAGGCACCGGGCACTATAAATATGATTCCTACAAGCAGAAGCAGGTTAATCAACAGGACTGCAAGGAAAAGTCTGAAGGTGTTTTTTGAACTCGAAGCCAGCATATCAAAGATCCCGGTATCACCTGTTTCAGAGGCCTTTTTTGCCATCCCTATTGCTCCTGCTGTGAAGAAGGACTGCACGAGCAACGCAAACAAGAAAAACACGAAAATCAAAAACAAGGACAAACCGAGGTTCTCAGAAAAACCATTCCATAATATTGAAAAAATTTCCTTGTTGGAAAGGGTTGCAGGATCGATAATACTTCCTGTATTTGAGGTAAAGAGCAAAATGCCCATCAAGCCAAAGAAAAGAACATAAATAACCATATTAATCAGAAAATTAAGGATGAATGGAATACAGATGTTTAAATTTCTAAACCAGCTGTAAAATCCTCTGTTAAGTATTGTCCCAAAATCTTCATACATGTGCTGTAACCTTCCACTTATAAGGGCAGTGCTCCTGCATTTCTCTTGCAAACATACCCTAAGAGATTGCAAAAGTATAGCTGGTATGCAGGCTCACATATACCATTTTTGAATACATATGCAGAAGATAAATATATAATCTCTTATTTTCGGTACAAAGGTGATAGCAGTTGAAGGCCAGGTGAAGGCCAGAGGAAGGCCATGTGAAAGCCATGTGAAAGCTAGGTGAAAGCCATGTGAAAGTCAGTTGAATACTATAGTTTATCTGTCTGTTCTCCTGAATGCACATGATATTCTTCGAATAACACGCACACCAATGAAAGTGCTTGCAGATGGCAACATTTTCATGCTAAATATCCTGAATACCCTAAATCTCCTAAATCATCAAATTGGAATCCTACGTGAGTCAACCTCTATTTTTTTAAACTTCCTTTTAGTTAATTTTTTTTCTTTGTCAGGATAATAATTTTTAAGTAATTTATAATATATTCGACTTTCCAATTAAAACACTTATTTTGCGATTTTTTGAGACATATAAATTTATTAAACTCAAATGTGTACGTTATAATATACCTTATATATCAAAAATAATAAAATGATCTTAAATTGGAGATGTAGGAAATGAAAAATCGTTTTATTGCATTATTATTATCACTTTTTATATTTATAACAGGATCTGGAATAGGTGCTGCAGCTAACATAACAGTACACAACGGAGAATCAATACAGGCAGCTGTGGATAATGCAACGCATGGAGATACTATACTTGTAGAACCTGGTATTTATTATGAGAATGTTACTCTCAGTACATACGACATGGTAATTATGTCCCAGTCAGGTAATCCTGAAGACACGACAATTCAAGGAGATGGTTTTTACCTCACAGGTGATGCACAGGAGATAACTATTAAAGGTTTTACCCTAAAAGGTACTGATACTTCTTATGGAATAAATCTCGCTCAGTTCTCTAACTGCGTAATTGAAAAAAATAAAATCCTGAATTATCATACAGGCATTGACACAAATCTGTACTCTACTTTTACTATAAATGATAATGAAATTTCAAATTGTGAGTCCGGAGTTTTTGTTGGGGAATGTTATTACGGTGCCACTGTCAAAAACAACAGGATTTCAAAATGTGGAACCGGAGTCATTGTTGGGGATTCAGGGAATTCACAAATTGAAAATAACACAATTACAGAAAATGATCAGGGTATATCCCTGCTGTACGAAGGTCGCGCTGATATTGCCGGCAATACTATAAGTTTTAACAATAAATGTGGGATTTATGATAAAGCAGATGCTAGTAGCAAAATCTATAACAATTATTTCAATAACACAGTAAATGTAATTTTTGATAACGATTATGGTTACCCTAACGTCTGGAATACTACCAGATCAACAGGGAAAAACATTATAGGTGGCCCCTATATTGCAGGAAACTATTGGGCCAAACCTAATGGGACAGGCTTTTCTCAAACACATTATGACGAAAACGGAGACGGTATAGCAGAAGAGACAGTCAAACTTAGCGATAGTGAGATAGACTATGCAGCTCTTACAAGGGCGAATTCGTCAACGCCTGAGCTACCTCCTGCATCAAATAACTCAACAACCAATCCTTCCGAAAACGTAACAGAGCCTCCAGAGGAAATTGTAGATAATAATAGCAGCAGTTCTGATGGCGTTTCAGACAACAGTTCAGATAACAGTTCAGATGGCAGTTCAGATGATAATTCAGATGACAGTTCAGATGGCAGTAGTGGAAGCAGCCACAGCAGTGGAAGTAGCGGTGGTGGCGGTGGCTCCCCTGAACCTCAAACTAACGTTGAAGTCAAGGAACTTTCACAGGCACAGGTTTTAAACGGAAAGCCTGTAATGTTTGATTTCGAAAAGAACGCAACCTGTGTTGTATATGTCAGCTTTGATGCAAAGAAGAATGCAGGTAAGATTACAGCTATTGCCGAACAGCTCAAAGGAAAATCCACTCTGGTTTCAGAACTGGACTCGGGTGAGGTATATAAGTACTTCAACCTCTGGATCGGAAACTCAGGATTTGCGACCTCAAAGAACATTGAAAACCCCGAAGTATGTTTCAAGGTTGAAAAGTCCTGGCTGCAGGATAAGAAGACCGACCAGAATTCAATCATGCTCAATAGCTACAGCGACAAGAAATGGTCACAACTGCCAGTAACCCTGCTAAAAGAAGACGACCAATACCTGTATTTCACGGCACAACCCCAGGTGTTCTCATTCTTTGCAATAACCGGTAAGGCAACAACAGAGGAAGCCGTAAATATAACACAGGCTGAACCCAATACTGAAAACCTCAGTAATAATACTGGAAACAATACCGGAAATGAAACAACAGGCGCTGAGCAAACTTCTGAACAAGAAGAAAGTAAAGGTATTCCGGGCTTCGAAATGATTTACGGGATAATCGGGCTTACCGGAGTATACCTGCTTAGAAGAAAGTGATAATCTGGAGAGTTTCAAAGTTGCTCTTGACCGGATTGAGTCTAGGCAGGATTGAGTCTAGGCAGGATTAAATCGTGACAGGGTCGAGGATGAAACTGTAGCAGTACTTAAGAGGTGAAGAAATAATTTTAAATTAATATTCACCTCTTATTATTGATTTTTGAGCGCATAGAAGCATATATCCTTAAGATTACCATTTTTAAAGCTGTAAAAGAGCCCGAAACTGAGAGAAAAACGTTATTAAGCGAAATACAGGTGAGGATATGAAAAAGCTGGAAAATTACGAGTGCTCCCACGTTTCTGAAAAACCCTCTGCCGGCGGCGAAACCGAAGAAGTCATGGTCATAGGTCACTGCCTGCTCAACCCCCTTGCAAGAGTAAAAGGAGTGAAACCAGTCCAGCCTATTGATACGCGGGGCGCAAACGTTATCCAGCTCCCCTGCCCGGAAGCTATGTTTTTCGGAATGAGGCGCCGGGAAATTACTAAAGACCAGCTTGACCATCCTGCCTACAGGCGCTTTTGCAGAGAAATCTTTACCCATTTTGCAGACCTGCTCGAAGACCTTGCAGCCGGCGGCGTAAAAATAAAAATCCTCGGCGTTCCTAAAAGTCCATCCTGCGGCGTGGAAATAACCAGCGTTGGCGGAGAGCCAGGCAAGGTAAAAGAGTTTCATCACAGGCATGCGCCGGGGCCTGGGGTGTTTATGGAAGAGATTATAAAAGAGCTTAAGAAGAGGAATGTAAAGTTTGAGATCGAGGATGCGGGAAGGTAAAGAAGGTCGAGGATGCCAGAACGTAAAGAAAGGTTGAGGATTCCAGAATGTAAAGAAATCAGGTAAAAATCATTGGTTCCTGATTAACTGTTCATGATTAACTATTTGATTTATTTAAGGGTTATAAGAAGGAATCTTCATGTTTCTTTCTGTGGATGGGTTTTTACAGGTGTCCACAATGGATTTTTAGTTTCCATATGACAGAGGATTGGATTCCTTTTTTGATTAGGATTTCTGCCTTTTTCTTTTGAAAAAAAGGTTAATTGCCTCGTTGAAATCGACTCCACATCCTGCAACACTGGGTTTCAACATAATAACTGTATTTAGTTTCTTAGCTAAAGTTCCCTCATTATCAGACTCATCAGCTATTTTCTTTAAAAATTTAAAGATTTCCTCAAGTTTTTCGTCTTCGTTATTCTTCTTCAGAATGTTCAGAATTTCTTCCAACAATTCCTCTTGTTTACTCAAGTTGTTGACTGTTCCGAGCAAATCACTCACACGATATTTCTTTTTTGATCCTTCAGGTACAAATAAATCAATGCCCATTTCTTCCAGATTAACTAAGTGTTCGTAACTTACAGCTATCTCGGGTTCATCAGGAAGGGGAATTTTTTCGATAGCTTTTAACTTTTCAAAACTCCGGTTAATTTCCCGCAAATTGAATAGTATGCTTGAAAAATAGTCTCGTTTCTGACCTCCATTTACGTTAATATAGATTCTCTTTGCTTCATTATCAGATCTGATCACAGCACAGGAATTAAATTGTTTGTTTTTGAGAACTACACCTGTTCTCCACTGCAAATCATCTTCTATATCCCTGTGCATCTTCACTATAAAGCGAGGCATAATTGAGCGTGGAAGGAAATCATATTCAATAAAAAACTTCAGGGATTCATTCGAATCAAAGTCAAAATTTGGCTCAGGAACTGCCAACAGGTCAGGAAGGAGCACAGTTTCTTCGTCAATTGAATAGCATAATTCGAATTTTTTCATCAAATTGATGATGTAACCATAACGTTCAGGAGGATAATAGTAGTCGCCTTCTTTCTTCTGCTCTAAAATTTCATCTAGCATACTTAATCGAAGAACTCCCTTCTTCTTAGCTAGAATCTCCGAATTTATGATCTTATAAACGCCTTCAGTAATCCACTTCGGCTCAAGCACATGTGTATCGAGCAGTGAGATGTCTTTAAAATGTACAATTACTCCAAGATTATTAAGAAAATCAACAAGCGTGTTTTGAGATGACTTATCGCTCACATTTTCTTCCAGACATATATTTCGATATTCTTCATAAGTAATAAAATTGCAACTCATTTTTTCTAATTTTGTCTTCACCTCGAACCAGCTTTTAGCCCATTCTATCTGCATATGTTCAACTTTCAAAAGTTCTTTTTTTAATTTACGGGAAAATCCTTCAATTCCTCTATCTTCTTTACAAGAAATTCTGAAGAAACCTTTTATTGAGGGGTATTTCTCCTGCAAAAACTTCCTATTCAACTCAAAAGAGGGATTTTCATCAATCTTGTTCAAGGCGACCAGTACTGGAGAATCTCCTCCAAAACTCTTTATGTGCTTGAGCCAATACTCGGCTTTTTCATCCCTTCTAGAATCCAGAACAAGAATATAAAGGCTTCTTTTGGAAAGGAAAAATTGATGAGTAGCATGCATTATTTCCTGTCCACCAAAATCCCAAAAATTAACTTTTATTTCCTTATTTTTGTCTTTAAATCCCCATTTTTTGATATTAATTCCTTGAGTCTGATGCTCATTTCCATCAAAACCTTCGCCTAAGAGCCTCTTTAACAGTGAGGTTTTTCCTGCCTCTCCATCTCCTACAAGCAAAACTTTAACTTCATTTAACGGTTTCTTTTCACCTTCCAATGACTTGAAATAATTGATAACTGCTTCACGACCCTGTTTTACAATCTCTATTGGAGGATTTTCAAGAGGATTTCCTTCTAAGAATATTCCTTTTTCTGCCGAATTACTTTCCCACTCAATATCTATACCTAATTCTAAAATTTCTGGCGGCAGCGAAGTCAATTGATTATCAGAGAGGATAAGTGTAGTAAGATTTTTCAGTTCTGTGATTTCCGGAGGCAACGAAGTCAATTTATTACGAGATATGTCAAGTCTAGTAAGATTTTTCAGTTCTGTGATTTCCGGAGGCAACGAAGTCAATTCATTACGAGATATATCAAGTTTAATAAGATTTTTCAGTTCTGTGATTTCCGGAGGCAACGAAGTCAATTGATTCCAAAACATGTAAAGTGTAGTAAGATTTTTCAACTTTGTGATTCCCGGCGGCAGCGAAGTCAATTGATTCCAAGCCATGTTAAGTGTGATAAGATTTTTCAACTCTGCGATTCCAAGAGGTAGCGAAATCAATTGATTCCAAGATATATCTAGTGTATTAAGATTTTTCAACTCTGCGATTCCCAGTGGCAGTGAAGTTAATTGATTTGAAGATATGTTAAGTATAGTAAGATTTTTCAGTTCTGTGATTTCCGACGGCAGTGAAGTTAATTCATTACTAGATATGTTAAGTGTCGTAAGATTTTTCAACTCTGCAATTTCCGACGGCAGTGAAGTTAATCGATTCGAAGATATGTTAAGTGTAATAAGATTTTTGAGTTCTGTGATTTCCGGAGGCAACGAAGTCAAATGATTACTAAATATGTTAAGTGTAATAAGATTTTTGAGTTCTGCGATTTCCGGAGGCATAGAAGTCAATTGATTTCCTGATATGTCAAGTGTAGTAAGATTTTTGAGTTCTGCGATTTCCGGAGGCAGCAAAATCAGTCTTTTGGATGAAAGGTCTAGTGTAGTCGCGTTACTTTCTTTAGCTTTTAAAATCAGATCTTTGATTTCATTCAGTTCCATCTGAAGTCCCTGCCTAAAGAAAAACAATCAAAAGTTCAATAATTCTTTGAAACCGCAATTCCTGATAATATATGCATAAAATGAAAACTGATTCAAAAAATAGAAGTAATTGTCATCTAAATAACTTTCGATTTTAATCGATAGTGTAGAATAGCCGAAAAATGTGGGGTAAAAAACAGAAAGCGATGTTTTGTGAATTTAACGTTCCAAAAATTATTCCGAACGTGTAATCGAATTTGTTATGATTTTTCTTTTTTGCCCGAAAGCTCTATAATACGTTGCATCTCATCAGCAGTATTTATATTCGCAAGAGTCCTCAATTCAGGATCAATTTCCCGAATTTCCGAAACCTCAACAAAAACAACATCCTTCATTTCAAAAACCGGCGTAAGTACCGAACACCTTCCGTTCTCAAAGGCTTTTTCAATTTCAGGAATCAATTTTTTTGAATAAACCGCATGTAGAGGCTCAAATTTTCCATCTTTCCGCTTCGGAAGGGCAGCATCATGTCCACTTGCTTTCTCAAAAAGCAGATCTACAACCCTGAAATTTACAAAAGGCATATCCCCCGCGCAGACAAAAGAATATTCTGCTCTGGATTCAAGCAGCCCCGCCCGGATGCCTTCAAGGGGGCCGGCGTCTTCCAGAGTATCAAAACAGAAACGGATTTCGCGGGCAGAAAATTTTTCAAGCACCGGCCTGAACTTTTCTTCCTGCTTTTTGTCCCGGAACGAGATAATAACCTCGTCCACAACCCGAAAAAGGCTTTCCAGCAGGCGCTCAATAATTGTTTTTCCTTCAAATTCGAGCAGGGCTTTTTCAACCGTGCCCATCCGCCTGCCCCTGCCGCCTGCCAGCACGATGGCACTTCTGAATTTCGTTTGTTCTTTTTCGGGCTCGGCTTCTTCAATTTCAGCCCTTATTACTTCTGTTTTTCCGGTTTCTGTCTCTTTAAAGTCTGTTTTTCTGCCCATTGGATCATTTCCGGGTTTCTCTATAATTTATATTTTCCTTTCTGCTTAGATCTGACTTTCCGCAGATGTCCATTCGATTTTCACAATTTTTCTTGCTATCGTTTTTTCTGAAAATTACCCTGCTTATTCAAATTTCATTGAAAGATTCTAACCTCTATTTCCGGAAGTTTCAGTTGAGATAATAATTGCAAATTATTGAACAAATGCACAAAAACAATAGCCAGAAAAATGTTCTTTTTTTCAAGACATCTGCGGAAGGTCGGTTAGATCTATTTTTTCCTTTAATTTTCAGGATGTTCTCTGTCGTGGACCCAGAATTCTTCTTTTTCCGTGAATTCCTTCTTCCAGATAGGAGCTTCAATTTTCAGGCGTTCAATAGCTTCGCTGAGGGCGGAAAAAAGCTCTCCCCTGTGGGCGGCTGCGACAACAATGTATACTATGTCTTCTCCGGCTTTGATAACGCCTACTTTATGGTGGATAAGGACTTCAAGAATACCTTCTTTTTGTTTGAGTTCTTCCCGGATCTGGTCAAGGATTTTTGAAGCTTCCGGTTCGTATTTCTCGAATTCGAGCCTGGAGGTTCTTTCGTTTCCGGCCAGCTCGCGGACAATGCCGGTAAATGTGCCGATTGCGCCTGCTTTTCGGATAGCAGGATTTTTCCTGGCTTTCTTTATCAGGGCTTCCAGGGTGTACCGGTCAGGCTGTGCAAGTGCTATTCCTACAAGCGAAGCTGTAAGTTCTTCGTGCATATCGATTTCTGCCGGCAGCCTGAAAACTAAGTTGGAAACGCCCTGAAGGTCGCCAATTGCAATTTTCGGAAGATTGCTTTCCTTGAACCCTTCTACCACAGCAAAATCAAGCCCCTGGTCGCAAAGCAGGTCAAGCGCGTCCTCAAGGTTCAGGTCTCTGGAAAAACTGACAACCTCAGTGCCTGTTTCTTCTGTGCCTGTTATTCCTATTACCGTGTCAGCCCCGGCATCAAAGTGCCTGCCTGTATCAGTTTCTGCTGGATTGAGACTCTGCTCACCCATATGTTTTATCGTGCCCACAGTTCCGAACCCGGAAAGATTCCGGACAAGAGCTGAAACTACGGATGTCTTACCCGATTTTTTATACCCGACAACTGAAATGACTTTCATCAAAGAGCGTTATGCACTTTCCGGTATAAGTAAGGGCCGGCATTTTATTCTTATTTTAATTTTTGAAAGTGTTTTGTGAAGATTCAAATATTAAAACTTTGATATTATTTATCAAGAGTTTGACTACCTTGTTTGACTAACTTGTTTGACTAACTTGTTTGACTAACTTGTTTGACTAACTTGTTTGACTAACTTGTTTGACTAACTTGTTTGACTAACTTAAATTTTGGATTTATAGAGAAATTTTCCGTTAACGGGAAAAGAGGGGGTTGATTATGGAAATAAATAAGGTCAGAATTCACGATATCCCTGAAGAGGAACGCCCAAGAGAGAGGCTTATTCGAAACGGGCCGGAATCGCTTTCGAACGCAGAACTGCTTGGAGTTATCCTGAGGACAGGGTCAAATAAAGAGAATGTTGTCAGTCTGTCCAGCCGAATATTTTCAGAATACAGCATCAAGCAGCTTAGTCTTGCAAATGTTTCAAGGCTTATGAAGGTTCATGGGGTAGGAAAGGCAAAAGCTGCCCAGATAGCTGCGGTTTTCGAACTTGCCCGCCGGCTTGAGACTTTTGTGGATGAGCCAAAAAGAAAAGTTTGCTCGCCAAAGGATGTATATACACTCATGTATCCTAAAATGCGCGAACAAAAAAAAGAAAAATTTATAACACTTTGCCTTGATACAAAAAATCAGATCCTAAAAGAAGAAGTCATATCTATCGGCAGCTTGAATGCGAGTATTGTTCATCCGCGTGAAGTTTTCAAGTCCGCCCTTATGGAATCATCAGCATCGGTAATCATGGTACATAATCATCCTTCAGGGGACCCAAGTCCTAGCCGAGAAGACATAATGGTTACTGAGAAAATGGTAGAAGGAGGAAAACTCCTTGGAATTGACGTGCTTGATCATATTATTATCGGGGAAGGGAGATACATAAGCCTCAAAGATGAAGGCTTTGTAAGATGAAGCGACTTAACGACCTGAACTCTGAATGTAGAAACTCTCAATATAGAAGAGTTTAATGTAGAGAATTCAATAGGGAACTCTCAATGCAAAAACTTTCGATATAGAAGTAAAAGTAGCTGAAAAAATCAGATGAAAAAACAGCTGAAAAGTAGCTGAAAAAAGTAGTTGAAAAAAATAGTTGAATAAAAGTAGTTGAAGACTATGAAAGTTATAGGCATTAACGGAAGCCCACGAAAAGATGGCAATACTGCAATCCTGATTCAAACCGTATTTGAGGAATTGACTAAAGAGGGCATTGAAACCGAACTCATTCAACTATCTGGAAAAAACATAGAAGGATGCAAAGCTTGTTGGGCTTGCCATAAAAACAAAAATAAGCAATGTGTCATTACGGATGATTTTTTTAACGAGTGTTTTGCAAAAATGCTTGCTTCAGATGGAATTATTCTAGGGTCACCGGTATATTCAGCTGGTGTGACTTCTCAAATGAAAGCCTTAATAGACAGAGCGAGTATTGTACTTGCAGGAAATCGAGGGCTTCTCAAGCATAAAGTAGGAGCCTCAGTTGTAGCTGCTCGCAGGGGCGGTGCTATAAGTGCCTTTGATACCCTGAACAATTTTCTATATAGCAAAGAAATGTTTCTTGTAGGGTCGAGTTACTGGAATATGGCTTACGGAAACGCTATTGGAGAAGTAGAACAGGATCAGGAAGGCATTGACAATATGAAAAACCTTGGCCAAAATATGGCGTGGATATTGAAAAAAATCCATAATAGTTGAGCGTAATTGAGCGTGTCAAATGGATTAAAATAAGGTTTCAAGGTCTCCTTTAAATTTCTCCTTTAAATTTCCCCTTTAAATTTCCTGGACAAAAATAGCAAGTAAACCTACCGATAGAAAGATAAATAGTTATTTTATAACGGTTAGCTCATATCGAGCGCGAGTGATTTATTAAATTAGAACCTGTGGATTTCTATTATCAGGGTCTATAGTCAAATATCAGAATTAAGTTGTTTATACGCAGTTTATCGTCCGGCCAAGTCGGTACTATCGAATTTCACCTTATCGAATTTACTAAAATTACGATATCTATATATATCTTAAGAGACGGGCATTTCGATTAAACAAATTTCCCTCCCAGTTTCTTATTCCCTTAAAAAGGAGGTTTTCTGAATTACAAAACATATAAACGCCTGTGCACTGGACAGCAGGGATATTGAGGAAGTGATCCTGGATGACCCTTATACTGTGCCTTATAGAGGCATTTATGCTATCTGTGACGCAGCAAATGAGTATGCAGAGATAATTGAGCACTCCAATTGTTATAGTGGGGCCTGCTGGTCCCTTTACCATTATGCAAAAGCGCCCCTTGTCCTGAAAGCCCGTTCGACTGGAAATATGATCCGTTATTTCATGAAAACCGGAACTTCAAACCTGGAACTCAAACCTTCCGTCGCGGCTGCAGGTATCGAATCAGTGATCGTGAAAGGGGATGAGGTGGAGATCACCTATGCCGGGTTAGGAGGCGGAGGTGTTGGCGCAACCCGTTGCAGGGCATTTGCAGACGGAATTCTTCGTTATAAAATCTCCGAATCAGGAGGCGAAAAATGCGCAAGGGGGACAATTGTAATCCCGCGCAGGGACCGTGTCCTAATAGGCATAGACGACACGGACTCAAAAGACGTAGGAGCCACCTGGACCCTGACCCACAATATTGCAAAGAAACTGGACTGCCATGAAGCCGTTTATCTTTCTCATTCTCTTGTCCAGCTTTTCCCGGTTCCGGAAAAAACCCAGAACTGCATGTCTACAGTGCTCGAATTCGGCTGTGTGAATGAAAAAGCGAAATCAAGGCTGATAGATACCTTCAAAAAAGCGCTTGAGAAATACACAGCTTCATCCCAAACTGGACTGGTCGTCCTTTCGGATTTCTATGCAAAAGGATTATATAAATACAGCAACCGCTGTCGGACTGAAAGGATCCTGAAAGCTGAGGCTTTGCAGTGCGCCCGAGAAAACGGTGTGGAAGTTCTGCTTGACGGCAACGGAGTAATAGGTGCACTTGCCTCTCTCCCCTGGTTCGGAAGGCCTGATGAGTCCATAATTCCGGGTACTGAGATCAAGCCTCTTGCCATCGAGAAACTTAAAAACAACGTTTAAGAAACCTAAGAAAACAGGATAAAAAACCAAGGATGCCGAAATAGAAAACTCAAACCGGATTAAAATTGCTTGAACACTAATTTAAATGGAACTTTAAATGGAATTTTAGATGGAACTTTATATGGAACTTTATATGGAACTCAAGTCTCAACCCGGATTTTACGAAACTTTAAATTCGGCGTCTTCTGAATTCCGCAGCGTGGGATCAGTTTGAAAGAAAAAAAAGAAGCACCAGAATACACAGGGTTTGAAGCCCTTTACCTTGCAGCCCTTGACAGTAATGTCAGCTTCGTAATCGGTGTCCCCGGGTATCCTGTTACTTCCCTTATGGAACTTTTTTTAAGAAAAACCGCGGAAAAAGAACTTTTAAAAGCCTCGGAAGAAAAAACTCTGGATCTTGAGGAGGCAGCAGCTTTCAAGACAATGCGATATGCCCCTAAAATACCGGATTATAGTGCCAGATGGCTAACAAATGAGAAGGTTGCCCTTGAAACCGCTCTAGGAGCTTCAGTTTCTGGCAGAAGGGCGCTTGTGCTTGTAAAGCATGTGGGGATGAACCTGCTTTCAGACCCTCTTATAACCTCGGTCACCCACACCATAGGAGCCGGCCTTGTCATAATTGCAGGAGATGATCCAGGTGCAAAGGGTTCTCAGAATGAACAGGATTCTCGCTGGTATGGCCGGATAGCAGAGATAGCAGTATTTGACCCGGCTTCGCCGGATATGGCATACAGGGCATTGAGGCGGGCTTACGAGCTTTCGGAAGAGACGAGGACGCCTGTTCTTCTGAGGGTCACTGCAGGTCTGGAAAGAACTAAAGGAAAAATAAACCGCCTTCAGAAGTCTTCCTCTCCTTATCCTGAGTTTGACCGTTCAATCTGGAAAAATCGAATGGTAGAAAAACACAGGCTTTTTCACTCCAGAACCTACCCTCTGCTGGAAGCGGAAGCTGAAAACACTGACCTAAATGAAATAAGGAAAAGGACAGCAAAAAATACAGGAGAAGGATCAGGTTCTGGGCATAGATATCTGGGGATCATTTCCTCAGGTTTCATGTCATCGGTCGTGGAAGAATTACTGAAAAAGCAGAACGAGTTTCATGCTGAGGTTTCTCACCCTGAGATTTCTCATCCTGAGATTTCTCACCTGTCCCTCGGCCTTGTAAACCCTCTTCCCCTCGAAAAGATAAAGGCTTTTCTGAATAGCAATCAGAAGATACTCGTTGTAGAAGAGTCCGAGCCTTTTATAGAGGAACAGATCCGGATTACAGGCAAGGTTTATGGGAAAAAGACAGGACATCTTCCATACGGGCAGGTCAAAATTGAAAATCTTGAATTTGCCCTTGAGCATATCGAAGAAGAGATCTTAAAACCTGCCGATACTACTTCTCTCGAAGCGAAAAAGAAAAGCAGAGTTGGGATCTGCAATGACTGTGCGTACCTTCCCCTTTACCGCTATCTCAGCACGCTTGACGTGCGGGTTGCCGGCGATATGGGCTGTTCCGTCCGGAGTGCACCCGAACCCCTTGCGGCAGTTGATGTGAGTTTTGCTCTTGGCTCGGCAATCTCGGTTGCATGTGGCTTTGAGAAAAAAGGCATAGCCGTTATCGGAGATTTCGCTCTGGCGCATTCGGGTATTCTCGGGCTCCTGAGCGCCGCGGCTACAGGTTGCAATGTGCTTGTGCTTGTACTCCAGAATGAGGTTGCAGCCATGACCGGAGGGCAGGCCGTTCCCGATCTCAGGAAAGTGGTTGAAGCAGTAACTCCTGATGTTTCAGTCTTTGATATCGATGCCAGTGAAGAGAAAGCAGTGGATGGAGCTTCAACAGAAAAAGTGACTGATAAAGCTGGTAATGGGACAGAATCAGGGAACGAAATCGAAAAGACGATCTTGAATACCAAACTTTCGGAACTGATCCTGGCAAAACTTGCGCTTCCCGGGCTTTCTGTAATATTTATAAAAGGAAAGTGCAGGAAGTATTGTTCTGGAGTACTTTGTTAATTTTTAGAGGCAGGAAAATCCAAAAAGTTGTGAGGCAGGACAACAACTGAAAACCGTAAGCATAAGAATGGTTCTTGAAAAGAATTGCTCTTAAACAGAATGGTTCTTGAACAAGAAAGGTTCTTGAAAAGAATGGCTCTTAAACAGAACGGTTCTTGAACAAGAAAGGTTCTTGAAAAAATGATTCTCAAACAAGGTAAAAAGTGTTTGTCAGATTTGATAGATAAAACACTATCTAAAATATATCGTTCTTCTCTTTTTTGGTTCGTTGTTTATTCAACACTAATGTTATGAAACTTAGTTATGATGTGTTAATAGTAACATAGACAACATTTCATCCTTAGTCTCATTCTTAATTATAATGAACCATAACTAAATTGCTTAGATACCAGTGCATCGATTCCAAAGTATGTCAGAAATGAATTTTTTGAAAACCACTGAAAGCACAGAAGACACGGAAATCCGTAGTAAAGGCGTGTTTCTTCCGTGCTTTCCGTGTTTTCCGTGGTTGTAATATCCAGATAGAATCACTATACGACCGGCTGCGTTTTCCGTGTTACAAAATTCCATGTGACTTTAAAATAATATTTGCGTCATAAAATGTATTTATTTTCTCATTATGTATATATTTGAAAATCGATATACTAGTCCCTATCGATTGGCGAACCTTTGTTAAAAGATTGCAGGAACTGGGATCTGAAGGACCTTATTCTGACGGAAAGTATCTTTTTATAAGAAAAGAAGATATTATTTTAACAAGTTACAATCCATATAAATGTACAATTGGAACTGATCTTCTTACAAGAATTCTTAAGCAAGCCTTTTACGATTGTTAAATGAAATCCTCAGTTAGTAGATGGGGACAAGTTTAGATTTGATGTTTATACTTCTAACTGAATAATGGCTGAAATGAAAGCTGAAGGTTAGATTAGTGGTGGAGTGTATGAGGTAAACGAATGGAGAAACACATAAAGGATACATTTTTAGCGACGTCCTGATCCTGAATAATCCTGGTAATTGAGAGCAAAAAGTGGTTTTGAGATGAACGTTAACTGTAATTCTGAAGAAACAGTGGATTAAGAAGCTAAAAACTAAGAACAAAGTTTCATTGACACTTCAAAAAAAAGATCAGATTGATATTTACCAAGTTGGTGAATAGAAGTAGTGTGAGCGGGTTGGGGAGTGGGGGGTCATATGGGGAGTGGGGGGTATGGTATGTGAAAAAAGTTTCCCGCTCACATTACACATTACCCCTATTCAAACTAATTATATAAATAGCTATCCATTCTATTCAGTTTATTATAATAATAATGTGATGTATGTTTAGACCAGGGATTAGTAACCAAATTTAATCTTTTTAACGCATTATTCTATACAATGGATAAAGTCCTGCAAAGGGCTGAAGAAGGCCTTAAAAAAATCGTTTCCGGGTATTTTAGCCTTTGAGAGGACGCTTTTCAAGATCTGCTGCGAACAAGAAACTACGGACAAGAAACTATAATACTTGGTTAAGGGTTTTTAGTGCTATGAACCTTCACAGGCTTTTGATTTACGGAGCAGCTTTTGCCATAATGGGACTCTCGAATGCTGTTATCCCTATCCTTCCAGAGCTTGCGAGCCTGAGTAATAATTCCTCTGGAGGATTCGCCTTAAGCCTGCTATTTTCCGCCTACTTTCTCGGAGCCCTGGGAACAATGCTACCTTTTGGGATTCTTGCGGACAGGTTCGGCAATTTTAAATTCATAGCTTTAGGTATCATTCTAACGGTAATTTCAGGGTTGACAATTCTACTTTCCGAAAACCTCTGGGTTCTTTTAATTGCAAGGTTTATAGAAGGTTCTGCCTGTGGAGCTTTTTTACCGGCTTCCTTTGCCATATTATCCAAACTCAACAACCCGGGACGCTATCTAGGAGAGCTGACTTTTCTTTTCAATGCTGGCCTGGCGACAGGGGCATTTCTCTCGGGGTTGCTGGCAGACACTTACCTGAAAGGAGCAATCCTGATCTTTACAGTCCTTACTTTCATTTTGACAACGTGCCTGTTTTCCAGGTACAGAGGACTGGCTGGCCTTGAAAGCTCAGAGAAAGCAGGTTCATTGAAAAGCTCCGGCCTTTTCATAAAGCCTTACAGAGAAACTAAGAAACTCCTCAGCCGTAGCAATTTTGGGCTCTGGCTCAGTTCTTTTCTGCTTAACGGAGCCATCGGAGTGCTTGTAGCCTACTATCCTGACTACAGCCTGGGCACTATAACAAAAGCTCAACTTGGGATCTCGATTTCCAGCCTTTATGTCTGTGCAATGATTACCTCTCTGTTTGGGGGTCATTTCAAAGTAAAGGAAAAAACCTTAATACGAATTGGACTGGGCTTTTCAGCCCTTGGTGCTCTCTCTGCAATAAAATATCCCTTGCTGGGGTTTTCAAGCCTTGGAGGAGGGTCAGGAGTTGCAACTGTAGGTTTTGCCCTCGCTGTTGCCAGAATGAATGCTGACAGAGGTCTTGCAATGGGTTTTTTTAATACGACTATCTATGCAGGGCTTTCTCTTGCCCCAATAATTGCAGGACTTTTTACAGGTTTTGTGAGTTTTGAAAAGCTGTTTATAGCAAATGGGTGCATCCTTGCAGTTGGTATTATGTTGAAGAATTGAAGATTCCTCTGATAGGGACATTCAGGAGTTGTTACAAAATAAACTATGTACAAATTTTGAGTGCTTGAGTTGGTGCATCGATTTTCAAGATCAACGTCACCAAGTAAAAAAAACTTTGTGAAAAATTTGCTTAACTTATTTCTATGATATTTGCTTAACTTATTTCTGTAATATTTGCTTAACTTATTTCTGTAACATTTGCTTAACTTATTTCTGTAATATTTGCTTAACTTATTTTTGTAACATTTGCTTAATCAGGTTTTATTTCACTAAGTTTCCTTTGATTGAATAACAGAGATATTGCGTAAGATATTTATTCCGCGGAATTTCCTGATATTCATGAAAAGTTATTAAAATAAGAGTAATTTTTAAAAGTAAAAATAATTCTGGAAAACAGAAATAATAAGCATTGAATCGAATATCAGCATAGGACTGAGTACATATAATCGGAAAGTCTATGAACCTCAAAAAACTAACGCTTTATTCTTCAGTTTTTGCGCTCCAGGGACTATCAAACGCAGTAATCCCTATTCTTCCGGAACTTGCTGGAGGAGATAGCGGAAGTGTTGCGGTTTCAAGCCTTATCTTTTCCGGATACTTTATGGGGGCTTTTCTTTCTCTTGTGCCCCTCGGAATTCTGGCAGACAGGATCGGGAACCTGAAGGTAATCAGATTTGGAATGCTCCTTACCGCTTTATCAGGTTTTGTTATTACATTTTCGGACATTCCATTGATTCTTGGGATTTTCAGGTTCCTGGAAGGAGTAGGGTGCGGGGCTTTTTTTCCTGCAGCTTTTTCCATACTTGCAGAATGGGAAGACAGCCAGCAAAGCCTTGGGGAGTTTAACTTCCTGTTAAATGCTGGGCTAGCTGCAGGTGTTTTCTTCTCAGGAGTGCTTGCCGGATTTGGAATTAAAACCGCAATAGCTAGCTTCACTTTTCTTTCAGGGCTTTCCTGCATCCTCCTTCTCTCAAAAGCCGGAGATTTGCTTTCTCCAAACGGATACGGAAAAGAATTTACGCGCTCAGAAAGCAAAAGTCCTGTAAAAAGTCAGCAGGATACCTCTTTGCTTCCCGAATTAAAAAGTTACCTGGTAAAGTCCAGGAAAACCATGTTTCAAACCGAGTTGGGAAAGATCTGGGGAATTTCGGTACTTCTTTATGGAACCACAGGTCTGTTAAATGCGAACTATGCGGATTACAGCGCTAGCTTTCTGACAAAACCCGAGCTCGGGCTGGCAATTTCAGTTTCTTATCTGGCTGCAATGCTCAGTTCCCTGATTGCAGGCAGGGCAGATTTTAATTATAAAAATATAGTCAGGACAGGAATAATCCTTGCAGCAGCAGGTATCTTTCTCTCGGTGAAACTGCCTTTACTGGCTTTCTTCCTGATTGGAGCAGGAGGAGGAGCCGCAGTCGTAGGGCTTATTACGGCAGTTTCCAGAATTAACTCAAGCGGCTTTGCAATGGGGCTTTTCAATACCGGCATTTATGCAGGGCTCGGGCTGGGCCCGGTCCTTGGGAGCTTCTTCCTTGGGACTTTAGGTTATGAGACCCTATTTCTCGGAAGTGCCATTACGCTGCTTTCAGTGTTCTTTGTAAAACTTGAGTAAAAATACCTAAAATTCCTGAACAAATACTCTGAGTATAAATACAAAAATATGACAGGAATCTATTTCAGAGAACTCCAGAGCTCCACATAAGTTTTAAAAGGCACAAAAACCCTATGCTATAAACAAAACATAACATTTGAAAATCCGGTGATTAATTGAAAGTAAAGTCAAGAGTCCAGCTAAGGAAGAATATCAAGAACAAAATGTTGAAAGACCTTTTATCCACTTTCGGCGAAGAGCTGTCATATCTGGAAGACAAAACCCTGGAAAAAATTACCCTTGAGGAATACTCCGTTATTCTGGTGGACGGCAAGCCTTTGCTTTTTGAAATAGAAGGACATCTTTTTCCTACCGTCCGCGGAGCTCTTGAAATGGGACTTAAAAAACGTGTTGTAACCGTGGATAAAGGAGCTATCCGTTTTGTTTCAAACGGCGCGGATATTATGGCTCCTGGAGTTGTGGCGGCTGACCCCGAAATAAAAGAAGGAGACCTCGTAATCATAGTGGAAGAGACTCATCAAAAACCTCTTGCAATTGGAAAAGCTATTATGGGAGGGCCAGAAATGGTAGAAGCTACTTCAGGTAAAGCTATAAAGTCTATAACCCATGTAGGAGACAAACTCTGGAACACGGAATTCTGAAAGTCCCCTAAAATACATTTCATTGAATGAAACCTGTGGACAGGGGACGTGAACTCCCTTAAATTGAATGAAAATCCGGATCAGCTTTATAATAGCAAAATTAATTAATATAGATTTCAATATAGGACAGTGCGATTCGAATTTTAAAAAAATATAATAGGTGCGCATAAATGGCAAAACTCATCGACAAGCTCCTTGGCAGCAGCAATGTAAAAAGTCCAACAAGTCCCGAGGATTACAC
Organism: Methanosarcina vacuolata Z-761; assembly: GCF_000969905.1. Lineage (NCBI taxonomy): Archaea > Methanobacteriati > Methanobacteriota > Methanomicrobia > Methanosarcinales > Methanosarcinaceae > Methanosarcina > Methanosarcina vacuolata. Next base: position 2,985,972 of record NZ_CP009520.1, on the reverse strand, counting down.
TGAGATTGATCTCAGCAAATATGAAGAAGTTCTCGAGGACGAACCTGCAGAAACTTATGTAAAGATCGCAGAGATCTCGAATATCAACCAGGTATCCCAGCTCAAGCAGGAAATTTATAACGGAAATATCTTGATTGTAGATATTTCAAACATCAGAGGCGATGACCTGCTCAGAGATAGAGTTTTAAAAGAGCTGAAAGACGTTGTTATCGATGTTCATGGGGATATCGCAGGGGTCAAAGGAAATACCGTAATTGTAACCCCTACAGGCATTAAAATTGACAGATCCAAGATTTCTGGTGGAAAATATTGAATCAAGATTTCTTAAAACAGGAAAGGTTTGAAACAAAAATATGCTGCCCTCTATGCCATACAGATCTGGTGATGAACTGGCAGAGAGATAACATTCCCTATTTCGGGGAGATCATGCATATAAGTGCAAGATGCAAGTGCAGTTTCCGTTTTGCAGATACCATGATTCTCTCGATTAAGGAGCCCATGCGCTATGAGATGCCAGTTGAAACCAGTGAAGACCTGAATGCAAGGGTCATCCGTTCAACCTCAGGTACAATCCGCATCCCGGAAATGGGAGTTACCATCGAACCTGGATCAGTTTCGGAGTCATATGTAACGAATATTGAAGGCGTACTGCAACGAGTCCGGGATGTTCTTCTGACTGCGAGCAGGTGGGTAAAGGGAGACAAAGAGAAATCCTTACGCAGCGAGGAGCTCCTGTGTATGCTTGAAGATGTGATCGAGGGCAAGAGAAAAATCACAGTCATAGTCGAAGATCCTCTCGGAAACAGTGCGATCATTTCAAAGAAGGTAAAGGCTACCAGACTCTCCGAAGAAGAAGCCGAGACGCTAAACACCGGCATGGTCGTTTTCGATGTTAACAAATCCGAGCTCGTAAACGATGTCTCAGACAATGTTCAGCTCCTCGGAGATTAATTCTTTTTTCCGGTTTTTCACAGCCTGACAAGTTCCGAGGGCATACTTCCAAAGGGCATACTTCCAATATAGTTATTAACTTCTATTTCATAAAGGCAGGCATACTGATGGTTATGAATGTAATTTCACCTCAGGATGCCACAGTCTCAAGGTTCCATCTCTCAAAATGTCACCCACTCAAAAGGTGGCTGCCCAGAGATCTTCCTTTAGAATTTCCGGAGGGAAAGAAAACCAGACAAGTTTAAAAATTGGTCGTGTCCCTGAGTTATTGATCAATTCCGAAAAAGCGAGTACATCTCACGTATTTAATGAATATATTGAGAGATTCTTGCGCTTTCGGTTTTCAATGATTCAAACCCACTACCTAAAAATTTATTTGGTCAATTTAACAATTTATTTGATCGATTTACATCTATTGATCAAATTAACGTCTATTTGGTCAATTTAACAATTTATTTGATCGATTTACATCTATTGATCAAATTAACGCCTATTTGGTCAATTTAACAATTTATTTGATCGATTTACCTGTATTGATCAAATTAACGTCTATTTGGTCAATTTAGCAATTTATTTGATCGATTTACATCTATTGATCAAATTAATATCTACCTGGTCAATTTAAACACTTGCCAAATTAGTTTAGTAACCAGGTTGGTCAATTTGAAAGTTTGTTCAATGAATTTAAGAATTTAAGAGTTATTTCAGATTGCTATAATACGGTGAAGGTATGGCAGAAAGTGAAAAAGAAGCAGCACTCCCTCCAAAAGAGGAATTCAGCGAATGGTATAACGAACTCCTTTGGATGGCCGAAATAATGGATGTCCGCTATCCTGTAAAAGGATTATATGTCTGGTACCCTTTCGGCTTTGCAATCCGAAGAAATACCTATAATATCATCAGAGAAATTCTTGACAACAGTGGACACCAGGAAGCTCTCTTCCCTCTACTTATCCCTGAAAATGAGTTCATGAAGGAAGCCGAACATATTAAAGGTTTTGAAGACGAGGTATACTGGGTAACCCACGGCGGAAGAGATCCCCTTGATATCCCTCTGGCCCTTCGCCCAACAAGTGAGACTGCCATTTATCCAATGTACAAAATGTGGGTCAGGTCACATGCTGATTTCCCTGTTAAAATTTATCAGATAGTCAATACTTTCCGCTATGAGACAAAACATACACGTCCCTTGATAAGGCTTAGAGAGATTACTTCCTTTAAAGAGGCTCATACAGTCCATGCTACCTGGGAAGATGCAGAAGCTCAGGTTAAGGAAGCTATTGGGCTCTATACTGAAATATACCGCAGGCTTGGAGTTCCTGTGCTTCGCTCAAGGAGACCTGATTGGGATAAATTTCCGGGCGCAGATTACACCGATGCTCTTGATGCAGTTATGCCTGACGGAAAGACCCTTCAGATTGGTACAGTCCACCATTTGGGAGATAACTTTGCAAAGACCTTTGATATTAAGTACGAAGCTCCTGATGGCGAACAGCGTTATGCCTATCAGACCTGTTACGGGATTTCCGAAAGGTCGATTGCAGCTACGATTTCCATCCACGGAGATGACAAAGGGCTGGTTTTGCCCCCTGAGATCGCGCCTGTACAGGTTGTAATTATCCCTATTATCTTCAAGAAGGGAGCTGAAGAGGTACTTGCAGCCTGCAAGGATGTAAAGGAACGCCTGACTAAAGCCGGGGTCAGAGTCGAAATCGATGCAAGTGACCTTCGTCCCGGAGCAAAGTACTACAAGTGGGAAATGAAAGGCGTACCTCTCAGGCTCGAAATCGGTCCCAGAGACCTTCAGAATAATGTCGCTGTAGCTGTAAGAAGAGATTCCGGAGAAAAAGAACAGATCCCGCTCTCTGAAATCGAAGCTGGCGTGAGTTCAAAGTTTGAGGCAATCCACGAAAGTCTGTATCAAAAAGCGAAAGTCGAACTTGAAAACCGCATATTTGACTGCGCCGAACTTGAAGAAGTAAAAGAAAAAATCCAGATTGGTGTTGCCACAATTCCCTGGTGCGGAAAGAGAGAATGCGGACTTGCTATGGAAGACGTAATCGGTGCAGGAATTCTTGGAATCCCTCTGGAGCAAAAAAGAGACAAAAAAGAAAAGTGCCCTATATGCGGAGAAGAAACCGAAACCCGTGTTTACGTGGCAAGAACATATTAAAACAAGAAAACTGCTCTGGTACAATTGAACAGTCGATCTGGCACAATTGAAAAGTCGACTGGCACAATTGAAAAGTCGATCTGGCACAATTGAAAAGCCGGCGTAGCACAATTGGAAAGCCAATTATTAAGTATCTGCTCCGGCTTTCATCTTTTTCTTTTTATTTTATGCATGTTATTAGTTGAGTCTTTACAACCTGAACCTGAAAACAAACTATCAGGAATAGTTATATATAAAAACGTACTCAACTGATTTTTAACAAACGCTCAGTTAATATTGAGCGGCTGAGCCCGAAAAGAGCGAGAAATAAAGTAAACTTAACTTGAGTAATATTAAATTATATTTGCTTATAGATAAATATTAAATAGTAAGTTGAAGAATTCTCATTGGATTTCAGAAAGAATCAACCTTTCTTAAAAGCTGTTCCTCCGCAAGCCTTTTCAAAAAAAGTTTGTGCGAAAACCCCAAAAACGAAGCAAAGTTCGAATTTGATGAACTTATCCCCAAACCCTATCGGCATGATCAACCGGCGCAACGATTTCGGGAAAGCAGTTTTTTGAAAAGGCTTGACCAAAAACCCTGACCATTTGAGTTTGAGAACCTTATCCCCAAACCCTATCCGGCGTGATCAACCGGCGCAACGGTTGTGGCACAACCCTTTTCAAAAAAGGCTTGACCGAAAACCCGGAAAAAGTTTGAGTTTGAGAACCTTATCCCCAAACCCTATCCGGCGTGATCAACCGGCGCAACGGTTGCGGGTCAACAGTTTGTGAGTGAGTAAGTTGATTCTATTCATAAAGGAGATATGATATGGCCTGGATCGAACCGGAAGTGACCAGAAAACCCAGAAGACCGATGTTTTTATGTGTGCTTTCCAATACCAAAACTGCACATATTCCCAAGCTTTCAGCTGCAGGAAAAACGGCTGAACTTACAGACTATACACCTGCAGGGGATGCGGAACTCATGGAAACAGGAAATATTATCAGTGTACCTGTTCTCCCTATGACTCCTCCTTATGACACTCCGACTCCTGCAATTATGACCCGTTCGGCGTTGAAACTTACGGACGCTCCCTACCATTTCATTAATTCCGGCCTTATTGTAACCCCGGAAGTCCCATGCATTGACCTCAAGGCAAAGCCCGGAGAAGATATCCGGGAACCAGTTGCAGTCAACGATGTACAGGGGATCTATGAGCGGGCAAAGTTCCTGGGCAGAAGACTCAGAAACCAGGTGGACCATGTAGTTATTGGAGAAAGCATTCCAGGCGGCACAACAACTGCAATGGGGGTTTTAATGGCGCTGGGATACAACGGGAATGTCAGCAGCAGTGCTGATGAAAATCCCCTTGACCTGAAGAAACAGGTCATTGAAGAAGGCTTGAAAGCATCAGGTCTGACTTTTGGCTGCCTGAAAGACGATCCCATGAAAGCTATTTCCTGCATGGGAGACCCGATGATGCCGGCTGTTATAGGTCTGGTTGCAGGTTTCCAGGGCACTGACGTGAGTGTTGTGCTTGCCGGAGGTACTCAGATGGTAGCAGTATATGCACTGATAAAACACCTGGGTTTCAATACGGAAAAGCTGGCAATTGCCACTACCCGGTATGTTGTGGAAGATAAATCCGCAAACTTTACTGAACTTACCAGAGTCCTTGGTGTACCCGCAGTCTACGTTGCAGACCCTGGTTTTGGAAAATCCGAACTCAAAGGGCTTCACAGGTATGAGACTGGTACGATCAAGGAGGGCGCAGGGGCTGGTGGAGCAATGTATCTTGCAGGCCTTTATGGAATATCTCAGGACGAGTTCAGGTCCGAAGTAGAAAACGTTTGCAAACTGCTCAAAGCAGGACATTGAAAAAAGCCGCTTTAGAACTGGTTTTATCGGAATTAATCTCCTTAAACAATCTTCTTAATGCACATTTCGAACCCCTGCCAATATAGGAAAATAATGTTTGATTATTGGATATTTTATTGACCTTATATCAACAAAATAACATTTTAGTATAGCATAGTGGCACAAGAGTGCCAGGGTTTGAAATGTGCATCTTAACTTAACTTTTTTTTATTTCTATAATCGTTTGTTCTGGTAAGAAGTGCTGAAAACAGATACATATGAAATTTTCAGTCAAGGAAGATTGATGATTTTTTTCAGAATAAAATGTGTAAAGCTGTTCAAAAACCAATAATCAATATAAAAAGAAATGAAAAATTTTTGATCTGATAAAAATTCTTAATAATAACTAAAAATTAGAAAAGAGAACTTGAGAGCTATTAAAGCTCCTAAGAAGCTAATTTTTCCAGTTTTACAAAAACTAAACTCCTTTTTTCAATTTAAGTCTCTATTACAGTTTCAGGCGTCTTCATGGGGTTTGAAGGCGAAGATGTCGGGTCTATAGATGTCGGTTTTTGAGTGTGGAAGATATTTACTCCCCCTGATAAGTATGCTTCCGAAATCATACTTCCACAGTTTCGACAATAATAGAAGACATTAGGACCCAGGACTTGACGTTTTAACATTGTCTGGCATACGCTGCAAAACATAGAAATATCTTCATTTTTCATGCAGGGTCCTCACCCGTAAATCATGATAGAATCGAGCCTTGCGGTACCCACTTTTGTCCAGTACTTACAAACACTACAGTATTCTATCTTTCCATCTGAGCTCACTTTTAATCTGGCATGGCACTTTGGACATATTTTTAGCCGATTCGTAACTAATCCCCCTTGGATTTCCATTTTTAAAACTGCAAGATCAGGCGGTCAAAAGCCCTGGAATCGAAAAGATATTCTGACAGTACACAAAGAACCTGAAAGAATATCCAGCAGTACAGAAAAACTTACTGATCCCAACCTTGAGTTCCATTTAAAAGCCGTTTTTGACCTTTAACTGACAACGTATCAATTCCCCCGAACAGGACCTCAGATAAAGGCGTTTTAAGCTAAAAGATTGTATTGCTTAAAAATCATACCTGTCCGACCTCGCTGCAAAATACTACAACAAGCTACCAAATATATTATTCCTGATAGGATATAAGTTTTGGCTCAAAATGAATTATTTTTTATATGATTAAGGGGTAAAAGGCTGCCTTTTGTTGAGGTCGTACTTCCTCAAAGGTATACTGTAAAATGAAAATCAAAGTAAATTCGAAAGCAGCAGCAGGTCTTATCTGATAGGCACTCACGGCAGATATTAGACAACTATTAGACGCTATTAGACGCTGTTAAATAGATATTTCAGTTTAACTCTATCAGTTAGCTTATGTTGGATGTCAATTAATGGACTCAGTTTAACAGGCAGCAGCTAAGTTATAGTAATTATATCAATCTCGACATTATGGGTGAAGTATACTTGCGTTAATCTGGCAAAAAATTCCAGAAAGAGGAATATGCAATAAATTCATATTGCGTAAACCCCTATTTTCATAGGGGGGTTCTGATGGGAGAAAAGCGCTTTGTCTACATGGACCACGCAGCTACCACTTTCACAAAGCCTGAAGTGTTTGAAGCTATGCTGCCTTTTTTAAAAGAACATTTTGGAAACCCTTCTTCCCTGTATTCAATAGGGAGAGAAGGTAGAGAGGCGATAGAGGCCGCCCGTGAACAGCTTGCAAGGGCTCTGGGAGCTAGTCCTGAGGAAATATATTTCACCTCCGGAGGAACCGAGTCCGATAACTGGGCTATCAAGGGAACGGCTTTTGCCAGGAAAAAGAAAGGAAAACATATCATTACCACACCAATTGAACATCATGCAGTGCTCTATCCCTGTAAGTACCTGGAGACTCAGGGCTTTGATGTGACTTACCTGCCTGTAGACAGTTGTGGGCTTGTAGACCCTGCAGAGGTTGAAGCTGCAATTAGAGATGATACTATCCTTATCTCGGTGATGTATGCGAATAATGAAATCGGGACAATAGAGCCTATTCATAAGATAGGCGAGATCGCAAGAGAATATGAGATTCCTTTCCATACTGATGCCGTTCAGGTAATTGGTAAAATTCCCCTTGAGATGGAAAAGAAAGAAAAGAATGTTGACATGCTTTCTCTTTCTTCTCATAAGTTCTATGGGCCCAAAGGAATAGGAGCGCTCTATTTGCGAGAAGGGACAGAAATCGACAACTATATGCACGGGGGCGGCCAGGAGCGCAAAAAGCGAGCAGGAACCGAGAATGTATCAGGTATTGTAGGATTGGGAAAAGCAATAGGACTTGCAACAGGAAATATAGAAAAGCATAATGAGAAAATGAAGAGACTGAGAGACCGCCTCCTTGCAGGAGTCCTGAATATTTCGGACTGCAGGCTTAACGGACATCCGGAAAAACGTCTTCCGGACAATCTGAATTTCAGTTTTGAATACATCGAAGGCGAATCTCTTCTTCTCATGCTTGACGAGATGGGGATCTGCAGTTCTACAGGGAGTGCCTGTTCCTCAGGTTCTCCTGAGCCTTCGCATGTGCTCAGAGCAATAGGACTGCCTCCGGAGATAGCCCAGGGTTCCCTTCGCCTGTCCCTTGGAGATGATAATTCCGAAGAAGACATTGATTATGTACTTGAGGTCCTGCCTGAGACCGTTGAAAAGCTCAGGGCTATGTCTCCATTCTATAAACCTGAAAACGCGTGTAAAAAATAAATCGCAAGTGTACAGGAATATGAAAACAGGGGGAGTTTTGTGTACAATAAAAAGGTCATGGACCATTTCATGAACCCAAGAAACGTAGGGGAAATTGAGGACGCTGGCGGGATCGGAGAAGCTGGAAATCCACATGGGGACCACATGAAGATTTTCCTGAAAATTCGGGACGACCGAGTTGAAGATGCGAAGTTTAAGACTTTCGGGTGTGCAGCAGCAATTGCGTCCAGCAGCATGGCAACCGAATTGATTAAAGGCAAAACCCTCAAAGAAGCCTGGGGGCTTACAAACGAGGCCGTTGCTGAGGCTCTCGAAGGCCTGCCTCCGGGCAAGCTGGAGTGTTCGGTTCTTTCCAGAGAAGCAATCCACAGTGCGATAAATGAATACCGAAAAAAGCAGGGGCTTGAGGCCCTTCCTGAACAGACCTGATAGAAATAAAATAGAAAACAAGTTCAGATTTCATATATTTCAGATCTCATACATTTCAGATCTCATACATTTCAGATCTCATACATTTCAGATCTCATACATTTCAGATCTCATACATTTCATACCTCATGTATTTCATACCTCATGTATTTCATACCTCATGTATTTCAGATCTCATACATTTCAGATCTCATGTATTTCATACCTCATGTACTTCCATATCGTAAACTTGATCTGGGATTCTCCCGATGATGATCTATGAAAAAAATAGGAATTGTCATCACTGACCCGGAAGATTGGACAGCCAGGGCACTTACTGACGCAGCGAGAAAAAAGGGTTTTTCTCCTTTTGTTCTGGATCTCAGAACTGCAAAGGTCAGCATGAATTCGGCAGCTTGGGAATCGAAAGCTGAAAACTCAACTGTGGCCTTCAAAGTGGGAGATATAAAACTTTCTGACCTTGACGCGATAATTGTAAGAGATGTGGGCGCAGGAGCTTTTGAAGGCGTGTCTTTCAGGTTTGATATCCTTCGTGAACTGGGAGACGAAGGAATCCCTGTTGTCAATTCCCCTGAAGCTATCCGGAATGCTGCAAATAAATATCATGCTTCCTATCTTCTGGCAAAGGCCGGACTGCCTGTACCAAAAACCGTAGCTGTGCAGGATATGGAAGCAGCCCTGAGGGCAATATCAAGATTTGGAGACGCTGTTATTAAGCCTGTTTTTGGATATAAAGGAAAGGATATTGCAAGAGTAAGGAACGGCGAAGTCCGGTTTTCGGATAGAAAAGTAGAATCTTCATCCCTGGAACCAATTCTCACTCAACTGCTTCAAGAGAGAGGTATGCTGTATATACAGGAGTTCATAGAGAATCCGGGAAGAGATATCAGGGCCTTTGTTGTTGACGGTAAGGCTATTGGGGCAATTTACCGTAAAGCAGCATCCGGCTCCTGGGTTAATAATCTGAGCCAGGGAGGAAGTGCAGACCAGTGTACACTCACGGAAGAACAAAAAGAAATTGCTGAAAAGGCTGCCCTGGCAGTGAGCACAACTTTTGCCGGTGTTGATATTATAGAAGGTATGACCGAGGATAGTCTTAGTAAAGAAATTGATATTAATTCCGGTCAAACTGAGGGGGGCCCTAAAATTCTTGAAGTCAATGGAACACCATCTGGAAAAGGTATTTTTGATGCATGGGGGATAAATCCGGCAGAGTATATTATAGAATACATCGAAAAAATTTTATGAAATAATTATAAATGATGCCGCCTATAATATCAAATACAACTATTTGAATTTCGTAGAACAACTATTTGAATTTCGTAGATTTTTAAAAATTGTTTGATTTAATTGTTTGATTTAATACTTCGGGCCCGGCTCGGTCACAATATAGAGGATCAAAGAATAAGTCTCAAAACCGAGATATAAAGCCGATCCGGATACCCTCATTGAAAACATTTAAGAAACAGACGGACCTTCAATAAACCCGAGGCAAAAAATGAGTGAATATAAACAGTGTATAGTTACCCGGGAGGACCTGAAGCTTTCCAAAGGCAAGTTTGCAGTGCAGGTAGCTCATGCTGCCATTTCTGCTTCAGAATGGGCAAGCAAAAGTGACCTTGAAAAATGGAAAGAAGGCGGACAGAAAAAAATTGTCCTTAAAGTCCCTACCCTTAATGACCTGTATGAACTTAAGGAAAAAGCAAGACGGGAAGGGCTACCTACTGCTCTTATACAGGACGCAGGACTTACGGAAATTCCGCCGGGAACGGTTACAGTCCTCGGAATAGGGCCGGCAAAAGAAGAGCTTATAGATAAAGTTACGCGGGACCTTAAACTTGTTTAAGTGTCAAGAACCTGAATGCCAGGTTTGGGAATACAGTATTAAAATGAAACCGAGCCTGGGCTATCGATGCAATAGATCATCTGGTGAGGAAAAAGGTTCCGCCTGCGTTCAATTCAGGAGGAAACCATGAGGAATTCAAAGGCTTCAAGAGGAAGAGAGGTAGCCTCAATAATTGCTATTTTATGCGTATGCCTCGTACTCGCCGCACTCACCGGAGTGCTGTCTTCGGATTCGATTGAGAATTTCAGAGAAGAAATAATAGGTTATATCTCCTCAGGACTGGACTCCGAAAGCCAGGAGAGTGTTTTTACACCTCAACCGGCTTTATTTACTTTCCCGGCAACACTCACATACTCCCCCAGGGAAAATAAACTCACTCCCATCCTGAAAACTCCGTTGCAGCCTGGATTCTCCCTGAACAGCAACTACCAGACTTCAGATTTTTACCAGGGGGGAAAGGGCTATGTTAGAATCAATCTCAAAAACGAAGGCCGAAACCCAATTTTTATAGACAGGTACGGGGTTTCGGTTAATGCCTCTGAAAGTCGGATTTATTCTGAGGACTGCGGGGTTTTGATCAATCCCGGTGAGGAGCAGTATATCGGAGTAATCCCGATTCATATCCCTGAAGAACAAAAAGCAAATTTCAGTATTGTCCTCTGGCTGCTTGCCTCGACCTCGGAAGGAAAATGGCATGACTACGGATCTTATTCTCTGAAAAACTTTACTGTAAACCTGAAGCCAATGCCAGAAAAAGCAAATCCAGTATACCGAGACAATCCTTCGCCTTACTTTGAGACCATAAACCAGCTTGTGGAGCCAGCTGAACCTGATATAAGGGAAAAGGCAGTCCTGGTGGCTCGCACATATCCGGGAGCATATAATATCTATCAGGTCTGTGCCCTCTTTGACATGGTAAAAGAGAAGGTCGAATACGTAAGTGACCCAAGAGGTAATGACATCTGGGAGCCAGCCAACGTTACCCTGAGAATAGGAGCCGGGGATTGTGAAGATCAGGCAATTCTCCTTTCATCCATGCTCGAGGCTGTAGGAGGCACAACCCGGGTCTACCTGACCAATACTCATGCCTTTGCAGCAGTATATATAGGCAATGGGACCGCTGCGACAGATGCTGCAGTCAGAGGCGTAAGGGCCTATTACGGAAACGTTGATGTAAATTACCTGACCGACGAATACGGTTCCTGGTTGATGCTCGACCCGACCTCAAGCCTTTACGCAGGAGGGCTTCCCGGAAAAACGGCCCCTGCGAAAGTTAAAACTGCTGAAGGAAACGAAACATATAGAAGCTGGACCTTTTTAGATACGAATGAAGTAAAAGCTATTGATATCAACCCCAGGTGGTCTTTATAATTTTCACAAAGCACGTAATAGAGGAGTGTTTTTAATCCATGCAAGTGCCGGAAATTGAAAAACAGATCGGAATAAATCTTTACTCCACGGATACTGACGGCCTCGGAGGGCAGCTTCGGCAGGAAGTAGAGGATTTTATTGTCAGAGAAATTACGAACCGGGAGGAAGGACAGGAAGGAAAATACCTGATTCTTGAGCTAGTAAAGCGCGACTGGGACACACATCACCTGACCAGGACTCTCGCAAAAATCCTCCAGGTAAGCCAGAAGCGAATCAGTGTTGCAGGCACAAAGGACAAACGTGCACTTACAACTCAGAAAATCAGCATTTTTGATATTGACGCCCAGGAAATTGAGAAGATCCACTTAAAGGACGTAGAGCTGAAAGTCCTTGGACGCTCTCGAAAATCCGTTGAGCTGGGAGACCTGTGGGGAAATAATTTCAGAATTACCATCCGGAATATAAACCATTCGAGTGAGGAGACACACAAACTGCTCGAAAATACCACAAAAGAGATCCTGGCTCAGAGCGGCGTTCCAAACTTCTTCGGGATCCAGCGCTTCGGCTCGGTACGTCCTGTCACGCATCTGGTAGGAAAAGCCATTGTTGAAGGAGACTTTGAAAAAGCTGCCCTGCTCTATATTGTCGAACCCTTCCCTGATGAGCCGGAAGATACACGGAAAGCCCGCCAGTTTGTTAAAGATACTCTCGATTTCAAAGAAGGCCTGAAAATCTATCATCTCCACCTTGGGCATGAAAGAGCAATGATGAACCATCTGATCGCAAACCCGGATGATTTTGCAGGAGCTTTTCTTGTTCTCCCGAAAAACCTCTACAGGATGTTTGTACACGGCTACCAGTCCTACATATATAACACAGTCCTGTGCAGGAGGGTCGAAAAAGGCCTTCCCTTAAATGAGGCTGTAGAAGGCGATATTGTCTGTTTCAAGAATGAACATGGCCTGCCGGATTCTTCAAAAACCGAAAAAGCCACCGCAGAAACTGTAAATGCCATGAACCGCCTGATTAAGAGAAACCGGGCCTTCGTAACCGCTCCCCTCCCGGGTTACAGTACGGAATTTGCGTCAGGCATTCCGGGAGAGATCGAACAGGCAGTTCTCGATGAACTCAAAGTCCCTCTGCAAGGTTTCAATATAGAAAAAGTTCCTGAGATGAGCTCGAAAGGCACAAGGCGGGAAATCCTCCTTCAGGTTGAGCCGAAGTTTGAGGTTGCTGAAGACGAACTGAACCCGGGAAAGTCAAAAGCTGTGCTTGAGTTCATGCTGCCAAAGGGAAGTTACGCAACAACCGTGCTGCGGGAGTACATGAAGGTAGATCCGTTGCAGATGAGCTGAGAAAGCTGGAAACTCAAAACAAGCCGGGCTGCAGAAAAATCAGCCCGTAAAAAAAAAGGCTGCTAAAGGCAGCTTTCTACTCTTTTTATTCGGGCAGCCGTCGTTTTCCAATAACCTGTGCCTGCAATGCTCACAATGGAAGCAGCGGGTTATGACTGGTCTTGGAAAAGGGCGATGCGATTTTTTCCTTCTTGATATCTGGATTCATGAATTCCGTATGCGAGAAGTTCTTACGACAGTGTTCACAGTGGAGTATGCATCCATTTATTCGTCGTTGGTAGTTAATACAATCTCAGAAGCATGGAAGTGCCCTTCTTCACTTACAGTTATTCCATTTTTGAGATAACCGAACTCTTTCCAGAGCAAGCCCAGCACAACCAAAAACATCAGAAACTCCGCAGCCGGGGTTGCTAGCCAGACCCCGTTAAGGTCAAGTAAAGAAGGTAAAATCCAGAGCAGAGGAAGGAGAAAGAGAAAAACTGTTCCTAGCTGGATAAAAAGAGCGTATCTGATTTTGTTTATCGACTGGAAATATACGGAACCCAGCATAACCGTCCCATGGGTAAGGAGGGCAAATACGAAAATCTCCATGCCGTTAAGAGTAATTTTCAGGAGTTCGGGGCTGTCGTGGTTGAAGATAAGGATAAACTGTTCCGGATACATAGAGAGAAGCATGAAACCAATCAACCCTGTCACGAAGCAGGAGATAACAGCTATCTTCAAGGTCCCTGCAACCCGGGAATAACAACGGGCCCCGTAATTAAAACCGATGATCGGCTGGGTCCCGACTGCTATCCCTTCAAAGATCAGGGAAAAAATCGAAAAGACGTAACCTATAATTCCATAGCCTGAAACTGCAAGTTCCGAGCCGTAACTGAGCAGCATGTACTCGTTCGCAAAGAGCAGGATGAAAGTTGAAAACTGCATTGCAAAGGAAGGAAGACCTGTTTTCATAATTTTCAGAATAATTCTCGAGTCCAGAGAGAGGGAACTGGGTTTTAGCCTCAGCCCGGCCCATCCGCTAAAAAAATACAGAGCCAGCAGAATTCCGGAAAAAGAGAAAGCAATAACCGTGGCTATGGCAGCCCCAGCAACCCCCATTCCCATTCGCATGACAAATACGTAGTCAAGAACCATGTTTACGAGAACACTCGCAACCACGCATGTCATAGCAAGTCTTGGTTTTCCATCATTTCTTACAAGAGGATCGAGAGCAATGGACAGAATGAGGAGTACAGAACCTGAAAATAAGACTCTAATGTAACTATTTGCCATGTCAAAGACCGGGCCAGAAGCTCCCAGGAGGCGAAGATAAGAATCCGAGAAGGCAAACCCTATGGAGGTGAGACCTATTCCTGCAAGCAGGAGCAGGGGAAAAGCATTATGTACGAGCTTGAGGGCTTCCTGTCGGTTAGCTCTGCCAAGGGCCAGGGCCACAAGGCTTGAAGTCCCGATTCCGATCATGTGCCCTACAGCAACTATGGCTAGAAGTGCGGGAAATGCAAGAGTTATCGCCGCAAGCCCCTGGCTACCAACAGCATTCCCGACAAAGAAACCGTCAATCACTCCCTGGATTCCAGCAACGATCAACCCGATAGTTGCTGGGAGAACGAATTTCAGGAAAAGCTTTCCGATACTTGCAGACCTCATTTCCCGTTCATCTGTCATACTTTTACCTCATCAAGCCCGGTAGCTATATTCTCAAAGAGTTTCTCCATAACCTCAAGTTCTTCTTCATACAGAATTTCCCGGGTCTTTTCATAGGACCTCATATCGGCCCAGTATTTGCTCTCAACTACCTTTTTTCCTTTATCGGTAAGTTCAACCAGGCAGATCCTTCCGTCTTTCGTAGAAGACTTTGTTTTCAGCAGACCTTTTCCGCCATTATAGAAACCATGTTGCTGGCAGAGGGTTTGCTGACCTCCATGGTCTTTGCCAGTTCGGAGATCGTGGGATTGCCCAGGGAATTAAGTTTCCTGAGATAGAGGAAGACATTGCAGGTAATATCTCTGTATTCCTCTAAGAATTTACATTATTTTAAATTTTTTTGATAATAATGGTCCATTTTTTCAAGAAGCCTGGAACTTTCCACTTTTGCTCCCCATAAATAAAAAAGGGGTGTATTGTTGGGATAAGTTATATTAAAAATTTTCTACCAACTATAAATTATAATTATAAAATTCATAAAATATAGTTATAAGATTCACTTCTGCATTCCAGGACAGGTCCTGCAGGAACAGACGACGAAACTCAGGTTTTAGACTTTCTACAGGTAAATGCAAACATAACGACGCCCATAAATATGAAAACCAGTCTGCTGTAGAGGAAATCATTGGGCAGAATATAGGGTATTGGGCCCTCCATGACTCCCAAATGCCAGCGTAGGGGCCACGAAAGGAAATTATTCCCTAAAGTTGATTCCGGAACAACGCTTTTAACCGACGCTATAAGTTCTGCACTTTCTATATCGCTGACGAATTAAGGGAAAATGTTAAGACGTAAACCAGTCCTTCAGACTCAGCCGTGGTTAATTCTTCTTTAAAAGTATCCCCAAGGCAGTGATATGTGAAATCGAGAGCTATTTCAGCCGGAATTAAAGCCTTTGGAAATGTCGATGGTCATCTATGAATTAGGAAGCCCGTTAAATCTTTAGATTTAACGAGTAGTTCACTCTCTTTCTCTTACCATGCTAAGAAACGCGAGTTTTTTTGCCTCCTGTACCGGGATAAGATAGCCGTCGACCTCGTCAATTTTGGGGTTTGAGGGATCTACTCCATATTTTTCAATATAAGCCACTCTGGCTTCCTCTATTATTGCTAACATTTCCTGCTCGCTCATTACAACGTCATAATCCACACCTTCTTTCGAACTCTCCGGTGGCTCTCCTGTCTCGCTGACAATGACTCTTGAGTTACTTTGAAAAACCGTGCCGTCCAGATAATTCGGAAGTTCTCCTCTGGCAAATTTGAGGTCATTTTCCGTAATATCATATTTTTCATACAACTCCTGCAGTTCCTCATCCGTATAACTCACATGGCCAAAAAGGACCACATCAGCGGCTGCCTTGAGCTGGCTTTCGTAAAATGTACCGAGAATTCCAAGAACACATACGAAAAATACGATTATTGCTGTCCATGTTTTCTTCATAAAAGCTTCTCCACAGACCAGTGTAGAATACAGGAAATCGACGATTTTACAAAATAAGAAATAAATATTAAATCATATAACTTTTCTGTGAAAAAACTAATATGAAACTAATATAAAATATCATGATATAAAATTTAATCTTTTTCTTTTAGTTTGATAAGGTGAGGAAAAAAAGACAAATAGATTTAATATTTAAAAAGTATGGAGTCGGGATAAAGTATGCAAAGGAAAAAAGAAAACAGAGAAATAAATGACAGAGCAGGGAAGGTGATTTGAAACGTGAAATCAGGAATGGCTGCGCTGGTTATAGCGCTATTGCTGACTGTTGCCTTCTTTGCGCCTGCTGATGGCATACAAAAAGTTGCAGATCAAGGGGAAGGGGAAGAGGAAGGGGAAGAAAACGCAGGTGCGCCCTGGTTTAATGAAGGCGACCCCTGGTTCGAAGAAGGTGACGAATTAAACCGGCTCAGCAACGATGAAATTCGCGCCCTTGCCGAACAGAACGAGACGGTAAGGAAAATGCTCGAAGAAGACCAGAAACTTGAGCCCGTCCGGATTGAAAGTCTTGAGGATATGGAACACCTTCCTGAAAACTATCCTGAAGAAATGAAAAGACTGGAGATCGAAGATTATCTCGTGAGACAGAATCTATCGGAACAAACAACAAATAATTTTGGTAATGTCCTGGAACCAAAGAGTGAAGGAAACGAATCAACAAAGAGTGAAGGAAACGAATCAATAAAGAGTGAAGGAAACGAATCAACAAAGAGTGAAGGAAACGAATCAACAAAGAGTGAAGGAAACGAATCAACAAAGAGTGAAGGAAACGAATCAACAAAGAGTGAGGGAAATGAATCAATAAAGAATGACACAAGTAACGCGAACTGATGCATCAGGAATCAGGGTTAAAGTTAATGGCATTCATCCCCTGAGCTAAAGACTCAGGGGTTTTCTGCCTTATGTTTTATAAATTAAGATCACAGATAAAGGCAAAACGAACCCGACTCCCATCCATTTCAGATCTCGTTTATAGTTTTTCTGATCAAAAAGAAGGATAAAGGCCTCTCGATAACATAATGTGCAAACAGCCAGAAGAAGACAAAAGTAAGGGGCAATCTCAGGAAGATCTCCCGAACAACAAATCTCACCGAAGGATTTTCTATCCAGCCTGTAAACAGGCTTACTAGGTTGCTGAAATGAAAAATAAGGAAAAGGCTAATGCATTAAAGGATTATTTTCTACCGGGTTTTATCTTTCAAATCTGACAATTTTCTGTCATCAGTTCCGTATTTCGATACATCAGTGTTGTTTATCATTTCTTCATTTCTCCTTCAGGTAAGATCCTATACACTTCAATTGCGTTAATATCAGTCCCCCTTCCTTATTATTTTCCCCAGGCTTTCTTCTTTCTGATCCCGGAAACAAGAAACGCAATGCCAACAAGAAAGGCTAGAGGCATGAAGAAAAAGAAGATCAGAATAGATAGAAAACCAAGTAAACTCCAGGCACAGGTATAAGGATCGATAGCTTTAAGCGAGAGCAAAAGGACACCTGACAAAGCTATCAGCCAGGGACCAAGTACAAGGGACTTATTACTGCTATTTCTAAGGAGTAATGCCAGCAGAAGAATCATTCCGGCAATAGCAATCGGGGGGAAATAATAAGTAGCAGAGTTCTCGAGCCCCCTGGTAAAGAGCAAACCTTCTTCGCCGTGTTCAAAGGCGTACAATATACCTTCAGTTGAAACCAGGTATAGTTTGTCTTTGTAGACCGTTGGGTCCGATACTGAGGTACCTTTTATTCGGCTACTGGCCCATACCGTTTCTCCGGTATCGGAATTAAACACTCTTATGTTATATGGGCCTGTTGAATATACATATTTGTCAGTTATCATGGACGAAGCAACCGGAATTTCGGGATAAGGGAATTCTTTGTCGGGATAGGAGAGTTCTTTTAAGACTTCTCCGGTGCTTGCATTTAACAGGAAAGATTTGCCGGTATTAACGAGCATTCTATCATTTTTTACTTCAATAATATCCGCCCACTCGCCAGCATTTGTTTTCCAGACCTCTTCGCCAGACTCAACGGACAACGCAAGAATAGTTCCATTATTCTCAATATAAATCAGGTCTTTGTAAAGGAAGGGGCTGTAAGAGTATGTGCTTAAGTTCGAGTATCTCCATATCTCTTTTCCTGTGTTTGCATCCAGGGAAACTAAACCATCTTCTACTTCAGGCTCATCAGTCTCTGGTTCTGGCTCATCAGGATCTATTTCGACGGGTTCGGTATAGATGGAATGAACGGCAGAATATCTGGACACAAAAGTATTTCCATTCACCAGAGGACCTGACATCTGGTAATAATTGCTTCCACCAGTTTCAAAGGATGTAATATTGAATTCGTATTTCCATTTCAAAGTGCCATTTTCAGTATCAATAGCAGCCACATACCTGTCGTAAGGCGTGCTGACAAACAATGTATCTCCAAAAACGAGGGGATTATCCCACCCAACATCAGAATACTCCTTACTCCATAACGGTCTACCGGTCTTTGCATCCAGTGCCTCAACTTTTGAAGAGTGCACAGCAAACAGAACCCCATTCTTATATGCCAGACTGGCACTCCATTCCTTATTCCATAGTGGTTCACCTGTTTCTGCATCAACTGCTATAAGGCCCTCTTCAAGATCTCCACCAAGGTAGAGGACCCCGTCCTTAACAAGTGTTTTAACAGCTGGCTTCTCACAAACATATTTCCAGGGTAGTTTATAAGTCCAGGCAACTTTCAAAGGTGGCTCAAGGGTTACAGGTTCAGTTTCATTTAGATGGAATGAAACGTCATAAAACTCAAAGTCATCGTAGTTACTGCCATTAGCATCACTTCCGGCACTGATTTTCAGGGTATTGTTTCCTGGATTGAAAAGAGAGGGATGAACCGGAATTGTAATATTCACTGCAACGGAATCCGGAGTTTCTGCCGGAACATAATCATTAAGGGAACCTATTACTATCTCATTGAGATATACTTTATCTGAAAATTCATCCGTTGGTCCCGAAACAATACTTCTGACCGTCAATGTGAGTTCTGCACTTTCGATATCTACTGAAGGGTTCAGTGTGAAATTTGCTGTGTAAACCAGCCCTTCAGGATCGTCTGGGTTCAATTCTTCTTTAAAATCGTCACCCAAATGATGGTGTCCGGTATCGATAACTACTTCGGCCGCCGAAACATTTGAAATGGACGCAGCTACAGTTAGAATAGAAACAAACAATAGCAGTGATATGAACAACAATCTTTTCATTATGCTTCTCCGAATTATGTAATTTTTTTATTCATCCAGTGATCTCCAAAAATCTCAACTCCAAAAATCTCAATTCTCCTCAAGACTGCTTCCCCTTCCTGATCCCATACCTAAAAAATGCAATGCCAATTAGAAAGATTATAAACATAAACAAGAAGACAAAAGCAGACATTAATCCGAATACAAACCCTACGATATAAGGTTCTAAGGCTTTAAGAGATAGAAAAATAACCCCTGTTAGAGCTATTAGCCAGGAACCAAAGATAAGGGCCCTGTTTTTTACTTTGATTAGAAGTATGACCAGTAGAATTAACATTGCAGCAATGGCAATCTGGGGGAAATAATATAATGCAGAACTCTCCAGGCCCTTTGTAAAGAACATACCTTCTTCCCCATGCTCAAATGCATACAGCGTCCCCTCTGATGAAATCAGGTATAATTTGCCTTTGTGAAGTACGGGCTTCGATACATCATATCCTTTTATTTTGCTGCTGCTCCATATGAGTTCTCCAGTACTGGAATTAGAAACATGTATATTGTTCCGGTCCGTGGAATATACGAATTTATCGCTGATAACAGATGAGGAAAAACTCACTTTTGAACCGGGATACTCATTCAAGATTTCGCCAGTTTCTGCCTGTAAGATGCCAGGACTTGAAAAATCAACAAATAACTTGCCATTTATTGCTTCAACAACATTTGACCATTTGCCGTTGTTTGTTTTCCAGACTTCTTCTCCGGATTCAACAGACAATGCGATAATATCTCTCTCGCTAAGAGTAGTATAAACTAGGTCTCTGTAAAGGAATGGTTCGAAATATAAAACCTCGCCTGGATATACATATTCCCATATCGCCTTTCCCGTATGCGCATTGAGCGCAATTAAACCCTCTTTTACTATGGGCTTTTCCAGTTCCGGCTCTAACTCTGGATCTTCAGGTATCGCGATGGGTTCGGTATAGGTGGAATGAGAGGCATAGTATCTGAATACCACGATATTTCCATTCACCACAGGCCCTGACAACCTGTAATAGCTGCTCCCTTCAGTTTCAAAGTCGGTTCTGTTGAATTCATATTCCCACTTCAAAGCCCCGTTCTCCGCATCAATAGCAGCCACATATCTGTCATCAGGTGTGCTGATAAACAACGTATTTCCAAAAATAATGGGATTTCCCCACGAGGCACTCAGATACTTTTTGCTCCACAACAGTTTTCCGGTTTTTGCGTCCAGTACATCAATATTTGAGGAGTGTACGGCAAACAAAACCCCGTCATTATATCCCAGGCTAATACCCTGTTCACCACTCCATTCCTTACTCCAGAGTAAGACACCGGTTTCCGCATCCACTGCTATAATAATAGTCTTTCCAAAGTCCTCTCTAGCAAAGTAGAGGACTCCACCCGCAGCAAGTGTTACCTCTGAGGGTATCTCATACCCAAGTTCCCAGGGTAGTTTATAAGTCCAGGCAACTTTCAAAGGTGGCTCAAGGGTTACAGGTTCAGTTTCGCTTAGATGGAATGAAAGATCGTAAAACTCGAAGTCATCGTAGTTACTGCCATTAGCATCACTTCCGGAGCTGATTTTCAGGGTATTGTTTCCTGGATTGAAAAGAGAGGGATGAACCGGAATTGTAATATTCACTGCAACAGAATCCAGAGTTTCTGCCGGAACATAGTCATTAAGGGAACTTATTTCTATCTCATTGAGATATACTTTATCTGAAAATTCATCCGTCGGGCCAGGAACAATACTTATGCCTGTCAATGTGAGTTCTGCACTTTCGATATCTACTGAAGGGTCCAGGGTGAAATTTGCTGTGTAAACCAGCCCTTCAGGATCAACTGGATTCAATTCTTCTTTAAAATCGTCACCAAAATGATGGTGTCCAGTATCGATAACGATTTCAGTCGCTGAAGCAACTGAAGTGGGAATTACTGAAAAAACAAGTAATAATAACGCAAGAATTAATGAATTCTTTATCGCAGGACACATATACCTCAACCCATACCGAAGATTTGAATCACATTTAAATCAGCGTCTTTTGAGTCACATTCAAATCAGCGCCTGTTTACTATAAGTGCTGAAATCAATAACTCTGACAAAACAAACATCATCCCAGGCCCCGGAATACTAACTGGCGACTGTAAATCTTTTGCCGTTTCTTTAGTTTCGTTAGCTTCTTTAGCTCCGTTAATTTCTTCACTTACGTTTAGTTCTTCACTTTCCCTGTTTTCTTCGGTTTCTTCTGCCGTATCCTGTTCAATTACCAGGTCATCTTGAACAAATCCTTCATAGTTAAATACAACAGGCACATCATTAACTCCAATCTCTTTTCCAGACCGGTCAAATACATTGTAAATATTATCAAGAGTGGAATTATTAACTTCCGAGCCTTCCAGAATTCCTACTCCTATGCGGTTTTCAATACCCCAGCCTGAGCTTATAACCGGGCCCTGGGGATAAGTATAAGGTTCCAAGGGATCTCTCGAAAGGTCGCAGATTTTGTTAAGTTGATCGAGCCATTCTCGTCTCTGGTCTTCAATATAGAATTCGCGTTCCTTTCCATAAGTGGCGATTAACGTATTTTTCTTTTGAGTCTCAATGCTTTCAAGCCCCATTTTTGCAAATGTCCGAACAGTCTCATCCTTATCATTTAGAGCATCTGTAAGAGGCTTAATCGCACGTTCATCTCCAATTCTGCCGAGGGCTTCAGCTGCACGTACCCGAACTCTGGGGTCTTCATCGTCAAGGATCTGGATCAAAGGTTCTACAGCAGGTTCGCCCATAAGACCAAGGTTATAACCCAGATCTGCATCAAGTTCTGTTTCTTCTTTCAAGGCCTGAATCATAGGCTGAATTGCCCTTTCATCTTTTATTCCAGCAAGGACTGCAATAACTTTCGTCTGGAGAAAAACATCTTCGTTTTTGTCCTGCAAGATCTTAATCAGGGGCTCTACAGCAGGCTTTCCGATTTCAACAAGAGCATTGGTTGCAGCACTTTCAACTTCCCATTCTTCATCCGTCAACAATTTGATGAGCGGATCTATAGCTCTTTCATCTTTGATCTTACCAAGAGTAATAGCTGCGTTTTCACGGATTTCCGGGTCTTTGGAATCCAGCGCCTGGATTAAAGGTCCTACTGCGGTTTCTCCAGCTTCAACCAGAGCTTTTACGGAATCAGCTTTGACATTTACATCCTGTGCATTGAAATTCTCAATTAAGATCTCAATATCCTGCTCATCTGAAGCAGCACTGGCTACATTAACACCAGAAAAGATAGATAACTGGAGAATAACCAATGTGAAAAATATAAGATAAGTTTTTAGCCTTTCAATCCTCATTTGACCACTTGATCCATGTTCATCTTAGAGCTGCCTGATTATGGTATTCATAGCAAATAATTAGTGCTCGGCAATACATGCAATAGTAATAACTACAAGTATCTTTGATATATTTGTGGTATAGTCAATAAAGTTTAGGAAATTAAAGTTTAGGAAATTAAAGTTTAGGAAATATCTTTAAGAATTAGCTTGAAGTGACCTTTTAGTCTTTAAACATATAAATATTTCTTATTCTTTTGGAAAATTTATTTTGTTTAATGATGAAGGCAAATGAAAAAGAAATGTAATTCAGCCGGGGAAATCTGCATGGGAAATCTGCATGTAACTGGAATCTATCCTAATAAACTATTATGGGACTGTTCAACTGACTTTTTAAGGCAAGGGTGTCTCTATTCAGCAAGGTTTTCGTAAGGGTTTGGAATGAATATCAAGTTTGTAGTGAAAATAGTTAGTATTCCCATAAGTATAATTTAGAAGATGACACTTTTCAATCTGTATTGGAGATTTCAATTAGTGTGGTTAATGATAGTATGGTTAATGATCCTGTAGATTAATACTGATTTTGATTACTGATTTTTGATGCTCCAGAAAATTTGATTATAAACTACTGGTTGATGTTATTCCTAAACATCTCTTAATGATGCATCATGTATTTTTGCAATTTCAGTGAGGTCATAATAGCCATATATTGATGCACAAAATGTAACACTTCTGGCACCGGAAATTGATCAGGAAAATATCAACTGTATAATTATGGACAAACACTGAATTGAGTATAAATATTCAGGTTGCTCTTGAATCCGACTTTTCCCTGATACCTGAGTCCAAATTATTAATCAGTAAAATTATAATATTGTCAATATGATACCTGAAATTTTTTATATAGAATAGACTATTATAATACCGGATATATATCAAAAACCTTAAATAGTTTCCCATGTCAGGGCTAGTTGAAAGTTTTTCAACTCCTTTTTAATATATACAACTTTAAATAGTATGAGTACATTATTAATTGTTAGAGATGAATAACCTTCTAATTATATACCTATACAGGTTTAATTGATCAACCTGTAAGGCTCTTCCCATCAATCTCATAAAACGGATAAAACGGGCTCTAGTAGCCAGTTATAGACATCTGGTATTTACTTCTAATGCCGGTTGTTATACTTAAAACAGAAATAATCCACTACATTGCGTAAAAACGTTTTTTATTATGTTTAAAATTTCAAAACGAAATAGGTTACCTTATAAATATACATACTGTGTGCATATTTAGAGACTGTCGTCAGTTTTAAAAGATAATTATAAAAACCTTTCTTGAAGGCTTAAACATAAGTATCTTAATATTATTTAACTGACAAACTTATCCATAAAATTCTATGAAAGAAGGGGTTATCATGAAAGACTATGAAGTTAAAGTGCTGGACGAAAACGACCACATTTTTATTGAAACGTTAAGAAACCTTGGAATGTCCAGAAATGTCGCTACAACTATGGCATATCTTATGAATGTTGACGAGGCTTCATCCCGTGAAATAGAAATCAGTACCGGACTAAGACAACCAGAAGTAAGTCTTGCGATGAGGCTGATGCGCAATCAGTCATGGGTTAGCGTTCGTTCGGAAAAGAAACCCGGTAAAGGGCGCCCAATAAAGATCTATGCTCTTGCAGCGCCAGTTGACGAGATCATCAGTTATTACGAAGACAAAATTTACAAAGAATCTCAGGCAACCATCTCAGCAATTAAGAAGCTGAAGGTTATGAGTAAAAAGGTGCCTCTTACTCCCTCAAAGTAAAAACCTTCAAAACGAATTTGCTCCATAATGGCTGACAATTCTTCTCTTGAATTCGACCATTATGGAAACAAAAATCTTAATTATTCGAGTCATTTTTCATTCCTGTTCTCTACTTTTCTGGATCAACCGTTGCGCCGGTTGATCACGCCGACCATGTTGTGGAGTTTTCGGTCAATCATTTTTTGAAATATCTTGCTGGCAAACAGTTTTTAAAATGACTTGTGATGCATGACCCAGGGGTAATTTGAGTAAATTAACTCTCCTGAGAGCGTTGAAGATAGAACCTCTCTCTAACTTTTCTCCAAAGATTACTCCGCTTGAACTAGCGAAGTGAGCGAAACGGCACCGTCTCCCAGAGACGGGACTCGGGTGAAGGAACTCTGTGATAAAAACGCTATACAGAAGCGCTATACAGAAACGCTATACAGGAACTTCAAAAAAGGTGGAAAAAAGAATTGTAATAAAGGAGGGGTCTGCCTTTTGCTGGCAGTTCAGCCCCCTGTGACAACTCTGAGGATTGTAAGTTTATCGGAACTGACTGTTCCATCAAGGGGAACAGCATTCCCTCCATTTAATACAAGTACTGTTTCCTGATTTATATCCAAAGTATTAAGCAGGTCTTCGTAGGTAGCGCTCTCAGCTACTTCTACGGTCTGCTCAGAAATCTCTCCAGCCTGGATTGTTATATGTACTTTTCTACTCACTCTATTGCTCCACCGCCGCTTACCTGAATTTCGCCCACGACTTCCTTAATTAACTTCTGCTCCAGTTCATATTCTTTTCTAACGCCTTTCCTTTCCGCATTTCTCTTCTGGAACTTTCCTGTCATTTTAGATCTCCTTACGATTTTTCAGGTTTGCAACATAGTTGGTATAGATCTCTTCAAGCAGACTTATTCTCTGTCTTCTTGAGATGTATATCCAATAATTATAATCATTTTATGTTTTAATTAATTTTTTGGTTGACAATACCTGGTTAACATACCTGGTTTTCAAAACTCGTGGATATCATCACCTCTGAACTCAAACAATAACTATAGGTTAACATTGAATCAGATATCGTTCATAAGCTTGACAAAAAAGATTTAAAACTGAAATTTTAAAATAAAAATAGGAAGTATTTAATTAGAAGCTAATGTTTTATTGGAGTGCTGGTCAATATAATAAATATTTCAAACTCAAAGCAAAAAATATTAATATCAGGTAGGTCCGGGAAATGTCGCAAATAAATACCGGTAAAGAAAAGAGTAGATAAAGAAAAGAGTAGATAAAGAAAAGAGTAGATAAAGAAAAGAGTAGATAAAGAAAAGAGTAGATAAAGAAGAAAAAAGGTAAAAAACTTACCGATACAACCTGTTATTCTTAACAATTACCTTATTCTTGAACCTGACCTTATTCGAAAGTGACTCAATAAATTGGAAAAAATTAAATATACACCAGCCGGGATTCGAACCCGGGTTCGAGCGTTGGCAACGCCCGGTGATGACCGCTACACTACTGATGTTTGAAGATGGTGCCCAGACCCGGATTCGAACCGGGGACAACTGCCTCTTCAGGGCAGCGCTCTCCCACTGAGCTACCTGGGCAAGCAGGTTAATTCAAGTTATACTTCGATTAAGTGATAGCCTAATTTTCGTTTTCTTTTTCACTTTCCGGAAAAATCTCCGGAAATTTTTTTAGTGGGCCCGCTGAGATTCGAACTCAGGACCTCCGCCATGTCAAGGCGACGTCATAACCGTCTAGACCACGAGCCCATGTTGCTTATGATTTTTGCGTCGGAATACTTATCCGAAGCACTGTATTAAAAAAGTAATACACCAGCCGGGATTCGAACCCGGGTTCGAGCGTTGGCAACGCCCGGTGATGACCGCTACACTACTGATGTTTGAAGATGGTGCCCAGACCCGGATTCGAACCGGGGACAACTGCCTCTTCAGGGCAGCGCTCTCCCACTGAGCTACCTGGGCAAGCAGGTTAATTCAAGTTATACTTCGATTAAGTGATATCCTGAATTTTCGTTTTCTTTTTCACTTTCCGGAAAAATCTCCGGAAATTTTTTTAGTGGGCCCGCTGAGATTCGAACTCAGGACCTCCGCCATGTCAAGGCGACGTCATAACCGTCTAGACCACGAGCCCAGTAGTTTGTTGCTTCTGTTTTTCGCACAAAAGTGCAACTCCATAGTGCGCATCATCATTTATATAAGTTTTGGGTGGTATGTACCTTTTCTAACCGAATCAACCTTAAAAGAGATGAAATCTTTATACAGTTTGTATCCTAATTTTTCTTTCGGAATCTAATGATGAATCTTTTTAGAGATTCGGTTTTCCAGCAAGCATTGCAAAATCCCTCATTTACAATTCTTCAAATTCAATCGTCTGATTTGTTTTTATAAAACATTAATTTTTTAATAAGTCAATAATACCATATATTAATTTCTAGAAAACATGAAACCTGTTAAAGGAAAAACAAAAGGTAGTTCAATGTAAAAGCAACTCAATAAACAAAAAGAGGCTCAATGTAAAAGGTAGTTCAATGTAAAAGCAACTCAATAAACAAAAAGAGGCTCAATATAAAGGCAGCACTAGAGGCTCAATGCAAAAGGCAATACAATGCAAAACATGCAAAGAGCAACGAAACTCTTTCCAGATTTTGAGGAGAAAACTGAATGACTTCCAGCGAAGACAACCGGCAAGACCGTGAGAGCTTGAAAAGTAAAAGACCAGAATGCGAGAAGTCTTACAATATTATTAGTATCCCAATGGGGCACTCAAATTCTTATCTGATAGTTTCAGCTGGCCGGGGAGTTCTTGTGGATGCAGGATGCCCGGGCAAAATCAAAAACATTCAAACTGCTCTCGAACAGAACAACCTTGTTTTCCGGAATATAGTTCTGATCATTCTCACCCACACTCATTACGATCATACAGGCTGCCTTGCCGAAATAAAAAAACGAAGCGGAGCAAAAGTTCTGGTTCATGCATCCGAAAAAAGATGCCTGGAAACGGGCATAACTCCCTTTCCGAAAGGTACTATGTGGTTCTCAAAAATAATTTCGGAAATTGGGAACTCCTTAATGGTTTCCAAATCAAAATATCAACCTGTCAATCCTGATATAGTAATAGGGAACGAATATGACCTTGGAAACTATATCCCTGGTGCAAAAGTCATTTCCACGCCTGGCCATACTGCAGGCTCGATAAGCCTTGTGATTGAAAATGACGCTGCATTCGTAGGAGATACGCTTTTCAATGTCATGCCCTGGAGTGTATTTCCCCCTTTTGCAAACGACATCCGCGAACTTCTAGAAAGCTGGGAGGGGTTGATTGCTTCAAGTTGCAGGACATATTTCCCCGGTCATGGCAGACCCATACCTCTCCAGAAACTAAAAAACTCATACGAAAAAAAGACAAAAAAAAGTAAAGAAGACCTTTGAGTTTATTCATTCTCTAAAACGGCCAATTTCACATTCTCTAAAACGGCCAATTTCACGCTTATTCTTTCCTCCAGAGTAACTGATCCTCAGGCAATCCTTACTCCTAAAATAGGATGAACTCAATATCCCGGTTGAGGGAAACATGAACGGAGCATTCGATAACACAGAGACGTCCCGGACAATCCCGGAAATCCAGGATAAAATTGATGCCGGAGACGCAATCGTTCTTACGGCTACGGAAATTAGTGCAAGAATTCGAGCAGGGGAGGATATAAAGCTCGAAGACGTGGATGTTGTAACAACTGCAACGCGTGGCATTATGAGTGGAACCTATGCCGTACTTTCGTTCAAAGTATCAGAGCCTGATTCGTTTGTTAAGGCGTCTGAAGTCCTGCTAAACGGCGTGCCTGCAGTTGTTGGTCCCTGCCCTAATGAAAGGCTTGGAATTTTGGACCTGATAGTACTTGGAACCGCTCACAGTAAGTTTGATCCCAACTACGGGGGCGGACACCTTTTCAGGGAGATGGTAGAAGGAAAAAACATTAAAGTTGATGTAACTACCAGTGAAGGAGACCATTTCTCGGTAGAAACGCGGTTATCTGAGATCCCCTATGCGAAACTCAATGCAACAAGACACTCCTTTAAGAATTATCGGGCGTTTGTAAATCCCGGAAAAGAGTCTATCAAAACCATCTTTCACGCTCTGCCTTTTGAAGGTGAGTTTAAGGAAATGACCTTTTGCGGCTGCGGTGAGTTAAACCCAATTGAAAACGACCCCAAGCTCGAAACTATAGGAATCGGGACAAGAGTACTTCTCAACGGAGCAGACGGATTTGTTACCGGGGCTGGCACTCGAAGCGCTCCGGATAATCCTAACCTTACGGGTTTTGCTGATATGCATGACATGACCCCTGAGTACATGGGGGGGTTTGTAACATCTGCTGGTCCTGAAATTATCAATACATGGGCTGTTCCTATCCCCATTCTTCACGGAGGAATGCTGGAAAATATCCTGAAGCTGGATAAGGAAATCCCGCTAAAGCTTGTAGACCTCGCAGGGAGAATTCCCCTCTGTGAGATCACCTATGGGGATGTATGGGATAACGTGGACCTGAATATTAAGTACGAACCCGAAAAATGCCTTAATTGCAAGGATTGCCTTGTAATCGAAGCCTGTCCCATGGGTGCGGTAAGTCGGGGGGAAAACGGAGCTATACACAATCTGAAATTTTGCTTTAACTGCGGACTCTGTATCTCAAGGTGCAGGGGAGAAGCATTCAGTGCAAACCTGGGTTCTGTCAGGTGTTCAACCGGAGGCTGCCTTAGAGATATTAAGGTAACACTGCGTCAGTCCGATCGTGCAAGGGCAATTATAGCTGCCGAAGAACTCAAAGAGAAAATTCTCACAGGAAGGTTCAGACTTAATGAACCTGTAGAAAAAATAAGCTGGAGAAAGTAAGACAATGTTCTTCTCTCCTTTAATGCTCCTGTAACTGTAATTTTTACTTTTAAAGACGTAACTTCTAATTTTTATTTTTTGAAATGTTACTTCTAATTCTTATTTTTTCGGAGACTTGTTTTTAGAATCTCTTTGTTTTAAACCTCTTCAAGCTCAAACTTTTAAAGTCTCTTTAAAGCGTTTTGTAACTTTTTCAGACTTCAAGCTTTTAAAGCCTCTTTAAAGCGTTTTGTAACCTCTTCAGGGCTCAGGGGGATATTGGGAGCTTTTGTATTTCCAGGCTTCAGGATTACATGGATAAAGGAAAGTTCCTGCATGGCCCGAAATTTACTGAAAGCTTCTATTAACCTCTCTGGGCTGTTTACCTTAGCCGTATTCTGAATTCCGCAAGCGGTTGCAAAAATTTCCAGGTCAATATAGCGGAGAGCACAGGTTTCCTGCGAGCCTGTGGAGCCGTAGGCACCATTGTCAAGGCAAATAATAATCAGGTTTTTTGGGGCTTCATTAGCAATTTCGAGCAGGGCGTTGGGGTTCATAAGCAGGCTGCCGTCCCCGTCAAGGGTCACTACCGTCTTTTCTGTCCTAAGAGCCAGGCCAAGTCCTATCGACGAGACGAGCCCCATTGAGCCAAACATATAGAAGTTAAGCTCCCTGTCTCTGCAAGCATAAAGTTCCTTGCAGGGAACTCCAAGATTTGTTACCGTAATTTCGCCATCAAGCTGAGAATCAATTGCGCAAATCGCATCGTTCCTTAGCATTAATGGTCTGAGGGTTTCCTGCTTAATATTGAAACGGCATGTTCTTTCCATAATCTCGGGTTTTTCGGGCAATCCAGCCGCTTCCCAGGCGCAACAATTCGAGCTTTCCCATACTTTCGGAGAAATTAGGGCTATATGCGGCCTTAAATTCTCAAACGCGTCTTTTATTACATTTTCAAGTAGAGATAGCTTTCCGGCTTCATCAATTATTGTATACGCAAGCCCTGCTCCTTCAAGGATTGCCGGGAGATGGGTGCCAAGCGGGACCTGGGCTTCGATTCCTTCAGCGTAAACCCCACGCCAGCTTGCCAGAACAGGTAAGGGAATCCTGCAGATTACATTAAGTGATTCCAGAGCATTAATCATATTCCCAAGCCCTGTGCTCTGGATAAGCATCATGGGCCTCCCCCCTGCAAGGTAAACCCCGGCACAAATGCCCACACCATTTTCTTCTCTCGTTAACTTGATTTCAGGAAAATTCTCAGAAACCAGGGGAAGCAGGTTTTTGATCCTGTCGCAGGGCAGAGTTGCGGCAAGGTCGATACCTGCCTTTTTCATTATTGCTATGACTTCTTCTTCCGGACTTGCCATGCACATGCCTCTTCAGCTTTCTTAATATTCTTTATATTTTCACTGTTTTTAGTTAGAGTTGTTTTAGACTCAGATATTCAGCTTGTCTAGATATTCAGCTTGTCTAGATATTCAGCTTGTCTAGATATTTAGCTCGTCTAGATATTCAGCTCATCTAGATATTCAGCTCGTCTAAGGAAATATCAGGATTTTTGGCAGTAGCTACCGGCTCGATCTGGTAAAGTGTATAGTCCTCTTTCAGGCGTTTGTATCCTCCGCCTGCAAGGTTCAGGAGAATAGTTTCGTCCTTATCAACGTTTCCTGCTTCCACGGCTTTTAGTAGAGAAGCTGTTGCAACTGCTGACGGAGGCAGAATGTCGATTCCTTCAATGGCTTCGAAAAGGGCCTTAGCTTCAATGGCTTCTTCTCTGGTAACTGCGTACATTATTCCATCAGTATCGGTAAGTGCATCGTATAACCCGCCCATAACCCCATATGGTGGAGTCCGGTTGGTAAGCACGGTAGCATAGGTTTCTTCTACCTGTTTCTTTGCATCCTTCATGTCAAGTTCTGGAATGATTTCTCTTCTTTTTTCCTGCCAGGCGTTGTACATGGGAACAAAAGGAAGGTTCTGGGCAAGCTGAAGTTTAGGGATTTTTTGCCCGAACCGCCCATCGTCCCTGAGACGCATTGCGGCTTCCCATACTGAAATTCCTCCTGTGCCGCTTCCGACTGCCTGGAAATATTGATCAGGCATTTTTCCTATAGTTACTGCTGCATCCAGCATCACAGTGCCCATTCCATCTCTTCTGGCGATATTTCTTGCTCCGCCTTCGGGAATCATGCCAGGCAGCTTTGCAATCCTGCCTGCGAGATTGATAGCGTCAGTGTAATCGTTTCCTGGACTCATACTGATGAGATGGATAGATTCAGTGGGCTCTTCAGGCAGCCATAGATTTGAAGCTCCGGACTCCGGTACAACTATGTAGACATCAGTTCCTGTCAAAGCCGATACGTGCGCAAAGGCCCGGCCGGTATTTCCAGCAGAAGCAAGGACTATGGCTTTTCCTCCGGTCTCTTTCAGGAGTTGCATGGTCGGGTGGGCTTCGAGTTCTTTGAAACTGCAGGTTTTAATGAAAGCCCCTCTTTCAGGCCAGTACCCGCTGAACCCTATATAAAGGTTCGAAAGCCCGAGTTCTCTGGCAAAAGCTTCACTTTTGTAAGTTATAGGCCCCGCATCCGTAGTAAGTTCTTCCTGGACCGGGAGCCAGGAATGAAACCTTCCGATACCTGGCTGGTTTCTTAATTCCAGTCTTTTTTCGAGGTATTCCGCCCGCAAAAAAGCGTCATCGTTCTCACAGGTGAGCCTGTATTCCTGGCCGTACTCTCTTCCGCACTTAAGACATTTCAGTTTGAATTTTCCCATCGCTATCACAGGAAATTGGGCTTCTAATTAAATATGTATTCCTGAAAAGTGAATATAATTCTCTTTTTGTGTTATATTATTGAATTAGTTGTCTTATTGGGCTATTTTATTTTACTAATGAGAAGAGAACCACTTTATCAAATTAACAAGTTGGAAAAATTTGATAAGACAGCTAGAAGACAGCTAGAGGAGAAAAGGATTGGGAAACTGAAAAGAGAAAGAGGGGGGATCTGAGAAAGAAAGAAGGAAAAACTGGAAAGAAAAGAGAAGAAAAACTGAAAAGGAATGATAACGAAACTGGGAAGCAAGAAGGAAAAACTGGAAAGAAAAGAGAAAGAGGGGGGATCTGAGAAAGAAAGAAGGAAAAACTGGAAAGAAAAGAGAAGAAAAACTGAAAAGGAATGATAACAAAACCGGGAAGCAAAGACGAAGGAATGGAAAGGAAAAAATGACGTGCCGGAAAGGAGACTATTGAAGAAAGAAAAGAGGTAGAAGAAACTAAAAGTAGATGGGGAATTAAGGCTAAGCAGGTAACTTTTATCAACGTTTCTCTTTTCCTTAATAAAAGACCGGCGGAGTGACTTTTACATTTTCATAACTCCTTGCCTTGCCTTTAGGAGGATAAACAAAGGTGACAACGTCAGACTGCACTCCTAATTCATAAGGATCACACAGGTAGCTCCCGGCCTCTTTCCTGGAAATATTTAGCATCTGGAGCGAGGCACTTGACCTTCCTATCTTTTGAATCTTTACTTCCTTAAATTCGGAGAAAATCTCCTTAATCTTGGGCTCCAGGTTTTTACTTCCAAAAAATGATATATATACCTGAGCAAAGGGACTGAGATGGTAGTCTATATTGACAGTCGCGTCAGTCTTGTCAAACTGAATCACTATATTGTCAACGTGAATATATTTTCCTTCTTTGAACTGATCTGCACTGGTTCCAGGAACGAATCTAGCAGCCAGTAGAATGGATGAGATTAGAAGGGCAATTACAATTATTGGTTTTGTTTTCATGGTTCTTACTCAGTAATATTCTTCTTTTTTAATATCTCTTTCCTGCAAATCTTTTTTCTATCATGCCTGACCGATTTCAAAACGGAAAATGCGTCATTTTTATTGCAAGGGTTTCTATATTTAGACTACTTGCAATATCATTAAATATCGCAACACTAAAGGTATTCCACCGTTTAGATTATCTAAAAGAGAGTAAAGAGGCCATAAAATGAGTAAAGATATTCATTTCATCTGCCCCAAATGCGGAAATACCACCTACGAAACCGGCGAGATCCGCACCACAGGCGGCTTTTTAAGTAAAATCTTCGATATCCAGAACAAAAGATTCACCCATGTCACCTGCAAGCGCTGCAAATACACCGAGTTCTACCAGACCAAGAGCAGCATGTTGGGAGACGTTTTCGATTTGTTCACTTCGTAATTAGCCGATAAAGGATTTTTTGGTGGAAATTACTTTTTTTCCATCCTTTCGTTTTTTTGATTGCTTATTGTCCGGGACTGGAGAGTAGCATCTTTACGGGAGCTTGTCACGCTCGACGAAGGAGAGCGGCCTTTTTGTGAATAGAACCCAAGCAGAAGAATCAGTGAAAGTGCAATAAACGGAAAAATTTGGAATTATTCTCACGAAGCCTGCACATTATTAGTTCTGAGATTGATTTTAATTATTAGGGATAACAAGAAAAAGGCATTTTTCTTTTAATTCTTCAATTTTACGTTCATCAAGATTCTGAATATGTTTGTTTGTTAAAGGAGAGAATTGTTTTATTAGGGACGTTTCAACATCATCTGTTTTTTTCTCAATACTTCCCCTTTCTTTTATAAGCATGCATTTCAATGCATTATGATCATTACAGGAGTTTATTCTGTTAATTATTTCCACAAATTCCCTGCCTTTTTCTTTTAATTTATCGGGAATTTCAGCTTCTTCAAAAATGTGGATGAGCTTTAAGGTTATTGGCTCCTGCCCTGTCTGAGTATCCCTTGATGTATTAAAATCCGTATTTATT
The DNA here is from genome assembly GCF_000969905.1 of Methanosarcina vacuolata Z-761. Classification (NCBI taxonomy): domain Archaea; kingdom Methanobacteriati; phylum Methanobacteriota; class Methanomicrobia; order Methanosarcinales; family Methanosarcinaceae; genus Methanosarcina; species Methanosarcina vacuolata. The sequence continues at coordinate 2,951,959 of NZ_CP009520.1, read as the reverse complement.
GACATTATATATACAAATTGTTCCATTACGCCGTCAACTGGCTCTATGACGGTTTCATTCTCCCCAAGTTTTGAGTACGAGTGCTTGTCAAGTGTTAAAACAACTCCAGTAGACCCTCCATGTATTGTTGTTTTATCCTTTCCCCAGGTATAGATTCCATTTACCATAACGTGTGCCCGGTTTCCAGCACAAAGCTGGATATTGAGCTCACTGTTTGCTTTTCTATAAAATATCTTTGGAGATGGATTTGTCTGAGGCACAAGGATTACGTCGCAGGCACGTATCAAACGCTTTCTCAAATCATCAGTCACATACTCATAACAGATCATAACCCCCACTCTAAGGTCTTCTCTAAGTTTGAGAATGTGGTTCACTTCACCTGCTTCCATACCTTCCTCAAAACCGCATCCTCTTTCATCCCTTGCTGCCAGCGCTTTTTCATTGTGTATGATTTTAGAATCAGGAATCACAATAGGAGAGATATTTTTCCTTAAATCTTCTTCTCTAAACTCGCGGATGAACAGTTTTCCATACTTCTCAAGGTTCTTTTCCTGAACATAGTGGCTGCCTGCAACGACAATAACCCCATTTTCATCGGCATATTGCTGTATATCTTCGAGATATTCAAAAGGTATAGAAAACTCAGGGAATACCAAAATGTCAGCTTTTTCCTTCACAGCTTCAAGAATTGCCATTATTTTCCTGTAATAAGCTTCATCAGCCGTAAGTTTCACAATGGAATCTTCTTCATAAGCATGATATTTCAATTGCACAGCCGCAATTCGTAAATTAGAACCTTCAAAAGAGTTATTGCAGCAGTCATGTTGTAATATCCGAATTTTCTTATTTCCTTGTATGCTCTCAAAATAATCAATTGACTTTATGACTGGTTTTTTCTGCCCTCTTACGCTGAAAGTAATTTCGTCTTTTCCTTCCGGGAAATATTTTTTTTCAAGATAATCAATTTCAAGAGAATTGTTTTCTTTTTCTTCGGAGGTAAGGAATTTGTTAAAAAGCGTTCTGTTTCCTGCTTTGATTGTTAACTTGCTTTTTACTTTTTCAGGGTCATCAAAGATAACTTTGAGTTTCCAATTTTCGTAGATCAGCTTGATAGGGTTGAAAGGCTCTTCAAAATAGTCCTTTGTTCTCCTGTGAATATACTCAAAAAGGTTTTCAAGAGGCCGATATTCAATTGAATTAATTTTTTCCAAGAAATCAAAAAGAAGTTTATCCCTAGTTTTACAATCTTTTTCTTCAAAAATCTGTGGGAGGTCCATAAATGAAGCGCAGATGCTTGGATTATCATCATCAGACAGAGTTCTGGTAACCTCCTCTACAACATTCTTTAATCTTGGCACATCAACTTCTTTAGATTTTTCAATTTCCGTTAGAATTTCAAACAGCCCGGTATAGACGCAATAGCAAACGTTTGCTTTTTCATAAGTTTCAGTTGCTTTTTTAAACTGTTCTATTGCCTGATTGAGCAGCTCCAGATTAGGTTGCTTTGAAGAAAGTGCTTCATTTACAAGTTTTCTTCCAGAAAGGTAATATGAGGTCGAATCACATAGTTTTGAAACAGCCTCGTCTTCTTCAACAGATTTTAGCTCTTCAACTGCTTTTATAGCTTTTTTATATTCACCTGCACGTTTTCCTGTATTGGGCTCAGCTCTGATGTTCTTGAGCAGAAAGTCAATATATGCACTCAGCCCTGCCCCAGTAACCAGTTCTCTTTCGTGCTTCAGCTCATATTTAATAAAAAAATCCTGATATTTTTTGCACAGCTCGACTGCTTCTTTCAGGCATCTCATCTGATCATATTGATTGTCTTTTTTTGCCTGTTCTGTATTTAACTCAATAAGTTTCATTATCGAATGGGTCTTTCTACCTATCGTCAGGTATTGCATAGGTTCGGTGTAAATTTCGAGTGCTTTTTCGTACCTTTGTTTCGCCTCTTCAATGAATCCCATATTAGAAAGCAAGGCACCTGAATTGCTCAGTGTCCCTCCTATGTAAAATTGGTAAGATACGTTTTCGGGGTCGCTTTCGAGTAGTTTTTCATAGATTTCGAGTGCTTCTTCGTACCTTTGTTTCGCCTCTTCAACGAGCCCCATATTTTTAAGCAAGTTTCCTAAATTGTTTAGTGTCATTGCTACATCTGATTGGTAAGCTATGTTTTTGGGGTCGTTATTGAGGAGTTTTTGCCTCATTTTGAGTGCTTTTTCGTACCTTTGTTTCGCCTCTTCAATGAGCCCAATATCAGAAAGCAAGTTTCCTAAATTGTTTAGTGTCGTTCCTACATAAGATTGGTAAGATACGTTTTCGGGTAGTTTTTCATAGATCTCGAGTGTTTTTTCATACCTTTGTTTTGCCTCTTCAATGAACCCCATCTCAGAAAGCAAGGTACCTAAATTATTTAGTATCATTCCTACGTAAGACTGGTAAGATACGTTTTCGGAGTCGCTTTCGAGTAGTTTTTCATAGATTATGAGTGCTTTTTCGTACCTTTGTTTCGCCTCTTCAACGAGCCCCATATTTTTAAGCAAGTTTCCCAAATTGTTTAGTGTCTTTCCTACGTAAGATTGGTAAGATACGTTTTCGGGGCCGTTTTTGAGTAGTTTTTGCCTCATTTCGAGTGCTTTTTCATACCTTTGTTTTGCCTCTTCAATGCGTCCCATATCAGAAAGCAAGTTTCCTAAATTGTTTAGTGTCCCTCCTACGTAAGATTGGTAAGCTATATTTTCGGGATCGTTATTGAGGAGTTTTTGAGAGATCAATAGAGATAGTTCGTAGAAATTTTGCGCTTGAGAGAAACGTCCTATTTTATGTAAGTTATACCCAAGAGTGAAAACATCGTCAAAGCTCTTCTGGAAGTTTGACTGAAAAAATTCGTTTTTGGGATCTTTTAAGAGAAACTTTGCGGTTTCTTCGGCTTGTTCAAGTTCTTTTAAAGCTTCTTCTAATTTGCCTTCTTGCATTAAAGATAAAGTCTTTTGAAATTGTCTTTCTGCTGAATCTCTCAAACTCTCTGACATAATAAAAGAATAAATTCAGGATGGTTTAAACATTTTGTTTTTTTACTATGGAGTTGTAGCAAAAAGTGTGAGAATAAGAGGTGTTTTGCTTCTTATTCTTAGCACACAGGGAAAAGGTAAATAATGTGTACAGATAAATGAAATAAGAATAAGATCGAGATTCGGGGGGAGGGTAGAATCGAGATTCCTGAGTTTAGAAAAAAAGAAAAGATATACCTGCTGCTTGTGAGTATTTTTCTCGCAGCTATCCTCTTTTATACCTTTTATATCGGACAGCTTCTCTGGGGCATAGTTATTGATGTTCTCATTCTGAGGCTTTATTTCCTAATAAAAAGGGAAAGGAGTTACTTAAGGGAGTGTTCCCTGGATGAAAAAGAAGCAGGAACTCCTCAAGATCCCCAGATGAGGAAGAAAGTCCGGCTTGCAAACATTCTTGTTACTCTCTTCGTGCTTGGGCTGGTTGTTTACTCGTACTTTACTTTCCAGTTCCTCTCAGGGGTCGTTGCAGGACTGCTGATTTTGCTTTATGTACACATGCTGCTGTTTTCAAAGGATAACCTTTAAAAATTAAAGTGTTCGGGCTGTTGCGAGCTTTAAGAGATTACAGGCTCTATTACGCTTTCCTCTATGACTCAGCTCTCTATGACGCTGTCGGCGCATTTGAGATAAAATCCTTAAACTTTACTTTCAAAGAAGTGCGATTTTTGCTTGGATTTCTCCTCAAAACCACTATCAGATGCCTTTTCATTTCTCTTTAATTTGTTGATCCTAACTACTAAATTCACTTTAAAAGGTCTAATACTAACGATTTAATTGGAAAAGTATTTATAAATGTTGATCCTAATTAAAGAGTATGGTATTTTTGAGAAAGAAACTTATCAAAGGCAAACCTTACTGGTACATTGTAGAAGCTGCCAGGGTTAACGGAAAGGTAAAGACTGTTTTTCAGATTTATCTGGGTAGTGCAGAAAAAATACTTGAAATGAAAAAACAATGTGAATCGATGCCTTATGATAAACTTAAGTCTTTTGAGTACGGCAAGCTTGCCGCACTCCTTCATGTAAATGAAGAACTTGGATTCATTGACATAGTAAACAAGCATACTGACAAAAAATTAATAGATGGATTGAGTGTTGGAGAATACCTTTTACTCGATATAATTGGGAAAAGTCACGGCATTTTAAGTGAAAACGGGATCGAAGACTGGTTCAAAAAATCCCCAATATCTTTCATGTGGAAGTTTCCTCACAAACTAAATTGCCAGAATTTCCTGAACCAAATGAGTTACATTGATTCAGATACGATGAAAAAGATTGAAGACGACCTTTGTCGGGTTCTTGTTGAGAAGGGGTTAACTCCATCAATAATGTTTGTTGATGAATCAAACTGGTTTACCTTTGCCACTAATTATGATGAAAAAAGTGAACTGCTTCATAAAGGATATAACAAAAAGCATCGTAAAGACAAAAATCAAATTTGTGTATCACTGGCTGTAAATGAAAACAATATACCCTTTATTCACGAAACTTATCCTGGAAATGTTCCTGATTCGGAAGAATTTTCGGGCATTGTAGACAAAATCATAAATCGACTGACTGAATTAAATATCTGTTCTGAAGATCTTGTTCTTGTTTTCGATAAAGGTAACAACTCTAAGGATAACATTGAAAAGGTAATCTCAAAAATGAGTTTTGTAGGAGCCGCAAAAGCAAATCAGGCTGAGGAACTCCTTGATGTTCCACTTTCAAGGTATAATTACTTGTATAAAAACACAAAAGGTAGCGAGATTTTTGGGTGCCGGACAAAACATCAGTTCTACGGAACAGAATTCACAACCGTAATTACCTATAATGAAGGGACTTACAAACTTCAAAAAAGCACTTATGAAACAAACAAATCAAAAATAATTGATCAACTCCAAGACCTGCAGAGAAGATTAGAAAGCAGTAAAGGAAAAGAGAGAAACAGAAGCAGTGTCGAAAATGAAGTTTCAGAAATTATTCTGAAAAAATTCAGGACTGTCATAAAATACGAAATAATTGCAGCTCCTGAAGGTAAGAAAAAACCTCAGTTGAAGTTCTGGGTTGATGAGGAAAACGAAAAAAGGTGTGAAAAAACGTTTGGTAAGAATATTCTGTTTACGGATAAGCAGGAGTGGCATACTAAAAAGATAGTGAAAACATATAACAGTAAAAATCTTGTTGAAGACGATTTTAAGCTGTTGAACGACCATTTACTTGTCCCTGTAGGACCAGTTTATCACCACAAGGATGAAAATATAAGGGTTCATGTATTTTTGGCTATGATTGGCCTGCTTTTCTACAGATATTTGGCCTGGGAAGCAAAGATATATGGGTTTTCTATGAAACAACTGATTGAAAAACTGTCTGAAATTAAGATTGCAGTAGTTCAGGAAAAAGAATCCAAAAAAAGCAAAATTATTGTGGAAGAAATGGACACTAAACAAGCATCGTTATTTTCTTTTCTGAATCTGGAGAAATATCTGCCATCGTAATAGAATCGTTATTGGTAGGATTATTCTTTTATTAGGCATACACAGATAAAGCCGCAGGATAACGTAAAATCAGTCATCTTTGAAAGCAAAGTTAAAGCTTTTCCGGCTTTTCCGAATTTTCCGGATTCTCCAGGTTTTCCAGAGTTTCTGGCTTTTCCTGTTTCAGTTTTTCCGGGTTCTCCAAGGTTTCCTGTTCTTCCAGATTTTCTTGCTTTTCCTGATTTTCCGAATTCTCCAGGTTTTCCAGGCTTTCAGGCTTTTCCTGTATTTTCATTGTTTCCAGTTTTTCAAGCCTTTCCCGGGTTAAAGCAATAGCATCTTTGATAGTTGCATCTTCAGGCTGCTGGTTGAAGATGTTTTCCTGCATAGTCAGGGCTTTTTCAAGGCTCTGTTTTGCAGTATCGGATTTTTCCGGGCCCTGCTGGACCAGGCAGTTTCCAAGCCGGCTGAGCGCAACTGCAAGTTCAGCCTGATAGCCCAGGTTTTCTGGCTTTTCTTCAAGCAGCTTTTCATAAAGCTCAATTGCCTGACTGAGGACTTCGCATGCTTGCTCAAAAGAACCCATGTCCGTAAGGAGAGCTGCATAATTGTTCAGGTTCTCGCCGGCAGCAGACCGGAAGACTGCATTTTCAGGTTCTTTTGCCAGGAGGTTTTCATAGGTCTCACGGGCGCGGACATAATATTCCGCAGCTTGCGGATTTTCGCCTTTTCTTTTGAGAAGGTTTCCGGTATTGCTCAGAGTTGTACCCATGTAGTGCTGGTAATTGGTGTTTTCAGGATCGTTTTTAAGAAGTTCTAAGCCTGCATCGAGGGCCTTTTCGTAGGTTTCGAGGGCTTCATCGTATTTCGACTCAGTATAATAGATGCCTCCGCGCATAAAAAGAATGTAATATACAGCGTCAGTGGCTTTTGCTTTCCTTGCAGAGTCTTCGGCTTTATCTAGGGTTTCAAGGGCTTTATCCAGCTTGCCTTTTTTGATATGGGTTACTGCACTGTGAATTTGCTTCAGAAGGAGAATATTTCTTACCTTGCTTCTGGACATAAGAGAAAAATGCCCCTTGTTTTTTTAAATAGCTGTCGATGCCGGTTTATGGACAGCCGGCAGGACATAGCTTAAAGTTAGGTCCTGATACCTCTAAGCTAGCTCTAAACCGACATGCACTGGGCTAACTGGCCTAAACTGGCTTAAACTGATATAACTGGTTTTAAATGATCTGAACTGGCCTGAATCGGTCTGAATTAATCTGAGATTGTCTGTACTGACCTTGCACTGATCTGAACTGGTCTGAACTGATCTGAACTGATCTGAACTGACCTAAACTGACCCAAAAAATCTTAACTGATCTGAAATGATCTGAAATAATCTGAAATTGTCTTAACTGGTTTGAAATGGGCTTAATTGATCTGAAATGATCTGAAATTATGTGAACTGATATGAAACGATCTGAAATGATCTTAAATGATCTGAAATGATCTGAAATTATGTGAACTGATCTGAACTGATCTGAACTGACCTGAACTGACCTGAACGGTCTGAACTGATCTGAAATGATCTAAACCAGTTATGAATCAGCTCTTAAGTAACTCTAGTATGAATTAGCGAATAATGCTCAATGTATATATAGGGGGGATAGCATAAAAGAGTTGAAATTATCTAAATGATTTGAGAATTAATTTTTCATTACATTTTATAGCCAAACAAAAAAATCTAGCAAATGATATAACAACAAAAAGGTCCTATTAATTCTATATAACAAAACATTTCTATAAATGGGAGATATACTGGCAGGTTAATTATATATGCAGTAAGTTAATATAATTAGCAGAAAGATGGAGGGGTCACAGTAACTTGAGGAACTCGTTATTGTGGCATCTCCTTTTGCCAATCATTTTATCACTAAAAGCATTTATTTTTTCGATAACGTCAAGTATATATATCGATCAGTAACGTCTATTGAATAACGTTCGAATATGTGAGCTAACCATGGTGTATAATAATAATCAGAACATAGACGAGTCTTCGGGGAAGATGGACGAACCCGCTGAAAACATCAGCAAGCCCGTTCAGGATGTAGACACGTCTAAGGCCGATCAGAAGAAGGAGGAGTCCGGTGGGGGTATGACCGGGCCTGAATCCAATCAAGTAAAGGCCGAGTCTGAGTCCGATCAGGACGATTATGAATATGTTGATATCGGTTTTTCTTTTGAAAATACTTCTAATATAGATGTACCCAAACTTCTTATCGACCAGGTGCTGGGTCAGGAACATGCCGTCGAAGTCGTAAAAAAAGCGGCTGGTCAGAGACGGCACATTATGATGATAGGGACCCCAGGAACAGGGAAATCTCTGCTTGCGAAAGCAATGGCAGAACTTCTCCCTAAAGAAGAGCTAAAGGATATCCTTGTATATCCTAACATGGAAGACCTTAACAATCCTAAAATAAGGGAAGTTCCTGCCGGAAAGGGCAGAGAAATCGTCATGGCTCACAAGATGGAGGCCAGGAAGAAAGCTCAGGCCAGAAATATGCTCATGATGCTTTTTGTTGTGGGCATTATCATCTATTCTTATTTTGTTGGTCAATTACTCTGGGGCATTATTGCAGGTATTATGATTCTCATGCTAACCCGCCAGTTCTTGCCTAAAGAAGAAATGATGATCCCGAAACTGGCGGTTTCAAACTATGACAAAGAGCATGCACCTTATATCGATGCAACCGGAGCCCACGCAGGAGCTCTGCTTGGAGATGTGAGGCACGATCCATTCCAGTCCGGTGGGCTTGAAACCCCTGCTCATGACAGAGTAGAAGCCGGAGATATCCACAAGGCCCACAAGGGTGTGCTCTTTATTGACGAAATCAACACTCTCAGGCTGGAATCCCAGCAGAGTCTCCTGACTGCACTCCAGGAAAAGGAATACCCGATTACCGGACAGTCCGAGAGAAGTTCAGGAGCTCTTGTCAAGACCGAGCCAGTACCCTGTGACTTTATTATGGTGTCTGCAGGAAACCTCGACGCTGTGCAGAAGATGCACCCTGCGCTCAGGTCAAGAATAAAAGGTTACGGCTACGAAGTTTACATGCAGGATTCTATGGAAGATACTCCTGAGAACCGGAAGAAAATGGTCCGTTTCGTTGCCCAGGAAGTTGTTCGGGACGGGCACATCCCTCACTTTGACGAAGGTGCAGTGGAAGAAGTAATTCGGGAAGCCAGAAGGCGGGCAGGCAGGAAAGGGCACCTTACCCTGAAGCTTCGTGACCTTGGTGGACTTGTACGCGTGGCAGGAGACATTGCCCATTCCGAAGGCGCTCCATTAACAACCGCTGAGCACGTACTTGCAGCAAAAAGAATTGCAAGATCTATTGAACAGCAGCTTGCAGATAGTTATCTGGAAAACCGCAAAGATTACGAATCCTTCCTTAGAAAAGGTTCTGCTGTGGGCAGAGTCAACGGGCTTGCAGTCATGGGTGGAGATTCAGGAATTGTACTTCCCATAGTATCCGAAGTCACCCCGGCACTTTCCGGAGCCGAAGGGCGTATTATAGCAACAGGTAAGCTTAAGACGATTGCGAAGGAAGCAGTACTAAATGTCTCTGCCGTTATTAAGAACATGACAGGTACGGATATATCCAGACATGATGTCCATATCCAGTTTGTAGGGACCTACGAAGGTGTTGAAGGAGACAGTGCATCAGTTTCCATTGCAACAGCTGTCATATCTGCCATTGAGAAGATTCCTGTAGACCAGACCGTGGCAATGACAGGTTCCCTTTCAGTCAGGGGAGATGTCCTGCCTGTAGGTGGAGTTACCTATAAAATTGAGGCTGCAGCCCGGGCCGGGATTAAGAAAGTAATTATCCCCAAAGCAAACGAGGCAGATGTCCTTATCGAAAAGGCGTACAAGGACAAAATCCAGATTATTCCTGTCTCCTCTATTGCGGAGGTAATGGAACACAGCCTTGTAGGTCCGAAAAAGAACTCAATTATCGAAAAATTGCGAAACATTACAAAGCTCAGCTTCGATATTCCTGAGGTTTCACCCGCTTCCGTGCAGGCTAAGAACCTTTTCGGGTGCAGGAACTGATTATGACTATTATGCAGGATATTAAATTTTATGACTGCAGGGTAATTGAGGGCAGTTCCACCTCAATTATTCTGGATAACGGAAAGATCGAGGAACTATCCAGAAACTTTACACGGGGGGCCGGTGTAAGGGCTCTCTGTGGTGGTTCCTGGGGCTATACATCTGTGGAAGGGGAAGTCGACCTTAAACAGGGCGTAGCGGCGGCCTCAAAACTTGCTTTTTCTATGAACGCACATACCCCCAGGGAAGACGTGGAACTCGCAACCATAAATCCTCCGGAAGTAAAGAATCTCCCTGAGGTCAGAATCGACCCAAGGAATGTTCCTATTGAGGAAAAAGTCGATCTTTTAAAAAGCATAGAAACCCATGCAAAAGTAAAGGGCATCAACAGTACCAAGGTAATGTACCTGGAATCCGAGTTTAAAGTCGAATACAGGAGTTCCGATGGAATTGAAGGTGCTTATGAGCTTATGAACGTCGGTTTTGCGGTTTCGGCAGTTGCTTCGGAAAACGGAGTATACCAGGCAGGCAGAGAGAGCCGCTTTGGTTACGGGTATGAGCTTTTCAAGAAAGAAAATGTTCTGGAACTTGCTGGCAAGGCAGGAAATTCCGCAATTGAACTTCTCAAAGCAAAAACCCCTAAAGGTGGAGAAATGCCTGTGATCCTTGACCAGGAACTGGCTGGTGTTTTTGCCCATGAAGCCGTGGGGCATGCATCTGAAGCCGATCTTGTCCTCGAAGGGGACTCCATCCTTGAAAACCGGATCGGAGAACAGATTGCATCTCCCCTTGTTACGATTATCGATGACCCTACCCTACATGAGTTCGGATACTATCCTTTTGATGCCGAAGGGGCACAATCAAAAAGGACAGAAATAATCAAGAACGGGGTTTTTAATTCATATCTTCATTCCCGGGAAACTGCAGCGAAACTTGGGGGAACTCCAGGGAACTGCAGGGCTCAGGGCTATTCAATGCCCGTTGTCAGGATGAGCAATACCTTCATAGACAACGGGGATGCCAGGTTTGAAGAGATGCTTGAAGAAGTAAAAGACGGGATGTACCTCATAGGCTCAAGAGGAGGACAGGTAAATACCGGAGAAGGGATTTTCCAGTTCAATGCCGAAAAAGGGTACCTGATAAAGAACGGAGAACTCACAGAACTCATACGTGACGTTTCTCTCTCAGGCAAAACTCTTGAGATTCTCAACCATGTGGCCCTTGTGGGTAACGACCTTAAAATGACTGCAGGCAGATGCGGAAAAGCCGGGCAGCTTGTACCCGTATCAGATGGTTCTCCTCATCTTGCAATCTCAAAAGCCCTTGTGGGAGGTGCCTGAAGATGTACGAGCTTGCAAGAAAAGCCCTCAGGCTTGCGGAAAAAGCAGGGGCTGAAGAAGCTGAAATCTATTACGCTGCAAACCACTCAACTGGTGTGAACTTTAGAAAAGATGCCCTTGAAAACGCTAAAGACCGTTTTTCGGAAGGCATAGGAATCCGTGCTATAGTAAACGGAGCCGTTGGCTTTGCCAGCACGAATTCGGCAGCACAAATAGAGGATGCCGTCGAGGTCGCAGTTGCCGAAGCCAGGGTCAGAGAAAGCGACCCTGATTGGGTAAGTCTTCCTTCTAACGGGAAATATCCTACTGTCTCGGGTATCTTTGATAAAAAAGTCGAGACTCTGGAACTTGAATCCTGTATTGAGTATGCCCTGGCACTTATTGAAGGCACAAAAGAAGTCCCAGGCACGCTTCCAACATCAGGAGGCTTTACCCGGTCAAAGGGCAAGCAACTTATCCTGAACACTAATGGCATAGAAATCGAAGAGGAATCAACAGCAGTTTCCGGCTTTGTGGATGTCATTACTGTTAATGGGCAGGCTTCAACAGCCTATGACTTTGGGATTTCTCGTTCACTGGATATTGATTTCTTTTCCATAGGAAAGAATGCAGCCGATCTTGCCCTGAAGTCTAATAGCGGAATAAAGATCGAACCGCAAAAAACTGATGTGATTTTCCATCCGTTTGCTATTTCAGACATTATTGAAGAAGCGCTTGCTCCTTCACTTGACGCGGATAATGTCCAGAAGGGAAGGTCAGGCTTGATAGACAAAGTCGGAGAAGAGCTGGCGGTGCCTGAACTTAGTATTTACGATGACGGGCTCATTGAAGCTGGAATTGAAACATCGGCTTCGGATGACGAAGGTGTTCCTTCGCAGCGCACTACCGTGATCGGGAAAGGTGTGCTTGAGACTTACCTCTATGACAGTTATACTGCAGGAAAAGCAGGCGTAAGGAGTACAGGGAACAGCTCCAGGTCTTCTTATACAAGCCCCCCTTCAGTAGGACTCAGGAACGTTATTCTTGATTATCCTCAGACGGATGTTATTGCTGATACGCAGTCCGGGGTCTTCGTAAACACAGTAATCGGCGCCCACACGGCAAACTCAATTTCAGGAGATTTCTCCGTAGAAGCCAGAAATGCTTTCACAATTAAAGACGGAGCACTCGATAAGCCTATAAAATCCCTCATGATTTCGGGCAATGCTTTCGAACTCTTGAAGCAGATCTCAGGAGCAGGCTTTGATGTCAGGAAAGTTGGAGGAATAATTACACCTTCTATCCGGGTTTCGGATATGAGTGTTATAGGTTAAGGGCTCGTAAAGAGCCTTCTCTTTTTTCAAGAATTGATAGGTTGATTACTAAGGTTGATTACTAAGGTTGATTACTAAGGTTGATTACTATTACTCCAGGGTTTTAATAAAAATTATTTTACATGAGATCTTTTTTATTATTTAGATCCTGCTTTCGGCAAGTACTTTGTATTTTCGGTGCATCTCCTTTCGAATCTGTTTTGCCATATAACTAACTTGTTTCTAACATGTCAATACCACAAGTCCACTTTTATATGAACCCATGGTTGGGACATATGTGATCTCATGAACATGTGAGATACAGCTATAGTTTCAAAAACATCATTAACAATTAATTTTCACATTTTAATATCTGCCTGCCAATATAGGTTACATGCAATTGTGACTATAAGTCCTAAATACAGATTCTCTAATAATTATATGTTCTTAATTATATATAATAACTATTAAAAAACATCACTTTTACAGGTAAAAAATACAATCAGTAAAATACGGCTCTGTGTTGTTTTGAGTGGGGAATTAAGTGGGGGATTATTTTTCGAATTTTAACTTTGATCACTCAGATTACTTGATTCGAAGACAGAGTACTTGATCCGAAGAAATATTTTTGAGTTTTTAGATTAGCTTTTAAATAAAAAGGTGAAGATAATGGAAACGAAAGCCAAATGGACGTACATGGTTTATATGGCCGGCGATAATAATTTATCAACGGCTGGTGATGAAGATCTAAAAGAGATGAGGCAAGTCGGCTCGAGCCCTGAAGTTAATGTTTTAGTCCAATTTGATAATGCGGGTATTGAAGGCACCAGGCGTTTTTATGTTCAACGCGGGGGTATCAATGAGAAGGTTGAATGTTTAGGAAAAACCGACTCTGGAGATCCGCTTGTCCTCGAGAATTTCATAGCCTGGTCTTGTAAACATTATCCAGCCGAGCGCTACGCATTGATTTTGTGGAATCATGGTGGTGGGTGGAAGCCTGGTGATTTTGACAGGCTCGCTAGATATGAGAGAACCAGGAATTGGAATGTACGTGAAGCGAATTTTTTATCAGCTTCAGAATTAAAGAGAACCTTATTCAATACGACTATTAGTAATATCCTTAATTTGGACTTACCGGAATTGAGAGAGATCTGTATCGATGATGGATCAGGCCATTCTCTAGACACAATAGAGCTAGGCAAAGTTCTTGCTTATGCAAAAGAAATGATTGGACAACCATTGGATATTCTGGGCATGGATGCTTGCCTTATGAGTAACTTAGAGGTGGCCTATCAAGCAGCACCATACGTAAAATATATTGTTGCATCTGAGGCAAATGAGCCTAATGAAGGGTGGCCATACGAAGCCATACTTGACATTCTGTCCAAAACCCCGGAGATTTCAACGCCAGATATTTGTTGTGAGATCGTGAGGGTTTATACAGAAACTTACAAAAAATGGGGCCGATCTAATGTGACTCAGTCGGCTTTCGACCTTTCAAGAGTTAAAGATGCCACAAAGAGTTTAGATTTGCTGGCTAAAGAATTGATCGATAAGATGCCTGATGTAATTAATAATATGCAGAATGCTCAAAACAAATCAAAGAGCTTTTGCACCTACTCTCTATGGGATGTGTCTCATTTCTGCAAGGTATTATCAGGTTTAATTCAGGACGATAATCTAAATCAGGCGATACAAAAAGTTATCACTGAATTCGAACCGAATTCGAAAAAATTCATTATTGCAGAATCACATCTCGGAAATGGCTACGACCAATGTTGTGGAGCATCAATCTATTTAATTCCGCCACTTATTCCCGTTTCGGAATATTATGCAGACTTAAAATTTGCGAAAGACTGCAAAAATTGGCCACTTATGCTTCAAAAATACCACGAGTAATATACCACAAGTAATGATCGGGAAGAACTAAAAATTTAATTTATTGGTCATCGGTTAAGGAATTTTCTTGCTTGAAAGCTATCGATTTTGTTAGAAGCCGGCCTTAAATTTTGGCCTATTCCAAAGACGCATGAAATTTAATTACATCAGGAGCGCAGAGGGTTACCGACATCCCATCTCAAGCATGGATTGAAGCAAAATCTTGCACGGATTGAAGCAAAATTTTGATTATACATGGATGACATGAAGAATGTCCAGAACCATTAGACCTTTTAAAATTAACTAAAATCCATCTCATCTATAAAAGACTCAACCAAATAGAAATGTGATCTGAAGGAATAAGATCTCGGATATCTGGAGGTAAATTCAATACTTGATTTTTTGAAGATTTGATGAATACCACAAATAATATCAAAGAATCAATATAAAATAAGTAATATATTAATTGAACAGAAAACTCTTATTACCAAAGGTTAATTACCGAAGGTTATTGTCGGACAACCTGTTTAGGGTGGGATAGCCGCCCTAAAACAAATGAAAATTTCTGGCTCTTATCATTTTTCAATTTTCTTTTTCGGCTTCGCCTTTTACGACCATTACAGGTGTTTTTGAATGCCTTACTACATTTTCAGCTATGCTCCCAAGCAGGAACCTGTCAAGCCCGGTTCTTCCAAGCGAGCCCATAACTATAAGGTCCATGTCTTCCTGTTCTGCAAATTCCATAATTCTGTTTGCAGGATGCCCTTCAAGAATTACAGGTTCGACCTTAACCCCCAAAGTTTTTCCCGCCTCTTCAACAAAAGTAACGGCTTTTTTCGCTTCAGCATTGAGAATTTCTCTCAGAGACTCCTCCCACCCGAAATTTCTCGGAGTATAGCCCGCTGAGGCAATTACGTATACGGCGTAGAGTCTTGCTCCAGTAAACATAGCAAGCTGAACTGCTGCCTCGACTGCCTTTTCTACCTGTTTCGAACCGTCAGTTGCAATCATTATCTTGTCGTAACTTTTGCCTTCCAAAATAAAATCCCCCAATTTTAATACTACGAATTTTTACATTACAATCTTTACATTACAATTTTTACATTACAATTTTTACGTTACAATTTTTACGTTACAATTTTTACGTTACAATTTTTACATTACAATTTTTACATTACAATTTTTACATTACAATTTTTACATTACAATTTTTACATTACAATTATTAGAATTATATTTTTACACTACATTGCACAAACTCTTATTCTGGAGCTTTCTATTACATCCGTGGAAAATCTCTCTTGTGCAAACATTTCTATATTTACTCACAATTGCCGGGAAAATACATCTCCCAATACTGATATATAGAGTCATATATAAATTACTTTTTCGTTAAGTTTTATTATTTACTAATTAAGATTACCTTAACCCTGATATACAACAGAAAAAATAGTATTGTTTTAATATTGATTTTATTGTATTAATATTGTTTTACTGTATTAATTCCGTTTATTAGCTATATAAGGACAAAAAGCCCTTGAAGTTGAATTTATTCCCTACAATTATGGCACAAAAAGGAATTCTCGTTTTGCGCACCAGAACACTTATATATAGCTTAACCCTCACTGAGGGATGGTGAACGGGTAAGCTCAACTCAATTGTTATTGACAATAATTATATCCAACATATTTTAACCTCCTCCAAAAAACCCCGTTCACAAACATATTTTTTATATCTTTCTTAAGTTTATACAAGTAATTTTTAGTTATTTTTTTAATATCTTTTCTGTTAGAACTCCCTGTTCAATTCTTGGTCACAGACCTTGAGAGAAATTTCCTCCTGACAATTTCCTCACTGCTATCTTCTGTACCACTGCCCCTACACCGATAGCTTCCGTATTGCTACGCTCTTGCGCCGCTAGCTCCCACTGATAGCCTCTGAACTATGGAGCGATACTTAAAAGTACTAGAAGGATTGCGAGCCTTACAAACACGCTTATTGCCATTGAGTATATGACAATCTGAAAGCCCAATTGAGTCCCGAAAATCGCTATTTTTCCTGGAAGCTGGCTTCGAAGTGCAAAAATAGGGAGCATGAACATACTGCCAAGCATGAGCACAATCATTGCCTGTATGTTTGTAATTTCTCCTGAGTGAATCATAGGGCCCAGAAGTGAGATTCCCAGGATTGGGCTAGCCACATAGCTTGTCAGCGGGACAATGGACACAGGAGGAATTTTAAAAAATTCAGCAAGGGGGAGCACACTGAAAATTTCGAAAAAGCCCTGTTCCTGAAGTACAAAAATAATGGTAGTTGCAATAACGTAAACTCCTGCAATTTTTAAAAAAATCCTGAACTCTTTCCTGAAAGCCCGGATAATCGCACTTTTCAAGGAGATTTTCTCCCTGTTTTGCAGTTCAGGGATTCTGCAGGAGTTGCCTTTAAGGAACAGTTTGCTTGCAATTGCAATTACCAGGATTTTGAATAATGCTGTGACTACGAATACAATAGAATAAAATCCCCCTACCATAAGGCCAAGTGCAGGCAGAACTATCGGAATCTGGTAAGTGAAAAGTTCCCGAAAATAAACAGGCGTAGAATTCATCATCGCACAGAGTAAGACCTCTCGATTTTCCAGGCAATTCTCTTTTTTTGCCTGAAAAAGCATGCTATTTGCAGCTACCGTAGACCCTATTGATACCAGGAAAGCTGAAGCGCAGGTATCGGGCAGGTTAGTGTAGGCAAAGATAGGGCTTACAAGCCTAGAAAATTTCTGCATCAGGCCGAGTTCTACAAGTACGCTTGTACCCACAAGCCCCACAAAAATCATTGCAAGTACTGGAAGCGCGAAATCAAGTACTTTGATGAAAAGGCCTATCATTATTAGTTGTTCCCATGGAAAAGTAATAAATATATCCAGAAAAGGTCTGGGACTCTATCCATGAAAAATTTTAAATTTATATTTAGCTAATTTTTATGTTTATCTGATTTTTTTTATCTTATTTTTTATCTTATTTTTTTATCTTATTTTTTTATCTTATTTTTTTATCTTATTTTTTTATCTTATTTTTTTATCTTATTTTTTTATCTTATTTTTTTATCTTATTTTTTTATTTGACCTTTTTATGTTTATTTGACCTTTTAAGCAATTTCTCCCCTTACGACGAGTACCGGTTTTTTTGAATGCCTTACCACATTTTCTGCCACGCTCCCGAGCAAGAACCTCTCAATTCTGGTCCTTCCTAGCGTGCCCATGACAATAAGGTCAATGTCGCTTCTTTCTGCAAAATTGACAAGCTCATTTGCAGGAATTCCTTGCAGGATTACGGACTCAACCTCGACATTTGCAGCTTTCCCGGAGTTTTCGACATAAGCCGTAGCCTCCTTGCCTTCAGCCTTGAAGTATTCAAAAATGGCCCTTTCCCATCCAATGTCCTTTGGATAGGTTATCGAAAACCTTTCCGAAGCAATCACGTACACAGCATATAGCTTTGCACCGCTTATTTTTGCGATTTCGACTGCTGTTTCGACCGCTTTTCTAACAGATTCCGAACCGTCGGTTGCAACCATTATCTTCCTGTAAAAACTGTTAGTCATACCTGACTCCCCATTTTCTTTTGAAGTTATGGTTGTTGATATGACATAATCCTTTATAAAGTATCATTCAGGAAAGAAGCGATGGCGCAGATAGGAATATTGCTTGAAACCGAGAATGCGCCATCACGATTCTATTTACTTGCAAGTTCTACGGCAGTTCAGCTAAGGTAACTTTTCTTTTAAACCTCGTTCGCCTCTGTGAAAATAAGGGCATGTGTAGGGCAGGCTTCAACGCAGGCAGGCATATCTCTACCCTCGCAAAGGTCACATTTTATCCCTGCTTCAGCTTGCCTGCTGATTACCTTACGATTGTGATTCATGGAACTGGTCCAGCAGCCCATAACAAGAATCATATGATAGAGAGGAGTAAAACGTGAACATACCGTAGAACAGATCCAGCAGTCTACGCAACGATTCGGGTCATAGCTTACCATGCTGGCGTTTTCATCCTGATAGATAGCTTTTGTAGGGCAAACCGAAACACAGGGAGCCTCCTTACAGTGACGACAGGTAATGGGAAGAGAAACTCCAAGGTCAGGGACAGGCTCCAGATTGATGCGTTTTTTCGGAGCCGGCTTTTCTCCTATAGCCGAAAAGAGGCTTTTGCTCTCGGAATGTGCAACGGCACATGCAGTCTCACATGAGCGGCAGCCCATACAGCGTTCGGGGCGAATCATTAAATCCTTCATTGTAAATCATCTCTTAGTTCAAGCCCAGAGCCTTTCTTTTTTCGTCAATGTGCTCAAGCATCAGGTCTGCGGCTTTAAGGGGATCAGGTTCAACCGCAAAACTTGCTCCCACCACACCGTTCAAGCCTCCTGTCAGAAGGGACGTAACAGCCTGACTTCCAAGAACAGCAGGAATAGTCCCGAGAACGGTAAATACGCCGGATGAAACCACATAAGCCCCGATGCTAACCGCCTTTTCGCTCATCCATTCGGGAGCTGCTCCTGCTGCTGGAAGATCACTTATGTCCACACCCAGGCGGTTTGCAATCGCGGATGCAAGCACAAGGATACGGCTGATATCAACACAGGAGCCCATATGCAGGACAGGGGGTATGCCCAGAGCCTTACAGACGGCTTTTAGCCCATCGCCTGCCATTTCGGAGGCTTCCGGCAGAAGAAGCCCTGCTTCGGCACATGCAATTGCATTGCAGCCAGTTGTGACCACAAGCACATTGTTTTTGATCAGTTCTTTAACGAGGTTGACATGACCGTAATTGTGCTTTATTTTTACGTTATTGCAGCCGACAACAGCTCCTATTCCCCTAACTGCCCCGCCTTTTATTGCCTCAATAAGAGGATCAGGGCTTCCTCCAAGGGCACTGAGGATAGCTTCGGCACTGAAGCCAACCATGCACTCCTGCTTCTCTTCAGGTATGGTAACCTTTTCCGGAACCCTGTTAGGGAAGTTTTCGACAGCAATCTTTACGATTTCTTTTGCAGTTTCATAAGCCCTGTTTTCATGGAATTCCATTCTTACGGTGTTGGGAAAATCGGCCTTTGGGGACGTAGATATAAACTTCGTATGGTAGCATCCTGTAAGTTCCCCAAGCGAGGGCATGACACACTGGACATCGACAACCATAGCTTCCACAGCGCCTGTAATTACTGCCAGTTCCTGCTGAAGGAAGGTTCCTGCTATTGGAGTACCGTGCCGCATCAGGGTCTCGTTGCCAGTACAGCAGATCCCTGCAACGTTGATGCCTGATGCACCCTTTTCCTCTGCCAGTTTAAGGAGTTCGGGATCTTCTGCAGCTTCCACGATCATTTCTGAGAGAATAGGTTCGTGCCCGTGGACAATTACATTTACTTTATCGCTCGACAGTACTCCCAGATTAACTGTGCTTCTTCTAGGCTGTGGGGTTCCGAAGAGTACGTCCTGGACATCGGTGGCGATCATCGAACCTCCCCAGCCATCGGAAAGCCCTGTGCGTAGTCCTTGCAGCAGGATATGAACCGCATCATTGTCCACACCTATATGAGTCCTGTGCATACATTCCACGATTTCCCGGTCAATTCCCCTGGGCTCTATTCCAAGCTCGGCCCAGAGCTTGAGCCTTGATTCAGGAACTCTTCTGGTACACTGGAGATGTCCGTCCTGTTTTCCAAATTCCTGAAGCAGTGTGTCGGCAAGTTTGCCTGCGACTTCCTCCAGGCTTTTGCCCTCTGAGGGAATCCCATATTCCGAAGCAAGAGACAGCAGTTTTGCTTCATCTTTTATCCTGTAGCTGCCAGCTTCTCCTTCACTCATTTTCTTAAAGGTCAGAACAGCATCTCTTGCATGGTCGGAATGAGCTGCTGCGCCTGCGGCAATCATTCTAAGGAAATTCCTTGCAACTATGATATCTGCGGTAGCACCGCAAATTCCCTTTTGAGCTCCTTCTCCGAAGGGATCAATCCTGCATGGACCCATATTGCAATTCCGACAGCAAACTCCTAGCTGCCCGAAACTGCACTGAGGTAGTTGTTTTTCATATCTATCCCAGGCGGTTTCAATGCCTTCTTCTTCGGCCTTCTGAAGCATTTTCTGGCTTGCAAGGTCAATGCTTTTCTCATATATTTCCGTCTTCATCTCATATCCCACATTTAGCATGAAAATGCTGCCATCTGCAAACACTTTCATTGGTTGTGCATTTTGTTCAGAGAATATCATGTTTGTTTTCTCTGTTCCTTCTGGAACTATCCGAAACTTCGGATCAAACACTCTGATTTGAAGAATTAGTCCCTAAATCTGTGATCCTGAAGACTTTACCTGGCTGATTTTTTATTTCTTGATTTCCAGCTCTGTATAGTCTTAAAACTGGTTAATATGGAAAAAATTCTTCAGAATTATCAAATTTTATTGTTTTATAAACTTTTTTAAAAAAAACTGCAACTATATTCAGATAGAGCTTACCCTAAAACCAAAATTGACACCCTTGATCTCGAATTTGGAACAATGAATTGAGTTTTTGGAAGAACTCAAACATTTATCAACTCTTTAAAAATTCTTGACTTTATTGATATGTTTGTGGATTACTTAGAGGCTAGTTCACTCTTTCATTATTTTCAAATTTTGTTCTATTAAATTGTGTTTCGACTGTTGTGTAGATAAGTTGTGTAGATAAGTTTTTGGAGGCTGCCTAAAGGTCGCTTATTAACAAATTTTTGATATATACCTTTTTTCCAATTTATTTTTAAGCTTAGATTAATGTTGCACAAAGAACCCCGATATGTTTAATAGGTTTTATCATAAGTTAAAAACATGCCATTCCTGACAAGGATCCTTGTGAAATTTGCTTTGAAAGCTTCTTCTCTGTTTTTTATTAATTAATTGGTTCTCCTCTATTCTACGTTTTATTAGTTCTTTTACTCATCGGAAGAGCGGAATCCTATTTCCTTTTATAAATATAAGTAAATTGTGCTTGTAAGCAAGAGAGATTTTGTGCAAAGCCGCTTATAAGTAAAAAGAATTAAGCAAAAGTTTCATGTAGTGCAAAAATTAGCGGTTCCACTCTAAAAAGATCTATAGGCAAACCTCTCTAAACTATATCTCTAAACTTATTTTACTGGCCCGGTTTAAACTTAGAAATCTAACAATAAAAATTCATTTCAAAATGTTTGACATATTATAAATGGAAGGTTTTATAGAGTTAATGGGTTGTAACTTATAATTCTCTAGTAAAACTCATTTAATATTTAATAAAGACCTAAAAGTCTTTTTTGAATACCGTAACCCAGGGAGAAATATTATAATTTTATATTTATAACATTACTAGGATATTAGTTTTGATATTAGCTTATATAAAGAACAACATTCGATAGAGTAGACAAGCTTCAAATCAGAAGTGCCTGTAAAAATATAGATTACATTAAAATAGGAGTATGAATTGAATACGGTTAAGTAACGGGATAAAGTTCACATCCGCAGAACAAAAAGCAAGGATTAAAAACAATCAACTTTCCTTATTTAATGTTAAACTTTGTCTCCTCTTATAGGTAAAGCGACTTTAATGGTGAATTTTGGTGAAAAGAGATCTTATGGATATTCTGGCCTGCCCTATATGTAAGGGCGACCTGGTTTTGAACGTTGTCGAAGAAAATGAAGGAGAGGTTATATCCGGAACCCTCTACTGCCCTGTATGCAAAGAGCACTATCCCATCGACGAAGGAATCCCAAATTTACTTCCTCCTGACCTTAGAAACTGATGTGAGGGTTAAACTTGCAGCAGACATTCCAGAATGTTATTATCAACCGACAAGAGATAAACTCAATTGAGTTCGAAAAGGAAAGTGTTGAGATTTCTCTTTCTCCCGGCGGAGAAGAAACCTTTGAGGTCCTGATCACAAACTACGGGTCCCCTACGCATATTCACTTCTCAGTAAGTGACGAATTGAAAGGTCAGATCATTTTTCTGAGGGATAACCCATATGTGCTTCAGAAAGAATACGTTTCTGTAGTTGCAAGAATCCCGCAAGAAGGCAGGGTGCTTACAAAAGGGCAGATCTATATCACAGCGGGTTATGGCTCCAGAAAGAAAGGTTTTCCAGTCCAGCTTGGAAAAATCGATCCAAAGCCGCAGGAACACTCCGAAGACGAGTCCCATGCAGGAAATCAGGAAGATGAATTGAGTTCTCAAAGATCCTCAACTACACTACCTATAAAACTCTCTCACCCTAAATCAGGAAACGATTTTGGCGGGTTTTCATCTTTTATCCACAGAAGTTTTAAAGGAAGCTTTTCAGCCACCGAAAGAAAGAGTCCAATACATATAAGTGATAACGAAAAACTTCCTCTGAATATTGCTTTTGGAGGCTTTTTACTACTTGCATGCTTATTCTTCCTCTACTTTATACTGCCATCGGGCCTGCAGTTTAAGGTCAGCTTTGCCCAGTCGGTTTTGTTTTCAATACTTTTTGTGACCTGCATGATATATATTCTGCTAAAAATTGCAGAAGAGAGCTAAAACCTTTAGGAGAATTACAGTTTTAAACCTGAGACTTATATCCATTTTGAACCTGATATCCACTCAATTCACTTCAGATTATAACTGAAAGTTGATTTTCAGGTTCAGTCAGAGCTCATTTCAGGTTTATAACTCACATTCCGATCCCCTTTCAAAAGCACAACTTAATTTTTTTATTTATACAATTTATTACTAATTTTGCTCTTCATTCTACATTAATTAGTTAATATTCACCATGTATCTTCACGTCTGCCAAAATTTTTATTTAATTCTCTAAATTTAAATTTGATTTTTTTGAACGTTGTGGGATTCAAGCCAAAAATCAGTTCTGAATAAGATGAATGGTTCTTCGTCATCCCCTATGGATAAGATGATTTTCAATTCAAGACTCCCCTGGTTTTTATGAGGAAATTATGAGGAAATTATGAGGATGTCCACACAAAACAACGAAGAACCATATGAATTTTTACTTATGCACCTGAAGCTAATTCTCACTTCGGTTTCAGAGGTAAATTCTGAGTTATAAACCTGAAGTTAATCTCAGTTATAAACTCACATTCTGCCCCCCTCAAAAATAAGGTGATTTTGCAACAACTGAATCAACTTCTTGAATTAGCTGTGAGCACATGCTCAACAAAATCAATAAAAATGCATGGAAAAATACATTCCAAATATTCATAATTCTGAATTATCTAAAAACTAGAAAAAATGTGCTTTACTGAATCTTATTCTCCCTCAATCCAGATTTTCCGTCGGCCGGCACTTTAGCCATTACTTTATGAGTTATTCATCATCAGGTCTATTCTCTTACTCTCACTTCTTATTTGAGTCTGTCCATTTTTAGAAGTTGGGAGTAATTTTTATATCATGAAGATATTGGTATTGTGTTCGTACAAGAGGATTAATGACAGATTTTTATACATTACTAATTTGATTATTTCCTGTCTAACTCCGCGTAATAACCTTTATAGTAGTCTGAAACCACTATTAGGAAAAACTAATGAGGAAGCTTATCCATGAAGTACATCATAGTTACCGGTGGGGTGATGAGCGGGCTTGGAAAAGGCATTACCATCGCATCCATTGGAAGAAACCTTAAAAACAAAGGTTATAAAGTTACGGCTATCAAGATCGACCCTTACATCAATATTGATGCAGGCACCATGAGCCCCTACCAGCATGGGGAAGTTTTTGTGCTCAAAGACGGAGGTGAAGTTGACCTGGATCTTGGGAATTACGAGCGGTTCCTTGACACTGAACTTACGAGGGACCATAACCTTACCACAGGCAAGATCTACTTAGAAGTAATTTCCAAAGAAAGGAGAGGAGACTACCTCGGAAAAACCGTTCAGATTATTCCCCACGTCACAAATGAGATCAAAAACAGGATCAGAAAGGTTGCAGCCCGGAGTGGGGCTGATATCTGTCTTATTGAAATCGGAGGGACTGTTGGGGACATTGAAAGCATGCCTTTCCTTGAGGCTGTACGTCAGATGCACAGGGAAGAACCTTCCGAAAATATTGCATTTATTCATGTCACCCTGGCTATGGAAGACCTTCAGGGAGAGCAAAAAACCAAGCCTTCCCAGCATTCCGTAAAGGAACTCCGTGCCCTTGGGCTCAGTCCTGAAGTAATCGTTGTAAGGTCAAAGTCTCCTCTTCAGGAAAGCGCCAAAGAGAAAATTGCCCTATTTTGTGATGTGCCCCAGGAACTGGTTATCAGCGCTCATGATGCCGATGATATTTATGAAGTGCCTCTTGAGATAGAAGAGCAGGGATTAACCACCCAGCTCATGAAACACCTGCAACTGGATTCCAATGTTGAAAACGGTGCATGGAAAGAGATGGTTGCAAGGATGAAATCTACAACTGATACGGTAAAACTTGCAATTGTCGGAAAATATACCAACCTTGAGGATTCTTACCTCAGCATCCTTGAAGCTGTCAAGCATGGAGGAATTGATAACGGATGCAGGGTTGAAGTCAATATGGTTGAAGCCGAAATCCTGGAAGAAAATCCAGCCGAGATTGAGAAGCTGACACAGTATGATGGGATTCTTATTCCGGGCGGTTTTGGCGGGCGAGGCACAGAAGGCAAGATGATGGCAATTAAGTTTGCCAGGGAAAACGATATTCCATTCCTTGGGATCTGCCTGGGTATGCAGCTTGCAGTCATCGAGTTTGCCAGAAATGTGGCCAAACTCAAAGGGGCAAACAGTACGGAATTTGACGAAGATACACCCTACCCTGTAATTGACCTCCTGCCTGAGCAAAACGGTGTTGCAGACATGGGCGGAACCATGCGCCTTGGGGACTATGAAGCCATCCTGAAAGAAGGCTCTATTGCCGCTAAAATTTACGGGACCAATTACATTGTCGAGCGCCACCGCCACAGGTATGAAGTTAACCCGGAATTTGTTGAAAGACTTGAGTCTTACGGCATTGTCTTTTCCGGCAAAAACAAGAACAGGATGGAGATTGCCGAGATTCCTGGCAAGCGCTTCTTCTTTGGTTCCCAGTTCCATCCTGAGTTCAGGTCAAGGCCTGGAAGGCCGTCTCCTCCATTCAATGGTCTCGTCGCGGCAATGTGCAAATACAGGAAGGAAAGAGAAGGACGATAACGCAAGTAAAAGTTATTTTAGGGAATTTATCACTTTTAATTCCCTTTTTCATGAATATTTCAATCTTATCGGAGAAGTTAAAACCTTTAACCTGACATGGCACTCTGCCAAAAAGATTAATTTGGCTGGAAACTGATAAATACTTTTAAAATTGAAAAAGGTAGATTACGCGAGATCTATTGAGGCATCTTACATAAGCAATGCCTGTACAGATATCGCAACTTCACCAAAACCTATGAAGGTACTCACTATGGCAATGTCTAAAAAAGATATGGATAAGAAGAAGAGCGCTAAAAAAGAAAAGATGGAAGAGCTGGAAAAACTGGCTTCTGCAGGTAGCAAGGACGCCAAAAAGAAACTTGCAAAGGAAAAGAGAAAAAAATAATTCCTTATTAAGCGTTTCTTTTCTATATAGCGTGTGAGAAGATCTGGGGACTATTCACCCCGATCGACACCAATTTTTATTTCAAGATTGTACAAAAAGTGCTATAAAATTCCATTACCTATCTAGAAACCTTCACATTTCTAAATCCTTACTTTCCTATTATGAGATTTCATTGGCACTTGTTTTTCTTCGTTTTCATAGACTTTTCTCATCATCTCAAATTTAATTATTCTTCGAAAAACTATTCAGGATAGCATAGTATAAGGATAGCATAGTATAAAGGCACTGGGAAGCGCTAATTAAGATTAAAACGTAAAAAGAAATACAATTAAATAGAGTCAATAGTTACATAATCCCATCAATTGAGTACGTTAAGCCCTTATCTAAGATCCATTACTTAAATTACTTAAGTCAATTGATAACTCCATTTTTAAGTCGATATCTTAATCGTAACTGACTGATTAAAAAGCAGAGTAAGACAGCGAGCAAAAGTTACTGGTATGCTCCGTGGGCAATTATATAGAGAATTAAAAAGTAATAGCGAATTAAAAAGTACGGCGATATCCAGAAAGTTAAGCTCGCCTCAAAAAACAAACCTATACAAAGAGTTGATATCACGATCGAGCTGATAATTAAAGCCTTCTGGTTGATGCTTCCAGCATACCTTTCCAATCCATTTGCAGCTGTTTTTGGTGGCGGAAAGCCGATTGATTGGGGTAAGACCTATAAGGATGGAAGAAGGATCCTTGGAGACGGAAAGACTTATAGAGGGCTCTTTTCAGGTATATTTTGCGGGTTTATTGCAGGATGTATTGAGATCTGGCTGAGTTCCAGAGGGTTTGAGGTTATGGGGATCAAAATGCCTGCCTTTGGCCCGGATTACAAAAGCTCTTTAATAATTGTGCTCGCCCTCGCATCCGGCGCTCTGTTCGGGGATATGTTCAAGAGCTTTTTCAAGCGCAGGATGGGCCTGAAAAGAGGAGCATCTCTTCCTCTGGTAGACCAGCTTGATTTTGTTGTGGGAGCCTGGGTATTTACATACCTTGTAGCCCCTGAGTGGTTTGTGAGTAATTTCACTCACGGGATCATGCTTACCGTTATTATAATAACGCCTCTGCTCCATCTTGCAACAAATATAATCGGATACTTTATAGGTGTAAAGAAAGAACCCTGGTGAAATTATACTGGAAATTCATAAGAATCAGTACAGGAAGAACTTTAATAAAGCACTTATAGCGCTAATAAGGCTGCAAATACGGTGAGAGAATGAGCAAAACAAATTTAGAAACAGGAAATAACATTGAGAATCAGAAACAGGAACTAATCGCAGCCCTCAAGGCCTGCGGAGCCGTTCGCTACGGGGATTTCACACTTGCCTCAGGAAAGAAAAGCAAGTATTATATAGACATCAAAAAGGCCAGTACTGACCCTAAAACCCTGAAACTTATAGCACGACAGGCAGCATTCAGGATAAAACAGATGGATGTGAACATAATAGCAGGAGTGGAACTTGGAGGTGTGCCATTAGCAACTGCAGTTTCTATGGAAACCGAGCTTCCTCTGCTTATAGTCAGGAAATCTATAAAGGACTACGGTACAAAGAGCAGGTTTGTGGGCGATATTAGACCGGAAGACAGGCTTGTAATGCTCGAAGACGTAACAACAAGTGGAGGTTCGGTCAGGAACGCAATTGAGGTTGTCAGGGAAACCGGAGCAAGCGTCAAATATGTAATCAGTGTTGTGGACAGGGAAGAAGGAGCAATAGAAAACTTAAAAGAGGCAGGTACGGAGCTTGTACCTCTCGTAAGTGCACGCGACCTCTTAAAGTAAAGGAAGTGCGAGAGCACTTATCGATACTGAAGTTTTTCAGATTTTACCTTCAAATCCATCAATTGCTGCAGGAAGGCACTCAAGAACTTTAGCAAAACCGGAATGGTGAAGGTTCAGAACCACTGCAGCGATAATTTCTTCACGAGCTGCACCCTCGTTCCTTGCCATCATTGCATGCATCTGTACGCCTCGTGGGTTTCGGTTCGCAGTCTGGATGGCTATGGTAATCAATTGTTTTGTTTTAGCATCAAGGCCTTTCAACGCTTTCTGGGCTTCAATAAGGTCATTAAAACGTGCTGCTACTTCAGGACATTCTTTCTGGAAGATTTCATATGGATTTTGATTCATGCTTTTCATCTCCTGAAATAGTCTAATTAGTTTTTACTTTATAAAAATTAGGATTTTCGTCTCAGGAAAAGGGCTGGTTTTACCCCGCCAGGAAAACCTGAGATATCCTATTCATGGAAAAAGGATTTCAATCACTGGAAAAGGTGGAGCAAAAATCTGAAACCGATCTCAAAAAGGAAAATTTTTAGTTAAATTTGGAGCCTGACAATGAAAAGATATTTATTAGAAGAAATAAAGAACTAGGAGGTCCTTCAGTATATTCTTTACTAAAGTATTTGGTAATAAATTGCCAGCAAGTTGCCAACAAACTGCAAATAAATAATTAACGAGTAATCAGCAAATTGTTAATGAGTAATCAGCAAATTGTTAATGAGTAATCAGCAAATTGTCAATAAAAAGAGACAGCTGCATAAAGCAGCATTGAAAGGTTTTGAGGACTGAAAATTCATTACCTTTTTCTTATCTCATCTATTTCACCTTATTATGAGTACATATTGAAACCATACTTATACTTGAAAATAATAGGAATCTTTTTAAAACCAGGAGAATAAAAATGAAAATTTTGCTTATCGGCGGAGGCGGAAGGGAACACGCAATCGCCGAAGGAATCAAGAAAAGCAAGCATAATCCCTCTCTTTATGCGTTAATGGCGAAAAAAAATCCCGGAATTGCCGCCCTCTGTGAGGACTTTCTCCTTGAGAAGGAAACTGAAGTTGAAAAAGTTGTTGAGTACGCAAAAGCCAGAAACGTCGAAATGGCTTTTGTAGGCCCTGAAGCCCCTCTTGCAGCAGGAGTTGCAGATGCCCTATGGGAAGCCGGAATTCCGGTTGTGGGACCTAAAAAAGCCTGTGCAATTATAGAGTTTGACAAGGCCTGGGCAAGAAATTTCATGAAAAAATATGGAATCGAAGGCTGCCCTGCCTATGAAGTTTTCACAGAGGAAAAACCTGCGCACGCTTTCATAGAGAAACTGGGCGATGTGGCAGTCAAACCCTCAGGTCTTACAGGGGGCAAAGGCGTAAAAGTTATGGGAGACCAGCTCCCTGACCTGGAAGCCGCCAAATCCTACACAAGTGAGCTGCTTGAAAAAGGGTCTGTAGTCATCGAGGAACGCTTTATAGGAGAGGAATTTACGCTTCAGGCCTTTGTAGACGGAAAAAGCCTTGTTTTCTTCCCTGCCGTGCAGGACCACAAAAGAGCCTATGAAGGAGATCTAGGGCCCAATACAGGAGGTATGGGTTCATACACTGATGCCGGGGAAATCCTGCCTTTTATGCTTCCTGAAGATCTTGAGAAGGCAAAGAAGATCATGCAGGATACCGTAAAGGCGCTTTCTAAGGAAACTGGTGCCGGATATCAGGGGATTCTCTATGGGCAGTTCATACTTACAGCTAGCGGCCCCAAGGTCGTGGAATTCAATGCCCGGTTCGGTGACCCCGAAGCCATGAATGTGATCTCTCTCCTTGAAACAGACTTCGTGGATATCATGTCTGCGGTGGTTAAAGGGACCCTTGGAGATTTACCTGTAAGCTTTAGCAAGAAAGCAACTGTTTGTAAATACGCAGTTCCTGCCGGCTATCCTGAAAATCCTGAAAAAGACAGCGAGGTAACTGTAGGAGACATAGGGGATGCATCCATTTATTATGCCAGTGTCTATGAAAAAGAAGGAAAAGTTTACACAACCAGCTCCCGCGCCATTGCAGTTGTCGGGATTGCCGAAACTATAGCTGCAGCCGAAAAAATTGCCCAGAATGCCCTTGAAAATCTTCACGGCAAGCTGTTTTTCCGGAAAGACATTGGGACTACCGCTCTTATCCAGAAGAGAATTGACCATATGAAAGAACTTAGAGGCTAACTGCCTAGAGGCTAATTGCCAAGAAAATAAGGATTACTGCTGAAAACAAAGCTAACTGCCTGAAATGTCCTGCAAAAGTACGGCGTGCAAATAAGTACTATGCAGTAATATAAACTTAAGTTCAACCAGAATGAAGTAAGTTGTTAAAAAAGAGAAACTCAGGCTTGAATGAAGTAAATTCAGCTAGAGTAAGTCGGGGTTGAAGTGATGAAGAAGGATGTACTTTCGATAACTGACCTGTCCAGAGAAGAGATTTATGAAATCCTCAAATCGGCCATGGACCTGAAAGAAAAACGCAAGGCTGGAGAACCTACAGAGTACCTGAAGAACAAAAGCCTGGGAATGATTTTTGAGAAATCTTCTACAAGAACCAGGGTATCCTTTGAGGTTGCAATGACTGATTTCGGAGGACATTCCCTTTACCTGAATTCCAGAGATATCCAGGTAGGGAGAGGCGAGACTATTGAGGACACTGCCAGAACCCTCTCAGGCTACCTTCATGGAATCATGGCCAGAGTTATGAGCCACGATACCGTAGAGAAATTAGCCAAATACTCAACCATACCTGTGATCAATGCGCTTTCGGACAGGGAACACCCCTGTCAGATCCTTGGCGACTTCATGACCATAATGGAGTGCAAGGACAAATTCGAAGGCCTGAAATTCGCCTGGGTAGGAGATGGAAACAACGTCTGTAATTCAGCTCTGCTAGGCTCGGCTATTATGGGAATGGAATTCGCAGTTGCCTGCCCGAAAGGATACGAACCTGAGCCCGAGTTTCTTGAAAAGGCAAAAGCCCTCGGAGGCAAGTTTACAGTTACGGATGACCCGAAAGTTGCCGCAAAAGATGCGGATATCATTTATACGGATGTCTGGGTTTCCATGGGCGACGAAGCCGAGCAGGAGAAACGCCTGAAGGACTTTGCCATTTTCCAGGTCAATACTGAACTCCTTGGAGTTGCAAAGCCGGACGTAATAGTTATGCACTGCCTGCCAGCCCGTCGAGGCCTTGAGATTACGGATGAAGTTATGGACGGCCCGAATTCCGTGATTTTTGAAGAGGCTGAAAACCGTCTGCATGCGCAAAAAGCCCTTATCCTGAAATTGATGAGATGAAAATTTCATCAATTCCAACCTACTTTATATAGATTATAAATGCTCAGGGATTTTTCGGCTTCTGCGGTTTTAAATCTTAGTTTAAACTTGCTTAAAACCGGTTCCTAAAAAAGGAAATTATTGTAAGAGTTTAAACGAATTTCGCCCGCCGAGCAGGCTTTCAAGGAAAAAGTATAAGAACAAAGAGCACTACTATTTCTCCTGCAACATAAGCTACATCGTGCGAGAGTTGCCCAGCCAGGTCAAAGGCGCTGGATTCAGAGTCCAGTTTCGTAGGAATTCGTGCGTTCGAATCGCACCTCTCGCACTCAAACTTTTTTATTAGCTTTTATTTAAGGTTTCATACATTTCTACAGGTTTTTTTCAAGGATTCTCAAGGTTCTTTAGTTTACGCTATCGTATCATCTTCAAATTCAATGGAGAATTTTCCAACTCAATAATTATGCCACAATTTTATTATGTAGTTATAAAGTCTAATGTATCGCTTGATGTTGTTTTTCATACTTGATAAAGTTTATAACTTTTCAGCAAATACATGAAATTTACTTTTACCCATACAATTTGAAGATGATACATAATATTCAAATCCCTTATGTCGACCTACCAAATATAGGGTGAATTTTCCATACTCCCAAAACCCCTAAATTTCATTTAGTAAGTTCTCAGTACTGAAATAAAATCGGACAAAAAAGACAGTACTGCGAGAAATTGCCTGTATTCATATAAACTCGGGAATACTTATATTGAATCTTATCATGTATTATTTGTCTGTATCTTACAAGAATTTGCCCGTAACTGATAAAATAACTCTTAAACTTTTTAGGAATATTTTGATCAAAAATTGTCATGTTTTATTTGTCGGAACTAGACAACCAGACAAACAAATTTTGAAAATACTTATGAAGTTCTAAAACAGTATTACTATCTTAAAAGTAACAAAAATTTCAAAACCCGAGTTGAGAACATGGATGTAAAAGAGATAAATAAATATGGACAAGAAATTGTAGACTGCCTGAAACTGGAGACTTCTCCTGTTGCAGTGAAGCTGATCCCGAAAGGAGGAGAAATTCCTGGAGGAATGAAAGAAGTAGATGAAGCTATGAGGCACTGCCAGCTGGTTGACAGAGTGAGAAGAACAGGTGAGGAGTTCTATACCCTTATCGATGACCAGATGTGTAAAGGTGGCGCTGGCGCAATGGGCCTTGGCGAAATGCCTCCTAAGGTCGCAAGTGGAGAGTTTTATTTTAATAAACTCAAACAGTTCAGCACCCAGGGCGCTGCAAGGCGTACCCTTGAAAGAGTTCCCAAGCTTCCCCCAAACTCAACAGAAGCTATCCTGTACTCCCCTCTGGAAAAAGCCACGTTTATCCCTGATGTTGTTGTGATTATCGGTAAGCCTAAACAAATAATGTTACTCACACAGGCTGCAATGTATAAAACCGGAGGCCGGGTCGAAGCGAGTTTTGCAGGGAAGCAGAGCCTGTGTTCAGACGGAGTTGTAAATGTATATAAAGAAGGCAAAATCGGAGTCACAGTCGGTTGTAGCGGCAGCAGGACATACACCAAAATCGCAGACGAAGAAATGATTATGGGAATTCCTATCGAACTTCTGGCTGATGTAGCTGCTGGCCTCAAGGAAATTTGCCCTAAGTAAAATCCGGAAAGCGTATTTCCCTTTAAAGTAAAATTTCTTCAGCTCAAGCCCTTTACAATATTTCCAAAAAATCGTGAAAGGGCTTGTCAACTACACAGGAGAAAACTTTTGGATATGTATATATTAAACAGGATCTTCGTTGTTTTGTGTGGATATCCTCATAATATCCTCATAATATCCTCATAATATCCTCATAATATTCTCATAATATTCTCATAATATTCTCATAATATTCTCATAAAAACCAATGCGGTCTCGAATTGAAAATTGTTTTATCCACAGGGAATGACGAAGAGCCTGAAATATCCAATTCGTTTTTTTGAATTAATAATAACCTTTTCTTGTTATTCTAAGGCGTAATTCCGGATAAAACAATGAAAAAACAATCCTGGACCGTAAATTAATCTATTTAAGAGGAGCAAGACTCAAAACCATAAATTAGTCCTCTTGAGTGAAGCGTAGCTAAAAGGACAACGGACTCCCGAAATGCAATTCGGGTAGCGAAACCCGGTTTGTGATAAAGGATAAGTTATTTAAATGCTAGTGCCAAAGGCTTGCGCTTTAGTTAGCCAATCTCCCTGTAAAATATCTCCTTTTGCTGAGACGCTGGTAGCTATTAAGATACCTCTGTCTTCCCATTTCATATAATCTGCCGTATACTTGTAAGTGTCTATGGCACCACTGAAAAATCGTTCTTCATCGCACTCTCCACACATAATTAAAGCAGATTCTTTTACTAGGAGAGATTTTTTACGGCTGTCCACACAGTAGGCACAAAACCTGTCAATTACAGCCTTTAACTGTGCAGAAATTCCAAAGAAATATAACGGGGAAACCAGTACAAGCATATCTGCACTTTCAAGTAGTGGTTCAATTTCTTTCATATCGTCACATTGAACGCAGGCTCCATCTTTTGTCCAACACATAATACAGGCCTTACATCCACTAACATTGAGTTTTGCCGCTTTGATTTTATTTACGGTATGCCCCTTTTCCTTTGCTCCTTTCATAAAGGCATCTGCTAGCATATCGCTATTTCCATTATCTCGTGGACTACCAGTAAGTATCAGTATATTTTTATTCATTATATAACATCTCCAAAAAATTAGTTTTATCTTTCTCTGTAATTTTGCGTTTCACCCTACACGGATTGCCAACAGCTATTACATTGGCCGGAATATCCTTTGTCACTACACTTCCTGAACCGATTACAGTGTTATCGCCAATAGTAACACCCGGATTCACAATAGCGCCACCGCCAAGCCAAACATTGTTGCCTATGGAAATAGGAATGGCATATTCCAACTGGTCATTCCGTATGTCGGGATGTATGGGATGTTCTGCGGTAAAAAGACTCACATTGGGTGCGATAAAAGCGTTGTCACCGATGGTAACTCTAGCGCAGTCGATAATCGTGCAATTATAATTGGCATAGAAATTCTCCCCTATGGAGATATTGTATCCATAATCGCAGCGAAAGGGCGGTTCAATAATGAAGTTTTTACCCGTTTTGCCAAAAAGTCTTTTAATGATCTTATCGCGTTGCTCAATTTTGCTGGGGTGCAGAGCATTAAACTCAAAAATCAATTCCTTTGCAGCCTGACGTTCTGCGACCAGTTCTTCCCCAAAAGCTCTATACGGTTTGCCTTCTAACATTTTATCTTTTTCTTTCATTTTAAATTCCTTAGATCTTTCAATAAATTGACGATATCACTTTAAGTTTTCTAGTTGTATGTTGTAAGCAGCCGTTCCGTATTGGCTTTTTTTAATAATCATTTTCTTTATAAATAAAAGGAACAGGCATCTGAGGCATAATTTTGATAACTATAGCGGACAGAATTTAACCTGAAAACCAGATTAATTATCTTGAACATATTTCTTCGTCATGCGAAAGTTTAGCTCATCCGGAAAAGTAGAAATAAGATGGAAAAATAAGTTTTTAAATATAAAACTTAGTGAATTTTTTTTAATTTGATGCATGGCACAATAATGGCACAATAATGGCACAATAATATTACTTTTGCAACGTATACATGTTACTAAATGGCTTCAGTGCGTGTTGGAAATGTAGAGTTTAAAACTTCGCATGAGATTAGTCCTCTTGAGCAGTCGAATTGAGCAAAACAGATTTCGTGCTCTCTATGCGGAATTTTGGGTACACTACAGAGCTACCAACTGTTGAACAGAGCACAGTCTTCCTGAGACAGAACTTAGGCTGTAGAGCCGCAACTCTGCCAAGATGGGACCCAGACGGGAATCAATTATATACTAAAAGAGAAAAGAGAAGAAAAATGACCTATTACATAGCAGACTCAGCTGTTTTTATAATGGGAAACTGTGACCTGGACAGTTCTCTCATAATTACCGTTCCTTCGGTTGCGGATGAATTGAAAAGTAAGGATTCCGAGCTTCGTTTTGATCTTGCAAAAGAAGGTGGGTTACGTGTGGAATGGCCAGAGCCTGAAATGGTAAAAGAAGTTCGGAAAATGGCTGAGCACACGCGGGACTCCGAAGAGCTCTCAAAAACGGACCTGGAAATCCTCGCAAAAGCTCTTGAATACAGGGATAGGGGCATATTGCTTACGGATGATTATGCAGTCCAGAACGTTGCTGTGCAGCTTGGGATTCAGGTTAAGCCCATTGCCCAGAAAAAAATAAAGGATATTATTATCTGGCAAAAGCAGTGTATAGGTTGCAAAAAGACTTTTGACAAAGGGGATGTCTGCCCTATCTGCGGTTCTCCCCTCAAGAAAAAAAGGAAAAAAAGTAGAAAAGAAAAGAGTTACTCTTGAGCTGAAGAAAAAGATATAATGCTTGATAATGTAATAGTGTCTTTAATTGAGAGAATGTACATTTGAATATAGTTTTCCAGGCAGTATTCGAGGCAAACGTTGTGAATTAGTTGTAAAAAGTGCCTAATAAGTGCCGAAAAAGTGCCTAATAAAGTACCTAATAAAGTGCCGAAAAATACAGCCAGATAAAAATTCAGGTGGGAATGGAGGCATGAAGAACATAGAAGATTTAATCCAGAAAGCTGTGGAATTGCAGAGTAACGGGCTTGTAACCGGCCAGATTGCCGACGAACTCAACGTTTCAAGGGAAACGGTTACCTGGCTTTTAACCCGTTCAAAAAAAGAAGTAGCAGCCCCCGCTCCGAAGGATATTTCCGTAAACTGGAGCAGCATAGGAAAAAGTGCTACACGGCTCCACTACATCTCGCTTGCGCTCTGCGATATGGTGCTTGAGACTCTGGAAAAAACAAACGCCGAAGTTGACGTTGTTGTCGGTGTCGCTGCCAGTGGCATTCCCCTAGCAAGCATGATGGCAAATGAACTGGGAGCTGACTTTGCTCTATATCATTCCCGTAAAGGACAGGATGTAGTCCAGCCAGGCCAGAAAGGAACAATAAGCAGAAACTTCGGAGGCGTTGCCGGCAAGAACTGTGTGATCGTAGACGATGTTATTACCACAGGTTCCACAACTATGGAAGTCATTGAGCAGCTTCGGGAAATGGGCGCAAAACCAAGAGCTGTAGCAGTTCTTGTAGATAAAAAAGGCGCAGATATGATTGCTAATGTCCCGATCCAGTCTCTTGTAAGGATTGTACGCCTGGACTAAAAAGCAAAGCAAGGATAAACTGTTAATACTCTTTTGTATGGGAGCCTTTCCAAGTGAGAGGTTTCCCATAACTTGCAGCATTTTTTAAAATTAGTGTTTAATTAAGATTGTCTTTATTATTTTTTATGAAAAATAGTTTGACGAGTCATTTTCAAATAACGAGTCATTTTCAAGGAAATTTTGTGTAAAAATTAGAACTTCTTAAGAGGGCATATTTTAAGATTATAACTTTTTGAGAACTCAATATCTTAAAAACTCAATTTCTTAAAAATTCAATTTCTTAAGAACTCAATTTCTTAAAAACTCAATATCTTAAAAACTCAATTTCTTAAAAACTCAATTTCTTAAAAATAGACTATTTAAAAATAGAATTTTTCTATCCAGAATAGAAGCAAAGGAAGGAAAGAGGCTATTAAAGCCCTTTAATATTCGACATCGGTGGCTCCTATCTTTTCAGCAAGCCTTGATAACACCTCAGTCCTCATTCCTTCTACAAATTTGATACTTCCTACAACCAGATGTCCTCCTCCGCTGACGCCTGCACCTTTCATTTCTTCCCGGAGTTCCCTGACGATTTTCGGAATATTCATGAGCACACCCTTTGAACGGATGACCGCAAAATCAGGACCGTAGCCAATGGTTACCACAGGTTTATCCGGATATCTTTTGGTAAGCACGTCATGAACTTCTCCTGAGGTCTTTCCTGGTGGCGGGAAGGTGAACTTCTGGGCGTAGTTTTCAACGTCTATCACGTTCATGATAGTTCCATTTGACAGTTTTTGAGACTTTACATTAAAGAGGCAGGTCTCAAGCTGGTCCTGGATCATGGTATTTGCCTGTTCGCAGAGCAGGGAAACCAGGTTTTTATGGGTTTCATGATCCCCGAGATCCAGGATGTCGTCGATAATGCCCTTTCCACTACTGAATTTCAGCCAGAACTGCTCATAGTCCAGAGCCAGAGCCATTTCTTTCAGCTCTTCAAGGTTATAACGGTCCGAGACAAGAGAGATATACCTCTCAGCTTCCGGAGCCTCTGAACGGTCTCCAACTGCCGAAACCGCTGGAAGATGTTTTATTGTGTCGCTAATATCGGGATTGATCATACGAGCAACTTCAGCACAGAGCATTCCGGCAGTAACCCCGAAATCTCCTCCCACATGCGCAGGATTTACATGCCCTATAAGGTACTGGTCAACAATCTCATCCGGATGGTGGTGGTCGATAACAAGCATGTCGATTCCATAGACTTTGGCCTGCCGCATTGAAGGTACGTCTTCTTCCGTTGATCCGTTGTCTACCAGGATTACAAGAGGCATTTTCTGACCGTGCCTGGAAAGATCTTCAAGTGCAAACGAAATATCCCTCGTAACATCGGCAAGTTCATAAAAAGGAGCTTTGGACGGGGCACGCTTGTAGAAGTAATACTCTGCATCCATTCCTCCGATTTCCGTAATAAGGGGCAGGATGGCCCTTTCAATTGCAATTGCCGAGGTAATGCCATCGGCATCGGCATGATGCCTTAGAATAATCGGGGTTGAATGGAGAATAGCTCTTTTGATTTCTTTGGCTACATGGAGCATCCTGGGTTTAAGTTTCTCCATAATCTCGCTTTTGACAAGGAAAGGAATATCCGCAGGAGCTGCCTTTTTGTCAATTTCTCTCTCAACTCTGCCCCTGACAATTGCTTCCTTCTCTCCGGTCAGCAATTTCATGCTCATGACCTCGATCTGGATCTGGTCATCTCGCAAAGTCACTTCTCCGGTAATGGAAACAATCATTTCTATGTCAATATGCGGATAGGACCTTTTCCCTGCGCTCTCAAAGGCTGCACAGGGCACAAAGCCTCCCTCATCGCTAATTGTAAAAATCGTGGGCCCGCTGGTCTGCTTTACCTGAATTACTTCTCCTTCAATTCTGAGGAGCCTGCCCTTCATACTGGAGTCGATTTCAGCTGAATTTTTGAGCGGAAGCTCTTTTTCAATCTCGACAGTTTCGTATTTTTTAAGGGTTTTAGGGATCAGATCAAGCTTTCCTCCGGCCTTAATGCTTTTTACCAGTACAATCACGGCATCTCCCACTTCTGGAGGAACTCCGACATTGCTAGAATGCATAAGCCCTCTTACGTGAGGGTTAAGGTCCACAAATACCCCAAAAGACGCTTTACTGCTCACTACCCCATGATAAAGTTTTCCTGCTTCCACATCTTTAAGGTCGCAGGACTCATCAAGGGCATAAACATACTGAGAATGAGCACAGGAATCGCATACTTCTTCATCGGGATCCTGGGGGTTCTCAATACGTGCTCCACAAATCTTGCATGTGTATATCTTCCCCAGCCCCTTACAGGTTTTACAGGGAGTAGTTACTTCGATACTTCCAGCGCCTTTACATTTCTCACAGGCAGCACCATTTTTTAAAATGCTGTCAATATTTTTTTCTGACATTTTCATGAAATCAATTGATTTTGATTTACCTTTGCCCTTACACTGAGGGCAGATTTCAGTTGAAACAACTTCATAGCCACGTCCGTGGCAGTCTGGACATTCCTTACTCATTAGTATCAACACCAATGGTTCTTCCGAACCTGCGTTTTCTTGACTTACTGTTTGTGGCTCAGAATAAGTTTCTGAACCTGACAGTGTTTCTCGTTCTTAGTGTCAGCTTTTAAGTATGCTGATCTAACTCTGCGGCCTTATCAGGGCCAAAAATCAATATCATTCTGGTTCTTTTTCCCTGTTAACTCACTTTTCCCTGTTTTATATTTTCTATGTTCCAAATATAAGTGTTTTCAGAGACAAGTATTTCTCAGAATGAGTCTCTCAAAGTTTCTTCATAATTTCATCCAATCAGGCATCTGCATTTTTGACATTTTTCCTTCTCCGGTATTGCTCAAAATCTGAAAAACTGAGGTCAATGAAGATATAGAGAAGGAAGAAATAATAAATAATACAATAATAATATAAGCTTTTCAGATGTTTCTAGAGTGCAGGGTGCAAAATTTTTGAATTATGAATACTTATTTTATAGAAAGTTTATTATTGATTATCCGAATAAAGAATACTTAGTTATTATTAAGTCTAATTTAAATATTAATGGAATAAGAGGTCATAAAAATTATGAGCATCTTTGCCAGTCAAATCTACCTTCCTGTATTATTAGTTGTAATATTAATACTCTCACAATCAATAAAAATGGTTAACGAATATGAGAGAGTAGTTATTTTCAGGTTGGGACGTCTCAGTGGCGTAAAAGGCCCTGGAATTTTTTTGATTATCCCAATTGTCGACAGAGCCTTAAAAATAGATCTGAGAGTTGTTGCAATCGATGTACCCAAGCAGGCTGTAATCACCAGGGATAACGTCACGGTTGAGGTTGATGCGGTTGTTTATTACAAGGTCATAGAACCTGGAGCTGCCATAACTCAGGTTGAAAATTACATGTTTGCGACTTCTACCCTCTCACAGACTACCCTGAGAGACGTTATGGGACAGATGGAACTTGATGAGCTGCTTTCGGAAAGAGAAAGTATCAATAAACAAATTCAAGAGCTTCTGGACAAGTCTACAGATCCCTGGGGGATCAAGGTTACAGGAGTTACAATTAGAGACGTTGCCCTGCCTGATACGATGAAAAGAGCAATTGCCAAACAGGCTGAAGCCGAAAGAGAAAAGCGTGCCAGAATTATCCTTGCGGAAGGAGAATCCCAGGCTGCGCAGAAAATGAGAGAAGCTGCAATTTGCTATGAAGGTGTGCCCGCAGCAATCAAGCTGAGGGAGCTACAAACTTTAGCCGAGATTGCCAGGGAAAAGAACCTCATAGTAGTTACCCAATCCCAGGCTCTTGAAACCGGAAATATAGCGGCTTTATCTACGGCTATTGCGGAAAGAAAAGAGCAGTAAACAAAAATAAGCTTAAAAAAGGATAATAACAGCAAAAGAACTGAAGGAAATGAATGAGCAAGAAAAGACCGGTAACCATGTCTGTAGAAAGAGGTCCAAATCTCTTCTTTATTTTTTTCCTATGTTTCATCCTCATAGCCGTTTCTATACCCTCTGTGGATGCAGGACCTCAACAGAAAGTACTTGTGCTTGAAATATCCGAGGCTATTACACCAGCTTCAGATGATATTATAGCAGATGCCATAGAAAAAGCTGAAAATGAAAATTTTGAGGCCCTTGTAATTAGCTTGAATACTCCAGGTGGAGGCCTGGATGAAACTCAAACAGTCATAAGCGCAATTGAGAATGCGAGCGTGCCTGTTATCGGGTATGTGCCCGAAAGTGGTAAAGCCTGGTCAGCCGGGACTCTCATCCTCATGGGAACCGATATCGCTGCAATGGCGCCTTTCACGGTTATAGGATCAGCTCAGCCCGTTCAGATGTCGGCAGAAGGGACAAAACCCATAACAGAAGAGAAAATAATAAATGCTCTTGTCAAATTTTCGGTTGCAACAGCCAGTAAACACGGGAGAAACGAGACCTTTGCAGAAGAAGTCATAACGAAAAATAAAAATCTTGACGCACAGGAAGCTCTGAAGAGCAACGTAATAGAATATGTAGCACCTTCTATCCCGAATTTGCTGACACAGATTGACGGGCAGGAGGTAAAAGGAAAAGTCCTGCAAACCGAAAATGCAGGGATAGAAAATTATGAATCTCCACTTTCTCTCTCCCTTTTAGGGTTGATTTCAAACCCGATTATCTCATCCCTTCTTTTGACCCTGGGAATTTACGGGCTAATTTTTGGAATCTCAAGTCCGGGAGCAGGAGCAGAAGTTTTTGGACTCATCTCAATCGCACTCGGGTTGATAGGCACAGGCTTTGATATTAATATAGGGGCAATTTTCCTTATTCTTTTAGGAATAGGACTTCTGATCATTGAGATTAAAGTACCTGGATTTGGGATATTTGGGTTTGCGGGCCTAATCAGTCTCATAATAGGAAGTATACTCCTTGTACCCATGGGAAGCGAAAATATTTACACCCCAGAATTTCGAAAGGTTCTTGCCCTGACCGTCGTTGCCCCAACGGTTGTTTTCGGATTGTTCCTGGTTTTTGCAATCTACAAAGTAACAGAGATCAGAAATAAAAAACCGGTTATTGGGGAGTTTATAGGGGAAATTGCCGAAACTATAGACCCTTTAGGGCCTCAAAAAGCAGGCTTTGTCCGCTATAAAGGAGAATACTGGAAAGCTCATTCAGAAGAGGAAATTGAACCGAAGGTAGAGGTCGAAATTACTGGAAAAGTAAGGGAAACCCTTTTAGTAAAAAGAAAAATGTAATTATCCCCTCTCCTCCGGCTCAATTTTTTTTCTTTTACGCCTTTTAAAAAACTTGAAAAGGCTTTTGACTAAAATGTGTTAAGTAATTTAGACATCTAATTTAAACATTTTTTTCGCTAAAGCCTTTTTTAAAAGCCTTTGAAAAAAAGGCTTTATTTGCTTCTTATTTTTTCGAGGACTTTCTGTTTCTTTTCAATAGCTTCAAGAGCGGCCTTATCAATTGCTGCTTTCATTTCTTCAAAGTCCCTGGGATTCTCTTCTCCATGAACTTTTTTAACTGGTGTATATGCAGACTCTCTAAACCTTGGTGTGAAGTCCCGGCATTCACCATTTAAGAAGATTTCAGCTCCGTTTCCTTCCTCAACACGCCCTATGACATCAATTTTAATATCTGCAGCTCTGACAGTATCAAGAATTTCATCAGCATATGCAGGGGGAACAATTATAAGCAGGGCATCGAGAGAAACTCCAAGATAGTCGATTTTCAGGCTTTCAAGCATTGAAAGCACCTTTGGGTTCACAAGAGCCCTTATCTTTTCCTCTTCAAAGACCAGTTTTACCCTCGCGGTCTTTGAAATTTCTTTTGCATCTCCCCTGATCCCGCCGTTGGTTACATCAGTCATCGAATGGACTTTCTTATGCAGTCCGGACTGCAACAGGACCTCGCAGGCTTCCAGGAAACGGATATTAATGGTTTCCTCCACAACTTCATGCATCCCATAGTAAAGTGCAGTTGTGGAAACCGTACCCCCACCTGCGCCTTCTGTCATAAGGATGAGGTCTCCCGCTTCGGTCCGGTTCCGCGAGGTCAGAGAAGAGGTTATGCCTACAGCTCCAACTCCGCCTGTCATGCGTTCACCTATGACCATGTCCCCGCCGATTCGAAGCGTGCTTCCTGTAATAAGAGGTATTCCGGTAAGTTCCGAGACCGTGGTTATTCCTGCAATATGGTCGAAGATCTTTGCTACATCTCCGTCGTCTGCTACATGAATGTCGGAAAGCATTGCCAGGGGGCGAGCTCCCATAGCGTATATATCACGCAGAGCTGCCCGAGCTACGTGAAAGCCCGAAAGAAAAGGAAAGTCGCTCAGGCGAGAATGAATTCCGTCAATTGTAACCACGAGGTAGTCTTCGCCGATTTTGACAACTCCAGAGTCATCAAGCTGAGAGCTATCCACAACAGCACCTGTCTTGCCTATAACTTCTCCAAGCTTGGAATGAACGTAAAAATCCCCTGTACCCCTGGAACCTACCCCGAATTCTCCCATTGAAACTCCTGAGAAAGTGGGGCTTAACACATCACCTGTCACATCAAGTGTTGCTTTTGCCTCACAAACAACCGCAGCCGCGATCTCATGAGCCCTATCTGGGTTTATATGCTTAATTTCAAGAATTCTTGAAGCCAGCTTTGCCTCAAGCTCTGCTTCATTTGAGGGGTTCTCCCTGAGAGCCCGTTTTGCGTAGCCTTCTATATCCATAGTAACCATCTCTTGCAGATATTTCTGCCCTGAAAGGTATGCAGGGCAGGATAGTTTGGCATTCAAGTATCAATCCATTTATTTTAGGTATTCTGTTGATTTTAGATACTTTAGTGTAAAGTGCACAGGAATCAGAATTAAATAACCAGAAAAAATGAAAAAATAAATTTTGAGCCAAGGAAAATTCCTTAGAGAAATCCTTTCAGCACATGTCTACAAAGTTTTTCAGAATCTTCAATCCGATAGTTCCACTTTTTTCAGGGTGGAACTGGGTACCCATAACATTACCTTTGGAATTTACGACAGACGCTGAAAAGTCCAGCCCATAATTGCAGGATGCAAGGGTGTTTTCAGACGCTGTGTCCACATAGTAGGAATGGACGAAGTATACGAAAGAGTTGTCAGGAATT
This sequence comes from Methanosarcina vacuolata Z-761, assembly GCF_000969905.1. Classification (NCBI taxonomy): domain Archaea; kingdom Methanobacteriati; phylum Methanobacteriota; class Methanomicrobia; order Methanosarcinales; family Methanosarcinaceae; genus Methanosarcina; species Methanosarcina vacuolata. The sequence goes on along the minus strand of NZ_CP009520.1, from coordinate 2,908,677 downwards.
CCTTTAAACAGAGGGTGGTCCTGCTCGATTTTAATGTTATTCCAGCCAATATGAGGCACCTTTAGCTCGGACTTTGGAAAGCGCAGCACCTTTCCGGAAATAAGGTTAAGCCCATCAGTAAGCTTTCCTTCCTCCGAAGAACTCATGAGAACCTGTTGTCCAAGACAGATCCCGAGCATCGGCTTGCCTGACTGTGCGTATTCTTCTATAGTCCCTTTGATGGGGTCAAGGCACTTCATCGCGTCCACAAAAGCGCCGACGCCCGGGAGAATTAAACCGTCTGCGGCAAGAATCTCCTCAGGATCCCCTGAGATTGCGGGACTTGATCCGACTTGTTCAAGCCCTTTTTGAACACTGCGGAGGTTTCCAAGCCCGTAATCGAGAATCACAATTCTTTTCATAGCTCTAACAAACTAAGTTAAGATAGATTAACTTTACGCGTAACGAAAAGTACAGCACGAAGATAATTGAAGGACAGAAGGAAACCAATTAAAAGAAAGATAAAAATGAAACGAAAAAATTAGACAAAATATAAAGGGATTGTAAAATCTTTTGCAGTTAAGACCTCCCAGCAGGAAGGCTGTAAGAGCTATTTTCCCTTTCAAAAGTCACCTTGTATTTGCCACAATGTATACATTCATAGCGTTTTTCGAGCACTGTTGGCAAAAAGCACAATGCACCGCTTTTCCGCTTCCATTCATGCAGTCCTAAAAAACACAAGAAACTACGGTTACGATCCGATTCGTCTGAGTCATCAGAGCATTCCTGAGTCAAAAAACTGTTTCTCCTCGTTTCTGATTGTTAAGGTTATTCTACAACAGTAAGTAAATTATGGTTAAAAGAACTATATAAATACATAGTTTTTTTAGGAAAATATAAAGGAGTTCTGCTATGGGGAGATATGTATGGCTAAAAATAAACGAGTGAAACCATATTATTAAAATATTAATGAAATTTAATATTAATCATTTTATAACGTTTTTTGAGGAAATAAAACAATTTTTTGGCTCTTCGCTGTATAATATGGGTAAGTTATTATATTAGTAATATAATATAAATAAGTATTATATTATTTAGTACAAATAACTGCAGGAGTTTGATATCCCATTTGCGAAAAAACATTTGAAATACCTTTGAATGTCAAAGACCCTTGGCAAATAACCAGTACTGAATTTGATTTAACATCTGAAAAACTTAATATTTGGATTGATTTTACACGTGGTTCCAAATTTCCCTGTCCTAAGTGTGGCAAACCAAACTGCTCAGCTTATGATACTAAGGAAAAAGTGTTACGGCACATTAACTACTTTCAATATTCTACATATTTATACTGTAGAATTCCAAGAATAGAATGTGAAAAATGTGGAGTTCTCCAAATAAAAGTTCCATGGGCTCGCGAAAAAAGCAACTTTACTCTTCGAATGGAAGCTCATATCCTGGAGCTCTCAAAAAGAATGCCAGTGTTACAAATTGGGAAGTTGCTTGGAGAAAATGACACGAAACTTTGGAGAGTCATAAACCATTACACTGACAATGCAAGGTCTAAAGAGGATTTATCGGATGTATGTGTTGTTGGTATAGATGAAACTTCATGCAAGAAAGGACATGAATACATAACTCTTGTTGTTGATATAAAAGATTCAAAAGTAATATTTGCTTGTGAAGGAAAAGACTCTTCGACTATTACCAGTTTTAGCAAAGATCTGCAAGATCATAATGGAAACAAAAGCAACATTAAATCAGTATGTTGCGACATGTCTCCCTCATATATCAGTGGAATTTCTAAAGAATTTCCAGATGCAAAAATTACATTCGATAGATTTCATGTGATGAAAGCGATGAATGAAGGATTAAATGAAGTAAGGATACAAGAACAAAAAAAACCAAGGAACTCAAAAATACCAAATTCATATGGATTACGAACAAGGAAAATCTAACTGATAAACAGAAAAAAAAGCTTTTAAACCTCCAAAATAAAAAACTGAATACATTCAGAGCATATAATATAAAAGAAAGTCTTAGAAAGTTCTGGGAATGCAAAAGCCGAGAGGAAGCTGAACAATATCTAAAAAAGTGGTATTTTTGGGCAACTCATAGCAGATTAGAGGCAATAATTGAGGTTGCTAAAACCATTAAAAGTCATTGGGATGGAATTCTAAACTACTTTGATTCCAGGATTACTAACGGAGTTGTGGAAGGTATTAACAGTATTGTACAGTTAATAAAAAGAAATGCGAGAGGGTATCGAAACACTAAGTATTTTATTACTATGATCTATCTAAAATTAGGAAAGTTAGATTTCAAACTACCCATATGAAATGACGAAGAGCCAATTTTTTACACGAAGGTTAGAAAGTCTCCAGAAATAGCACATGAAAATGAATCCAGGCAGATGCGTTCATTCTCAGTTTTTGGTACTCTACAAATCGATGAACTGCTACTCTTCGGCGGTCTTACTACCTGGATCCATTCTTTCCATGTAACTTTTGTTCAATTCAGTAAATTCTTTATATGCACTCTCAGATTTTGCCAAAATAGTGCATCTCTTATCGACTATTTTTCCATTTATTAAAAAACAATTTAACGTTTTGATATTAGGAGATGCTTCAAACTTTCTACAATTTTCCTGAGCAGAAATCTCCAGGAAGCACAGTAACTTTTAGGAAACTTCTTTTCAAACTGCTTTCTGATCTCTCCTATGTCTTCTTGAGAGAAACATAAAATCAATGTGGTGGATCAGTTTTCTCCTGAGGCCTACAGCTAATACCATCTTACAGTCTCTAAGTACATTCTATGAGCTCGTCTTGTTCTTCAAACTCAGAAATACAGCCAGGTCAGGCCTCTCAAGATCCGAGTTACAACCTTGCTCTTCTACAGGCTTCCTATCTGCATTTTTTTAGAGCTTCAAGAGATAACAACACTGCTGTAGCAAAATATTAATAAAGTCCAGTGTTAATAATTTAACAAAGTTTTTGGGGGATATAACATGAAGAAATTTAAATTTATCAGACATGATGAGAAAGCTATGGAACTCCCTATAAATATTGTAGTCATGTTGGTTGTCGGGATGGTTGCCCTTGCAACACTCATTTCGATCATGCCGACCCCGACAAAGGACATGTCGGTATTTGTGGAATCTGCAGGGCTTGGTGTAAGCACCGAGGACGGAAACTCAATAATAGTTGATGCCAGTACTGCAGAAAACCCTTTTGCAATAACCGTAGTTGTAAAGGCAACTGACAGCGACGGAAATCCTGTAAGAAATGCAAACGTTATTCTGAGAGGGCTTGGTGGAGCAGCATCAAATACTACGGATGCTAATGGGTTCACTACCCTGACAACACCGGATAATGCAGAGGTCAGGCTTGACCCTAACCAGAATGAGGGAACAATGGACCTGAAAATTGTGGCTGACGGTTTTTATGACTACGAGAAAAAAGATGCTGTAATGATCATCAAGACCAGGTGATTGTGCATCTCCAAAAGTAAAATTGAAAGGAGGAGCCGTACATGCTGCGTGATAAATTCAAACATGACGAAGCAGGAACTCTGGGGCTTCCAATAAGGATTGTCGTGCTTACGGTTGTGGGTCTTATAGGATTTTGCACGATTCTTACAGCCCTTAGCAATGCCCCTACTCCTCCAAAACCTATGTATGCTACAGCAAATATGAGTGTACTTTCCTTACCTTCCACTGAAGGAGACAGTAATACGGAAACAAACCTGAGCTTGCCTGTAAAAGTGTTTGACAGCGAGAATCGCGGTATAAAGGGTGCAAACGTGATTGCCTGGAGCCCGGATAGAAAAAAAGCCTATTCGGGGGTTACAGATCTCGAAGGAAATGTAATATTGAAAATTTCGAATCCCGAACTGCCTCCGGGAAAAGCTGAAGGATACATCAAGATAAAAGTAATGAGAGAAGGATACAGAGATTTCACCAGCGATTATTTTCAGAAGGTGATTCGGGGCTGAATTACTCTGGATATATTTATGCTGGAAGAGTCTGAGGCAAAAAGGATACTGGATCTTATTTCTGCATCATTTCTCCTTACTTTCTGTTCTCCGTACTTTCTGTTCTCCGTACTTTCTGTTCTCCGTACTTTCTGTTCTCCGTACTTTCTGTTCTCCGTACTTCTAGTTCTCCGTACTTCCTGTTCCCCGTATTTTCTGTTTTTCATGCTTGTTACGTTGCGATAATTCCTACCCGGTATGCCAAATATTAGGTATGCGTTTCCTCTACTGCTGCAAGATCACCGTTAATAGTGCTAACCGAGTTGTAAGCCTCGTACACATACCTTTGTCCCCTCATTGCCGACAGCACGGCAGCTATACCATAGAGTACAGCTCCGATTATGAACGAAATCCGCAGTGCTGGCATGAATGCCTGCTGTAATGTCTGTGGGAACCAGTAGTTACTTGTCAGTGTGGTCACGATTTGAATGGGGTATTCGTGACCCTCTGCACTCCCGTAGTAATAAACTGTTTAACAAACGTATCTTAATTGGGGAAGGACTGACACTACATTTAATTGGGCAAATAAGGATTAATATCCATTAAAAAACTAATCATCTTTCAAGGGTCGATAGTCCATTAATAATCAATTGATATTTCTTCTAGTACTCACGAATTCGCTTTTCGCTCTCATTTTCTGTTTTGTGTACACTTAATTTCCTATATGCAGGTAAGCTTAGAAAACAGATGTAACTTGAGCAAAAACACTCAAACACAAAATATCAACCATCTACTAATATACGACCCAAAATTTGTTGTTTAAAGTAATAAAAATTAGTAAACTCAAAAATTTTATTCCTATTAAAAATTCGTCATCTATAGAGTATTTTTATTTAATTTATTGAAATATAGTAAAAAGTATTTTTATTTTAAGGGAGTATCTCATAAATATTTATCTTAGTTAGTATTTATAATTATACCTTTCTTTTTTAGTTATACCTGGAGGATACTCGCGGCATGCAGGACTATATAAACTTTCCGTGCAAACTCTCAAACAATCAAAGATCAGAAAGCATTTACTAACTCAAAGGAATGCTAAAAACAATCAGTTTGATATTTACACAGAAAACTTATAAAGGATTTAATAAAAAAGAGATTATGGAGTTCAGAAGTGTTTTCCAGGTACCGCCCTACCTCCATAAAGTATGCCTAAGAGGCAGTGATTATGTTAGCTTTGCGTATATTTAAGCTTGTCTGATTCTGCCTCCTAGGGGAAAATAACTAGGAGTGAAATAAATGAAGTATGATAAAAGAATGTTGTTAGGAGTACTTTTATTAACTACTCTTTTAGTAAATATGGCAGCTCCGGCATCAGCATATTCATATCCCGGATATAAGTGGAAATCTCATCATCCTTATATCCAGAAGGATTCAACAATTCCGAGTTCTTGGTCAAGCGCTTTAACTGTATCTACAAATACATGGAACAATGCAGGGCAAATTCACATTAACTGACGATGGAAAAGCTATAAGACCTGATGAAACTGTTAGTCAGGAAGAGTTACTGAGTACAATCTAAAAGTAATTTAACTATTCAAGTAGCCTTCAAAGGCTACACAATTTTTTAGGATTAATAAGTTGAATATGAGATTAATCATTTTATCTTTTACAATAAGGAATGGGAGAATTTTGATGAAACGATTAAGTTCATTTTCCATGTTATTATTTACATTCGTTCTACTTTTTTTGACTTTAAATCTCGCAGTAGCTTCATTTGCTTCAGAAGCATTAGAAATCCCGTACCAGATAAACAACTCTGACCGTATAGTTATTGGTACAGTAAGTAATGTTGATATGTTTCGTGACCATACAATTGCTACAATTACAGTTAGCGAGTGGCTTTATAACCCCCTGCCTACAGAAACTATAAAAGTGAGATCTGAAAGGGGAACTAATATAAAGACCGAAGTCGAAGTTGAGTTCATCCAGAACGAGTCAGTTCTCTTAATGCTGAATGATGTGGATCTCAATAAACAACTTTTCCGTGTTGGTATCGGCGTTCCAGGAAAACACCCTTTTTCAGATAGAGATGCAGTAATCGAGGAGTTGAAAGCTCAGGGTAAATGGCAAGGAGAAGGTCAGGCCGGAAATAAGACGAACGAAACTGAAACTATAGAAAATACACAAACAGCAAGCAAGCAGGAAGAGAATGTAACCGAAAATAAGACCGTTGATAATGGAAAAACGGAAAATACAGGAACAGCAGGTAAGCAGGAAGGAAAATCCAATGATACTAAATTAAAAAGTACTCCCTTTATAAGCTCTTTCTGGGTACTTGCAGCAGTGCTTGGGGCAGTCATGTATGTAAGAAAGAAGAAGTAACAATTGCGCTACGTGTGCAGGCCTTATTGATTCATCCTGTCCCTCTCCAAGCAAGGGCGAAACTATACATCTTCACCAGCCCACAACTTTCATTTAGAGCCTATCCGAAAAGTCAAAAATGATATGTTATAAAAATTGCAATAAACCCGTATATCCGAGTATCCGTTCATACTGAGCTCTTTGGGCTTCTTCTGATATGTACCAACATGTAAACGCAATAGTATCGATGCAAATTTTTCTTATTTTCTGCAGTGGCCACCCGATATCTGCCCACTTCGTGAGCATTCGGGCGTTGAGGAAGTTTTCAGATGTTCGAATTAAGTATTTTCGAAAAACTTGTCTGAATTTTTAGTAAGAAAATTAGTTTCATAATTAATCAATAACTCACGAACGCGACCAGAACAATCTCTTTACCAAAGACGTTAAAAATATTTATAAACAGTTATAATTGCGATCTCTGGTGTATCTTTACTATAGTTTGAATCAAATTCTGGGCAGTTGGCTGAGTAGAAGACGTCTCCTAACTCTTACTTTTTTTTCAGTTCTCGGAGGTTACCTGCTGGATATAATCTCATGTTTTCTACCCGGGATACACAACAATAATTTTGCGCTTCTTCTGGTGTCCCTTGCCCTTTCTTACTGTTGTGGGTCTTATAGGATTTTGCGCAGTTCTCTCGGCCCTTAGCAATGCCCCTACTCCTCCAAAACCTATGTATGCTACAGCAAATATGAGTGTACTTTCCTTACCGTCCACTGAGGGAGGCAGTAATACGGAAACAAACCTGAGCTTGCTTGTAAAAGTGTTTGACAGCGAGAATCGCGGTATAGGGGACGCAAATGTGATTGCCTGGAGTCTGGATAGGAAGAAAGCCTATTCAGGCGTTACCGACCTCGAGGGAAATGTAATATTGAAAATTTCGAATCCCGAACTGCCTCCGGGAAAAGCTGAAGGATACATCAAGATAAAAGTAATGAGAGAAGGATACAGAGATTTCACCAGCGATTATTTTCTGAAGGTGATTCGGAGTTGAATTGCTCTGGATATATTTATGCTGGAAGAATCTGAAGCAGAAAAAATACTGGATCTTGTTTCTGCATCATTTCTCCGTACTTCCAATTCTCCTTATTTTCTGTTCTCCTTATTTTCTGTTCTCCGTACTTCCTGTTTTTTCATTCTTGTTACATTGCGATAATTCCTGCCAAGTACATAATAAGGAAATAATTACGGCTTACGACTCAAATATTATTTTCAAGTCACATGGTATTCTGTAACACGGAAAACACAGCCGGTCGCAGAGTGATTCTATCTGGATATTACAACCACGGAAAACACGGAAAGCACGGAAGAAACACGCCTTTACTACTTATTTCTGTGTTTTCTGTGCTTTCAGTGGTTTTCAAAAAATTCATTCCTGACATACTTTGGAATCAATGCATTAGGTATGCGTTTCCTCTACTGCTGCAAGATCACCAATATTGCTAACCGAGTTGTGAGCCTCGTACACATACCTTTGTCCCCTCATTGCCGACAGCACGGCAGCTATACCACAGAGTAAAGCTCCGATTATGAACGAAATCCGCAGCGCTGGCATGAATGCCTGCTGTAATGTCTGCGGGAACCAGTAGTTACTTGTCAGTGTGGTCACGATTTGTTGCGGTATTGAGCTAACAATACTCGAATCCATAGATTTCAGAACTGAATCCATAGGGTTGTAGCCCAGGAAAGCAGAGAACAAAGCGTTGGTCGGTGACATACTGGCTAGATAACTGGCGAGCTGTTGCACAGCAGGGATAATCTGTTCAGACCCAAAGCTGGCTAACGAAGCCTTAACTGCACCTGGGAAAGCTTTTTGAATTCCCACAATCACGACGGTGAAGAATACGGACATGCTCAGGGTACTGGCTGAGTTCGCTAACGTGGACAACATGCCCGACGCGACACCCCTGTTTTGAGGCGGCACAGAATTCATTATCGATGAGCTGTTAGGAGAGGCAAACATACCGTTACCAATACCCATGAAGAAAATCAGTATTCCTAGCTCCCAGTAGTCAAAGTTATAGGGAAGCAGCGAGAGCCCGACGAAGACAAATGTAACGATAGCCATCCCTGTAGTGGCGATCCATCGAGGACCATACTTGTCCGAGAGCATCCCGGAAATCGGGCCCATGACCATAAAGCCGAGAGTCATAGGTAACATATAGATACCTGCCCATAACGGTGTGTCCTCAAAGCTGTAACCATGAAGTGGCAGCCAGATCCCTTGCAGCAGAAGAATAAGCATGAACATTGCACCACCTCGTGCAATAGCTGCAGTAAAACTGGCGAGACACCCGTAGGCAAAAGCCCTGATCTTGAAGAACTCCAGCTTGAACATAGGGTTCTTCACCTTGCTCTCGACAAACGGGAAAGCGATCAGCAATAAGATCCCGATACCTAACGCTGCCATTACCCAGGGGTTGTTCCAGCCCATTGCATCGGTTATACCATCATGCTCGTAAGGCATCAGGGCATAAGTGACACCGATCAAAAGCGAGGTCAGCCCGCCGACAAAAAGTAAGTTTCCCACAATATCGAGGCTGGTTCTGGATGCCCGGAACGAAATATCTTTCATCTTCCAGTAGGACCACACTGTTCCAAGAACCGCAAAGGGAATGTTGACCAGGAAAACATAGCGCCAGTTGTACGTTGCCAGTACACCACCGAGCAGCAAGCCAATGAACTGGCCGGACATGAAGGCAACCATATTTATGCCGAGTGCCTTTCCCCTCTCGCTGACCGGAAATGCATCTGTAATAATTGCTGAGCCGTTTGCTATAGTGAATGCACTGCCTACAGCCTGTATGAGCCTGAAAATAACTAGCTCAAGAGCACCAGCATTGCCTGTGCCAGGCGTTAGATAGAGCAGGGTTGAACCGATAGCGAATATCAGGAATCCAAGCCGGAACAATTTTACCCGACCATACATGTCCGCCAGCCGGCCAATAGTGAGGAGCAGTGTAGCCGTTACCAGGCCAAAACCCATCAGGAGCCACAGTAAGTACTGGAATGCACCCGGAGCCATTGGGTTCATATGGATTCCCTTGAATATTGCGGGAAGGGAGATCAGGATAATGCTGCCGTTAATAGAGCCCATCAGTGATGCAAGGGTCACATTAAACAGTGCAACCCATTTGTATGCAATACTTTTACCATTGTGATTTTCACTCAATTTATTACCTTCCGTTTTTATTGTTATCATCTTCTTGATCCTGGAAATCACAGTCTTGCGCTGCCTTTGACTGCTGCATAACACCCTGGGTATCGTCGACCTCCCCTTTTGCATCACTGTTATCGTCACCTTCAATCACATTGTTGACGATCCGGGACATTTCGTTCAGGAGCTCCAGTTTTTCCTGTGTCATGCGGTCCAGTCCTTTCACTCCCTTGGGAGTGATCGTGTATACTTTTCTGCGTTCGATCCCCTCGCTCTGGATGAATCCTTTTGACTCAAGTTTCTCCAGGATTGGGTAGATCGAGCCTGCGCTCGGAGTCCATCGCCCGTTTGAGCGGAGCTCGACCGTCTTGATGATGTCATAACCATGAGTAGGTTTCTCTTTAATAATTTTCAGCACGATATACTTGAGAAAAGCCCGCCTGATTTCTGTACACATTTTATTATTCTCGATGCTTTCTTCCATAGTTCGCACTCCGATATATCGGCAAGTGATATATCGGTAGGTAATATAGTATTTATATCTTTTTGGTAACTATTAATCATCTAAAAATCATCTAAAATTAGTTCGATTCTATTGGTTTTGAAGTAATATATGCCAGGTAACTAATGATGAAAAAAGAAAAAGTAGGATCATTTGATAATAATTAAAGACGACAAAATCACTGAAATTTACCAGTTAAATCTGAATGAAGGAAGTTATTGATGCGGTCTTACCTGGACTGAATAGTTACATTATTTTTTGGTTCACGGGATTAAGATATGCTTAACTTCACCGAAACAGGATACAAAAGCTGTGAACAGTATTAAGGTACTCTGGAAATACAATCAACCAAATAATTGGGAACGATATATTTTTTGGTCTTCTCTCTGGATCTCATCTCTTGGCTTTCTCTCTGGATCTCATCTCTGGGTCTTCTTTTGGTTTCTCCCAAAAATGAGGTAAATATTGAAGTAAATATTGAAGTATATTTTTACGGTAGAGACTATATTTTCATAACTTGTCTGTTTTTCATAACTTGTCTGTCAGTACTTTCTTCCTGCGGTTGGCCGTGTAAAACTTCATGAAAACGGCTCCTGCCATCAGTAAGGCAAGCCCGGCAGAGAAATATGGAGATTTTATGACATCCCATCTACCTGACCAGACAAGGAAGCCGGTAAGGAAAAGCGCTGAAGACCCGGCAATTCCTGAAATCTCAAAAGGAATTTTCATAGAGCCGAGGGTAAACCTGTTCTGGTTTTCAAGGATTTCTAAACGGGATTCAAGTTCCTTTATATACTCACTTTTTTCATCTTGCTGAACCTTGAGATTACGGAACTCCATATCCAGTTTTTCGATTTCGGGTTTGAGGTTGTTATAAGTAAAATTCGAAAGTTCGGATAGAGCAGCATGAAGGGAACGGAGACTTTCGGATAGGCTTGAAAAAACCTCATTTATGCTCTTGATTTTAGAATTGGCTCCGGACATTTCGGAGGAATTTTCCCCGGAAAATGTAGAAAAATTCGAAGGCTCGCTCGAAGGAAGTACTGCACTGAATTCAAAATTTGAAATATTTCCTTCCGAAACTGAAGGGACTAAATCCGAAAAAAAAGAATTTCCGTGAATAGAAGCTTCAGGAGAAACCGACGGCACCTGTGGATAAATTGAGGAGTGTGAAGCGATGCTTCCTGCATTTTCCCCCGGATAAAGTCCTGTAAAATTTCCTGAGAAAACTCTGCCAGTTTGCATTTCAGGAGAAGCTCCCATAGAAAGGCGTCTCTCGACCGCCCGGAGTCGTTTTTCAAAACTTCTTATGCTCTGATCGAAAACCTCGATTCTTCCCTGCAAATCCTCCCTGACTTCGGGATCTGCCTGACGTAACTTATTCAATTAACCATTACCCCCTTAATTTTGTACTACAGAATCAGGCCCAAGACTATATAAAATTTTTGAGGTTCGTGTGTTGTTAAGATTAGTAAAACAAAAAGTCATAACCAGAAAAGAAGAATGACAAAAGGAAAGAACGAAAGATCTTCAGAACAGATATTTAATTCAGTCAGCCGATTTATGATTTCGTCTACAATGCATGAAAATTCTTCCGAATCAGGACATTTCCAGGATACGTTTAATTGGAATATGAAAAATAGTCAATACAAAAATAATTTTATAAAGATATCACAAGCTATGAAGATATCACAAGCTATAAAGATATCACAGGCTATTTTTATTTATTGTAGATCATGGTCAAAATCGCATTTTTTTGAAAGAAAAGTCATAAAGACTGAAAAAAACTCATGAAAAAATATTGATCTCAATATATTCCCTACAAAAAGTCGGAGTCAAGGTAGAAAATCTAAATGCTGAAAATATGAAATTGCAACTTTCGAGCTATGGCCATTCGCTGAACATGAAATTTAGTAAAAAACTGATTTCAGGAAAACTAAATTTCACACTACCTTTATAAGGAATTCACAGCAATCGTTCCTGTTCCCTATAGTCTTCAGCGCCTCTACACTGAAATCAGAGTCCACTTTCAAAGTTATGTCCGAAAAAATTTTCCGGGTCAAGGTGCATAAAATAGGATTTTTACGGGCTTCTTCTCCTTTCCAGGGGCATTTTGTTCCCCTGACTATCCATGAACTTTCTTTTTCACCCTTTTCAGAGGAAAAGCTTCCACCCAGCTGATTCATTATCTCGGCACAGACCTCACCTGCATAGGCGAAGTCCAGTTCCCTGTTCTCAAGGTGATATGTGTCGAACAGCATTTTTTCGACCATGCCTGTCATCTGGTTAATTATGACCTTTTTTTCCTCATTAGAAATAACCCTTAGAAGAGTGGGAATAATTGCGGTAAGAATACTCTGTACCCGGTTTTTTACCTCAAGGCTGTTGCGGTCAGCTACCAGTCGGTCATGCATGCATTTTACCCTGAGTAAGGATTTTACCCGGGTCTTAAGCTCAAGCCTGTTTATAGGTTTCGTAAGAAAATCATCAGCCCCGGCCTCAATTCCTTTTATTCGGTCTTCAATTTCAGAAAGAGCGGTGAGCATCAGAACCGGAATGAATTGAGTTTCGGGGTCTTTTTTGATAATTTTGCATACCTCATAGCCGCTTATTTCAGGCATCATGATATCCAGCAAGATCATATCGAGCTTTTCTTCCTTTAATTTCTGGATAGCTTCCTTTCCACTGTTGGCAGTAATAAGATCATATGGCTCCACCGAAAGGTAGGCCTCTATAAGCTCTATGTTCTCAAGCACATCATCGACAATAAGGATTTTAGGTTTGTTATTTTCATTCTGCAAGGTTTCACCCCCTAGACTCACGAATTACAATCCCTTCAGATGTAATTTCAAAAACAGACATTTCAGGGGAAATAGGGGTACTGCGCATCTTGGGTATGCTCAGGTAGCGCTCCATTTTTCCAAGATAAGAATTTTCCCTTACTAAAAGGTGAATAGATCCATAAACCGAATATTCAGCAAGCTGGTAGGTCATGTTGTGTGCGGACTCATCCATGATTAAAAGAGCTGTACAGCCTTTCTTCCTTACCATGTAGTTTAGCGCGTCAAACTGGTCTCTTAGCTTTTTTATGGAAATCCTGAGAGCAAAGGTACCTATATTATCTATTACGAGGCATTCCGTTCCTTCATGTATTAATTCTATAAGATTCGGGATTTCGAGGTTCAGGCTTTCAGGCTTAAAACCGTATCTGGTCTGTTCTATTATTTCCGAACGGCTTTCGAAGATATTTTGTATAATAAGCTGTCCACTCTCATAGTACGTTGTGAAGTCGCGCCCTAGCAGGCTTGCCTGATAAAGAATATCTTCAGGACTTTCCTCAGTTGCGATAATCATACATTTTTTGCCTTCAAGACAATTTTTATAAATAAAATGGATTCCAAAGATTGTTTTCCCGCTTCCTGCTATACCGGTTATAAGGGTTACTTTATTTGCAGGATAACCCCCACTCAGCTTCCTGTCCAGCTCCTCTATGCCTGTTGAAACCCTTTCCATTTTTGTAAATCCTCACTTTTTCTGTACTTTACCCTTATAGCTTCCCGGACTGTGAATATATATAAGATTCTTAACTTAAAGGCTTAGAACAGTCTCTAAATGACCCTGAGATTTAGAAGCTGTTTATAAATAGAGAAAGGTTTACTATTTTTCATTAGCTTTACAGTAATTTCATGAAAATCATCTTCCATGAAAATCATCTACTTTATTTTTTTAACTCAGTTTGTACTGCTAATTCTGTTTCACTTACTATATATTTTTATTTACTCCTCTGCCATCCTTATCCAATTTGAACATTTTGTACTGAATTTTCAGAAATGTTTTTTTCCCAGATATGATATTTAAAATTCAAAATAGTTTGAGAGACATAAAATCCTACTCCTGGCCTAATTCTCGCTACCTGTATTCCCTGCAGCCTTAATTTTGAGAGAAAAGTTTAATATGGATAGCTTCTATCAATAGTGCTGCACCAAGGGCTCGTAGGGTAGCCAGGATATCCTAATGGGCTTCGAAGTAAGATAATTACGAAGATACCCATTGACTCGTGTTCGAATCGCGGCGGGCCCGCTAACTTATTTTTTCCTGTCTTTTCCTGTTTTTTACTATTTTTTCCTGTCTTTTCCTGTTTTTTACTATTTTTTCCTGTCTTTTGCCTGCCTTTTGCCTGTATTCTCTATTCTTCAAAAGCAATGCATTCTTTTTCATAGATCATCGGCTGTGGAACTCTTTTCGTCTCATGCAATCCTTTTCCATATTTATGTCCACACCATCTTCAAACTATTAAGTCCTAAATTTTATATTAAACTTACAAACGTACACTGAGACCTGTAACTAAAAATTCACTTTCAGGAAAGCTGTCAGGAAAGATTTTTGCCTTAACCGGGAGCACATAAACGGGAAGTACATTTTTGAATTACTGACAGATCGGGAAAATAGATCGCATACCTGTGTATATCTGTGGAAACTGGATTGGATACTTGATAAGGTAAACTTTATAGAAAGATCATAAACTATTCCGAAACTCATGTACACAATGACCTTAAAAATAGTACTTAATTCCAAAGACTTACGCACTCGATGTATAAAATCAAGTACATGAAACATTATAGTTTAAATTCACATTATAGTAAAATATGTCTTAAGATTCTGTTTTTCAAACTTGACCACATTTTTAAATTTTCATCATATATGAAAAATTTATTTTTTATTATACAACTTGAATAAGATACATTTTATACTTCAAGCACCTAAACTTTATACAAATATAAATAAATCAAAAGGTGCGGTTCATGAAGACTATAGAAAATCCTCTGAAATCAAATCAAAGATTAGTATTAACGGTTGCAATCTCGGTGTGCGCTATCGTGCTTTTTGGCGTCATTCCAAACGCCTATGCTGAGGAATCCGCAAATACCACATCCGACGTGGTCAACGGACCCACTGTTAATCCCTACCTGGCATCTTCACTTTATGCCATCACACATTTTGACTCTTCGCAGAGCGACTCTACACCCTACGGGCCTCCTCGCGGTAACTTCACTGTAGACCCAACGACTCAACCAACTGTCTCTGGCGGCCCGATAAACATCATAACTCTTGCATCCACTAATAAGAGTTACATGTGGGCAGTTGGAAGCGATCGCGTAAGCTACGTTAATGCGACCGACAACAATTGGACTGCGGTGGCAAAATATGAGGCACTTGCAGATGCGTCAAACAACTCATCTCCGGCTGTTCCGGATGAAAATTTCAGTACCTTTGGCGAGTCGTCTGCGGTGGGAATGAACACAAGCTCGATGAATAGTTCCTTGAAAAGCCTTTTCGGTGAAAATTACGCAGACCGCTTTGGGAATGGGCTGTACTCGGTAGTCGATAACGAAAACGTGCTGTATACAAATTATGGAGATAACCTCTACGCGTTTGCATTAAACGATCCGAACAACCCATCTGCAGGCATAAAGAAACTCTACATGCTAGAAGATGTAGTCACTGCTATCCAGGGCGATGACCACCCGCCGTACGCAAGATTATTTGGCCTTTCCATGACATACGACGGCTACCTTATTATCACTTTTAGCAATGGAGTGGCAGTCATCAATCGCGACCTCAACACAACCTCTACATCTTTTTACAAGCTTGGGAGCGGTGAGTACGTTAGCAACTCAGTTGCTGTAGATGAAAACAATGGCATATATCTGGCAAGTGATAGTGTCATGCACAAGCTCGTCTGGAACGGCAAGAATCTTTCCGACAATGAAGCTGATGGTGCATGGTCAAGCCCATATACCAATTCGGAACAACCTCCTATGATCAAGGTAGGCAATGGCACAGGGTCCACTCCAACGCTCATGGGATTCGGCGACGATGAGGATAAGCTGGCGGCCATAACCGATGGTGCCAAACAGATGAACCTGGTGGCATTCTGGCGCGACGAAATCCCTGAGGGATCCGAACGTATCGCAGGGCAGATTCCGGTAACTTGCAATTTTACAACCCTTCCCGAGTGGATACAGACGGAGCAGTCCGTAGTCGTATCTGGATACGGGGCCTTTGTTGTGAATAACATTCCGGAAAATGTCAGCTCTGACCTGTTAGGCCAGAACAAGATTCTTCAGGTCTCGCTCATGGGCCCGGCATATGATACTGCATATGGTGCCGAGCGCTTCCAATGGAACACATCAACAAATGAATGGTCTTCAGTATGGGCAAGATCAGATGTTTCGTCGACGAGCATGGTTCCGATTTACAGCCAGTTGGGTAATATGGCCCTCATCAATGGTTACAGGTTGCCAGATGGCTGGGAAGTGCTCGGACTTGACTGGGATACCGGTGAAACTGTCCATCAAACGATTTTTGGCGATGCGAACTTCGGAAACGGGGCATATGCATTGCTGGAGTACCTGGAAAATAATGATCTGATTTTCAATTCCTTCGCGGGCCCAATTCGTATCGATTACAACAATTCAAACCTGTCTTCTGGAGCAGATGGAGCTGGCAGTTGGGAACTTACTCCTGAGAATTCCGCTGGAGATGTAATAGAGATAAAAGGAACCGGCTTTGTGGGAGATACTGCGAAAGTTCAGGTGTCCTTCGAAAAAGATGTAACGGTACAGGATGGAGAATACGAGTACATGCTTGAAAATATAATAATCCCCTCCGGGTTCGACAACAGTTTTACGGTGCAGGCAACAGGAGCTGATGACCTTAATGTGAGAGCAAAGATTATTCTGTGGTTAACAAAAAGCGCAAAGGCACAAAACGGGATTGCTACTGTTTCCCAGATGGGTGTTCCTCCAGGGACATATAATATCAGGATCGATGGAAAGGCAAGTGGTTCTACTGTCAAACTCAAGATCACAGCTGTGCAAGAGGTGGAAGTAGATTCAGAAGGAAATCTCAACTATGAATATAATACTAAGTCTATACCGGCAGGCAGTTTTAAAGTAATAATCGGTGGCGTTGAAAAGCAGATTGAATTATAAACCTGCAGAAAGATTGAATTAAAACCTGCAGAAAGATTGAATTAAAACCTGCAGAAAGATTGAATTAAAACCTGCAGAAAGATCGAATTAAAGCCTGCAGAAAGATCGAATTAAAGCCTGCAGAAAGCCTGACTCTGGACAAAGGCTCTTCGTTGTTTTGTGTGGATATCCTCATTGTATTCTCATAAAAACCAACGTGGTCTTGAATTGAAACCATCTTATCCATAGGGAATAACGAAGAGCCAGATTTCCCTTTTTTTGAACACAGTTAGCCTGTAAATTTCGCTCCGGATGAATGAACCTCGGAGAACGGATGGTATCTTCCTAGAATAGTAATATTTATTTTTATGGAACACCAATTATTACATATGAACATTATAGAGAGAAAAAACTATAGAGGAGTTAACCTTCCAGGCGCTCATCTTGAAAAAAAGAACCTTATATGGGCTAACTTTCAAGAAGCTAACCTTCAGGAAGCTTATCTCATAAAAGCTAACCTTACACAGGCTGATTTTCAAGGGGCTAATCTTTATAGAGCTGACCTGCGCGGGGCTGACCTGCGCGGGGCTAACTTCCAGGAGGCAAACCTCCAGGATGCAAACATGCAAGGAGCCGACCTCTCAAATTCTTACCTTTTAGAGGGTGTAGGCACTAATCTTCAAGGAGCTAATCTTCAAGGAGCTAATCTTCAAGGGGTTAACTTTACAAGGGCAAACCTTAAGGGGGCTAACCTTCAAGGAGCAAACCTCCAGCTATCCAATCTCCATCTGGCTAACCTTCAAGGAGCTAATCTTCAAGGAACTAACTTCCAGGGAGCTAGTCTTTATGGAGCCGACCTGCGCGGGGCTGACCTCCAGGCAGCTGATCTTTATGTAGCTGACCTTCAAAAGTCTGACCTTCAAGAAGCAAACCTTCAAGAAGCTAACCTTCATGAAGCAAATCTTCAAGGAGCTAATCTAAATAACGTGAAAAACTTATCATTTGACCAGCTCTCTAAAGTAAAAACTCTTCATAACGCAAAATTAGATGAAGAAAATTTTACGCTACTTGACGAGCAATACATTACCGCTTGAAAAGCTCAGGTAAAAATGAGTTAAGAATAATACTGAAAATTTCAAGTGGTTACATCAATTTTTTTGTTTATCGCCTGCAGACTTAACTGTTTCAATGTTTTTTATTTCTGATTCTCAAGAAATAGTTTAGTCTAATGAGACGGGATTTAAAGAGATTAAGTAACTACTGTTCTATAATCCATTTTTATGATCCTGTATTGAGTTCCTTACAATAGAATATATTCTTTTGATAGCGATTAACGTTAATATAGGAGTCCATATTAGAAATTCAATTATGTGCACATTTTTTGTATGAGGAACATCAAGGTTATATTCACTTTTTAATTCTTTGAAAAGAAGTTTTATGTCTCATCTTACCCTGTATAACTTTGCAATGTCTTCAGAATCCAAAACATCTTTTTGCAGGTTGTCTCAAAATTCTACCCATTTCTACAATTGGATATATTGGAATTGTTGACTTTACATTCAGATCGAGAATTATTCTGAAATTCAGATATGTATTTGCCTTGAAGCATAGCATATTATCTTACTTGTAGAATCAAATGTAGTTTTGAGACAGCTTGAATAGATAAATTTGCGCTCAAGGGTGAGTTCTCCCTTTCTGCAAGACAATCTATTACCCTGGATTTAATATTAACAGGATCAGCTTGAAATAAGAAAACGGAGTTTGGAATAAAATTTCCCGAAAAATTTACTACTCATAAGGAGAGGTGGGGTGTGTACAGGATTCTACTGACTTCCCTTTGCAAAGAATCATCACTCTAAACCGAATCATCACTCTAAACCGTATCATTACTCTAAACCGTATCATCACTCTAAACCGAATCATATGGAACTGATATTATGGCAAATGATTTTAAAGAAAATAGAAGCAGACGAACAGGAAAACCGGGCAGAACAAACAAAACAGATGGGACAGGCAAAACAGGTAAAAGTGGTAGAGCGGGTGGAACAGGCAAAACAGGCAAGAGAACAGGCAGAACCGATAGAACTACTGTGACAGCTTATGACCGCCTGAACAAAGCCCTTGAAGCACACGAAAAGGCCCTTAAGGTAAACCCTGAAGATGCCGCAGCCTGGGCTGGCAAGGCAGCAGTGTTTCTAAAGCACAGAAGGTATAGTGAATCCTTAAAGGCGATTAAAAAAGCTCTTGAAATCGAGCCTGAAAACCCTCACTACCTTTACGAAAAAGCTTTTGTGCTCCTGCAGCTCAACAGGGAAGGAGATGCGTTACAGGTCTTTGACAGGTTACTCGAAATAAAACCTGACAGCGATAAATCCTGGAATCTAAAAACTTCAGTACTTTGCAGGCTAAAGCAGCACGAAAAAGCTCTTGCGGATTCTGAAAAAGCCCTTTCTGCAAACCCGAAGCTTGCAGGAGCATGGCATGCAAAAGGTTCTGTGCTTGCGGATCTGGGCCGATATGAAGAATCCATAGAAGCTTATGACGCCGCGCTTAATCTTAACCCGAACCTTGCAAGAACCCTTGTGGGTAAAGGTTTTGCTCTATACAACCTGGACAGGCCTGTGGAAGCCATGATAGCTTATGACGCTGCCCTCAAAATAAACCCTGATAATGCAAAGACCTGGATAGGGAAAGGCCTTGTCCACCTCAAGCTCGGCAAATTCAAAAGAGCTCTTGCAGCCTGCAGTAAAGCGATTTCAATCAAACCTGATTCTTCCGATGCCTGGTACTGCAAAGGCATGTCCCTTTCAGGCCTTGATAAAAATGAAGAAGCTCTCGGAGCTCTTGAAAGGGCCCTCCGGCTCAATCCAGACCATATCGAGGCTAAAAAAGCCCTGTTTTCCGTAAATTCTAAGCTCGGAATAGATCTCGATGAAGACGAAGAAGAAAGAACCGAAGAAGAAAAGCCGAAAGTGAAGAAAAGTATGTGGACAAGAAAAAAGCCAACAAGTGAGATTATAAAGGAAAGTCTGGGTCAGGAAAAAGAGAAAATAAGAAAAATTAGCAGGAAGAACTTACGAACAAAGAAAGAGTAAAAAACCGGCGAGCCTTACAAAAGCATAACTATAGGAAAAGAGAAAAAGAAATAATTCTCTTCTCTCTCTGTAGAAAAAGGAGTAAAAGATACCGCTAATTTGGGGGCGAGCGGTTTTTAACCCCCCCGTCAAGTACACCATTTTGATTTGTACACTATTTTGATTTGTACAATTGGATAATACCCATTTTAATTTTTATTCATTTGATCATCGATTAAATGAGGAATCGTGACAAATTGCGTCAATTTCCACAACACTTATCAAAAATTTCAATCCGTTATGGGCTGGAACAGAATATCGATTTCATGTATATAGGCCAGAATTTAAGGTCGGCTTCTAATGCAAAATCGATAGCTTTTAGGAAAGAAAATTCCTTAATCGATGACCAATGGTAAACTATTGAGATTAAGACCTTTGCTTTTATGCTTGCTAAAAATATCACAGAAATGAAGCTTTTCATGGTAGAATTGAAGGCAGGCAGTGTTCCAATAGAAAGACATATATTAGGAATTGTAGGTCATGCTCTCTGTTTTGTGATGTTCGTTTGATCGAATAACACAATGTTGATTCTTCAGTTCAACTGCGTAAGTCCTATTTACTTTATATATAAGAACCTCAAATAATTTATTTAAATGCCCCACAATCTTTTCTCTATTTTCTCTCAACCTTTAAAACCCCCTCTTTTCGAACCCGGTGAGCCTCGTTTCTGGGACGATCCATATATCTCGAAAAGCATGCTCGAAGCTCATCTTAACCAGACCCATGACGGAGCTAGTCGAAAAAATGCTGAGATCGAAAAAACAGTTTGCCATCTCGTAACCTCAGGATTCCTGAAAACCGGAGATCGGGTACTTGATCTTGGCTGTGGGCCAGGGCTGTACAGCAGTAGGCTGTGTTTTGAAGGTATGAAAGTAACTGGCATCGACCTTTCCAGACGGTCTATAGATTATGCGCGGGCTCAGGCTGAAAGAGATGGACATGATATCGATTATATTTGTGCAGACTTTTTCAATATCGATTATGAAGGGATTTTTGATGCCGTTCTTCAGGTCTATGGGGAAATCTGTACCTTTTCCGATGAAAAACGCGACATGCTCCTGAGCCTCGTTCGCAGAGCACTTAAGGACGACGGAATTTTCATCTTTGACGTGTCCACAAGAGAGCTACGCATGCGGGAAGGGCTCAAAAACAGGTGGTATTTCTCCGAAGGCGGGTTCTGGAGACCGGGCAGGCACTTTGTGCTGGAAGAAGGATTTGATTATCCGGAAAATGATACCTGGCTAAATCAGTATATAATCGTGGATGAAGATGGGACTGTAAAGGTTTACAGGCTATGGCTGCATGACTATTCCCTTGAAATTATAAGTCGGATTCTTGAAAAGAATGGGTTTAAAGTTGAACAGGCATGGAACAGTCTCTCAGGAGAGTTATACAGTAAAGGCGGGGACTGGATAGCGATAGCTGCAAGGAAAGCACAATGAGTATGGAGAAGAACATATAGATGAGTAGATTTCCATCCATTCACATGTATAAATTTTATATTTTCTCTATAAATTTTATATTCCCATATAAATCCTATATCCCCTGTATAAATCCTGTAGTATTACAAAAACGGTTAGAGAAACTAAAAGTTACTGATGTTTAATATGAATAACACCGATATGAACAAGCTGAATATACGGGAAGCTGACCGGCTGGAAGTAACAATCCTGGTAGATAATTATACGGATATGCTGGTAGAAAGTACTGACATATGCAAAAGGCCGCATTTACCTATTCCTCATACACTTCTTGCAGAACACGGGTTTTCGTGTTTAATTAAAGTCTTTGCCGGGGATGAGAAACATACCTTGCTGATGGATGCGGCAGTAACTCCAGCCTGCCTTTTTAGTAACGCAAGGTTTTTGAAAGCCGACCTGAGCGAGCTTGAGGCCATTATTCTCAGTCACGGACATCCGGACCATTTTTTCGGGCTAGAAGAAATCCTAAAGTTTCTAAATGAAAAGGGAAAGACTAAAATTCCGCTTTTTCTTCATCCCGATGTCTTTCTTGAAAGGCGTCTCAATGTTCCCGCAATCGGGAGCCCGGTCACAGTGCCTTCGCTTGATGAAAGCACCCTGAAATCAGCAGGAGTTAGTTTAATAAAATCTGAAAAACCTGTCTCGGTTGCAGACGACCTTATTTATACAACCGGAGAAGTTGAACGCACAACAGCTTTTGAAAAAGGGTTTTCGTGGGCTGAAGCAAAAATCAATGGTAAATGGACAACTGACCCTTTCCGGGACGATCAGGGACTTGTGATAAAACTTAAGGGCAAGGGGCTTGTGGTAATCAGCGGCTGCGCACATGCCGGAATTATCAACACAGTTGAATACGCAAAAAAACTTGCAGGAATGGATAAGGTTCATGCAGTGCTCGGAGGTTTTCATCTGACAGGCAGGACTTTTGACCCGATAATTCAGCCTACAATTGATGAGATGCGAAGGATAAAACCTGATTATGTCGTACCCATGCACTGTACAGGCTGGAAAGCCATAAACAGGCTTGAAGAAGCAATGCCAGAACAGTTCCTGCTCAATACTGTAGGCACAACTTATGTATTTAATGGAAATTAACAGAGCCACTTAAGCAGGCATCTTAATTTGAAGAATTAAGTACACAGATGCCATCATTTGAACAAATTTTATTACCCATTTAACATAGCCATAAAAAGCACCATTAACATACATGCAAAAGAAAAGACAAGCACAAAGATTGCCTTTTTCTGTTCTTTTTCTTGTTCTCTGGATAGGTGATCTGGTACTCCCTTTATATACAGCACAAAAAATAATGGCACTAAGACTGATTCTATCCAGAAGAAATACTTAATGTCTTCATAAGATGCCATCTCAGTCATAATCAATAAGATTTGCGCAATTGTAAACCAGACTATAACGATATAAAGCCTGATAATAGTCTTTTTGTTTAAAAAAAGAAATTTAGAACTATTTTTGCTACATTGAATATTAGTTTTAGAATCTGTCAATTGTACAACACCCTAATCTATTGAAGAAAATAATGTTTAAAAACTTTTTTGTCCGAGTTCTAAATATTTAGGACTTATTCACTTGAGAACCAAAATCAATTACGTCAGAGACTGTGGATTAAAGTCACGTTTTAGACAGTTAACGGGATGATACTGTCAGATTTGAATGGAGGAAGATCTCCGTTTTCACACTGCATTTTTCACACAGCCTGCACAGAATACCTGAGCTTGAAAAGCAGGGCATATCTATGCTCTTTGAATATTTCCCGAAACTTGTTATCGGTTGATAAATTTCCGGTCACGCAATTTTCTGTCAACCGCATATTATCAAAAGTTCATCTAAAATTATTTGGAAATAATTCCGTAAAGAATTTTCCTCAGCTTAAGTAAAACAATAATTATAATATGTAATACAAAGTAGTAAAAAAGAAATCAAAAGTATTAAATACTGGTTTGTAGTATAATTAAGTGTCTCTACCAAACAGACACGAGTAGCATAACTAAGTGTCTCTCTGAATAGACACGATCTAAATCGCCTCCTAGATTGTTGAAAGCACCAGAATCTCTTTTGCCCCCTGCCTGCGGAGTAAAACAGACAGGGGCAGGGTGCTGAATAAAGAATAAGAAATCAGATTTAAGGTGTTTTACCCCACTGTAAGCCGTGAACTATATTCTTACACACTCTTCTATAAGATAGAAGTATTTAAATTCAAGTATTCTTTTTGATGACGCGTTATTTATGTTTTTTCATATATAAATCTTCAATTATCTAAGTATGAATTAATCTGAAACTATACCACTTTACATTTTTTCCGTGACTGGTTGTCTTAGTGACTGGTTGTCTTAAATTCTACTTCTATATACTTGAACTGAAACCAGAGGTTAAAACTCTTCAAAGTCTAATTAAAGCTTGTTTGATTAAACTTCCTTTCCTAAATTCGGACTTACGCAGTTTAACTGAAAAATCAATAGCATCAGGCAGTAAACGGTTTAATACGTGACTTTAATCCACAATCTTTGCTATTATTTATTTTGTTCCTCAAGTGCGTAAGTCCTACTAAATTTCTCATTTTGGAGTGAAGTTATTAATGATTAATAAAAAGCGGAAAGTATTTTATACACGGTCACACATTTTTAATAATACTTACACGGTTGAGCATAAGTCACCCGGTAAAACGTTAAAAATATCTAAAACGTGCATTTTCAAATAAACACAGTTTTGCTTTATTTTGGGTTTCAGGCGCGCAAGTATTATCAAACATTAAACAATTCCTCCGGGATTCTTATTACAAAATTATAGAAATATATCAAAATAAAAACGGTAGTAATGAAGATGTTCTCGAAAATAAACTAAAACAATGCTGTTTGTTCAATTGGATAACATGTCAGGGGAATCATTATCCATAAACAACTTTGTAATAATTCTGAACTATTTTTCTGTCCAGATAAAAGAAGATCAAATGCTGGTTTCTTTGAGATGTACTTCTGAATGATCAATACAGCGAAAGAGCTTATGCGATAAATATTCAGGAGTAAGGTGTAAATGTCAGAAATATTAGATGACTCTTTTGAGCCAAAGGCAGTGCATGACCATTTTATGAAACTAACAACAAAATATCACCCATCTGGTGAGGAGAACCAGGTTCGTGAGTATGTTATAGAGTGTGCCAAAAAAATAGAAGGTGTAGAAGTCATTCATTATGATCCAGGAGCTAAAGATCCCGGAGAAAGAGTAATCGTCCTTCGTAGAAAGGGCTCAGGGGATTATGCCAGTGAGCCTTATGTCACTCTACAGGCTCATATGGATATGGTATGTTCCCCTGATAAGAAAATTTTTCCATTAAATGTCTTTGGTTATCTTGATAACGAAGGTGCAAAATGGATAAAAGCAGGGCATACTGACAGCATTGATAATCCAGAAAAAGGTACCACCCTGGGTGCAGACGACGGAATTGGGGTAGCCAGCATCCTTACCCTTCTGGAGGATGAGAAACTCAAAGACTATCCACTTGAGTGTTTTTTCACGGTTCAGGAAGAGACCGATATGGGAGGGGCTGCAAATTTTGATAAAAGTCTCTTGATCGGTAGAAGGTACATAAATCTTGACGCTGAAGTTGTGGATACTATTATTTATGGCAGTGCAGGAGGGTGTAGTGTCCAGTACGAAGGAAATTTTACTTTATCAAGTATTCCAGGCGGTTTTATCAACCTGAAATTATCAATCTCAGGTCTTCTTGGAGGGCATTCCGGAATCAACATCAATAGTGGAAGGCTTAATGCCATCAAAGTTCTCACCGAAATCCTCATCAGGTTCAATAAGCGGCTAACAAATATTGATATTGATGGCGAGGGCATTAAAAGTTATGATCTTCGTCTTATTTCATTGCAAAGAGATGAAGATCCTATCTCAAACAAAATTCCAAGCTGTGCCAGCGCCATAATTACCATTCCTAGCGGCGATAAGGAAAAATTTGTAAATGATTTTAAGGCTTACTGTGAAGCTTTAAAGGTACAGTCTCAACCAGAGGAGAATTTAATTTATGAGATTGAAGAGGTAACTCAAAATTCTTTTGATGAAGCATCGACAGATGCACTTCTGTGCCTGCTTCAGCGGATACCCCATGGAGCCATCCGCATGATCCCGGAAAAACCTGATCTGGTGGAAACTTCAAGTAACCTGGCAAATATTATCCTGCAAAACGTGCTAATCAAGGCTTCAAACCGCAGTTCGGATATGGATTCCATGACTTCCCTTATCCAAATACAAAAATCAATAGGGGAACTCTTCAAGCACACGGTAGAAGTAAGTGATTCTTATCCGGCGTGGAAACCAAATGACGATTCGGACTTACTTCATAAAGCAGATGGAGTGTACAAGCAAATATACCCTGAAGGCCACAAGGAAACCGTAATCCATGCAGGCCTTGAATGCAGCTATATTGTGGAAAAATACGGTGACTCTATAGACTGCATTTCTATAGGGCCTACTATAATGAACCCTCATACCGGGGGCGAACGCCTTAAGGCAGACACAGTGGAAACTTTTTACAAGGCAGTAACAAATCTTATTCAGGAACTTTTTAAGAAAAGTGAATAATACAATAATTGGAAGCATAAAAAGTGAATAATACAATAATTGGAAGCATAAACTCTGCATTCAATTGTTTCTCATTTTTTCGTTATTTTTCAAAGTAAGCTGTAAAAGGCAAAGTATTTTGCAATTGTGTTTTTAGGAGTTGAAGTCATGATTTCAAAGAAAGTAAATCTGGAAACTTTAGACGAGTCTAAAAAGTATCGTGTTGGAGCATACAGTGCCAGATATATCCCAAAGGTCAAAGAAAAAGGAATTCCAAAGTATGAATTCCCTGAAAAGGGAATGAGTCCAAGAGCTGCTTATCAACTGGTACATGATGAACAGAGCCTCGACGGCAATCCTTTCCTGAACCTGGCAAGTTTTGTCAACACATGGATGGAACCGGAAGCAGACCAGCTTGTCATGGAAAACATAAATAAAAACATCATAGATATTTTCGAATATCCTCAAACTGACAAAGTTATTCACAGGAATATTGTGAATATGCTTGGGCGCTTTTTTAATGGGCATCATACCGAATTCATGGGTACGGCAACAGCTGGCTCTTCAGAAGCTATAATGCTGGGTCTGCTGGCTCACAAATGGAGCTGGAAAAACTCAGGGCGAGGCACAGGCAAGCCAAACATAATTTTTGGAAATGACGCTCACGTTTGCTGGGATAAGTTTGCCAAATATTTTGACGTTGAAGCTAGAAAAATTCCTATAGACAAAGATGTACGTACAATTACGGCAGATGCTGTCTCAGAGCAGATTGATGAGAACACAATCTGTGTTGGTTGCGTTCTGGGAACAACTTTTACAGGAGAAATCGATCCTGTAAAGGATATTAATGATTTGCTTTTGGGATACAAGAAAGAAAAAGACTGGGACATACCCATCCACATAGATGCTGCAAGTGGCGGCTTCATATTGCCATTTACCGAACCTGATTTTGAGTGGGACTTCAGACTGGAAAGAGTAAAATCGATAAACGTTTCAGGACATAAATACGGATTAACTTATCCGGGTCTTGGCTGGCTGATTTTCCGTGACGAAAGTGACCTTCCCGAAGACCTGATTTTCCATGTGAACTACCTCGGAGAAATGGAAGATTCGTACACCCTGAACTTTTCAGGAGGCAGTGCAATGGTCGTGGCCCAATATTACAATATTTTAAGATTCGGAAGAGCTGGCTATACTGGGATAATGAAAAATATCCTTGAGGTTTCCCAGGATCTTGCCGAGAGGGTTGATAGACTGGGCCGTTTCGAAATTTTGAACAAAGGAGAAAGGCTTCCTATAATTGCTTTCAGACAAAAAGAGGAAACTGGTTATTCCCTGCAGCAGCTTTCGTATAAGCTGAGAGAGAAGGGCTGGATAGTTCCCGCATACTGTCTTCCGGAAAATGCGGCTGATATTGAGATAATGCGCATTGTCGTAAGAGAAAACTTCACTTCGGACATGGCAGCAATTCTTGTTAACGATATTGAAAATGCATGTCAGTTTTTTGAAAATGGTAGAAAATCCGAAACAAAAAAACCTTGCCCATCTGATGACGGTATGGTCCACATTTGCTGAAAATTTGCACCTCAGCAAACTTATTTTTTTTGAAAAAGAGGACCTCCAAAGTTGATTACGGATTTAAGCGTCTCTATGACGTGGAGCGTCAGTATCTTAAGTCCTTCCTTAGCTGGTCGTCGAGTACTTGGAAAGCTATTGTCTGAATGGCAACAACACTATGACTCTCAAAGATCTCTGCCAGAAATAAATCTATGAAACTAAATGAATAGTCCGGGAAAAGAAAGAAAAACCTTTCACTTCTACCTGATGAACAAACGACTCGTACACTTTAAGTGATGAGATCTTCAAAAAGGCTACTTTTGAAATGGTAAATAGCAAAAACGACGTGGGGTGTTGGCCAAAAGTCCTTACGCCTGCGCCTGGCCGAAAACAAGAGTTTCTTCTGGGTTTTTTTAAATTAAAGTTGTGCTTGCGAACTCCGATGCAGGATGCGATTTCACTGGAATTAAACTTCCTTAACCACCCTGAATCCCAGGCTATTTAACTTTTTATCCTGGGCCGCAAAAAGTCTTTCAGCCGACCGGCAGCAGCCTGCGTTTCCATTCCAGCCTCCGCCTCTCCTTATCCTTACTGGAGTGGATACGCTTGGAAAAGGATTTTCCCAGATACTTGGTTTTTTCAGGCCTACAGGATGGATTTCAAGCCCTGAATTCTCCAGAAACCAGGCGTATTCTACGCGTTTTGATTCTTTATCTCCGAAAGATTAAGGTAGTTGAGTTTCTGGCCCTGGCTGAATATTCCCATTTTGATTCTATACGTTCACTTCATATACCTATAATTGTAATTCACATGGCTAGAATAGAAGACCCTTCAAATTTTGAAATAAAAACTAAGTCTAGAAGGCCACAAGTATAACCCTCTATGACTTGCTCTCAAATAATATCAAAAGAGAATAGTGAATACTTTAATAAAATTAAGCAATAAAGTATCCTAAAATAAACAAGCAAAATACAACTCCAGCACCCAAGATATATTCATTATAATCTTCCCAATTTGGAAGTTCAACTTTTCCTGAAAAAAAATTGATCCAATAAACTGACATAGTCGGCCACAATAGAATAAAAAAAGCACTAAAAAGCCATATATTATAGACTATGCGTAAATAATTCCCTGTACTTATATCTAATACTTCCAGAGCATCAGTTATTTTTCTTTCCCCAATAGAATAAGTTGTCAAAACCCGGACAAAAGGCTCTACCAGTGTTATGAAGTAAGCAAGTGGAAATATTAAAAGAAATACCAATGTACTTTCCTTTTTTTTAGTGTCTTTTATCGCCCATTTCCTGAGCCATTTTGGAGGGTGAGAAACCTGTGATATGAGCCAATTGACAATCGACACATCTTCAGAGATTCTATCTAAAGCCTTTGCCGGAGCATCTGGAGAAGTTGACTTCCTTTTCATAAATCTGTCTGCATTCATTTCTGCACACCAAATTCCAGCAATAGGTGGAATGAAAGTGTTAATTGTCCATAACAGCAACCAGAATATGGGTAATAATATCCCAGGAAGTGTAACAAAGAGGTGATATTTAAATCTGTAAATAATTGTTGAAAATAAAAAAGTTAGAAAACTAAAAATAATCTCTTTTATAGGCATTCCGTTATCTTTCATAATATCTAAAAAAATGAGCTCTTGATTAACATTATTAGAAAAAAAGGTAACTTCTTGGTTAGTCATATTCCAAATAAATGGAATTATGAAAAAAAGTGTAGTAATAATTAAGCAGTGTCTAAGAACCCACTCAAAAAAGCTTCCTGCGCCTATTATGAAAGCATCTCCATTTCGATAGTGTCCAATTTCGTGTAAGAGAATAGATTCTGCAACTTTTCGGTCTAATTTCCAGAGTATTAGAATGCCTCCGAATAGAGCTAGGGAGGTTTTGTGGTATCCTGAAGTGTATAAAAAACAATTCTGATTAAAAAGGCCAAAATTAGCTTTAATCTGTATATTTGGAACATGAACTTTCAAGAAATATTCAATATCTGCGCCTGTCTGCTTCATTCTTTCAGGCAATTTCAGTAAAGCGGAATTTTTTTCAACAAGAGAGAATCTTCTTTCTAGCCGATGTGCACGGATTTTTGGAAAAAATACAGTAATGACCCCTAAAAACAATGCTAATGAAGGCAATAGTTCCGGGATGTTTGCAAGAAATAAAGGGTCTGAAACATAAATGAGGTCTATAGAGTACGATTTCCAATAATTTAACTCGATAGGAAACATCAACAAATAGGATATTAGCCAAAACCACAGCCAGGGTGGTAACGCACAGTTCTTTTGAAGCATTTCTTTACTCATTTAGGAATTCACTTTTTAGACTTTGATACTTCTTTTACAAAACAAATAGATCCTGAAGGTTCTTCAAGTAATCTCAACAGAGTATGATATGCAGCTATTTCACACTTCTCTTTTGGAAGCCCGGATTTTGAGACCTCGTCTGTAAAAATCTCTAAGAAATTTTTTAAACTTGTACGAAATTCCTCGGGCAAAACTTCCATTCTCTTTTGATTAAAAGATGTTGTTTCGTGCTGATCTTTCATTTCATTCAATATACTCTGTATATCTTTTATAGGAGATACAGGAGATAGAATCTGAGTAATCAATTGAGCAGTATTTGCTATACCCTGCAATATCAAAGGAAACAACATTATAGCTTCTGTGCCGCCAAACCCTCCAAGTACATTTTCCTGTTGTTTGGAGAAAAGACTTTCTCTTTCATTTCCACCTTGGATGAAGGCTTCCGTTATTAATGGAGCAAAATCTACTTCTTCTGGCGCTGCAACCTCTGCTATTTTTGTGGACCAAATCTCAACTATATCTGAATTCATCTTTTTGCCCTTCTAATATATTAATATAAGAAATGTAAGAGATCAGATATTTGAGCTTTTCTAATGTTTAACATAAATAATAAATTAAAATCAAATAATTTTTCAAATATTAAACGCTTATAGGTTGAGAATCATATTTTTGAAATATTGCTACCAAATTATAGATTAATGGTGTTAATATGTTAAAATTAAGAGACAATACAACTATTTGTATTCGTATTCTGCTATTTCTCTTTATACTACTTCTGATTACGGAAAGTGCCAAGGCTTCTACCTTAACTGTAAGCAAAGATGGAAAAGCTGCTTATTCGTCGATACAAAAAGCCGTCGATTCTGCATCAGAAGGTGACACAATTTTTGTCAACTCTGGTACCTATATAGAAAATGTTGATATTGTTAAAAGCTTGATAATTAGATCAGTATCTGGACCCGAAAATACAATAATTAAAACTTCCAGTGATGAAGATTTTATATTTAACGTTACTGCAGATAATGTAACTATAAGCGGTTTCACTATAACTGGCTCAAGGTTACCTTATGCTGGGATATACTTTTATAAGTGTCACAATTCAACGATTGTTAGTAATGATCTTCTTAATAATAATGACGGAATTTGGCTAGAATTTTCTAGCAATACTAAAATTTTAAACAATGCAGCAAGCTCTAATGGAAATCAGGGCATTTTTCTCAATTGTTCCACAGATATTATAATTGAAAATAATACAGCAAATTCAAATGGTTTTGATGGAATTACTCTAGATAACTGTAGTAGAAATGAAATTCTTAATAATATTGCAAATTTGAATAAAGGGTCAGGCATCTCTCTTTATTCCTCTACATATAACACAGTTGAAAATAATTCTATAACTTTAAACGAGTTTTCTGGAATTACTCTAAGTAATTGTAGCAAAGATAATGTAAAAAATAACAGTGCAATTAAAAATAAAATGGAGGGTATCTTTCTTGAAAGATCAACTAGTAATCTTCTTTTTAATAATATTGTAAATTCAACTGAATATTCGGGGATTACTCTTACAGAATCAAATTACAACGATATAAAAAATAATTATGTTTACTCGAATCGGGATTGTGGAGTCTCGATCTCTAGTTCCAGCAGTAACATACTTATTAGTAATACTGCAGAAAAAAATTATTTTGGTACTTATCTGAAAGATTCAACTAATAATTCTCTTGAGAGTAATAGTATATTAAAAAATTCAGAAGGGATTTATCTAGAGAACGCACCTGGCAATAAACTCTCCGCCAATAAAATATACTCTAACAAATATGGTATTGACACATGTGAATGTAAAGACAATAACGAATATAATATAAATGAGATAGATAATAATATCATCGGGTTTTATATTGAAAGATCTAATGATAATATAACAGGTGGTAATATTTTTAAAAATAATAAAAATGATATTGAAAAAGCCCCAACTAGTAAAATATTGCCAAAGTTAATTTTTATTGGTGTTGCTTTAATTATTTTGTTAACCGTTATTATTATCTCTTTAAAAAAAAGAAAAGAAAAATGAAATCTAATTCATTTGTATTCGGTTAAGAAATCTGTTAACGTCAAAATGACTACTGCAATCATCTATGCATCTCGATTTACATTTATAAGTTTACAGAAAAAACAACAAAAATAACACATTTTTAATAGATCGTATCTTAATCGAATACAAATGAAGATATACTCTAAAATTTGTAACTATTCAGCCTATATAATACAGAATCAATAGCCATCTTTGCAAAAATTCAATAGACAAATTTCTGCAAATTGATTTTATGGAACTGTTGGCAAATGACTGCGTTTCTTCTTCTTCTATAGGTTATTTCTTTGATTTCTTGCTTTCACTAGAATCAATATCAATAGACATATTTAGATAGGCTGAATAGTTACTAAAATTTTATCTTTATTTTGCTATTACTGCCTCTTAGACCCTTAGTTCCGCATTTTTAAGCACATAAATGTAGTTTGATATCGATACATGTGCTTAAACTTAAGCACATCATATGTAAGGTAAAAATTTCTAAATCGTAATCATATGACCTCGCAGAGATACAGAAAAGCATATATGCGCCTAAAAATGCGGAAGTTAGGTTAGACCAATAAAACCGGATTAATCAAACTCTGTATACGACATAAACGCAATAAAAATCAAAGTTGTGCTGGCAAACTCTGATGCAGGATACAGGATGTGATTTCACTGGAATTAAACTTCCTTAACCACCCTGAATCCCAGGCTATTTAACTTTTTATCCTGGGCCGCAAAAAGTCTTTCAGCCGACCGGCAGCAGCCTGCGTTTCCATTCCAGCCTCCGCCTCTCCTTATCCTTACTGGAGTGGATACGTTTGGGAAAGGATTTTCCCAGGCCCTTCCATCTTCCGGGGCGCCTTTGTAGCTGATATGGTACTCGTCCTGTACCCATTCCCCTGCATTTCCATAAATATCGTAAAGTCCCCAGGGACTTGGTTTTTTCAGGCCGACAGGATGAGTTTCAAACCCTGAATTCTCCAGAAACCAGGCATATTCTGTAAGTTTCGATTCATTATCTCCAAAAAAATAAGCGGTTTCAGTTCCTGCCCTGGCTGCGTATTCCCATTCGGCTTCAGTTGGAAGGCGGTAGATTCGGGAAATTCCATCTGCATTTTCCAGAGCATTGAGTTTCCGGAAAAAGACCTGAATCTCATTCCAGGAAACGTTTTCAACCGGGTGCTTTTCGCCCTTGAAGTACGCAGGATTGTCCCACATGACTTTTTGCCATTGCTCCTGTGTGACCGGGTACCTGCCAAGGTAAAAAGGCCTTTCGATTGTTACTTTATGCACAGGGCTTTCCCAGAGCTTCCTTCGTTTTTCACGCATTGGAGAACCCATGTTAAATTCTCCAGCAGGAATCAGGACAAATTCCATTCCAATAGAGTTAATTATTGAGCTACCGGACAAATTATTCATTGAGTTATTCATTGAGTTATTCATTGAGTTATTCATTGAGTTATTCATTGAGTTATTCATTGAGTTATTTATCGAGATTATTGGGTCATTGACCAAGTTATTTATTGAGTTTCTCATTGAGTTGTGGACTACATTGTCTATTGGGTTATTCACCGAAATACCATAACTGTGGATTGAATTACTGATTGAACCATTAACCAAACAGCCAGATTTAAGAGGTTCAATTTCTTCAGAATCTTTGTAATGTAAAGAGAATTTTTTTTCAGGAATCAGTGTTCTCACCACATTAATTTAATAACCAAAAACCTGCTCTAAAAATCGAAAATATACTTCAAGGTTTATCTTTTTTGTTGTTGCTACTTCTTAAACCAATAAAACTGGACAAATCAAATCCTGCATAGAACATAAAATACAATAAAATAGTTAAATACAGTGGGCTTATAATCAAAAAGTTTTTATGATATTGGTATAGAGGCAAAGGTAGAGACCGGAAGTGAGCAAAAATGAAACACTGCCTTCTTAACCTGATTCTTTTTTCGGGTAGAAGAAAAGATATTTTACTACTCTTAAATGAAAAATCAAGAGACTTCGGTGAGATAAAAGAATCACTTAACGTGACCTCCAGTTCAATCCAGCTCCATTTGAAAAAAATGAAAGATTCCGGCCTGATAACCCAAAAAAATAAAATATACAGTTTGTCCGATATCGGGGAGATAATAGTTGAAAATATGCAGCCTATGCTCAGTATGGCTGGGCTTTTAGAAGAAAATACTGAGTACTGGCTGAGCCACGACTTAAGCTCGATTCCTGATTTCCTGCTGGAGAGAATAGGCGAACTCGGGCACTGTGAGCTACTGGAACCTGACGCCGGACACATTTTTGAAACCCCACAAATACTCCGGGATAGTATTCTAAGCTCAAGGGAGATACTGACCTTTGCAGCTTATTTTCACCCTCAAGCTCCTTCACTTTATACAGAGCTTGCGGAGAGTGGAGCTGAAATCGCACTCTGTATGACCGAAAGTGTTGCACAGCGTTTATTTTTAAATAATCGTATAGAAGCAGAGAAACTGTCCAGAGCCATGAACTCCAGGCTTTTTATATCACGAAGGTCAACAACAATCCCATCTCTGATTGTAACGGATAAGGTCGTTGCATTTAAACTCTTTGAAAACAATGGAAAATTAAGAGACCAGCTAATCCTGTCTTTTGGGGAAAGAGCCCTGTGCTGGGGAAAAGAGCTCTTCAAGTACTATATGGAAGCAGCCGAACCTCTAAATGAGAAATCTTTCCTTCAGTAGCACCTGATTAAGGCTCCGATTGTACTGATTTAGATCTCCGGTAACAGATCACACGGATGTAATTTTGTAGTAACTGCCCACCGCAAGCGCATCAAGTATGTCATTCAAGACTTTTCAAAAACCCTTTTGACAAAAACTGCTTGTCCACAATCCTTTTCAAAAAATGCTTGAGCGAAAACGACGGGACAGCATTTGAGTTTGAGGATCTTATCCCCAAACCCTATCGGCGTGATCAACCGGCGCAACGGTTTGTGATCAACTCGGCGCAACGGCTGTGGCACAATCCTTTTCAAAAAATGCTTGAGCGAAAACGACGGAGCATCATTTGGGTTTGAGAACCTTATCCCCCAACCCTATCCGGCGTGATCAACCGGCGCAACGGTTGATTGACAACCAATTATAAGAACCTGGAAAATGGTAAATTGGGAATATAAGTAGAATTTCTAGAAAAATGCAAAATTAAAACGAAAAGGGGGAAAGTCATGAAATTCTGGTTACTTAAAGCTGCAGGCACCCTGGAAGATGAAGAGCTGATTCTGGAAAACAGCATAATTACAATCGGGTGGTCTGAACTTCCGGATTTGTCCAGTATTAAAGACGAAGGACAGGTAAAGAAACTAATTCTTGAGAAATATCCCGGGATGCAGGACGAGCGTAGTTCTGCCTGGGCAGGAGAGATTTACTCTTTTATCACAAAAATAAAGAAAGGAGACCTTGTGGCGGTCCCACTAAAAACCAGGAACGAGATGCTGATTGGAAAAGTTACCGGAGATTATGAGTATCGGCAGATAAGTGATTTTGTCAGGCATATCAGGAGTGTGAGCTGGTCTAAAACGATCCCGAAGGGAGATTTCGAGGAAGAATACGATGTTGACCTCAGTTCTCCTGAGACACTTTTCCTTATAGAAGCAGGCCCTGAAAAGTTTTCAGAGACAACTGAGATAAAAACCCTGGGGGTCCTTCTTGAAGAGCTTAACTGTACCCTTGATGAACTTGGCTCCCTGAAAGAAAGGCTGCTTGAACTTACTTACAGGCTAGCTGAGACTGAAGAAATATCCGAAGTCCAAAAAATCGCAGCCGAAATGGAGAAAATGCTGAAATAAAAATGTGCTGAAATAAAAATGTGCTGAAATAAAAGTGAAGGAAATAAGAGAGAAGAGTCTCTTCTCAACTTAAAATCTAATTTTTAACCAATATTAACCAATAAGGTCATTGAGGTCAAGTTCAAACCCGACAACTGCGTATCCAAGGGCAAAATTGTTTATGACCTCAGGATGGAATTCTCCAAAGACTCCGAGTTTTTTGCCTCTGACGTAAACATCAGCCCGCCTGCCTTCGAGGAATGCGGGATCTTCGGACTCTTTTACCTCGTAGGAAAGCATCATTTCCCTCATCAGAGCGTCTACAACCTCATAGATCTCGGTAAAGTTGGCCTGAGGGTGAATCGAGACTGCAGCTACGTGCTGGCCGGTTATTTCGTTATTTGCGACCTCGCCGAACTCGAAAATCTTCTGAGGCAATTCCCTGTGCTGGTTTAAGGCAAGAATCTCAAGGAGGTTCGGAAGCAGGGTTGTCCTGATCATTGTCTGGTCTTCGCTGATCGGGTGAAGCACATAGGTAACATCATCCGTTTTTGGCCTGCGCATGTTATCGAAGTTAATTTTTTCGTTGGTAAGCGTAAACGGCATGACCTCATAGTAGCCGAGCCCTACCATTATCTCGTTTACGGGAGCGCGAAGTAAGGAAATCGGGTGAGACTTTCCTGGGGTATAAGTTTCAGGAATACTTACTTTGATGTTTTCATATCCATAACCCTTGGCAATATCCTCTACAAGGTCGTAGTTATGAAGAATATCGGCCCTGTAAGCCGGGACTTTTACTTCGATGGTTTCTTCGTCAATGGCTTTTGCTCCAAAGCGCATTCTCTCAAGCTGTTTAACGATTTCTTCTAAGGAGAGTTCCATGCCCAGAAGGTCTTTTACTTCAGTCTTTGTAATGAACCTGGTCTTCGGTTCAAGGTCAGGCAGGATAAGTTCTCCGGAGTCGGGCCTGATAACCTTTACGAATTCGATCTGGCCACCCCTTTCCGCAAGGGCGGTAACAACGATATTCAGGGCGGTATAAACGGCTTCTCCAAGTCCAGTGACATCGATAAAGAGGTCGGTTGTACGCTCGGTCACACTTGTAAGTGTCCCGTTAATGATAGGCGGGAAGGAAAGCACGTTATCGTTTGAGTCCAGGATTATTGGGTATTTCTCAAAGCCCCTGACAAGATGTGCAAATCTCGTGCCTTTTGGGTGCTTTTCCAGGATTTCGGTCATGCTCATTTTTTCGGTGTAGTCCAGTGGCACGAACTCAAAACCCGGATCTACGGCCATATACCTGAAAGGCGGCTTAACGTTCGAGAGGTCATGTACGCCTATAGACACTTTTTTCCTGTTTCTTCCAAGCCCCCAGTGCAGGTCTTCCTGAAGGTCCATAAGGGATTTTATGGACGAGGATGTGAATTTTATGCCCCTTACAACCGCACACCCAAGAAAAGGCCTGATTCTAAGGATCTCCTCACTGACCGAGATCGAAACCCTGGGCGGCTTTATCTCATATTCGGACAGTCCGGTCTCAAGGTCCAGAAAACCCCGCATTGCCCTGGCTGCTCCTTCCACACTGTAAAGGTCAGGCCTGTCAGGGAAGAACTCGATATCTATAGATTCCTCTTCAACTCTTTCGATATCTGCCCCTATCATGGGCGCTCTTTTTATGATGGTTTCCTTATCGGTTCCTGTGAGTTTTTCAAGGTCGTCGTACTGTAAGGTAATTACTGGCATAGGTGATTCATCTCGTCTTTTGCTCGCTAACTTAACCCAAAACATACTCAACTTCAGATTTAATGTTTTTGTTTCGGAGGGTGTTTGAAGAACCTCAACGCGGATTTGAAGCTCTGGAAGTCTGCAGGCAGAAAGCCTGGTACGCTTTCGCTCCTTTAATTTCAATCCACACACCCGCGAAGGGTGCGACAAATGACCCATGTAACCAGTATAGACGCAGTAATTTCAATCCGCACACCCGCGAAGGGTGCGACATAAGGTTTCTTGACAACGGTTTGACCTTCAACCCAATTTCAATCCGCACACCCGCGAAGGGTGCGACCGTCCATTAGTAAGCCTTTCCCTCTCTTTTTATATTTCAATCCGCACACCCGCGAAGGGTGCGACAATAATACCTGGTGTTATCTTGCTTCATGATGTATTTCAATCCACACACCCGCGAAGGGTGCGACGTATAATCTGTAGTTTATTCTTGCATCGGTCTATTTCAATCCACACACCCGCGAAGGGTGCGACCAATAGAAGAGCTAAAAGAGTTAATCCTTTTAAAATTTCAATCCACACACCCGCGAAGGGTGCGACGGGTTTTTTATCTCACATCTCACCAGCTAGTAAAATTTCAATCCACACACCCGCGAAGGGTGCGACAACTGGAATTACTGGATGATGGGTCTGCAAAGAGATTTCAATCCACACACCCGCGAAGGGTGCGACGCTTCCGTGACTTATTCTTATGTGGATGTTGAGGATTTCAATCCACACACCCGCGAAGGGTGCGACAACGGAATTTGATATCTTTCTCCGTAATTTCAATTTCAATCCACACACCCGCGAAGGGTGCGACAGTGCGGGATCTGTTCTATCAATCTTATATATTGATTTCAATCCACACACCCGCGAAGGGTGCGACTATTTAGAGTTTGATACTGTCGTTCCCTTAATTGTAATTTCAATCCACACACCCGCGAAGGGTGCGACGTCAGAAAGAAGTATACGTAGTCTTTTTTCACCTATTTCAATCCACACACCCGCGAAGGGTGCGACAAATGGGATATATGTACATCTCATTTTCTTACCTTAATTTCAATCCACACACCCGCGAAGGGTGCGACCTCAAAACCGTATGTCCAGGCGAGGTCATTATATATTTCAATCCACACACCCGCGAAGGGTGCGACGCCCCGCCGAGAGCACTTTTCCCACATGTCCACCAATTTCAATCCACACACCCGCGAAGGGTGCGACCTGGAAAAGATGTAATTCTCCAATGGGAGTTATTTCAATCCACACACCCGCGAAGGGTGCGACTGTTGTATGCCTGACAACGAGAGCAACTCATCTTCGGCATATTTCTTTTCGATCATAATTTCTCAATTAATTCAATACCATTCGGCATGTCATCTGCAATTGTTACTTTATAATCTGCAAAAGAACGAGAAGGCATATCACAGGAAAGCCTTTCCACCTTCACTTTATCGAAAAGGACATGAGACTGACAGCAGCCAAGTTCACTGTTATGCTTGAAAACAATAAGTTTTCTTGCAGACATTTTTCCCCTTGCTGCCGAATGATCATGCTCAAACATATTGACCAGGCTGTCCCAGAGAAGTTCAAGATCATCTTCTGTAAATTCGGTCTTTTTAGCCAGATGAGCGGAGACATATCCTTCTGCGCGATACAACCCATACGGCACAATCTGTTTTTTGCCCATAGTCTGACCTTTTTCAGCATCTTTCTCATTGGTGACGGCACAACGAGTAACTGTTACTTCTTGCTGGAAAATTGGATCAATGCTGCGTGCAAAACTGAACTGTACAGGCCCTCTAACCTGACCACAGTTAATCTCTGTTGTCATTACAGCACCGAATGTCCGAATGTCAAAAAAATTCTGACACATGAATTTTGTCAGTTCGTCATCTTTGGGTTTTTTGGAATCTGGGTTTATTCCAAGGTAATCATAGGCCTTCTTGTGCTGACTATTGAGGACAGCACCGGATTTAACATAGATCTCATATCCTGCGTTTCCACTTTTCACAAGATCAACATAATCTCTGACCTTTCTCTTCAGACAAACATCGGTAACAATTCCATTACCTGTCTGTGGATCAACCCTGGGCATATTTCCCATATCAGGATCGCCGTTAGGGTTTCCATTCTCTACATCAAACAACAGCACAAATTCATATCGATTCTTGATTATTTCGCTCATAATGGCACCTCCTTATTTGATGGAACCTCTTTTTTCGTGAAAAAAGCCTTACGTTGGTGATAGTAACCAAGCATGAACATACCCTGATCTTCAAGATTCAGGTACGCAGGAAACTCATCCACGCCTTCCAGAATTTGTTCAATCAACTGATTAGACCTGAAACCCCATTCTGATTTGGCAATGTGGTGTTGTGCAAGTTTTAACAGCACAGGAAATACAACAGCGGGTGTTGACGAGGCGCTGCTAAAGTACTTACTGTTAATGGTGCTCTTCATCTCTCTGTTCGTATCATTCTGTGCCTTTTCAAGAGCGGCAAACAACCTTCCTAAACGATATGGCACACTAGAACTTTCCTCGTTTAAACTCATGGTAATCAAATCCTGACTCAAATTCGATAATCCAGCTCTGCTCAATCTGAGTAGATATGCTTTGATAAAACCAGCTCTGACAAAATTTATTGAGCCATCTACTTTAACACGGCTCAGGATTGCACTATATAATGAGATAGGATAGCCTGTGTCGGTAAGAATCGAGCGCAAAATAAGACCACCAAGAAGTGGAGAAACTGTTTTTTTGTCAGAACTCTGAGGGACTGTCTCATTCAACAGGCGATATACTGAGACATATCTTGGACCATAATCATCTCTGATAACTTCCATGTCCAGATGGTGACGAGCCACTTTTTCAATCAAACTCCCAATACTGGCAACATACCAGAAACGTACAGCAAGCCGTGCATTATTGGGAGACAAACCAAGAATATAGAAATTCGTCTCTGGATCTGCCCCAATGTCCTCTTGATTTACTTTCTTGCCGATTCTGACCTTATTGAGAATTTCCTCTATTTCTTTGACTGTGGTTATGTCCTGTACTCGAGAGCCCTCTACATTTTTTTCTTCTTTTTTCTCTGGTTCTGGAGGGTCAAAAAAGAATTTAACAAGTTCTTCACAGGATTTTTCACAGGATTTTTTACTTGTCTCAGCCCAGAAAACAACTGTAGTATCCGCAATCCTTATCCTGTTACTGGGACTTGAAAGAAGATGATTCAGGGCAGTTGTATACTTAAACATCGCGGATTCGCTGATTGGAGAATTAAAACTCTGTTCTTTTCCATAAGAACAGAAAGCATCGTTATTGAAACTGACAATGGAAGCTCCTGCCGATTGAGCCCCGACAACACCTTTTATCTTTTGATGTATCTTGGCTACCGGCTCTACTTTTCCACTTATCAGGCACTGGGCAAACGTGCTGCCAGTTTCATTCTGAGAGTAAGTTTCCCAGGCGTTTCTAACCGCACTTTTTTCATGCAAAAAATTCCCGTTACACTCAAAAACACAGTTTCCGCCAGCAAGAATATCATCTTTGTACTCTCTGGTCTTTGGATTTTCGAGGAACTCTTCTGGATTCCATCCATCCAGAAAAGAAAGGAATCCGCGGACTTCTTGATCATTAAGACCATCCAATATACTATGGTGAAGTGTTTTGAAAGCCTCAAAGCACTCTCTGGAACGCTGATGGACAAGAGTGACTTCTTTATCATTTTCCTCAAGTATTTTATAGTCATCAGTACTGTTCTTTGAATTCAAACTAAATTTCTTCTCAAATTCACTTTTTTTTACTTTTTCGACACCAAAAACATACTTTGCATTTTCACAGACAAAATATGGAAATATACCGTTAGCGCGGGACTTCTGGATAGGCACATTAATATCTTTGGGTTTTGGCTTCTTGTCATCACTTCTAAGATCTATAATATGCGAAAGAATGCCATCAGGAGAAATGACAAGGGAAAATGAGACTTTAGCGCTGCTATATCCTAGCTTTGGAATATTTGCGTTCTCGTCTTTAGCAAGAATATCATAATAGCGGCAGAGTGATTGGATGATCATGAGACTCCCCCGCTAGACAGACATTTCTGAACATCAATAACTCCGTCCACCATACAGGCGCGGAAAAAGACGGCTTTCATCTTGTCAGAAAAGTCAATATCATAAAGCATGAACCCAAGATCTTTTTTTCCTTCTTTTTTTCCATAATAATAAGACACGGGAACTTCATTCTCAATTAACTCAAACTGAACCGGAAACTCACGACAGCCAAAATAAGGGTGATGAAAACATTGTCCTTTTCGCATCCGTCTAAGTGCGATATTGTAGTGTTTTTCGACTGTATCGTCGGGACCTGCATGGTCTGTCATCTCAAAATGAGCCTCAATAACATAGCAGACGTCACGCAAAACAAGGGAAGCCCTTTGAACAGTATCCTCGGTGGAGTCCTGATAAAGGGCAACATCATTTCCTTTGAATGCAGCTTTCACGTTACCTGCAAGTATTTTTCCCGGCCTTTCGTTTCTGCGGATGTTGTCAAACTTTATCGGGTTCAAAACGTGAATTCTATCAATTTTCCAGAAAATCGCAGGCTTCCAGTAAATTGCTTCAAGAATACCTCGCGCTGCTGAGGGAGTTATGACATCATAACTTACACGTTCAACTTTCATTTCAGGTCGTGTAAAGCAGGCATAATCTCCCCATACTTTCAATTTGATTCCAAATCCCATTCAAATCACCTCCTTAAGCAATCAGCAATAAGTCTTCATCATTATATTTTCGGTTTAAAAGTCCAGTATCTTCAGAATAATAGTCATCCAATTTCTTCAAAACAAAAAATCTATCATCTATCGAAAAGATCGCATTGCTTTTTTCGAGTGCCTTGAACTCTTCTACATAAATGCTTACTGTATATCCCTGTAGATTTCGAATGTACTTCCCAGGCAATCCAGTCTGTTGAATCTGTTTGATAATGGATCTGGCTTTCTCATCATAAGGAATAATGATATCTCGCGTATCATTCTCAATAAGGTTGAATACATTGGCTACATCCTCAAACGGAAATGCAACATCCTTCAGTCTCTCTTCAAAAGCGGGCAGAACTCTCTTTTTATCAAGTCCGTCGCCTTCATATGAATAAAGTTTCTCAAAATATCCATCCACAGCCGGGAGCGATAACGGGTCATCCCATTCATCAAAGACCATGCTTCCAATCTCAGCAACCCGGCTCTGCCAGTGCGTTGCCTTTCCATAATCTTCAGTAGATCGAAAAACATAAACTTCTCCAGAAGCCAATTTTCCTTCGCGGTTACATCTCCCAGAAGCCTGACAGACAGAATCAATTCCAGACATTGCCCGATACACAGCGGGAAAATCAATATCAACTCCAGCTTCTATCAGTTGGGTGGAAACAACCCGGCATTCAGCCCCTTTTCTCAGTAAATCTTTGATCTCTTTCAGTTTCTTTCTCCTCTGAACCGGACACATTCTTGCACTCAGGTGATAACAACTATTTGATTTAGAAAGTTGTCCATACAGATTCTGTGCATGTTTACGTCGTGTGTTAACGATACACCGAACTTGTTTATGCGCTTTTAACTTAGCTGAAAGTCTTGCACTCAGGTGATAACAGTTATCTGATTTAGAAAGTTGCTCATACAGATTTTGTGCGTGTTTACGAGTATTAACAATACACAAAACTTGGTTATGTGCTTTTAGCCTGGCTGAAAGGTCACTGTCGGATATATTTCCCAAATCTGCTACATGAACTCGCCTGAAAGCTTCGTACAGCTCCTGAGGTGAGTGTATAATCTCAACAGGCTTTACGCGCTGGTCCAGAAGCTCATTGAGATTAGGCTGAGTAGCCGTACATATAACGACCGTTGATCCATAATTGACT
Source organism: Methanosarcina vacuolata Z-761 (assembly GCF_000969905.1). Classification (NCBI taxonomy): domain Archaea; kingdom Methanobacteriati; phylum Methanobacteriota; class Methanomicrobia; order Methanosarcinales; family Methanosarcinaceae; genus Methanosarcina; species Methanosarcina vacuolata. The sequence goes on along the minus strand of NZ_CP009520.1, from coordinate 2,865,050 downwards.
ACCAGTTCAGAAAGAGCTGCAAGACATGGTTTTAAAAAGCTCGTAGGTAGCATTTGGGCTTCATCAAGAATTATTACACTCTTTGCAAGATTATGCAGCTTACGACATCGAGAAACTCTATTGGAAAAAAGAGATTCAAAAAACTGGACATTGGTTGTAACAATAATAGGAATATCCCAGTTTTCAGATGAAAGTTTCAATTTCTCCTGTGCAACATCAGTATTTTCAGATTTTTCATTTTTCGGATCGTAGTTGCTATGGTGTTCAAGCACGTTTTTGTTTCCAAAAATTTCGCGGAATATATCTGCGTTCTGTTCTATAATGCTTGTATATGGTATAACATAGAGAATTCTGTTCAAATTATGCTTTTTCAAATGGTTCAGGGCAAATGCCATTGATGAGAGAGTTTTCCCTCCACCTGTAGGAACAGTCAAAGAAAACATCTGTGGAGGTAATTCGGCTTTCTCTATACATTGTTCATAGATTTCTCTTCGATATCTATTAATCGAATTTTCTGCAGCTGTTGAAAGTTTGGTTTTCATGTAGTTATCAAATTTTGTGAAAAGCTTATCGAACGACTCATGCTGTCCTCTGAAATAAGATTTGTCAGGTGAAATAAATCGTTCTGTATCAAGAAAATCAGCATCAACCAGGCATGAGAAGAGCATACGGGTATAAAACGAAATTGCAAATCCTATCTTATTGTTGATAGGTGTAAGACTGGGACGAACTTTGTTCAGATCTGGAACTAAAATTTCACTTTTATATGCAGAGTAATCAGATAAAATAGGCCTTGATAAGCGTTCATCGAGTCCACACTCTTTAGTCCCATAATTGAGAAGGCCTCCATGATGCCCGGTTATGATATATTCCAGAATACGACTTTGAAATATTCCGTAGAGTTTTCTAGCTTCTTGTGCGCCTGCAGTAGAATGATCGACTCTGATCTTGACTCCGTCTAAACGTCTCTGAAATTCGGGGGAATATTTACCAATATCATGCAGTAAACCCGAAGCATATCCAAATTGTTCTGCATTGAATTCTCTAGAAAATCCTGAGGCAATATCTGCTACATTTTCCAGATGAACTTTTAGGGGTTGCCAATCAGACTTATCTTGTCTGTCTGTAGAGTGGGCATAGTACATAGTTATTTCACTGTGCTCTTTTTTGTACATCGACTTTGCTTCTTATGATACAGAGGCAGGCCATATAATTAATATAAATATCATGAGTGAAAAGTTAAATATGGAAGATAAAATATCATTTTTTAAGGATGTACATGAGAAGATATTCAGGATTCCAACTAAGAAAGAAATGTCACTATATTGGAAAAGCTTCCTAATTCTTTAAACACCTTGAAATCTGCCTCGGCTCTTTAACTTCCACAGTCTTCTTTTAAAATAATAAAGTAAGTTTCCTTTAAGATATTTAACAGTTAAGTTTTTCTATTTCACCTAGTATTTATTTAAAAGTAAAAATATAAATATCGCATTATATATAGTTGAAACTTTATAATATTTGTTTCATAAAAAACCTGCTAATTATCTGTGAGAAACTAAAAATGAGAAGTGAAACTGCATCAAGCTATTAAGTTCAAATTAATGAAGGTTTGTTTTCATAGGATTCTAATAGAGCTCCATATTAATACTTTGTAAACTATACCTTTACCTACTTTTATAAATAATAAGAAGCTCTCTTTCTTCAAATCAGGAGGCAGCCGGAAAATGATGATCGCAGGAATTGATGAAGCCGGAAAAGGCCCTGTAATCGGGCCCATGTGCATAGGAGGCGTAAAAATTGAAGAGTCCAGAGCCCATATCCTTAAAGTCCTGGGAGTCGCAGATTCCAAGAAACTGACACCAAAAAAAAGGGAACAGCTCGCAACTCAGATTAAAAAACATGCAGATGGCTTTTTTGTTCTTGAGGTCAGCCCTTCCCAGATTGACGAACTCCGCAAGATCATGACAATGAATGAAATCATGGTGGTCTGTTTTTCAAAAGTGCTTGAACAGCTAAAACCTGACCTCCTATATGCCGATGCTGCTGATGTCAATGCAGAGCGTTTTGGAGCCAACCTCCGCAGGCAGTACGCAAAAACCAGCCCTGACCACGCAAAGGAAATAGATATAATTTCCATGCATCAGGCCGATGCTATTTATCCTGTTGTCTCGGCAGCCTCTATTATTGCAAAGGTGCGCAGGGATGAGCTTATCGAAGAGCTTAAGAAAGAATGGGGCCTCGACTTCGGCAGCGGTTACCCCTCAGACCCGAAGACAAAAGAATTCCTGTTGAACTGGGGAAAAGAGCACTCCGGGGAGTTCCCTGAAATAGTCAGGCAGTCCTGGCAGACTGTAGAAAATATCAGGGAAGAACTGAAAAAAGCCGAACTGAAGTGAGTATTCGGGAAACTAAAAAAGGAGAGCTGAAAAAAAGAAAAAATTAAAAAGAAATCAAGCTGTTTTTGTTTTTAAGCTCTCACCAGCAAAAGTTTAGCAGATTTCTTTATTTAGTACTCTTTACAACATTCCAGTGTAATTGCTACTTATATTTCATTACTTAGATCTCATATTTCATTGATTATTTGAGGAAACGTTATTTGCCAGAGGCATGTAGTCTATGCTTCCAGTTGTCTGGTTAACAACATAAGGAGTGTCACCTATACCGTTTCCGTCAGCATCTGTTCCGTTATAATCTTTCCACTTATTGCCTGCTGAACTGCTGTTCCAGGAATTCGTTCCTTCATCCACTGCATTGATGAAGTTGAAGAATTTATTGAGGAAAATCATATTACTGGTAGCCCCTCTAAGATATATTCCAAGGCCATTCATGGAAAGGCTGTTATTAGTCAGAGTATTAGATTCTGCCATATTTTCAAGTACTACTCCATAACTGTTTTTTGAAATGGAATTGTTTTCAAGCATGTTAGTTCTTGAAGTGCCAAGCAGGAGTCCTATATCGTTTGATTTTGCAGTGTTATTCATGAGAGTATTGTTAGTAGAGTTATCCAGCAGGATTCCCTCGTCATTTGTCTCTACCAGGTTGTTTGACAACTTGTTTTCGTTTGATCTGGAAAGAATGATTCCTGTCGAGCCAAGACATATCTGATTGTTGTCAAGGAAATTGCCTTGAGAATTTTCGAGGCCAATGCCGACATCATTTAACATCAGGGTATTGTTACTTAAGGAACAGCCCTGAACGCCTTCAAGGTAAATCCCTACTTCCTTATAAGCATCAATTCCTGAAGGACCTCCCATAATATGGAAACCGGTTATTTTCACATTATTTGATTTAATACTGAAGACGTCATTTGCCGGGATTGCGCCTATTACATAGGTACGGTTCGCTCTGTCGCCCGAAACATCAGTTTTTGAGACAATTGCAAGTTCTTTAGTTACATTTACATTTTCTATGTATATGCCAGGGCTTACAACAATCGTATCCCCGTTCTGTGAATTATTGACAGCCTCTTGAATCGAAGTATAATTTTCTCCCCCGTTAATTCCTACGGTAAAAGCCGCAGCACTTGCCTGGGTAGCTGTTGCACCTAGCACAAGAAGAAAGATTATACAGATTTTTTGGATTGATTTCCCTTTCATGAACTAATACTCCCCTTAATTCTAAATTATATATATAGAAATACAATTTTTGTTTTTATAATAACTCGTATGAATAATAATCTCTAATAATAAAATGATTTTGAAACATATTTTCTGAAAAATAAACCTGAATTTGTTTTTGCCTGTATAATCAATAGGTCCACTTGGCATCGAAAATTGAATACAATGTCAAAAATATTAAATTTTGAGTCCAGCATGATTGTCTAAGAAAAAAATAGAGGTCATGAAAAGGAATTCAAGACAGATATAAGAGAGTAACATAGGAGTGTAAAAGAGCAAATTCGTAAAACTGGATAAATTATGTTAAAAACAAAGAAGTCCAGAAAAATAAAAGTAAAGAAAAATGCGGAAATATAGGAAAATAAAATTGGAATATCCCAAATTTTTATAGATTTTTATATATATATTAAAAAGTTCTTAGAAATTCTCAGAGATATAATCCACCATGGACTCGAAAACCCGCAGACCATCGTCTGAGCCCAGGATTGACTCGGAGGCTCTCTCTGGATGGGGCATGAGACCTAAGATATTTCTTGAAGTGTTTACAATTCCTGCAATATTTTCTAGGGAACCATTAGGATTAGCTGCATCCGTTACTTTTCCGTTTTCATCCACATAACGGAAGACAACCTGCTCGTTTTCGTCAAGCTCGGCCAGAGTTTTCTCTTCGGCATAGAACTGACCTTCCATATGGGCAATAGGCATTCTGATAACCTCGCCTTTCCTGAACTTCGAGGTGAAAGGCGTATCAACGGTCTCTACCCTGAGGTTAGTCCAGTGGCAACGGAATTTCGGGTACTCGTTAGTTGTCAGAGCTCCTTCAAGCACCCGGGCTTCGGTAAGAATCTGGAAGCCGTTGCAGATTCCAAGCACAGGCTTGCCTTCGGCTGCAAGTTTTTTTACTGAGTTCATTATTGGAGTGCGGGCTGCAATTGCTCCTGCCCTGAGATAGTCCCCATAGGAGAAGCCTCCAGGGACGACGACTCCGTCAAAACCTGTCAGATCTTCCTGTTTGTACCAGACAGTCTCGGCGTCCACACCCACAACGTCTTTAAGGACATGCAGGACGTCCTGGTCGCAGTTTGTGCCTCCGAACTGAAGTATGGCAATTTTCATATTTTTCCCTCAATTTTCAAAGCTTTGGCTTTTTCTTATGCCTCAATCGCTTATCCACACGCCTCAGTTAAGTTCCTTGAGCTCGATTGTATAATTATGGATAATTGGGTTTGCAATTAGTTTCTGGCACATCTCATCAACTTTCTGGTTTGCAATCTCGGCAGACTCGGCCTCAAGCACGATTTCATACAGCTTTGCGGTCTTTACGCTGCTGACCTGATAGCCAAGTTGTCCGAGAGCCCTTTTTGCGGTAGTGCCTTCAGGGTCAAGCATACCTGCTTTCTGTTCAATTCTAACTGTTGCCTGGTACTGCATTTATAAGCCTCAATTTTAAATTTTGAAATTAACTGAATGTCCCCGCTTTTCGGGACTCGAATGCGGGATTAAATAAATAGGTAAATTTCAGTTTGCACTATAATAATTATAAGGGGTTTGATTTATTTTTTGGCGAGAACTATAGTGTAGGTTTCCCGAATATATCTTTTGTTTATTTTTGGGCGTTAGCTGGTTTTTAACTCGCCTTACCAGCGCCGATTTCAAGGGAAATAAGGATAAAACATATTTAATCTTATGGGTTTCAGTTTGTTTTGGCTACCGGCTGGCTAAGTGATAAAAATAGAGATTTTGATAAAGTACTGAATGCTTATAGGTTCCCTAAATACCATTGAACTTGTCATTTTTCGGCTCCCCTCTAAAACTCAAAACTTCCTCTAAGATTCAAAAATCATTTTAAAATCCAAATATTACTCTAAAAATTTAAACCTACTTTAAAAATCCAAATCATTTACTGGCCTCTGGGGCAACAAATCATACTTTAAAAAAGTATAAATGACTACATCAGGTCAAACTTCCCCGAAAATAAACATGGTTGCTGGAGTTTTGTCTGCCAAGCGATAAAACTACGTGAAAACAAAGGAAATAAAAACAAAGGAAACAAAAAATAAAAAAATAATTTTGGGAAGCTTTAACTTCCCTTGATTCTTACTACTCAGACTTAGTTCAGCATCTGATTAATTTTGCTGTAAAAATCTATAATAACACTAGTTGCCTCATTGTCCATATTCAGCTGAAAAGTTCGGATTTGCTTACCCAGGGGTTTTTCCTGAACAATGCCTGAAAGAACCAGAGGTGTGATAACCCTTGATACGCTGGAATGAGACAGGCCAGTTTCTTCAGCTATCCCTGAAAGATAGGTTGGCTCGTCCTGGTTTTCTATCAAGTTCTTAAGAACTGTCATCTGTGCGGTTTTTCCAAATATTTTTTCCATTGAATCCATTGATATCATCTCAGAGGTGGCTATTCTCTATAAGTGATTTCCAGTCCCAATAACTGTTGACGGTTAATAAACCTATCTTCTAATTTAATAGGTTAGAGGTCTGTACAAATAATCCTAATATTTGGATGATCTATTCTCTCGAGAATGTAATCTTCTAACTTACCTCAAGCGCGTAAGTAGTATATACATTATAACTTTTATCCTCACCACGAAATTATATGGAGATTTAACATGAGAAGCGATATCATCAAAGAAGGACCGGAAAGAGCCCCCAATCGCTCACTTTTAAAAGCGACCGGAGTCACAGATTCCGAGATGAGAAAGCCGTTTATCGCAGTTGTCAATTCCTGGAATGATATAATTCCTGGCCATATGCACTTGAAAAAACTTGCTGAGGCTGTAAAAGCCGGAATCAGAAATGCGGGGGGAGTTCCTTTTGAGTTCCATACCATAGGAGTCTGCGATGGAATCGCAATGGGACACGAGGGTATGAAATATTCCCTTCCTAGCAGAGAAATTATTGAGGATACAATTGAACTGATGGTTAAAGCTCATCAGTTTGACGGTATGGTCCTCATTCCCACATGTGACAAGATTGTGCCAGGTCACCTTATGGCAGCAGGCAGGCTTGATATCCCTGCAATTGTTGTAACCGGAGGGCCTATGCTCCCCGGATACATAGATGACGGTCACAAAGATTTCATCTCAGTCTCCGAAGGAGTCGGGGCTCATAGAGTAGGCAAGATTTCAGACGACGACCTTAAAAGGCTTGAAAATTTTGCATGTAATGGAGCGGGGTCCTGTGCAGGGATGTTTACAGCAAATACTATGGCGTGTATGACTGAAGCGCTTGGCCTGAGCCTTCCAGGCTGTGCAACTGCCCATGCAGTGGATGCAAAAAAGGTCCGAATTGCCAAGGAATCCGGTGAACGTATCGTCGAAATGGTTAAAGAGAACCTGACTCCCAGAAAGCTTGTCACTTTTAAATCTTTTGAAAACGCGATAATGGTAGACATGGCAGTCGGAGGGAGCACAAATACCACTCTGCACCTTCCTGCCCTTGCCCATGAATTCGGGCTGAATCTCCCTCTTGAGAAATTTGATGAACTTAGCCGGGCAACTCCTCATCTGATCTCACTTCGTCCTGGAGGGTCAAACTTCATGTTGCACTTTGACAGAGCAGGTGGAGTTCAGGCAATTATGCAGAGGCTTTCCCCTAAGCTGCATCTGGAACAACGTACTGTTAACGGCAAGACTATCGGGGAGAATCTGAAAGAACTGGACATTGTTAATCCGAAGCTTAATAAAGAAATTATTGGAACTCTTGAAAATCCAATTCATGCTCAGGGAGGAATTGCAGTCCTGAAAGGCAGTCTTGCCCCTGGAGGCTCGGTTGTAAAACAGGCTGCAGTTGATCCAGGGATGCATGTTCATACAGGCCCTGCGCGGGTTTATGACGGTGAAAAAGCTGCTATGGAAAATATCCTTGCAGGCAATGTGAAACCTGGAGACGTTGTTATCATACGATACGAAGGTCCGAAAGGCGGCCCTGGAATGCGGGAAATGCTTGCAGCTACAGCCGCACTTGGAGGTATGGGACTGCTGGAATCTGTGGCTCTGATAACTGACGGACGCTTTTCCGGAGGTACTCGTGGGCCCTGCATAGGGCATGTCTCCCCTGAGGCTATTGAAGGAGGGTCAATTGCTCTTGTAAAAGATGGGGACATGATCGAAATCAATATTCCTGAAAGAGCCCTGAACCTGAAAATTTCAGACGAAGAACTTAAGCAGAGGAAAGCTGCCTTTGTGCCTCCGAAAACCGAGATCACAGGTTACCTTGCCAGGTACCAGCGCTCAGTCCATTCCGCAAACACAGGCGGGATAGTTGACTAAGTTGTCTGATTATGTTTAGAAGTATTACGTGTTTGGAGAGCTTTTTTCTCCATTATTTTTTTAATTATTTTCTACTTCAAGTGTTTTTGGAGAGATGATTTCAGTACTTTCCTGTAGTCATTTAATCCCTCGGACTATGGGCTAAATTTTAGTTTTTTGAAATACACAATAAGTTGTCAAGACTCGTTTAGGTTCAAAAGCTAGCCGTTTTGTCGTTGATTTTAGCGATTTACCTACTACTTTTTTTTCAAACCTGAAATCCAAAGAATTAAGCAAAAGACCAAACGTTTTTATGTCCAGGAAAACAAGTGCTGCTGTTAGTGCCTTGAGGCATATTTTAGTACACACAGATAGATAGATGGTAACCCAAATAGTTTAAATAAAGAATTGATGTAAATACAATATATATAACAGTGTGAATATTATACCTGTATCACCTTTAAGGTCTTAAAACCTTTATGGGCTTAAAAAAAATCAGTAATAGTAGACGACAAATATGAATAAATCAGTTATACTATTGATTCTCCTTGCGGCTGTAATCTTAACAGCTGGCTGTATTAATAGCAAGGCAAATGTCACGAGTCCTCAGGAAGCACAGGAAAATTCTACAAATTCTCAGGAAAACAGTACTGTTTTAGAGATTACCCAACTGGATCAGATAAACACATCTCTCGAAAAAGGGCCAGTTCTTTTGAAACTCGGAGCTGAGTGGTGTGAAGAGTGTCAGGAGTTAAATCCTGTTTTGGCTCAGGTTGCAACAGATTATGCAGGCAGAGCCACAGTCGTGACTGTAGATATAGACAAGAGTCCGACACTTGCTGATTATTTTGGAATATATGTAATCCCTGACTCTTCTGTAATCGTGGGCATTGAAAACGGGACATATGTTTATATGCAGCAAGATGGGAACGTTACCACTGAAAGGTCAACGGCCAGGATTTTAAAAATAGAGGGTAAAGAAGTATACGAAAATGTTCTGGATCTAGCTCTCCAGAACGAAAAAAGTTAAATTTAATTCATCGTTCATCGGCTAAGGGATTTTCTTGCCTGAAAATATCGATTTTGCATTAGAAACCGGCCTTAAATTTTGGCCTATTTACATGAAATCGATATCCTGTTCCAGCTCATAATTTATTTAAATATTTAATAAATGTTGAGGGGATTGGCGCAATTTATTACGATTCCTAACTTAACCGAAGACGCATGAAATTTAATTAAATTTTATACCCAAAACCATATTCCCCTCTCCTTCTTGAGTGCAGATAGAGGATCGAACCTAAATTACAGAAACGCTACCTATTAGTGCTCGAGTACAATTTTTTCCTCCAAACTCAAAAGCTTTGGAGCTATCATTTCATCATCAGAAACTCGTTCGATTACTTAGTCATCCTTTGAGCTTGATTTTAGAAGCTGGCAGGATGTTAAAAGGTTGAATAATCTCATTGCCGAAATTTTTAGTAGAGCCCTGCTTTGGAATCTCTATTTTGAGGTCATTATACAGTGTTTGCGTGTGTGGCCAAATGCCAGAGGAAGGCCTGTGGAAAGACCTGTTAGGTCTTGCTTCCTTAAACCGCATACCATAAAACTGCAAATAAAAATCATCTGCTTCCTTTCTCAGGTCAACTCCAAGTTTTCCGGGATGCAGCTTGTCTGCTATATACAATAATCCCAATATCCAGCGAGGGCTTCCGAAATCCCAGGAAGGCGGAATTTCATAGACACGATGCTGTGTCACAGCATCGGCATGTATTCCATATTTCTGGCACAGAGCATAGAACTCATCGAGAGGGCGAGAAAGGAAACCGGAGACAAAAATAACCCCGGGATTGTGCTTATTGATGAAGGAAGGGGAAACATTTACACCCAGTTTACCTTCCTTTTGAAGCTGCTTATTGATACTCACACCACCGGAAAATGTCACAAGGTTATTTTCCATTCTGCCGGCATTCAGGGCAAAGAGCGGAGATCCCATGCAGTAATACACATTATAACTGCTTTTTCCTGCTGAAAGATTCTGGACAATTTTCAATCGCTTATGAATGAAAGAAACAAGTTCTTCTCCTTTTTCCGGCATATTAGCTATTTCAGCAATAAATCTGATGAACTCAAGATAAGAATATGGCTGACGTATCATATTATGTATTTGCGTAAGGGTTTTGGAGTCTGAGACCTTACTCCAGACATCCATTAATTTATCCTCACCCCAGACATCCATTAATTTATAATCATCCCGTACTCCCAGACATGTAAGTACTGCATGAACCATACTGAAATCCTGACTTATACTGTAACTGTCCATGAAACCTGTTTCATTGAAACTTTCAGTGGAAGCTTTTCCCTGAACTGGAATGCTGCCACCGCAGCTACATGTGTGACTCACCCATGGTTTCACAAGCCTGGAGCCAAAAGGCCTGTGAAATTCCCGCTCTATCAGGAGACTGCCACATTCGGGACAGTATGTGTTTAATAGTTCCGTGCCTGGCGAATTGAAGAGGTAGATAAAATCCAGATATCTGCGCAAGCCGGAACATATTTTTTCTGCGTCTCCCACTGATGGTTCCAGTTCTATTGGAGCATAGCCAAAGGGAAGGAATCTCATGACATGCAACGGAATATTAGAAGAAATCTCAGACACTGCCTCTGCGACTTTTATAACATCATCCTCATTTCCCTTTGAATAAACGACTGAAGTTTCAACATGTACTCCCATGTCAAAAAGTCTGGAGATGTTGCGAAAAACAGGAGCTGATGAATTAACTCCACAATTTCTATAACTCCTGTCAGAATAACCTTTAATTCCCACGTTTACAAAGTTAACGAGCTGTCCAAACTCTTCTAAAGTCTCACTTGTGAAATAACAATTGGTTGAACAACCTACAAGTAAACTTTTTTCCTGTGCCTGTACTGCAAGGTCCCTGAAAAGATAGTAATTAGCAACAGGATCATTTATTGCTGAAATTACGCCCAGACACTCCTGTTGTAAGGCCTTTTCTACTATCTTGGACGGCCTGAGTGAGGCTTGCTGGACCGAAGGTCTACTTGATGCTGGCATCCGTGCCATACAACCAGGGCACTGAAAATTACATCCTGTACTGAAAACTTGCAGGAACTTGCCTGATGGATAGAAATGAAGTAAAGGAACTGCTTCTATTGAAACCGGAAGTGCTCCCAGATATCCCATATCAGGGTACTGGATTACAGTATTGCCAGTGCTTACATAAGTGCCACATCTGCCCATACTATGCTTATCGATTTCGCACCTGACTTCGCATACATTGCATTGCATTTAACCTCCCTCAAATAATACCACAATGAAGCCGGAGCCATCCTGAACTATATGGCAGGAAATATCTTTTCGTTTTCCAGTTTCGCGTATAATTTGAAGTTTTCCTAACTTGGGCGTTTTTGAATTAACATTCCTTTCCGGAAAAACTGTGTTTGTTTTTTTACAACTTGTTGCTTTAACCTTTTTTATGTTTAAAACACCATCATTATTCATTTTTTAAGTTCTAAGCGTTATGTCTATTCTTGCATATTGATACTATATTTTATCAAGGCGGTATGTACCAGGATTCAACATTGTAATGGTCCTTCTATTTTTGTGTCAAAATACCGCATTACTATAATTTAATGGTTTGACCGTTATGCATATTTATACATAACGGTTCGAGATTTTAGATCCTTATAAGTTGCTTCTTACAATTGGAGTTCTCAGTCATAAAACAATATTTAACGTTCATAAATATAACCTTAATTTTATCTTTAAGCTGGAATTTGTTCTTTAATTTGGGGAGAATATCTAGCAATTGATATCGTTTTTGCAGTAATAACTATTTATATAATTTTGCTATGTATTTCTTTTTTAATAACATTCTTTGTATTTAGGCCAATGAAAATATATATATATATACAATTAGATAGGAAATAAGAAGCTGTATTCCGCTTAATAAATGGATGTTATGTTTATCTAAACATATCAACTGCAAAAAATAATTTAAATTTTATATGGTGGAGTACACAATACAAGAACACAGGCAAAAAGAGGCGTTGTGTGAAAATAAACACATTTCATATAAAAATAATTTATTATGTATAAATTTGGGTAGGCAACATAAAAGATCCGACAACTTTGTTTAAAAATTTAAATGGATGCTCAAGATACTAAGTTCAAAGAAGCAAATGAGTTTCTGGGCAATGTTTGCGTAAATACTGAAGGAGTGTAAAATGACAAGAAAAATTGCTTTCTATGGAAAGGGTGGAATCGGAAAGTCCACCACTCAACAAAATACTGCAGCTGCTATGGCATATTATCATAGCAAAAAAGTTTTTATTCACGGGTGTGACCCCAAAGCGGACTGTACTCGTCTTGTGCTCGGTGGAGTAGCTCAAACTACGATAATGGATACTCTAAGGGAGCTTGGCGAGGATGCTGTGACAGCTGAAAATGTCATCAATGCAGGTTTTGATGGAATAAAATGCGTTGAGTCCGGCGGCCCAGAGCCCGGTGTTGGCTGTGCTGGCCGGGGAGTTATTACTGCAATTAATCTCATGGAGGAAATGGGAGCCTATTCTGAAGATCTTGATTTTATTCACTTTGACGTATTGGGCGATGTTGTCTGCGGCGGTTTTGCAATGCCTATTCGAGAAGGAAAAGCCCAGGAAGTATACATAGTTGCTTCTGGAGAGATGATGGCGACTTATGCTGCAAATAACATCTGTAAGGGCCTGTTGAAGTATGCCGAACAAAGCGGGGTGAGGCTGGGAGGAATTATTTGCAACAGTCGTAAGGTGGATAATGAGCTGGAAATGATGGAAGAGTTTGTCTCTGCACTGGGAACGCAGCTCATACATTTTGTACCGCGTGACAATATTGTCCAAAAAGCGGAGTTCAATAAAAAGACGGTTATAGAGTACGACCCGAAATGCAACCAGGCGCTTGAATACAAGGAACTCGCCAGGAAAATCTTAGAGAATGACATGTTTGTGATTCCAAAACCCTTGAGTATTGACCAGCTGGAGAAAATGGTCGCAAGATATGGTCTAATGGATTAATTCAAGGAGAAATGAGAAATGAAAATGGTCCGTGCCATAGTACGTCCTGAATGGACTGAAGAAGTAACCGACGGACTTGCAGAAGCCGGTTATTACTCCCTTACGAAAATAAATGTCTTTGGAAGAGGAAAACAAAAAGGGATCACTGTCGGGGATGTACATTACGATGAGCTCGCAAAAACAATGATCATGATGGCAGTAGAAGATGAGGCAGTTGATGAGGTAATAAAAATAATTTCCGGAAAAGCATATACCGGCAACATGGGGGATGGAAAAATCTTTGTGAGTACGGTTGAAGATGCATACACAATTAGCTCGGGTGAAAAGGGATTATGAGTAGTAATTCTGAAAGCCGGAAATTTTGAACACCTGGAGGGTTCCGTATGAAAGAAGTTACTGCGATTGTCAGACCTAACAAGATGTCTGCTACGAAAGACGCTTTGGATAAAATCGGCTTTCCTGCAATGACGGCAATTCCAGTTTTAGGAAAAGGCAAGCAAAGAGGCATCTCGGGAGAGCTCAATTTTGGAATACAACCAAAGCTGCTTGCGAAAAGGTACAGTACCGGTATGAAATACATACCCAAAAGACTTCTGAGCGTAGTTGTAAGTGACGAAGATGTGGATTTGGTGATTAAAACCATTATTGAAGTCAATCAGACTGCCCAGATTGGTGACGGAAGGATTTTTGTCGAGTCCATTGACGATGTTATTCGGATCAGGACTGGCGAAAAAGGAGAACTAGCTTTAAAATAAACAGATACGAGGCCTGTAAAATGCCGTTAAAACTATTCTGTTGCGATGAATGCATACCGGAGCGCCAGAACCATGTTTACATAAAAGAAGAAGGAGAAGACACAACTCAGTTTCTCCCACTCTCAAATATAGAAACAATACCCGGATCATTATCAGAAAGGGGTTGCAGCTATTGCGGAGCAAAACTCGTTATTGGTGGAGTAATTAAAGACTGTATTCAAATGATACATGGACCGGTAGGATGTGCATATGATACCTGGCACACGAAAAGGTATCCCAGCGACAATGACAACTTTCAATTAAAATATATCTGGTCTTCAGACACAAAAGAAAAACATATTGTTTTCGGGGCTGAAAAACAGCTCAAAAAAGCAATCAAGGAAGCTTTCAAAGAATTTCCAGAAATAAAGAGAATGTTTGTTTACACTACCTGTACAACCGCATTGATAGGAGACAACCCCAAAGCAGTATGTCGTGAGATTGAGGAAGAACTTGGAGATGTCGATATATTCGTTGTAGAATGTCCGGGATTTGCTGGTGTCAGCCAGTCAAAAGGACATCATGAACTGAATATCGGCTGGATGAGGGATAAAGTCGGAACGCTGGAACCTGAAATTACAAGTCAATATACAATTAATGTCATCGGTGACTACAATATTCAGGGTGATACCTACGTACTGCAAAAGTATCTTGATAAAATGGGCATACAGGTCATTGCACATTTTACCGGAAACGTAACCTATGATCAATTGCGCTGCATGCATAGAGCAAAGCTTAATGTGGTCAACTGTGCGCGTTCTGCAGGATATATAGCCAACGAACTTAAGAGAGTATATGACATTCCAAGAATGGATGTCGATACCTGGGGTTTTGAGTACATTAAGGTAGCACTGAGAAAGATAGGATCTTTTTTTGGACTGGAAGATAAAGCTGAAGAAGTAATTGCAGAAGAGGTTGCAAAATACGAAGGAAAACTTAACTGGTATAAGGAACGGCTCAAAGGAAAACAGATCTGTATCTGGACTGGGGGGCCAAGACTGTGGCACTGGACAAAAGCTCTTGAAGACGACCTGGGCATGGAAGTTGTCGCCATGTCATCTAAATTCGGTCATCAGGAGGACTTTGAAAAGGTTATTGCCAGGGGACGGGTCGGTACGATTTATATTGATGATGGAAATGAGCTTGAGTTTTTCGAAGTACTGGAGAGTATCCATGCAGACCTGATTTTAACCGGGCCCAGAGTTGGAGACCTGGTCAAAAAACTGCACATTCCATACATTAACGGACATGCATATCACAACGGCCCATACATGGGCTTTGAAGGCGCAGTAAACATGGCGAGAGATATGTATAACGCGATTTATTCTCCGATGTGGGGTTTAGCTGGAAAGGATCCAAGAGTGGTGGATTCTCCGATGTGGAGTTTAGCTGAAAAAGATCCTAGTGTGGTGCAGGAGTCATGAATGAAAAAATAGGGGAAGTTACGGCTCTTATCCAGGAACAGTGTTTATGGCAGTTTTTTTCAAGAAGCTGGGACAGAGAGGAAAACATTGAAGGTATTATGACAATGACCGGTAAAATTCTGAACGGAGATAAAATAAATCTTGTAACTCCGGCAGATAAAGCGTTTTATTCCGATGCAAAAATCCTTGCTGCTGATCTTCAGAAAAAGATCCCCTGGATCTCCGAACTTGACAAATCAGGAGTACTGGAATTAATTGAAGGCGTCAAAAAAAGATTGCTCTATATTACTGTAAAAAAGTCACGTAACTGCGAACTGAACTTGTCAAATTACTAAATAAAAGGCGGTAAAAAAGATGTCGTGTGAGCTGATGTTGAAAGAGCGAACAGGAATAATTAATCCGATGTATACCTGTCAGCCTGCAGGTGCCCAATTTGTGGGAATTGGTATAAAGGATTGCATTCCGCTTGTACATGGCGGTCAGGGCTGCAGCATGTTTGTCAGGTTATTGTTCGCTCAGCATTTTAAAGAAAATTTTGACATTGCGTCTTCGTCTCTACATGAAAGCGCCGCCGTTTTCGGGGGCTCGATAAGGGTAGAAGAAGCGGTTGAAACGCTTATTGCGAGGTACCCTCAGCTGAGGATCATACCTATCATAACTACTTGCTCTACCGAAACAATTGGAGACGATATTGAAGGTATAATCCGGAAAGTAAATACGATAATTGAAGAAAAGCATCCTGACAGAGATGTGAAGCTTATAGCTGTGCATACTCCAAGCTACAGCGGTAGCCAGGTGACAGGTTACGATACGGCCATTAGCTCGGTTGTAAAAGCTCTTGCAAAAAAAGATGAACCTTCCGGAAAGCTGAATATATTCACTGGTTGGGTCAATCCGGGAGATGTTTCTGAAATTAAGCATATATTATCTGAGATGCAGGTTGACGGAAATATACTTCTGGACACAGAGACCTTTGATGCTCCTGTTATGCCTGACAAATCGGCATTCGCATATGGAAATACAACAATTGAGGAAATAGCCGACTCTGCCAATGCTCTCGGGTCAATTGCATTAAGCCGTTATGAGGGAGCAAATGCTGCAACATATTTAAAAGACAAATTCGGCGTGCCTTCAATTGTTACGCCAACTCCTATAGGCATAAGCAACACCGATATCTTTCTTGAAAATATCAGCAAGCTTACCGGCAATCCAATACCCGAATCACTGGTTATCGAACGCGGAAAAGCGATAGATGCGATTGTAGACCTTGCCCATATGTTTTTCGCGAATAAGAAAGTAGCCATTTTCGGCAATCCGGATCTTGTCTTCGGTCTTGCGCAGTTTTGTCTGGAATGTGAACTTGAGCCTGTGCTTTTGCTTTTAGGTGATGATAATACGCTGTATAAAAGCGACCCAAGGCTCAAAGCACTTGAAGAGAAAGCAAACTGCGATATAAAGACTATCTGGAACGCTGATTTATGGGAACTGGAAAGCCGTATCAAGAACAAATCCATAGACGTTGATTTGATTTTGGGGCATTCAAAAGGACGCTACATTGCTATAGACAATGATATCCCCATGGTCAGGGTAGGCTTCCCAACCTTTGACAGGGCAGGGCTGTGGAAATATCCAGTAATCGGATACAAAGGAGCAGAATGGTTAGCTGAAACAATTGCCAATACGATTTTTGCATCCATGGAAAGTAAGCATGACAGAGAATGGATAATTAATGTCTGGTAAATGAAAGGAGGCAAAAAATGGAGAATTATCTGGTAGTTGCAGCATTTGTCATAGCGGAATTGTTGGGAGCTTTAATTTATTTTAAAACCGAAGATTCTGTGAAAAGGACGTTATTGACCTGTCTTGGACTTGGCTTTGCCATTGCAGTTGTCCTTCTGGATATCATCCCGGATGCTACCGAAGATTTTTCAGCAGGATACTGGCTGGTCGCGATCGGGTTCATTGCAATGTTTGCTGCAGGATTCTACACAAAAAGTGTCGGAAAGTATTCAGCCGTTTTAGGATTAGCGATTCACAACATTGCAGAAGGCGTGATTATAACCACTGAGTTCGGACCGATTTCTCCGATTTTAGCAGTCGGAGCGGTTCTGCACAAACTCCCAGAAGGAATGGTCTCCTTTTCATTACTGGACGAATTAGAGGACAAAACCAGGTTTGCAATTGCAGCTTTGATCGCATTGTTAATTCCAGTCGGTGCGGTTATACCCATCCCTGAAAGCATCACAAAACCGCTTATGGCGCTTAGTGCTGGTGTTATCCTTTATGTCGTAGGAAACCTGTTGGTCACGATCATTTCCGAGAATTATGGAACTGCAATCGATAAAGGAAAACTAAGTAAAAAGCACGATCTAAATATAACTACGCTATCTTCTGTAGCGGTTTTCGGAGCAGTAATTGCCTGGATATCCTGTTTGATGGCGTAAAGTTGTAGCTAACGCGATCAACAAATTTTTTATTTTTTGGTTGAAACCAATTTCATGAACTAGAAACATAGAGGGGAATATGGTCGGCATTGCTAACGAAAGTGTAGTGTTTTTTGGGCATTTAAGCGAGCTTTATCAATTGGCTAAAGAAGGGAAAATTGAAACTAAACTACAGGGCAGCCATACCCGTCCCTGTAAATTCTGGACGGCAATGAAAATCTTAAGCGGCATTAAAAATACTATCGTTATTGCTCATGGACCAAGTGGCTGCGCATTTGGAGTAAAACAGGCTTACAAACTAACAAATTGTAGAAATAGTGGTTCTCCATACGAATCCATTATTACTACAAATATTGATGAAAAAGCCATTGTATACGGTGGCGAAAAGGAACTGAAAGGCGCCATACTGGAGGTGGACAAAAAGTATAAGCCTGACGTTATTTTCGTAGCAACAAGCTGTGCCACCGGAATAATTGGAGATTATGTAGACGCCATAGTGAATAAAATCAAGCCCAAAATTAATGCCGAAATCATGGCCATTCACTGCGAAGGCTTTGCGGGAGAGTACAGGAGTGGGTTTGACCTGGTTTTCAGGCAGATTGTTCAGCTTATGGATAAGCCTGATTCGGAAAGCAGATCAAGGCTTGCCAACTCCGTCAACATCGTAGGGGGCAAAATGGGTCCTGAGAGGACGGAGATTGAAACTGATGTTAAAGAGTTGAGGCGGTTAATCGAAAGCATGGGCGCAAGTGTAAATGCCGTAATAGCAGGCAATTGTTCACTGGAAGAAATAAAACAGGCTCCCAGTGTAGCTGTAAATTGTACCCTTTGCCTTGATCTGGGGTATGCGATAGGAAGAGAGATGCTTGACCAGTTTAATACTCCTTTGAACTCCACTATTCTTCCGTATGGTATAAGCGCAACTGAGAGGTGGCTGAGAGAAGCAGCAAAGCATTTACATCTGGAAAATGAAGCGGAAGAACTGATCAAAAGAGAATATGGAGCCATCCGCATAGAGTTTGAAGAGGCAAAAAAATACCTTGCAGGCAAGCTGGCAATTGTTGAAGGGCATGATGCGATAAAATCGCTGTCAATTGCTCATATGCTCGAACGCGATTTTGGTATGAGGGCGGTTATATACAATTTTCATCCCTGGAGTACGCAGGCAAGAGAAACAAGTATTGATTACCTCTTAGAGACCGGGCTTGATCCGGAAATACTGATCACAAAAGGTACACTTGCCTTTGGAAAATATGAGGCAATGGTCCAGACCGAAAATGAGCTTATGGAATATCTGGGAGACCTGAATCCTGAGACTACGGTATATTTTGGATCATCAATGAGCTTTCCGAATATTCCAGTAGTTGATTTAAATGCCATATTAAACCGCCCCAGATTTGGTTATAGAGGAGCTTTAAAGGTAGCTAAATGTATCTGCACTGCTCTTGAGTACTCATTCAGACCGCGTAGCTGGGTAACGAAAAAAATGGTATTCCCTGAAAATTCCGGGCTATGTTCAGCCCAGTCCCTTACACCGAAGCTGGCTCAGGATTTGCCGGATTGCACGGTTTATGCAGGAAGGGAGAGAGGCAAATGTATGATGAGTTAAAATTCGATAACTGCAACCATAGCAAAGACCCTATGGTCGGATGTGCTCTTGAAGGCGCCACCGGAGTGCTGGCTGGCATCAAAGACATTAGTATTGTCATACATTCCCCGCAAGGCTGTTCTTCAACGGTTTCGGCAGCCTATGATGTCCATGAAATTGATTTTACGAAAAGAAAAGTTGCATGCACCAGGCTTTTTGAAACTGATGTGGTTATGGGCGCGTCAAGCAAGCTGAAAAACTTAATCAAAGAAGCTGATTCAAAATTTAAAACCAGGGCGATATTCGTAGTCGGTACATGTGCAGCTGATATCATTGGTGAGGATATCGAGGGTTTATGCAGAAATATCCAGCCGCAAATTAATGCGAAGCTTATTCCCTTGATGGCAGGAGGGTTTCGAGGAAACCTCTATGATGGTATTGAACTGGGACTGAATGCATTATTTCCATTTATACGAAGACAGGAAGAAAAAATTCCGGATAGCGTGAACCTAATAGCGCCTCAGGCAAACCTGAACCCTACATGGTGGGCAGATTTGAAATGGGTACGTGAAACTCTTGAAAAAATAGGAATTAAAGTTCAGGCCGTACTTCCTCACGATACGTCTCTGGAAGAACTGGATAATGCTGGGCTAGCATCGGCAAATATACTTCTCAGCCACGATGCGGGGTATAAGTTTGGGTTAAAAATGCAGGAAGTACACGACATACCGCTTATACTATCGGACATTCCACTCCCGATAGGACTTAAAAATACTGCAAGATGGCTTCGTGCAGTGGGAAATTACTTTGGCGTTGAAGAAAAGGTTGAGGCAATAATAAAAGACGGAGAAGATATGGCCATCGATGTGCTGAGACGCAGGGGTCTGATGATGATTCCCAGATACCGTAACTGCAGAGTAGCCGTTTCTGCGGATGCAACTATGGGAATAGGCCTGACCAGAATGTTATTTGAAGAGCTGGAAATGATTCCGGAGCTGTTGCTGTTCAGGTCACCTGTTTCTGACTCTCAGTTGTTGCTGGAAAATGAGCTTATCGATATGGGAATTTCCCCGAAGGTTGTCTTTTCGGCGGATGGATATCAGATAAAACAATCGCTGTCGGAGAACTGTGTAGATGCTGTATTCGGCTCTTCTTGGGAGTATTATCTGGCTGAAGAACTGGGGATAAAGTTTGTGTTTGACGTTTTTAACCCGACAAACCGGCAGAATTACCTGAACAGGGCATATTTCGGATATGAAGGCATGCTGAACTTTTTGGAAAATGTTGCAAACGATTGGGAAATGGCTCTGCGTTCAAAGCACATTAACTGGGAAGAGTATTCGTAACTAGCTAAAAAATGGAGCTTGTAATATGGACACTGAATGTACAACTTTAAATGAGGTAGAAAAACAGAGCTCTGAAAAATTCAAGGTGGCAGTTACTTCAACAAGTGGAAAACTTGTTGACCAGCACTTTGGGCAAGCAACCGATTTTATGATTTTTGAGATTAATGGTGAGGACTATAAGTTTCTCGAAATACGCTCGACAAAGAAGTACTGCAATGGAGGTAACAAGCTTAACAATGGATATCGTGGAAAAAAAGAAGCAATAGAAACTATCTCTGATTGTGATGCTGTGCTTTCGATGAAAATAGGCCTGGGTGCACAAAAAAAGCTTGGGGAATTCGGAATCGAGTGCGTTGAATATTGTTACACCGTTGAGAGGGGATTAAAGTATTTGCAAACCATGAGAAAGCAAAAACAAATGAAAAAAATTAGCCTACATTCTACAGCATTATCTTAAGTCAATAATTTTTCCTGATTCCAGACAGTAATAAGCTGCCATATTAAGAGGTATCCTTTTGATGATAGCGGATGCTATGTCAAGAGTACCTTTGCCACTGATATTTGACTGGAAAATTATTGCTGTATTCTAAAAATAAAAAGAGGTACCTGGATGAACAATAAAACAATAGTTATTCTATTTGTTGCAATCACGGCAGTATTAGTTTTCACCGGCTGTACGGGAGAAAAAATCAGTCAGGTGGCACAGGATAATACTATAGGGGTATCCACTTCAAACGATATAAATGTGGAAAATGCAACAAATGTATCCACTTCAAACGATAAAAATGTGGAAAATGCAACAAACGTATCCACTTCAAACGATAAAAGCGGGGAAACTAGAATTGTTACTGATTCGGCAGGCAGACAGGTAACAGTTCCTTTAAAAGTAGAAAGAGTTGCAGATACCTGGATGGGACACAATGAAGTGCTGGCTATGCTCGGAGCTGATGACAGGATTGTTGCAACCATGTTCAGCCCCAAAACAAGACCATGGGCGTATAAAGTTTGCCCGGCCTATTATAATGCTGTAACACTCAGCCCAACATATGATGTGGAAGCTTTGCTTGCTACCAGGCCAGATGTTGTTTTCATGCCAAGCAGAGATAAAAATATCGAGAAAGTATCCGCTCTTGAAGTTCCTGTTGTAGAAGTAAGTTTTACAGACTTCGATTCTATGAAAAAATGTTTTTCAGATACCGCGAATGTTTTGGGAGACAAAGAGGCTTTAGAACGTTCACAAAAATATAATGCATACCTTGATAGCAAATTGGAATCGGTAAGAAATATTTCATCCAGAATACCTTACAACGAAAGACCAAAAGTTCTCCATCTCGTATCACTATCACCTTTATGCGTAGATGGCGGCGGAAATATCATAAGTGATTGGATTGAAGCTGCAGGAGGCATCAATGCTGCTGAAGAAGTAAAAGGCGGTATTATGCAGGAAGTTTCAATGGAACAAATCTTGAAGTGGAATCCTGATGTGATTATTCTTGGCGTGAACGCCAAATCTGAAGAAAAAGAGAAGATAATGAATAGCGAGTCCTGGAAGAAGGTTAAAGCAGTTCAAAATAACAGGGTATATCTTAATCCGGAGGGAGCATTTATATGGAGTCGAGCCGGAGCAGAAGAAGCGCTTCAGATTCAATGGGCTGCAAAAACCATCAATCCGGATATGTTTCAATCCATTGATATAAATAATGAAACAAAGTGGTTCTACAAGACCTTTTTTGATTACGAGCTTACAGATGAGGATGTTCAAAAAATTTTGAATGCACAGGCTCCAGATTAATAGAAACTTTAGTGAAAACTTTGGTCCTTTAGAGGTATCAGGTTGTTTTGTAAGGTTGAGATACATTAAACAACTCAGCCTTTTAGCTTTGTGTTCAAGACCTCAGAATAAGTAAACAGGTGGACAGTTACAGTAAATAAGTGGACAGCTACTAAATTATTGAAACATTAACGAAAATTACTTTTCAGGTGAGGTGTGACTGTGAGTCTTATTATAGGCCGGGTCTGGAAATTCGGAGACAACGTTAATACTGATGAAATAATCCCGGGCAAGTATTTGCGGAGCAAAGATGTACAGATCTTTGCAGCTCATGCAATGGAAGGAATTGATCAGGAATTTACAAAAAAGTTCAGGATTGGAGATATCGTTGTTGCAGGCACTAACTTCGGCTGTGGGTCTTCAAGAGAACAGGCTCCTCTTGCTTTGAAATATGCAGGAGTATCATGTGTTATAGCAAAGTCTTTTGCCAGAATCTTTTTCAGAAATGCGATCAATATCGGGCTACCTCTCATAGAGGTTGATATTGAGTGCCAGGAAGGAGATAAAGTTAAAGTTGATCTGGCCAAAGGTGAAGTTACGGTTTCAGATAGAGACATATTTAAAGGGAACAAATTGCCGGATTTCCTGCTTGAGATACTTAATGATGGTGGACTTGTAGCTCATCGAAAAAAGCAAAGCGCGAGCAAAAATATAAACTTATAATATATTAATTTTAAAAAAGTGTGTGAAGTTAATTGAAAGACTCTAAATTATATTGTAATATTTTAATTTTAAAAAAGTATGTGAAATTAATCGAAAGACTCTAAATTATATTGTACCTAAAACAGATTAGACGCTAACGACCCCACTAATGGTTTATATGGAAACAATGCCCTTTCGCTGGCTTTTGAGACCATTTCAGCCAGAGACGGCAAAGTTTCAAGCTCAATTCCGCAATCGTAGTTATAAAAATGTTTTAATGAAACTGCGGTCTCTTCCATTGAGGCATTTCCAGCACGTTCTCCAAGCCCTGTTACAGTTACACTTGCAAACTTTGCTCCCGCTTTATATGCTGCCAGGGTATTTGCTACGGCCAGGCCGAAATCATTATGCGCATGAATTTAAGGGCAAATAACCGCTTCCTCCACCCATAGGAAAATAGCAATTTAGTCGGATTTTGAAAGTGTATTTTAATGGAACCGGAATTCTCCCAATAAAATCAAATTCTCCAGGCGAAAGTTCACCGCTGCACAGTTCGGTTTCACACATATAGTCATCTCTTTCTGTGGAGAAATCTAAAGAACACCTATTTTCCACAATATTTCACTCCTCTTGTTGTTCTTTTTAGTTACCTTTCCAGTTCCTTATCCTATTTTTAAACTGTAAATCTGACAAACTTTCCTCTATTTGTCATGTTAAGTGCTGGCAGGCGGCAAATGCTGCAGTATCCTGTTTGCCTCATCATCGGTCAGGTTGTAGTGGTAGAACCTCGAATAGTAATCTTTGACTTCATTGGTCATGTTCAGGTCTTCAAATAAGTCTGGATGCAGGGTTTTGGCAAAATACTCCATAAGCAACACCCCTTCAGCGCCATAGTCCCAGTAGACGATCCCCAGTGGGCAGAGGTATACTTTGTTATTTTGCACAGCTTCCAGATTGCTAAATTTAGAATCATTCATAATTATATCCGTACTGTTAACTCGACCTACAAAGATTACGTCAGGATCCCATACAAGTAGCTGCTCCGGTGTAATTGTTTCAATTCCTTCCGTATCTCCAGAAAGATATTTACCGCCAGCCATTTCCACGTAAAACTGCGGATAAGAGTTTTTACCCTGTGTTGTCGTCGCATCTCTGGCATAGTACACTGTTGGTCGCTGACTATCTGTAAGGTTCGCAGTTCTTGATGTCACATAATTCACTTTCTGATCAAAGTATGCACCCCATTTATCAGCAGTCTTTTTTGCATCAGGGCCCATTACTTCACCATAAAGCGCGATTTCCTGCTTCACATATTTCACGAATGAGTCTACGTTATCAGGATTTCCTGAGTTTTTCTGAGTGACTACAGCAGCTATATTGGTTGAGTTCAGTTTCTCCTTAGTACCATCATATGACCGACAAAATACTACCTGTACTTTTTTGCTCATCAGATCTTCAACATTTGGATCGTCTTCTATAGGGATACCTTTCAGCTGCGGAGCTATCCTAGATGACCAGGGCAAATTGGTCCACGCAGACATCGTCACTGCGATCTTGTCGGTTTGATTCAACAATATCAATTTTTCGTATGCCTGACCCGAAATAGCAGCCACACGAGTCACATTTGCCGGTATAGTTACGACTCTTCCTTCCTGATCTGTTATCTGAACGTATTTCTCCGACCCGATATCACTACCTTGGTCAGATTTTGTGTTACTATGACCTACATGTATAGCAGCAGATACTATTGCAAGGATTGAAATAACCACAACAACTGCCATTACACCCCTTTTATCCATTCAATCACCTCAAATTTTCTTGCTATTATTTTTCTTGCTATTATACCTCAGATCAGGAACAGCCTATATTCATGTGTGATTCTTGTATTTGCATAGGAATACATGCTCTCCTATGCTCATTTACATCCAGAATTTTGACATCTATTCCATAGGCCTGTTTCATATTATGTTCAGTGACAACAATTTCCGGTTTTCCGGTTTCCATAATTGTTCCCTGATTCATGATGGCTACTTTATTACAGGATAAGAAGGCGTGGTCTGGAAAATGTGAAGTCATTACAACTGATAGTCCAGTTTTGGACAATTCCTTTATGACTTTGAGAGTTCGTATCTGGTTTCCAAAATCCAGATGGGATGTTGGTTCGTCGAGGAGAAGGATTTCGGGCTGTTGAGCTATTGCTCTTGCCATTAAAACAAGCTGTCTTTCACCGCCACTGATTTCAGTGTAGATTTTATTCTTTAGATGCAAGATTCCAAGACCTTTCAGGGCCTCTTCAGCAATTTTATAATCTTTCGTTCCGGGAACAGACGTTAAACTCAAATGGGGAGTTCTGCCCATCAGAACTATATCGAAAACCGAAAACGCAAAAATCGAACTATTTGATTGTGGGATATATCCGATGATTTTTGCAAGTTCGGTTTCTTTCATTGAATAAATACTCTTATTTTTCAGTAATATCTCGCCGCTTTTCAGTTTAAGCAGGCTGTTCATACATTTAATTAAAGTAGATTTTCCGGTTCCATTAGGCCCCAGAATACATAAGACGTCTCCCTCCTCTATTGAGAGATTCACGTTTTTGAAGACGCTTTTCTTTCCATTGTAAGAGAACTCTGCATTCTTAATATCCATAATATTGCTCATGACCATCCCTCGTAGCCTTTTTGGAGTAAGTATATGAAAACGGGTGCTCCTATTATGGCTGTTAGTATTCCCAGAGGAATTTCAATGGATGTGGCTGTTCTGCACACATCATCAACCAGCAGAAGGAAAGTAGCCCCCAGTGAAATGCTTGCAGGCAAAAGCTTTCTGTGATCCGGGCCCACGATCATCCTGGCCGCGTGAGGTACTACAAGGCCCACCCAGCCAATGATGCCACTTATGCTTACAGCGGAAGCTGTTAAGAACGTACAGCAAAAAATTACCAGCAACCTCATTTTTTCTGTGTTTACGCCCAGTGAACGCGCTTCATCATCCCCCATTGAAAGAACGTTAATTCTCCATCCAATAAGCAGTAGTGCTGTGAATCCGAGCAGAGCAGGCCCTACTATCATCAAGACATTGTTACTGTTAACTGCAGAGAGGCTACCCATAAGCCAGTATACTATTTCTGGCAGTTTGCTGTCAGGATCTGCAAGGTACTTGATACACGAAATGAGGGCAGAAAAGAGTGCTGCGATAGCTATCCCTCCCAGCACCATCACCAAAATACTATTACCCCTAAGTCTTTTGCTGAGAGAGTAAGTGAGGATAACTGCAACAAGGCCGAATAAAAAGGCTGTAGCCTGAATCATTACTGCGGAAAAACTGAACAAAATAGCTATTGCAGCTCCGAAACCTGCACCTGATGAAACGCCCAGGATATCTGGAGAAACCAGTGGGTTCTGGAAAGTCCCCTGAAAAGAAGCACCTGAGATTGAGAGAGCTGCACCCACAATCATCGCAGCTATTATACGTGGCAGACGTATATCCCAAACTACTGTATAAATGGTTGAATCCAAATTTGTGGTGATCGGCACAAAAACCGATACAATAGACAGTATTACATCCATGGGAGATACTGGATATCTGCCAATCATAAAAGATCCAAAGAACAAAAGTATTGGGAGTACAATCAACGCGGTTGTTAAAGATATATTTCGAATGGTTTCCCAATTTATTTGCCTGTTCATTATTCTTTCACACCAAAGGTTTACAAATTATCCATAGTTTCTTTTGGAGTATCTTTTTCAAGTACGCTCATCGAGCTCATATTGTAGTTAGTTTGAGGCTTCAACTACTGGTTTTCTGTGTTAATATGTGAATTTTGTATGTTGCACTTTAATTCCTCCTGTACTATTTATTTCTCAATTTGAATTTCTTCGAACGTTTCGTAGGCGTTATGTTTATTCATACATAACAAATTATATATGTTAAAATACCAGTAATCAATTTCCTAGATGCTAGTATAAATAATCTCCCACGAACTCGCATTCTTACCGTGCCTTCGAGCGAATAAAAAGGAGTTAATAGAAGCACCTCAGTTGGAAAGGTATGTTCTTTTTTAATCCGGCCGAGATCTCTTTTTTTGATTTGAATTTTGCCTTTATCCCTTTTTGTGATTGAATTTCGTAGTTTCCTTTTGAAATAACATATTTCAACTGAAAACTTGAAAAATCAGTTTATGGAATAATTATATATATTAGATAATAGGTAATTGATTTCTGTATTAGCTAAATATAATTTTTGTTATGTCACATAGTACATATCACATGCCAACTGTAGTATAAAATTTTAAAGCCGTATCCAAAGAAGTAAAATCGTAAGTTTTGGGATGGACTCAAAAAATATTGAAGGGCTATCAAGATGAGAACAAAGAAAAGTCCACTAAGTTTGTTTATCGTGCTGTGTCTTTTAATAACACTACCTATACTGCTTGTAAGTGGATGTTCACAGAAAACAAGCGATTTTATGGATACGACATCAAATCCCAAAGCTGAGATAACTGCTGCAACAAATATTGAGCAAGAAACAACAATATCGGACACTGCACTGTCAGATACTCGGGAAATTACCGATTTAGCAGGCAGAAAAATTACATTGCCTGCTGATATTATCAGGATTTCAGTGTTACATCCGATACCGTGCCAAATGGTATGGAGGCTGGCACCGGAAAAACTTGTGAGTGTGGACAAGCAGTTTACTGAACGGCTAGAATTTATGTCAGATGATGAAGAAAAGAGGCTGCTGGCTCTTCCGATTAATGGAGAATTCCACAGCGACATGAACGTAGAAGATCTTTTAGCAGTCAGTCCTCAGATAGTAATAACGTTAACAAAGGATACAAAAATCGAATCCGAACAAAAAAAAGTTGGCATTCCATTCGTTGCTGCGTCAAAAGATACGCTTGAAGAGATTGCAGATTCATGGAGATTAATCGGTAAAATTGTTGGAAATGAAAAAGAAGGAAACGAGCTTGGGGATTACTGGGATGAAACCATCAAAAAGGTTACCGATAAAACCTCGAAAATTAATGAAAGTGATAAGCTCAAAGTGTATTATGCGCAACCAGATGTCACCAAGACGGTTGGGTCCAGAACCATTATGGCGTCTATCATCAGTTTGGCGGGGGGCATAAGCTTCATGGAAGCAAATCCACAAATGGAATCGGCCAATACAAGTGAAGAAATCCAGGTTTCACTGGAACAAATCTATCAGTGGAATCCAGATGTTATTATTACCAAAACTGCGAAAGGTCGTGATGAAATTCTCTCGAAAGACGCCTGGAAAGATATTGCTGCCGTAAAGAATAAGCGTGTTTACGCATCTACAAAATACGAGATGCTTGACCGGACACAATCACTGATGGGGCTTCTGTGGACCGCAAAAATGCTTTATCCGGATAAAGTGAAAATTGACCTGAACAAAGAGGTAAAAACATTTTATTCAAAAGTATATCTTGATAATAACGTGACGAATGATCAAATTAATCAGACAAATTAATCAAAATCAGTCAGACAAATTAATCAAAATCAGTCAGACAAATTAATCAAAATCAGTCAGACAAATTAATCGAAGTAGTGAATCAACGCTAGTATTTCTAATGAAATCTCTGAAGAAATCAAAGGTCGTTAAGGTTTTTGTTTAGCATGTTTTTGTTTAGCATGTTTTTAGTTAATATATAAAATATAATTTTAATTATATTAAAATGACTAAAAATACAAAAATATGCAGAATTTGTCTCAAATATATAAAGCTAAGAACTTAATTAGTTTTTAACCCAGGATGGTACATAATGTTAACTGTTGAAACAAGTGGACTCAAAGGAATAACGAGCTTTACCACATATGATGGTGGTGAACTGAAGGACTGTAAGCTTGAAGAGTATAATTTGATTCACACAAAGTACGGAGATCTTGTTCCACAATATGGTGATCCAGGATTTCGAAAAAAGCAGTTAGCAGTACTGTCTTTTTATAAAAGTGGAAAAATTAAAAGCATTTCTCTAGAACAGCAGACTGAAATAAGCACACCAACAGGAACATTTCCAGCCGAACTGGTTACTTTTTTTGAGGACGGATCAATCAATAGTTTGTTCCCTCTAAACGGCCAGATCAGCGGTTTCTGGTCAGAGGAAGAAGAAGGCGAACTTGCACAAAAATTCCATTTTTCATTCCCATTTGGGGACTTTTATGCAAAAATAATAGGTTTGCGGTTTTATCCGGACGGAAAAGTTAGAAGCCTGATTTTGTGGCCGAATGAACGAATTATAATTGACACACCTGCAGGAAAAATGCCAGTTCGAATCGGATTTAAGCTTTTTGAAGATGGGAGCATACAATCTGTAGAACCTGCAGAACCATTCACAATTGAAACCCCTATTGGCTCGATAAATGCATATGATGCAGATGCACTTGGAATTGATGCGGATAAAAACTCCGTGTGCTTTGACGAAAGAGGAAGATTAACTTCTCTCACTACTTTTGACATCATTACAGTCCGGAAAAAAAATGGCGAAAAGGAAATAATTTTTCCAACGTTAAGGCCGGGCCTGACAACTGAGTTTGAAACTGTGCCGATTAAGTTAGTCTTTGATGATAATACTGTAAGCGTTGGTGACGATACCAAAGAGGTCGTCTACAAGATAGCTGAATGCACATTCCTGATCATGCGCGGCAACTATATGAAAGCAAAATCGTGCGATAACTGTTCCGGTTGCAATGGGGGTATTTAAGGCTATTAGAGCTATCCGAAAAATAAGTGTGTTGTGTGCTTTCTGGAGCTGAAACATTGATAGGCTCTAAGAAAACTGAAAAATACTCAAAGCTTCCACATACCGCACATAACCCTTTACTTCAAATCCCGCGGCTGCTTATGTTTAGGCACAACTGGCAGTTCTGTAGTAGTTATCAAAATTGGGCTTTCAATATCTCTTTCCCTCTCAATCACTAATTCTTTTCCTTTCTTAGTAAGGGCAAATAGTGGAATTGCAGCAGCTACTTGAACTATGGGTTTTGCAAGCTCCCTTATATACTTAGAAGCACAACTGATCACCAGGTCTGAATTTTCCAGAAGACCTTGAGCTTCTTCCTTGCTGACTCCTGTAACATGTACCGCAATTACTATAAGATCAAGCCCAAGTTCAGTCTCAATTTCCCTCAGATTTTTTGCAGTTTTTGAATCAGCAGTGGTGACTGCGATTTTTTTGTAACCAAGTTCCGCAGCTTTTTTAACTCCGCCAACGGGGTCTATAGATGCAGTTTTAGTATCGAGGATAATTCCACCGAGTTTTTGAATTCCATTTATGACATCCTCAATAGGTTCAGTTTCGACCAGACCTGACATCCTGCCTCCTATACCCTGAACAAGCTCTGGATTATTGGATATAACAGTACCTGCTCCATCACAGGCGGTTACAGTTGTATCAAGAAAACCGCTTCGCAAGCCAGACATCATTATTTCTGAGGCTCCAAAAGCTACGAAAGTATCATGTCCAAGGAGATGTCGCTTGGCTGTGAACATTCCGTATTCTTTTATCTTAAACTCCACATTCTTTTTGACTTCTTCAGAGGTAATTTTCTGTACACCGCTTAGCTTGTCAATGAGAGGACACCACTCAAGTTCAGCCTCTCCAACTTCTATTACTTTACCATCCTTTACTACTACCCTTGTTTTTCCCATTATTTCCATTATATGAGGCATGATTATCCCTTCAATTACTGGCACTTTTAGCTTTGGCTTCTGCCTTGGAGTTAAATTTGGCAGCGTCGATTATAAATTTCTCATCTGTGCCCTCAGAAATCTTGTCAACGCCATCATCAGCCATAATTGAAAAAGTGAGCTTCCTTCCCTCTATTTTTTCCAATTTTGTCTTTACCGTAACGGTCAAACCGGGTGGAGTAGCCGCCGAATGGCTTAATTTAACATCGGTACCTACAGTCTGCTCAACGGGAAAGTCTAGATAGGGATTTATTGCTTGAATACAGGTCCATTCAAATAATCCAGCCATGAACCCAGTGGCAAAAACCTTTGGCATAACCTGAAATTCAGGTGATTCTGGATAAAGGAAAGGAACAGTCTTATTCTCTGGTATTTTGAACTTGAATTCGTAAGCTAGATCGGGCTTCAAAGAAGAACTATCCATATATAACCTCCTTTTAGGACATTCTACACAAAAACTTCTTTAGCTAGGACTTTAGCAGTTGAACTGATGAAAAAGTAGCACTAAACATTAACTACCTAAAATACAAATTAAAACAACAACGTATAGCAACTTTTGTTTTTTAGTTCAATTATTTAAGTATCACATTTAAGGTTCTTTTAAGTTCTATTAAATTTTTATGGTCTCAACATCAGGAAGATGTTTAATTATCTGATTTCTAGCTAAAAATGTTTAAGAGGCCACCAGATTCGTCATTTTAGCCATGACGCTTAATGCATTTGATTTTATAAATCGAGCATGACCTAACTTAATTGCTTCTATGGCTGCGTATCTCCTTCTGTCTCTCTTTCCAGAAGAATTTCTTTTTTGAGCGGCGTTCCAATTTCTCAATAATCTCCATAGAAAGTGCAGGAGACTTTGCTTCTTTTAGGGAAATTCCGAGCACTCTTTTATGTTTTCTGGCTTTACCGCCGAGTTCTACCACATCATAGAACGGGATAATGTTGTCTTTTGCAAGACTCTGTATCTTCCAAGCTGTTTGGGTGATGACCACTGGAGTTTACCTTTGAAGGGCCTGGATCTGAATTTGCATTCAACACAAAAAATTTCATTTGTGAACCTGTAATATTTCATTTGTGGGCCTGTAATTTTTCCAGGAATTCTTCCGGAAAACCTTAATCTAAAAAAAGGATATACTATATTGGGGATAAATTAAAAACTTGCTAAAAATAATCAAAATTGAATAAAAGTTCAAGGTTTTACGCCTATGGGGAGAGGGTCGAGAAATTACGAGGAGAAACTGATAACTCCGGAACAAGCAGTTGAGCTTATAGAAGAGGGCTGGAGGCGAGCAGACCTGCACGTTCATACAACCTGTTCTTTTGACGTGCTTCCTGTAAGAGACCTGCACCCAGAGAGCCTTTATGAGAAGGCTCTAAAGATGGGAATGGATTACGTGACATTTACAGACCACGATACCATTGAGGCATATGAAATTCTCGGGTGGAACCGTGAAAAGCTTATCCCCGGGGTTGAAATAAGTGTATATGACCCGGAGTTTGCAGGGCATTCGCTTCATATTAATATTTTCGAGCTTGACAGGGAGGAGTTCTTTGAGCTCATGGAAATTGCGGAAATCGAACATGACCTGAGAAGCTTTATCAAATACCTCAGGCGGCACAAGCTTCCTTTTATTTATAACCATCCATTCTGGTTTGAGTTTCACAGTGTACCGAATCCGTCTTCAGTCCCCAGGCTGGCAAAACTTTTCCCTGTACTGGAATACAATATGCACGAACTCAAGCAGAAAAACGAACTTACAATTGCTCTTGCAGAAAACCTTGGCAAAGGTATTGCCGCGACAACCGATACTCATACAGGAAGAATCGGTAAAGTATACACCCTTGCAAAAGGAGATAATTTCAATGAATTTTTCAAAAACGTAACGCAGGGAAAAAGTTACATCGTTCCCGAAGACCTTACCAGAGAGCTTTTGATCGACGAAATGAATACCTGGATAGATCTGATTTTTGAAAAAAGCCAGAAAAACAGGGACATAGAAGGCTACCTTACCGGGATAAAATCTCTTGATACAATGGTCAAAATCTCCAGAAGCACCCTATTGAGCAGTTTTCCTGGCCTCAACAGGACAACCATGAACCTGTTTTATATGATCTCAAACACGGGGCTTCCTGCATCAGTCTACATTCATTCGGCAGAAAATCTGGCAAAAGATATTGAAAGGCAGATTGAAATCGAGAAACAAAATTAAAAGTGCGATTTTTTCAGTTTTTTAATGACTCGAATCAACCTGCATAAAAGGGCTTTCCCCAGTCTATTTTTTGAATAGTAAAATATCAAAAAGTTTATATTATGAAGTTGTTTAGAGTATTTAGCATAAAAAATGAATAATTTGTATTATTTTTAACTACTATATATGATATTATTGTTAATTATTACTATGATGGGAAAAGTTCCCGATTCAAAGATTAGAAATGTTACTCAAGAAGTAATTAGGATCTGTAGGACTATTTGCAGTTTGTAGGACTATTTGCAGTCTGTAGGACTATTTGCAGTCTGTAGGACTATTTGCAGTCTGTAAAAATGTTTTTGAAACCTGGATGATAAGAGCTCAAAAAGGGGAAAGCAGTAGATGAAACAAATAAAACACTTAATGGGATTGGGATTAAAAGTAAGATTAAAGCGAACGATTATCCTTACAATACTTGTTCTTACCTTTTGCTCAACCGTATTTTCTTCAGGAGCGGTAGGGCAGGAAGATTCTGAAAACAACCAGACAGCCCCGGAAGAAGGATTTTTTGACCGGTTTATCACATATGTAAAAAGCCTGTTCTCAGGAGAAGGGGACCTGCAGAGTTCAGGAGAAATTTCCAAAATCGGCGCTGCAGACATTCAGCAGTCAGCAGATTCTGAAGACGCAGTCCTGAAAATTGCAACTCCGGACGTAATAGAGTCTGCGTCCCTGGTTGGAGATACAGGTCTGGGGGTTTTTGCCCATCTTTCAAACCCGCCACTCATGAAAATGGATTCGGAAGGACATATTGTAGGGCAGCTTGCAGAGAATTACAGTGTATCGGAAAATAACACGCTCTGGACCTTCTACCTCAGAGACGACCTCTACTGGAATGACGGAGAAAAAGTAACACCAGAAGATGTTGAGTTCTCAATCCGCTACTACGGTGAAAAAACCCCCTGGGCAAGCTGGATTAATGATACCCTGGAAAACTCAACAGTTTCGGATGCCAACAATTCAGTGACCTTCAAATTTAACAAGCCTTACACCCGGGTCAGTATGGAGTTTGCAACCTATGATATCCTCCCTGCTCATGTGTGGAAAAATATCGAGGACCCGGTAGAATACACAAACAACGGCCCTTATGTCGGCTGCGGGCCCTACTATCTAAAACTGATATACCTCAATGCCGGAAAACTGGTTTTTGAGAAAAACCCATACTGGAAAGGAAAGGCTCCTGAATTCAAAACTGTCGAGATCCATTTTTACTCAAATGTGGATGTTGCCACTCTAGCCCTTAAAAATGGAGAAGCTGACACTTACTATAAATATGCGGGATCATACCCTTACTCAAGTATAGAAGAACTTAATAAAACTGGAAATTTTGACTTCATGGAAAAGACCAGTATCGGGCTTGTTTTCCTTGCTCCCAATTTGAAAAAAGCCCCGTTTTCAGATGAGGAATTCAGGGAAGCCCTGGCCTATGCTATAAATTATGAAGAACTTGCAAGTCTTGAAACCCTGGGGTACGGAGAAGTTCCGAATCGTGGTTTTGTGCCATCATCCATGGAAAATTATAAGGAAACCGAAAAACTGGAGTACAGCCCCGAAAAAGCCAGAGAAATCCTGGAAAAAGCCGGATATTCGGACAGCAACGGGAATGGAATACTGGAAGGAAAAGATGGAAAAGACATAAAGCTTGAAATCCTCATCCGACCTGATTACGCCAGAACAGGCGAACTTCTCGATGAATACTTTGAAAACATTGGGCTTTCTGCAGACCTCAAAACTGTGGATTCAGATACCTGGATTACTCTTAAAGACAGTTACAATTATGACCTGACAGTAACGCGTTCCACTCCCTGGGGTATGCTTATGCACTCAAGTTGGGGAAGCGGCTATTTTGATTCCAGGCGGACAGGCCAGGGAGTTATGCATAATGTAGAAGACCCTGTGTTCCTGCAACTCTGCGATAACATCCTTGCAACCACGGACTCTGCAGAACTTCAGAAGTATGCATACGAGCTTCAGGACTACTATGCAGAAAATCTGCCTGCAATTCCCCTCTACTGGAGCAAGACGGTTACTCCATTTAACAGGCACTTCGAAGGCTGGTACGCGGATCCACTTTACGGAATATATAACCTGGATACTTTTACAAATGTAACGAAGGTGGAGGCGTAAAACTCAGTCTCGGAAGAAGAAATCCGATTGAAGAAAACGGGTAATCAGAGCGATATCAGAGATAGCAAGAACAGAGTAAAAAGAGCGATATCAGAGATAGCAAGAACAGACTAAAAAGAGCGATATCAGAGATAGCAAGAACAGAGTAAAAAGAGCGATGTCAGAAATAGAGCAATGTCAGAAATAGCAAGAAAAGTAACCAGGTATTTTGCCTCGTTGATGCTGATAATTGTCATCAACTTTACCCTCCCGAGGCTCATGCCTGGAGACCCGGTAAAAAACCTGATTGGTGAAGACGCTTATGTTTCAGAAGAAGTGATGGAAGAACTGAGGGCAGAACTGGGGCTTAATCTGCCCCTTTCCGAGCAGTTCACCTCCTATCTTTCCAACCTCCTGCGCCTTGACCTGGGGTATTCCTATCACCTCCATGCCCCTGTAGCAGAAATTCTTCTGGATAAGATGAGCTGGACACTAATTTTCGTGGGAGTATCAGTGGTTATCGGGGCCTTGCTTGGATGTTTTCTCGGTGCCCTTGCAGGCTGGAAACCGGAAAGAAAAATGAGCCATTTTACAGGTTTTATTTTTGTGGTACTTTCCTGTATCCCACCTTACTTTCTTGCCCTCCTGACCCTCTATCTCTTTTCTTTTAAACTGGGGCTCTTTCCCTCCAAAGGCTTTTATGACACCCCTGAACTCGGAAGTGTGCTGCATCACCTTTTCTTACCTATCTGTGTAATGTCTGTCTTTTCAGCATCCAGAAACTTTCTGGTCATGCGAGGAAGCGTAATTCAGGAAAAGGAGCAGCTTTATGCACTGTATGCCAGAGCAAAAGGCCTGTACAATACCGATATACTTTTCAGGCATATCATAAAAAACGCCTCCCTCCCGATAATTACCCTGCTTGCCCTGGATTTCGGTTTTCTCTTCAGCGGAGCGCTGTTTATAGAAATCATCTTTTCCTTAAACGGGATGGGGGTCATGATATACAATGCAATAATGGGAAAAGACTACCCTCTGCTTCAAGGAGCATTTCTGGTAATCGCCCTTACCGTTCTGCTAGCAAATATGTTTGCTGACCTGCTTTATGCCTTAATTGACCCCAGGGTGAGAGGAGGCCTGGATGAATCAATCTGACTGTACTGATATTCCCTGTATGAAAGAAGCAGGCATTGAAGGTTTTTCTGAGAAAAAATCCGAAGCTTCCCGCTTTGAATTTCCTGGAGAACCTTCTTTCTGGATTTTTCAGAAACAGAAAGGTTTCCAGGGAGTATCCAACTGGATAGGCGTTCTTCTCTTTGTACTTTTCATTTTTATGGCTCTTTTTCCTTCAATTTTTGCTCCTTATGCCCCAGAAGAGCGTTTCATACCCTACGAAGCCCCGTCTGAAGAACACTTGCTTGGGACAAATGACATAGGAAATGATGTCCTTTCAGAACTGGTGTTTGGGGCAAGGATCTCAATGACAGTAGGTTTTATGGCAGCCCTGATCTCAACTCTCATCGGGACTACGTTAGGTCTCTGTGCAGGCTATTTCAGAGGAATCATTGATGAGCTGTTAATGGGCTTTACTGATGTTGTCCTTGTTATCCCCAAAATCCCCCTTATTATAGTCCTTGGAGCATTTCTGAAGCCGAGCATCTGGATCCTGATAGCTATACTGGGGCTTCTTTCCTGGGAATCCACTGCCAGAGTCACCCGTTCAAAGACTTTACAGCTCAGGGAAGCAGGTTACGTAAAAAGTGCTCAGTGTATGGGTTTTTCCTCTTACCACATCATGAAATCAGATATATTCCCAAACATTATCCACGTCCTGTTTCCCAAATTCATGCTGGCAACTGCTTCGGCAATGATTTCTGAGGCATCCCTTTCTTTCCTGGGACTTGGCGACGTAAGCATGAAAAGCTGGGGAATGACGCTTTCTTTTGCTTTTTCTCAAGGTGGTTTTATTCGGGATATGTGGTGGTGGTATATGCCTCCAGGGATCTGTATCACCCTCTGTGTACTGTCTATCGCGCTGATAGGTTTCGGGCTTGAAGCAAAGGAAGAAGAACACTCAAGAGAAGGTGTAGACACGCTATGAAAGCCCATTCCAGGAGCATATTGCTTGAAAGGAACACATCGCTTGAAGGGAATACAGTACTTGAAGGGAATACAGTACTTGAAGGGAATACATTGCTTGAAATAAGGGACCTTAAGGTCTCATTTCAGGGAATAGAAACCGTAAACGTACTTTCGGGAATTTCTTTTTCGATTAAAGAAAATGAAACTCTGGCTCTTGTAGGAGAGACCGGATGTGGGAAATCTGTCGTCGCACATGCAGTTATGAACCTCCTGCCTCCTGAGTCAAGGGTGGAAGGAAGTATCGAATTCAGGGGAAAAAGCCTGCTCGGAATGAACGAAAAAGAAATGGCAAAGATAAGAGGAAAAGAAATTGCTATTATTTTTCAAAACCCCTCACTTGCCCTCAACCCCGTGTATTCCATAGGTCACCAGCTTGCAGAACCCCTGTGTGTACATCAGAAGGAAAAGAAAAAGAAAGCACTTTCCAGAGCCGCATTAGCCCTGAAACGTATGGGTTTTGCGAACTTTTCTGAATGCATGAACTACTATCCCTCATGGTGTTCAGGTGGGATGAACCAGCGCTTTTTGATTACTGCGTCAACTATACTTAATCCTGCACTCCTTATAGCAGACGAACCCAGCAAAGGACTTGACAAAAAATGCATAGCTGAACTGGAAGCTGAACTCAGAAATCTGAAAATTGAAAGGAAGAGTGCCCTGCTTCTAATAAGTCATGACCTTGGATTTGTGCAAAGGCTTGCAGACAGAATTGCCGTGATGTATGCAGGAGAGATTGTTGAACTCGCCGACCCATCAAGCCTTTTTGAGAACCCTTTACACCCTTACACCAGAGGTCTACTGAACAGCCTGCCTGATAAGGGCTTTATTCCCATACCCGGTTTTTCTCCGCCTCTTAATAGCCTTCCTTCAGGATGCAGGTTCCATCCGAGATGCCCTTTGAGGGAAAAGCGCTGCATTCAAATCCATCCCGAAATCAAAGAAATTGGTCAAAGGGCTGTGAGGTGTTTTCTATATCCCTGAGAGCAGACAGCATA
This sequence comes from Methanosarcina vacuolata Z-761, assembly GCF_000969905.1. Lineage (NCBI taxonomy): Archaea > Methanobacteriati > Methanobacteriota > Methanomicrobia > Methanosarcinales > Methanosarcinaceae > Methanosarcina > Methanosarcina vacuolata. The sequence goes on along the minus strand of NZ_CP009520.1, from coordinate 2,826,816 downwards.
TCAAAGACATACGGAAAAAGCCTGTTAAGCCAGGGAAGATGTATTTTCCGAGAAGTTTCTTTTGAAATCAGGTCAGGAGAGACTTTTGGACTGATGGGGCCTTCCGGGGAAGGAAAAAGCACGCTGGGGAGAGTTATTGCCGGGCTTGAGAAGCCCACATACGGTACTGTGTACTATGAGAGTTCTCCACTTCCCAAAATGAAAAAAACCGAACATATGGCTTTTCGCCGCAAGGTCCAGATAATGTTTCAAGACCCTACGGGCGCTTTTAACCCGAGGAAAAAAATAGGAAACTCAGTTTTCGATGTCCTGAAACTCCTCAAAATTCCCCTTATAGAACATGCCTCAAAAACAAAAGAGATGCTCATGACCATTGGCCTTCCAGAAGAAGTTCTTTCTCGCTATCCTTCACAGCTCTCAGGAGGCCAGCTACAGCGCCTTGCCCTCGGCCGAATTCTCCTGCTCGAACCCGAATATATCGTACTTGACGAGCCAACTTCAGCCCTGGATGTCTCGGTCCAGGCCCAGGTCCTGCACATGCTTAAAAAAGTTCAGGCCGAGAAGAGTATAGGATATCTCCTGATCTCCCATGATGAAGCTGTTATCCGTTTCATGTCAGACAGATGCGGATTGCTTGAGAATGGGCAGTTGAGAGTAATTGATTGAAACTCTCAAAAAACCGTTGCACCGGTTTATCATACCGATAAGTCCATTTCAGATAACTTGCTAGGGTAAGGTCTGCATGGGGAACGTAAATTGAACCATCATAAATTGAACCATTATAAATTAAACCATCATAAATTGAACCATCGTAAATTAAACCATTGTAAGAGTCGTGAAGGCCGATTATTTTATCCTCACCAAGGAGCTTTCTTGCCGTTTCAACAGGCATATCTTCCTGGCCAATAATTTCTTTCGTACTTTTATTCTTTTCCCGGTACTGAACAATCCTGCAGCCTGACTCGACTGCTTCTCTGACATTGGATAAAGTCCCTTTCTTTGAAAGTCCGGAATCCGTTACAAGATAGAAGTCAATTTCCTTTAAAAGGGAACTTTTCCGGCTGAAGCCTTTCTGGTTCATAATGATTAATCCATCCGATACGCACGTTTTTTAAAAACGTTTCTTTATAGTCTCATTTTTCTGAATTTATCTTACTTTCCGCAGATGCCCGTTCAATTTTCACAATTTTTCCTGTTATCGTTTTTTCTGAAAATCGTCCTGTCTACTCAACCATATGTTTTTGAAACATCCCACAATTTTCTGCCTTTTGTCTTCATTGAAAACTTCCAGCGCCTATTTCCCGAAGCTTCAGTTGAGACAATAACTGCAGATTTCCAAATAATTTTCCAAAAACGATAGCAGAAAAAAATGTTATCATTTTGAAGACATCTGCGAAAGGTCAGGTGCAACACAAAATGATAGAACAAGTTTACATTATTTTCCGCTACCTGAAGAGCTCATCTAAAAACTTGATTTAATTCCGATTGCTGCTGACATTACAACTTCAAAGTCTGATTTTTCCAGTACGCTGCTTACCCTCAATAATCAATTTTCAATTAAGTCAACTAAAGTGTTAATTGTTAGAGACTTTGGTAATACAACTTATATTGGTGTTTAGAAATTGTAACGTTTGGAATTTGTTGTGTGTAAAATTAACAACTGGAACCCAATATCCAAAAGCTCGATTAGTTACTTACAAGAGATCTAAAAAAGTAATTAGAGTTTTGGGATCAACTCAAATAATCATTCTTCGCCGGACAAAGGTTGCTTTCCCTGAATTTATATCCGCCTTGATTCTATGCCGATCACTGGTTCCGATAGCTTTCTTTTGCCAAGCGTTGTTAATGTTGAATTTTTGATTGGGATTCACAGATGTGAATGTGTGGAATCGGATTGTGTTTATAAAAATACTTTTTCCAGAAACCAGTAGTTCAAAATAGTGACACAGTTACGGGAAGATCGGACGTACTCTTTAGCAAAGCTGAATGAAAAAATTAATAAAGTTAAACATCATTTAGTTCTTAATATTTTCGAGTAAGTTTTCATTTACAGGTAAGCTGAGGAGTACTCGACTAAAAAATGTATGACTGATAAACATGGAATAACATAGTTATCTTAATAAAAATAAAAAGAAGGAATAGTAAATGGCACGAGTTATGATCGTAGAAGATGCCGAGTTTATGCGAATGGCAATCCGGGATACACTTTTTAAACATGGGCATGAAGTAGTTGCTGAAGTGGCTGACGACGATGAAGCCCTTGAAAAATATCTGGAGGTAAAACCAGACCTCGTGTTAATGGATATAACGATGCCGGATAGCGTGCCAGATAATGTGAATTGGAAAAATTTGCTGAACAAGTTTCTTATTATAGACCAGGAAGCAAAAATGGCAATGTTTTCCTCTCTTGGCCAGCAGATCCTCATAACTGAATCCCCAAAAATAGGTGCCATGGGCTTTATGGTAAACCCTTTTGATCCAGGGATGTTAAGTATAATTAGAATAATTGCCGAGCCAAACTAACTTGAATGTGAGATTATAATTGGTTTCTAGACTTTTGCAAGTCATTAACCATTTATATAGATTTAAAATCCAGGTAAATACCTAAATGGCTCAATTCAAGTTTCCCGATTCCTTATGTGAATTTTTCTTTACTTTTTTAACATGTTTGTTAAATATTTTGATATACAATTAAATATTTTGGTAAATAATTAAATACTTTGATAAATAATTATATATTATAACGGATAATTACATATTTTAACAGATAATTGGATATTTTAACAGACAATTTAATATTTTGATAAATCTTTATATATTTTAACAGAAAATTATATATTTTGACAGATAATTGGATACTTTGTTAGTAGATAATCAGGAATTCTGCAAAAATGTGGTCTTGCTTTTTTCATTCCCCAAATTTCTGCGGCAAAAACCATATAGAAAGAAATCAAGGAAATTCATTAAAATTCACTAATCCTAAAAGAAAGAAATTAGCAGGAAAATAAAATGACTGAGATAACAGACGAATTAGTAATTCGTGGCAATCACATTAAAAATCGAATTGTGATGCCTCCTATGGTTACTTTTTCTTTTCACGGAGATAATGGATCTTATTATGGCAAGCAGCACATTGAACATTATACGAAACGTGCAAAAGGCGGTGCCGGCCTTATCATCGTGCAGGCGACCAGCGTTTTTGGGGCTATAGATTCAACAGGCATGTGGTCGCCAGGTGATATCTCAGCTTTAAAGCAAATTGCGAGCAACTGCCATGAATATGCTGCAACAGTAATGATGCAGCTTCATTGCGGCAATATGGATATTAATAAGTTGTCAACCGAAGAGATTCATTCAATGCAAAAAAATATGAAGCGGGCAGCTATTCGTGCCTGTGAAATGGGGTTTGACGGCGTTGAATTTCATTTTGCCCACGGATTTACCTTATGTAAGTTTCTTGATGCTTCTTACAATCGCCGAACCGATAAGTACGGTGGCGACGCTCTATACAGAGCAAGAGTTTTAACACAAATTCTGCCGGAGATTCGGAACAACACTCATTATAATTTCATTATCAGTGTGCGCATGGGTGAGTATCTGCCGGAAAGCAAGGACGGCATTGAAGCAGCCAAAGCCTTTGAGAAAGCTGGTATTGATTTACTGCACATTTCATTTGGCATGCAGCCCCCAGCAAATCCGGTTCCCGACGGTTTTATATGCAGTCCCATAACCTATAGCGGCTGTAAGATCAAAAAAGAAGTAAAGATTCCAGTTATCGCAGTCAATGAGATCCGCACTGAAGAACAGGTACGGTTCTTAATTGAAAATAATTATGTGGACTTTGCTGCTGTTGGCAGGGGCATGTTGGCTGACCCTAATTTTGCCAATCATGTGATAAATGGAGAGCCTGTAAATACTTGCCTGGGATGTGAGAGGTGTTTCTGGTTTACTGACGATACCTTATGCCCGGCAAGAGAAAAGGAATAAAATTTAGAGTTTATGTACTTGAGGAACAAAATCAATTATAACAAAGACTGTGAATTAAAGTCACGTTTTAGAGAATTAACGGTCCGATACTATTTATTCTTCAGTTCAACTGCGTAAGTCATAAAATTATAGAGATCCAAAGGAGAACACGTTTTAAGTTTTTTCATACAATATCCATACCTTCAATACTTTTTCGAGAATCTTCTTCCCTGCCTTCATTTTTAAAGCAGTTTTCATGACAAGATCCACTTCTACGTTTAAGATTTCTGAAAGCTCCTTTTTTAGCCAATGAATTCGAGGAGGTCAGGCTCTATAGAAAATTCTGTAAGAATATCAAAGTCGACATCCTCTTTTTATTCTCCCCAAATGTAAGAACCAAAAATCCCCAGATAGCTGATTATACTCTTGTGTAAGTTTTGGAAACAATATCAACCAAATAATAAAGGATGACCAAATTCTTAAATTTTCAGCAAATACATGAAATTTACTTTTACCATACAATTTGAAGAGGACACATTATTTTTATTTAACTATCAAAGTCAGGTTCTACTGCTGAAACCACTTTCAAAATTTATTGTGGTAGCAAAATTATTTCTTATCTTGAATTAAATTATACTGTGAAGGCATCTATAGTCACGAAGCTAAATAATGCAACTGCCCATTGGTACAATGAAGTTTTTTGTTGCAACAATTACATGGGTGACTATATTTACATATGGACTCAAAAACCATTTGAAGGTGAATAAATGGGAAAATGTGAAAGTTGCGGAAAAGAAGTTGAGAACTTAACAAAGATCAAAGGGCAAAAACTTTGCATTGAATGTGCCGTTAAAACCCAAAAAGATATTGACCCCGATAGCCTGAACTTCAGTGCATGCATATAATTCTTGCCAGAAAGAGATTTGAGGCTCTCGTCTTTCCTTTTAAATCCTATCTTGTCTTTTCGTTAAAATCTGGCTTTTCTGGATTTTTTGGATTTTTTGGATTTTTTTGTCCAGCAATTTGAACATTAATAGCTTTGAACCTACCAAAAATAATCCTTTTCGTAACACTTTCTTTCCCTTCTGTATTGATTTTCCCAGTACCTATCCATAAAGGTTTCACAGGCATCAGATTGCTCGGTCACTATTTTTAGATACAAACAGTATAGGAGCCAGATAAAGCCAGATATCTTCAGATCAAATCTATAGGAGCCAGACAAAACTAGATATCTGTTAATGGCTTAGTTTACTCAGAAAAGTAATATCTTAGGTTACAATTGTCCTTCACTTTGATTCTTTGGTATCACGGCAGAGAATAATTAATTATAAGGTAAGTATAATTTAACAAGATTTAATTTAAAATTTTATATTCTTACTTCAAACTCTTTTTGGAGTGTCCTTCTTGACTGTCAAAAAAGCACTTATCCCTGCAGCAGGCCTTGGGACCCGTTTCCTGCCTGCCACCAAGTCCATGCCTAAAGAAATGCTCCCTATAATTGACACGCCCGTAATCCACTACGTTGTAGAGGAAGCCATTGCATCGGGAATTGAGGATATAATCATTATCACGGGGAGGGGTAAACGGGCAATTGAAGACTATTTCGATGATTCTCCCGAACTCGAAATGCATCTTGCGAAAAAGCACAATACCGAACTTCTTAAACTTGTTAGGGATGTCTCTTCCCTTGTGGATATTCACTATATCCGTCAGAAAGAACCTAACGGACTAGGGGATGCGGTCCTCAGGGCAGAAAACCATATTGGAGACGAACCTTTCGCCGTGCTTCTTGGAGACGATATTATTGTGAATGACAAACCCTGCACGGCTCAACTCATTGAAAATTTTGAAAAGTATGGGAGATCCACGCTCGCAGTGGAAGAAGTTCCTTATGAAAAACTGAGCAGCTATGGAATTATAAAAGGAAAGCCACTCTGCGACTCCCTCTATATGCTTGAGGATATCGTCGAAAAGCCGTCACCTGAAAATGCTCCTTCCAATCTGGGAGCAATAGGACGCTATGTTTTCACCCCTGAAATCTTTGACTGCATAAAAGAAGCCGGTACCGGGGTGGGAAATGAAATCCAGCTGACTGACGGGATTCGTGTTCTTAACAGGTCTCAGATTATCTATGCCTGCAGGTTCAAAGGAAAAAGGTTCGATACAGGCGACAGGTTAGGGTACGTAAAATCAATAGTGGACTTTGCTCTTCAAAACGAAAACCTCCGAGAAGACATACTCGAATACCTGAGGGAGATCCTTGAGGCTGAAAAGATCCCGGAACAGGGGAAAGCTGATATTATGGAAGAGCCGTCGGTTGACAAGATCACAACTTGAGAGTATGGAAAATTTGGCGAAGGATGAGAAATTGAGTGAAGAATAGTAAATTAAAATATGAGATAGAGCTATCCAGGCATTACCTTGAAGTCTCTTCTATTGAGGAAAATTTCTGAAACTGAAACATTTTCAGTTGATGAACAAATAACAATATTAGTGGAATAATTGAAATTATGGGAAAAAAGATGGAGAGAGTATGCGAAAAGCATTATTCTCGCGTAATTTCATGCCGGGGTATTAGAAAAAATGGTATTGGGGAGAGGGCATCTGAGTATTGGGAGTGGGGTTTGGGGGGAAAAATATTGGTTGAGGTTTACAATAAAAATCGGTTTTTCTCAGATGCCTCACTTATAAATATGCAAGAATATATATAAAAACATGGTTATACTGTTAATAGTTATACGTTTTTTCACAGTACTTATCTTTTTTGAAAAAGATCTTTTTAATCAGACCTGCATTGTAAATCCGAATTCAGTTTGAAAACTACGCAAATATCCATTTGGATTCGGTTAAGATACGATCCATCAAAAATGCATTATTTTGCTATTTCTGTAAACCTCAAAATGTGAATCTCGATGAGTAGATCCTAGATTCGGCAGGTTAACGCAACTAGAGATATTTATTTTCATATTTATCTCCCATGAGACTCGATAATCATTTGTCCATTTGCAATAATGTCCGCAGACCCACTATAGCCTGATTCATAAAAAGATATCTATTTTTGTAACTACTCAGCCTATATAATACAGAATCAATAGCCATCTTTGCAAAAATTCAATAGACAAATTTCTGCAAATTGATTTTATGGAACTGTTGGCAAATGACTGCATTTCGTCTTCTTCTATAGGTTATTTCTTTGATTTCTTGCTTTCACTAAAATCAATATCAATAGACATATTTTGATAGGCTGAATAGTTACCTATTTTTTAAAGTTTTTAATAATAAGGATAAATTGTTCGGCTGTTTTTATTTATTATCTAGTTATATACATTTATGCTCTTAAGTGGAGTAAATTTTGGCTCATTATTTCAATAATATGAATGTGTAGTCCAGATGACTTTATAAATTAATTATTGAAACTGTTACGAGATGTTTAACACTTACAGATTTTAAAAAATCAATCATCTAATATTGAAAATAATGGAAGACCAAACATGAAGAAATCAGTTATATTACTGATCTTGCTTGTATTAGTACTCTTTACGGCTGGATGTGATGAAAAAAATCCAAAAAACTCAACAAGCTCAGAAGCAAACACGGAGAAAAGTGTTGTGGCTATAACCCAACTGGAGCAAGTAAACACATCCCTTCAAAAAACTCCCGTCTTTGTGAAGATAGGATCTAGATGGTGTCCAGAGTGTCGGTCTTTAAAACCTGTTCTTGATAACTTAGCAGTAGAATACCAGGGAAAAGCGACTATTGCTGCCATAGATGCAGACAAAAACCCCGAACTTGCAGAATATTTTGAAGTAGAGTTTATTCCTGACTCTTTTGTGATTGTGGGCATTGAAAATGGAACATATGTCTATATGCAGGAGAATGGAAATCTCAGCGCAGACAGATATAAGGCCAGGTTTGTTGGACGAAATGATACTGACGAAGAAATGTTTAAAAAAGTTCTGGATCTTGCCCTTGTTCAACAGGAAAAAACAGATGCAAATGAAACGAAACGTTGACTAATAACTTTAATCACAACGTCCATATATAAATCGAAAACTGAAGCCTAAAAACTAAAGCTTAAAAACTAAAGCTTAAGGTAAAATTAAGGTTTCGAATAGAATCGAAGAGCAAGAGGATAGCTATGGTTTGCCCAGTATGTGTAGTTGGAGGAATCGGATTTATTCTCAGTCGAATTTTTGGGTTCCCTGATGTTTGTGTTGCTTTCGTGGTCGGGATGCTGGCGACTTCGATGGCCTACTGGATGAATCATGTCATGGCAAAAAGATGGAGGAAAAGGAAAGGTCAACTTGTAGCACTCAATATCCTTTCAGGGATTATGTTTTTGTATTCTCTAAAATTGATAGGACTGTGGTAAGGTAGAAGTACGCTTTCAATCTCTTACACTTATTTCATTCTTAAACCAATTTTCCTCAGTAAAACTTCACTCTGCCATAATTTTTATGTAATCGGTTTTCTGTTGGGTTGCAACCGTTGCGCCGTTTGATTACAAACCGTTGCGCCGGTTTATCACGCCGATAGGGTTTGGGGCTAAGTTCATCAAATTCAAATGTTGCTGAGGTTTTCGGTCAAGCCTTTTTTGAAAAGGGTTGCAGTAAATCCTTTATTAAAAAGGGTTGTAATCACTCCCTCCACAGGTCCAACAAGAAATTTGGTAAATCATCCTGAATTCTTTGAAAATGTGGATTTTTTACCCCCCCGAATTCAGCCCTCTTGAGCGAACGACGTGAGCGAAAAGGGCCCCGTCCTCCCGAGACGGGACTCGGGCAGCGAAGCATTTACATGTAAGGTGAACATAAAGTGCACGAAAAGCCGACAAAAAGACAGGCGAAAATAAAAATAAAACTGGATGACTAGCTGAGGAAAAGCAATGGCTGTATGGAAAGGAAAGAAAGTGGTTCTACATACCACTATGGGTGATTTAACAATCGAGCTCTTTGAAGACATGCCGATTACGGTAGGAAATTTCGCAAAACTGGTGGAAAAAGGTTTCTATGACGGAGTTATTTTCCACAGGGTAATCGACAAATTCATGATCCAGGGCGGAGACCCAACAGGTACGGGCATGGGAGGTCCAGGTTATGAGATCCCGGATGAATTCACAAGCCATAACCGCAATGATAGGGGCACTCTATCCATGGCAAATGCAGGCCCGAACACCGGCGGCAGCCAGTTCTTTATCAACCTTGTGAACAATAATTATCTCGACAAGATGCACCCTGTCTTCGGAAAGGTAGTGGGGGGCATGGATGTTGTGGATTCTATAGGAAAAGTGAAAACTGACCGTCAGGACCGCCCGAAAACCGAAGTAAAAATTATAAAAGCTGAGCTGGTCTGAAACTTCTTATACTTAGGGGCAACCCCCGCTTTTTATTTTTCCTATCTTTCCAGCTTTCTATTTTTATACATTCTGCTTTTTATTTCTATTTTTTACCATCATTTTGGCTATTCGTCATTCTCTATGGATAAAATGATTTTTAATCCAAGGACCGCATTGGTTTTTATGAGAAAGTTAGTTTTTGGCCATTATTTCTGATCACAATTTTTGACCATTATTTCTGATCACAATTTATGATCATATTTTCGGATACAATGATAAAAAAGCCCGCCTAATAAGAGTAACTTCTTTTATCGGAGACTAAGCCTGTTGAATGCTCACAGGAGAGGAGATTTTTGTGTGGGAAACAGAAAAGGGACTGGATTTTCTGGCAAGTGAAACCCTTAAAGCCAGGTATCTGCGTGAGGGAGAAAAGGATTGGGAGGAGGTATGTGAGAGAGTTGCAAAGGCAGTAGCAGCAACTGAGGAAGAGTATCTTGATTTTAAAGATCTCATGGTCAGAAAGATTTTTCTTCCGAGCTCACCCACGCTCATGAACGCGGGCACTGAACTCGGACAGCTTGCAGCTTGTTTTGTAATTCCTGTGGAGGACAGGGTTGAGGAAATCTTCGATTCGATAAAAACTGCAGCCCTGATCCAGAAAACCGGAGGAGGCACAGGTTTTGATTTCTCAAAAATACGCCCTGAAGGGTCTTCCAGCACATATGACAATGACACGACGAGCAGTCCTGTAGCTGTCATGAAACTTTTTAATGAAGCAACTGAGATCGTAAAACAATTTGGAAGGCGACGGGGTGCTAACATGGGCATCCTTGATATTTCCCACAACGATATCCTTTCTTTCATCAGGGCAAAGCATGTCGAAGGCGAGTTGAGCAACTTCAATCTCTCGGTTATGGTACCTGATGTTTTCATGGAACTTGTTGAAGCAGATAAGGCTGACGAAGTTTGGAACGGGCAAACCGGTGTAACAGTTGGGCGCATATTTTCCGAGATTGTAGAAGGGATCTGGAGAAACGGCGAACCGGGTATTCTTTTTTATGACCGAATAAATAGGGATAACTTCACGCCTGCACTTGGTGATATCTCGGCCACAAACCCCTGCGGGGAAGAACCACTTCTGCCTTTTGAGGCCTGCAACCTGGGCAGCATAAACCTTTCCCTTTTCGTTATGGACGAGAAAGTAAACTGGGACTTTCTCAGAGAAGTAGCTGGAAAAGCTATCCGTTTCCTTGATAACGAAATTGATAAGAACGCATATTCTGCTCCGGAGATCGAGGCTGCAACTAAGAGGACCAGGAAAATAGGGCTTGGAGTAATGGGGCTTCACGACATGCTTTTAAAGCTCGGGCTGCCCTACGACTCACAGGAGGCTCTCGAGCTTGCGGAAAAGCTTATGGAACAGATTACATGGGCTTCTATCAGGGAATCAAGGAAGCTTGCTGTGGAAAAAGGAAGTTTTCCGGAATATGAGAATTCCACATGGGAACTTCCTATGAGGAATGCTGCATTAACCGCAGTCGCTCCGACAGGCACGATCAGCATTCTTGCCGGTTGTTCGGCAGGAATTGAACCTGTTTTCAGCTGGGTCTACAGGCGAACTCAAACCGTAGGCAGAGAATTTATGCTTGTGCATCCGTTTTTCAAGGCTCATTTCAAATCAAAACTTTCGGAAGCTGACTATAACTGGCTTCTGGATCATGTCTATAAATACGGTACGTTGCAGGATGTGGAAAGTCCAGAACTTGTAAGTAAAGAGGAAAAGCAGCTTTTCAGGTCAGCTCTTGACATTGACTGGAAGGCCCATATTGATATGCAGGCTGCGTTTCAACGACACTGCCATGCCGGTATTTCGAAAACTATAAACATGCCTGGTTCTGCAGGAAAAGAGGATATCAAACAGGCTTTGGTTTATGCCTGGAAACAGGGTTTGAAGGGGCTTACTATCTATAGAACTGGAAGCAGACAGCATGTGGTGCTCAGCCTCCAAAAATTTAAAAATTAAAGCCGTCCTGCCTGTAAAAAATACAAAGGTTGTAGCCTGTAAAAAACGTTTGTGATCTCAAAACTGAGTTTGGGACCTGCAAAGAATTATAATTTTAAACAGTGTAATAAATATTAAAAAGTGATATCTTACTAAAAATATATATACATTTGATCACTCTAAATAATCTATGACTGATACTTCTAAACATCACCTTGAATTGCTAGTCGCATGCGTCATTTACGGCACCGTTGGGATCTACATGCAACAGCTTGAGGATATGTCCATAGGCTCAATTATTTTCTACAGAATACTCTTTGGACTAACAGCTCTTTTATTCTATCTTGCAATTACCGGTAATTTAGGCCAGCTCGCTCTAAAAAGAAAGAAGAAGTACCTGCTTCTCCTGGGAGTTTTCTATGTTTCGCAAATGTTTTCCTATTATTCGGCAATTCGGTATCTAGGAGCTTCTTCAGCTGTTCTTCTTCTCTATACGGACCCGATTTATCTGACTATTCTTTCCCCTCTGCTTCTGGGAGAAAAGAACACGGGAAAAACTATTCTTGCCCTCTTCCTTGGTTTGATAGGGATCTTTTATATAACAAGGCCTGAAGGAGGTTTTGAACAGCTTGAGTTTGGCAGTAGTTATCTTAAGGGAGTGCTTTTCGGGCTTATTGGAGGTCTTTTCAGCAGTGGCGTAATAATCTCGGTTCGTTATCTCAGAGATGAATATAACGGGCTTACTCAGCTCTTCTGGCAGAGTGCAATTAGCCTTTTCTTCCTTTCACCGTTTGCAGTTTCCGTTCCACGGGATACACTTATCACAAACCTTCCAGTCCTGGTGCTCTTTGGGGTATTAATCACAGGAATCGGTGCAGTATTTTATATAAGGGGTGTAGCAGGCGTGAATGCTATTACAGGCAGTCTCCTTACTCTGCTTGAGCCGGTTTCCTGCATATTCTTCGATTATACGGTACTTGGAAGCCCGATTCACAGTGGGATGCTTATCGGCTGCGTTTTCATCCTTGCTGGAGCAATTGTAATAAGCCTTGATGATTCATTTTCCATGAAAAAACTGCTTTTCCGGGACAGGACAGCCTTTGGTAAAAGGACGTTTGTCAGAAAAAAACCGGTTTTAAGATCTCCAGATAAATAAAATTTATATTAAATATAATTTATATTTAAACTCTATTTTTTCTTTTTCCTTTCCTTTTTCTTTTTCTTAAATTAACCTGCTTCTGCTCCTTTTGATCGCATCGTTGACCCGCAACCATTGTGCGCTGTTTGATCACGCCGACCACGTTGCTGAAGTTTTCGGTCAAGCCTTTTTTGAAAAGGGTTGTCCCACAACCGTTGCGCCGGTTGATCACGCTGATAGGGTTTGGGGATAAGGCTCTCAAACTCAAATGGTCAGGGTTTTCGGTCAAGCCTTTTTTGAAAAGGGTTGTGATCACGCCGCTCCGAAGGGTTTTTCTCTAAGGCTTTTTTTGAAAAGGCTTATGAGCAAGCAATTTTTTTAAAGGCTTGCAGTATAACAAAGCTTAAATCAAGTACAGTAATTACTGAATAAATTGATTGACGCGTGGAAGGTCCGTTTCCTTCAACAGGTAAAGGCATTCTTTCCCGAATACTGATATTGTGTTCGTTAAATACTTATTTGAAGTTAAATATATAAGCGGCCGGTAGTAAAGTTTTCCAACAGTCCACCGGTTAGAAATTTATTGTCAATACTTATCGGACAGCTGCAGGACATCTTCAGGACGGGACTGCACTGACCGCACTTTCACTTTAGCTAATCTTCTTCAGGGAGACCCTATATGATAGAGGATAGTTATACCTGAGATCTTTTACTTTTCTCTTTTTACTTTGTTTGAAAAAAAATAAGTTTTATAAGGTAAAAGTTTTCGAAGAAATATGCAAACCATAGCAACAAAGTATTGTAGTCATACATTGCAAATTCCTATAAGAATTACTAATTGAAGGATTCTTATCGGAAATTTGCTGTTATATGATGATGCGCTAAAATCCTATAAACATTACTATGCCGCAACTTACATATCAGAGTGGAAATTATATTTTTGAATAGTTATACTAATAAAAAAACAAAGCTATATATGAATGTTAACTGTAAAAGTGTATAAAAATCTACACAAGATGTGGTACAAAATTGTCTTTAATCAGACCTAGATTAAATGATTACTACAACTTGCCTTTTACTCAAGAAGAAGTTGATTTTGCAATCCCTTTTTTGGATGAGGATATACCCTTATATTTAGACCCATTTCTTTTATGGAAATCCCCTTCTTTACAAGACAACTCTTTGCATACTTCTTTAGTAAATAGTTTTAACCATCTAGGTTATTTGCTAAGAAAAGGAAAAAAATCAGGGGCTATTGACGTTCTAGTAAAATGTTCTGAATGTGATGAGGTGGGTTTAGGGAACTCAAAAACACGAAAAGGAATGCCAATAGGAGAAGCTGTGGCTGAAAGAATTCTCTCATTATTTGAAAACATACCTCAGATTAACTCATCTGGTTTTGTTCACTTTGAAGAAATACAGTTATTTGTAGAACAGATATCAACTGATAGAATAAGCGATTTTGCGTGCAGCTTTTTAAAATCATTCTTAATAGATTATACAATTGATCAATGTGAGGAACACAGTATTCCTACTGAAAGCACACATATTACTGTCTATAATTATAGAAAGCATGTTCTTGATGAAGAAGATGTGACCTTACCTGTAAATCCCATCACAAAAAGTCCAATAATTTTAGTCCCAAAAAGATGGTTAAGGCGAATGTCATGGATAAATTATCAGGACTATCTACATAGCTATTATATAAAAAACGTTCAAAGTGGGGATAGTAAACAAACTGAGCATGTGTCTTTACTTAACTATAACAGGCAAAATTATGATGTTATTCAAACTTATATAAAAATAAAAGAGAGAACAAGTTCAGATTGCAAAAACGATCCATTGTTTGCACCAATTCCAGTTACTTCTAGTCAGAGAAAATTATCAACAATAATAAATTTACCGACTGGGAAAACTGACAATGCTGATAAAAAATATGAAGATTATGTATGTCAGTTGTTGGCGTCATTATTCTATCCAAAGCTAGACTTTGCTGCCGAACAAAGCCGAACTGATTCAGGTGTTTTAATTCGGGACTTGATATTTTATAACAATCGCTCATATGATTTTTTAAAGGATATATATGATAACTACGGAAGTCAACAAATCGTTTTTGAGCTAAAAAATGTAAAAGAGATTTCAAGAGACCATATTTATCAATTAAATAGATACTTAAATGATAACTTTGGAAAATTTGGAGTCATTGTTACCCGGAAAAAACCTCCTTCAAAAATAGTAAAAAATACAATTAATTTGTGGTCTGGGCAAAGAAGATGTATATTAATTTTAGACGATGAAGACCTTAAGACAATGTGCTTACTCTACGAAACAAAACAGCGTTTACCAATTGATGTACTTAAGAAAAAATATGTTGAGTTTATGAGATTATGTCCATCTTGAAGGTGATAATATGAAAGAAGAAGATGTAGATTTTTTTATAACAGTTAATGCGCAGTTATTTGATATGCACAAAGAAATATCTGAAATGTCCAAGAAAAAACCTGATAATGCCATAAATAAATTCAAACTTACATACATAAATAAAATCGTAGAAAATGCAAATAAAATTCTAGGAGAGAACTTTAAGCCATTTAATGACTTCGAACTTTTCGATGAAGATGATTTACCTACTAATAGTGATATAACAATAATGCTTTCTCAGTATCAAAATGCTATGGAAAAATTCCGATGTAATAACATAATGGAGGGCTATGGTAGAAATTGGGTTTGGGTAGTCGATGGAAAGGTATCTGATATCGAAACAGCTAGCCCTTCAACTAAATACAAATATAGATAAACGTCGTCACGTAAAAAATTAGTTGTCAATTTAGCTAAACAGAACTCTTTTTCTCACTAAAAAGATACAAATAAACTAAATTTTGAAAGGAGGGAAGGCAAGCCTTCCCTCCCGCTCCGGCTTAACTTCCCTTTTTACTAATTTAGGCAATCAATCTGTACCAAATCTAGAAAGGATTAAGAAAAATACCTCTTTTTGCTACCCTGCCCGCAGGGAAAGACCGGACAAAGAATCCAGCTTTAGGAAAACCTATAGAGATATACCTAAAGTTTCATCCAGTCTTTATACGCAAAGAACAAGACCAGCCTACCCACATGCACCGCCCAAACCATGCGGCAGGTCTTAGACCCTTAGCACCTGCACCTGATACCAACTGCCCACCGATACCACCGCGAGCCATACGTAGGTATTAGGAACCCTTATACCCATTATTGAGACACTACCCGCCAGCCCAAGCCATACGTTCTCAAACTCTAGAACCCCGATTTGTACCTTAGATCATGTATAACAGCCCTATCGTTACCCGTTATTGAAAACAAGTACATGCCTAAGGCGACAGGGCATAGGATTTATCAAGTAACCTTAAGTATGGGACTTGCACCTAAATTTAGAAACTAATAAAAACTGTTCTACTTTGGGCAATAATTTTAATTTATAAAATCATTAGCTAAAATACAGATATAAATAAACTTTGTGGAAATTCTGGTAAAACGTCTTATTTAGTTATCAGTATTTTTATAAAGGCCATATTAAAATAGAAAACTTTAACAATTATTTTAGGGACCTAAAAAATCTTATGAAACAATGAGTGTTATAATTGTTTTATTCCCTCAAATAACATGAAATTTAGTTTTCCCTTAAAAAAATACATTCTCTTTTTGTCTAAAATTTGATTTTACCTCGTTAAAAATCGTAAAATTTATTGAGGAGGATGTATAATCCTCCTTTGGTGTTTGTTTGTGAAACCTCCGCTTATCCCAATAAACGAAGATTACAAATGGAAATTGCTTTCAGAGATATTAAACGTTTTTGATTTACGATCCACCAAGCAAATTCTTTCACAATATGAAATCTTACCTCTCGAAAGATCAATACCTGCTCTGAAAATCGTTATTACGAGCATGTATTTCTGCCTTGAGATTTCCTATGTAGTCAGAGAATTGGAAGAAAAGAAGAAATTAAGAAAATTTATGAGAATAACATCAGTACCTTCTGAAAATGAAGTATACAGTATCATAAGCAGCTTTGATCCTATGCAGTTTATCAACTTTGTTATTGGATTACTTAACAATGTTTGTTCTCAGCGTAAAAGAGGTTTAAGCCATATCATAATCGATAGCACAGACATCAATCTTGATCTTAACTGGTTTAAGAGAAAAATTAGCAAAAAGATGTTAGAAGATCGAGAATTTAAATGGGGACACTCTAAGCATCGAGGTTATTTCATAGGGATGAAACTGAGTCTTGCCATAGAATATCCAAGCTTAAAACCTTTAACTTTCATTATTAATGAAGCAAATGTTAGTGAATACACGGTTTATCCTCAGATTCTAGAAGAGCTAAAGAAAAGGAAGAAAATAAGACAAGGAGATGTACTTTATTTCGATAAAGGTTATTTTTCATATGAAAACTATGTAATAGGAATAGCGAAATACAAAATAGTTCCGATTATTTTTCCAAGGATTAATTGCAATTATAACAAACTTTTCAACATGTTAAGCTATCCTTTGAACATATTTGATTCAAAAAGAAATACGGAAGAAGATAAGAAAATATATAAAAGACTTGTAGTAAAATTTAAAACTTTGATGGAAAATTGGGGAGGACTTAAGCCTATTAGATCTCTCATTGAGGACATATTTAAATTAGCCAAAAAAACGTGCAATATGGAGAATTTACACCGATATACAATGCGTTCTGTAAAAAAGTATTGTTCTTTAGCTGTATTTTTGACAGGGGCAATTACTGCGTTCTTTATTAGTGATAAAAAGGGATTACAGCACTTGGCTGAGAGTTAAGAAAAAAAGCACCATAAATTATTTGTATAATTTTCTGTATTCATTCAATACTTTTCGAGAATATTGCAACCGGAGGATAAAAATATAATGAAAAAGAGGGAAAAATTATATCCACTTGTTTTAGCTTTAACAGCCCTCTTTTTATTTTTAATTATTTTCTCATCGACTGCACTGGCAGCCAACAATGAGAATGCTCTTGTATTTCAGGGGAATTACGAAGAGGCAATAAAGGTCTATGATAAAGCCATTGAAAACAATTCTCAAAACTCAGAAGCATGGTATAACAAAGGACTTTGTCTTGCAGAATTGGGTAATTATGAGGAAGCAATAAAGGCCTTTGATAAAGCAATTGAAATTACACCTCAAAATACGGGTGCTTTGGACAATAAAGGATATTATCTTGAATGTTTAGGCAACTACGAGGAAGCAATAAAGGCCTTTGACAAAGCAATTGAAATTAATTCTCAAAATTCATACGCATGGTGTAATAAAGGACTTTGTCTTGGGTATTTAGGTAATTACGAAGAAGCAGTAAAAGCTTTTGATAAAGCAATTGATATTAACTCTCAAGACTCAAAGGCATGGTACAATAAAGGATATTCTCTTGAATGTTTAGGCAATTATGAGGAAGCAATAAAAGCCTTTGATAAAGCAATTGACATTAACTCTCAATATTTAGATGCATGGTACAATAAAGGATATTCTCTTGAGTGTTTGGGCAACTACGAAGAAGCAGTAAAAGCCTTTGACAAAGCAATTGATATTAACTCTCAAGATTCAGACACGTGGTACAATAAAGGAACTTGTCTTGCACATTTAGGTAAGTACAATGAAGCAGTAGAAGCTTTAGATAAAGCTATTGAAATTGATCCTCAATACTCATATGCTTTGAGTCTAAAAGAATCAATTCTCTTAAACTCAAATAAATCGCTTTTCTCTAATAGCAATATGTTCGTGGAAGAAGATGATTTACTTGAATATGCGCAAATTTATTTGAAAACCTATGAAGATATTATAAATGAATCTAATCTCACAAGTGATGATTTAGGGCTATTTTCTTTCTATCAAAACTATCCATATTCAGTGAACGCAACTATTTCTAACACAAATGGGGCATCTGTAACGTTTATTCCACATTCTACTGACAAAAGCAAGGTAACTAAAGTACCATATCCAATTGAAAAACTGATTCCTATAATAAATAATGAAGAATTGAATAGCCCCTCGATAAGGGGTTTATCAATAACTGGAAATAGTTCTAATATTTCTATTGGACAAATCTTCTACGGAGGTAATGTTTCTAATATTTCTGATATGGAGAACTACAGCATAAGAGATGGATTTGTTTACGCTAATAACTCTAGTAATAGTTCTTTATATAAACTTACTAACGCTCCCATCATATTGGGCGAAGGAGCCCATCTTAATGGCATTACTTACATTGATTCCAATAATGTATTCCGAAAAGGAGAATTAATATTCAATGGCTCTTTAATATTAAACGATTCAAAAGTAATTATGAAAAGTGATCTGAAAAAGGATTGGACAAAAGAAAAGGCAGAAGAAGATGTTATAGGCTTTATATACAAAGAACAAATTGATAGAATTTTTAACTATAGTAAATTAACAGGAATAGGTTATCGTGAAATTGGTAAACTAGTTACTGATTATAAAGAAAAGGAAACTACTGGATATTATGAAACAAATAGTTACGCTAGATTGAGAGATGCAAACGCAATATTCAGTAAAGCTGATCAATATGGAATCGCACATGATTCGGTTTTAATTGAGTTATTAAATAATAAGCAAGAAGAAACATCAATTGATAAAATTTTCAGCCTGATGGAGCGATTTTTAACAGTTATTGGAATTATTAGTTTGATTAAAATAAAATATATATACCAAAAGTTGAAAAAATATTTTTGCAAATTTTTTAATGCCTCACATAAATTTTCATAAGGGAATTGAGGCTTTACTAAGTTCTTCTTGTGTACTTCTCCCTACTCCGCACATGCCGGATAGTCTCACCGGCAACTTTAAGCTAGTTAGAGCCAGATAGCCGCCCTCTGGGAGCATGGCAGACTAACCAGGATAAGAGTCGGTTCGACATGGAGCCGGCTGTTAAGATAAGATGCTGAATATACAATAGGTATTGTACGACTTCCTGTTTTCCCTTTTGGAATTGTGACCGCTGCCTCATAATCAGGTCACATTCTCAATTTTGATTGATACCATTTCACCCTTGCGGCAACCTGATTCATACAAAAAAGATATTCGGGTTATGTCCCTTGGATTCCTGCATGCTTCTATAAGCTGTTCTATTTCCTTCTGTGATAAAATAATGGGCGGTTCTCTCCTTTTTACTTTGAGTTTTATACTACGCACCCCTTCGGGTGATATAGTGGATAGAAACTTTTTTAAGACAGCTTTGTATTGGTACAATGTACTATCACTATAGTTTTTGGGCTTTAGTGATCTGAGGTAAGCTAAAACAGTTTTGTCTGTAATCTCTTGTCCATCAAGCCATTTGATAAAAGGTTTTAATATGAATATGTTATTATCCAATGTTCGTTTACTTAATCCATCATCCTCTAACCGTTGCAAGTATTCATTAAAGATCAATTCATTCTCAATGTTTAGATATATAAACTATATCCTATAAAAGACGTCACGTTTGGTGTTCTTCTATGATAAAAGAAATCACTGCCAAGTACAACGCAGAGCAAATCGAAAAAAAGATAACGCAGCTCTGGAAAGATAGCGATGCTTATAGAAAGACCCGAGAGCACCGCAAGACTGGAAAAAGACTTTTTTTTGTTGACGGCCCCCCGTATACGACCGGACATATCCACCTGGGAACTGCCTGGAATAAGATCATTAAAGATTCCATTCTTCGCTATTACTCCATGAATAACCGTAATATTCTCGAGCGTCCTGGCTGGGATATGCACGGCCTGCCGATTGAGGTCAAAGTTGAAGGCGTGCTCGGCTTCAAGTCCAAAAAGGACATTGAGAGCTTCGGGGTAGAGAATTTTATTGAGAAATGTAAGGAATTTGCCATCAACCAGAAGCAGGAAATGACTGAACAGTTCCAGAGGTTAGGGGTCTGGATGCAATGGGATGCCCCCTACATGACCTTAAAAGACGATTACATTGAAGCTGCCTGGTGGACCCTCAAGCAGGCCAGTGAGAAAGACCTTCTGGACGTGGGCAAACGTTCAGTCAACTGGTGCCCTCGCTGTGAGACTGCAATTGCAGACTCCGAGGTCGAATATGCTGAGAGGACAGACCCTTCAATCTATGTGAAGTTTAAGATCAAAGGTGAAGAAAATACTTTCATAGTCATCTGGACAACAACCCCCTGGACAATTCCCGCAAACGTAGCTGTAGCCGTACATCCTGGTTTTGAATACTCAAAATTCAGGGCAATCAGGCAGGACGGCTCTGAAGAGATTTTGATTGCAGCTACCGACCTGATCGAGAACGTCCTTAAACAGGGCAGGTATGTTGACTACGAAGTGCTTGAGACAATGCTCGGGGAAGACCTGACGAAACTTGAGTATGAAAGCCCTGTTGGGGACCTGGTGCCTGTGCAGAATGAGATAAAGCATGGCATTTATCTTGCCGATTACGTAACTGCAGAAAACACAGGCTGTGTACATATTGCCCCAGGGCATGGTATGGATGACTTTAACGTTGGCGTGAAGTATAACCTTCCAATCCTCTGCCCTGTGGGCCCGAACGGTGCCTATACTGAAGAAGCCGGGGAATATGCGGGGAAGAACGTCAGAGAGGCAAACCCGATCGTTATTGAAGACCTGAGAAAACGCAACAAGCTGCTTGCAGAAGGAACGGTTACTCACAGGTACGGGCACTGCTGGCGCTGCAAAACGCCTATAATCTACCTTGCAACCGAGCAGTGGTTCCTCAAGGTTACAGAGATAAAGGACAAAATGCTTGAGGCAATTGATGCCGTAGACTGGTACCCTGACTGGGCAGGTTCAGCCAGATTCAGGACCTGGGTAGAAGGTGCCCGAGACTGGTGCATTTCCAGGCAGCGCTACTGGGGAATTCCGATTCCGGTCTGGAAGTGCAAGAAATGCGGAAAACTTGAGGTAGTAGGAACTAAAGCCGAGCTGCTGGAAAAATCCGGAATAGTCGGCGATGTTGAACTTCACCGCCCCTATGTGGACAAACTAACTATTCCCTGTGAGTGCGGCGGAGAGAAAAAACGTGTTGAAGACGTTTTCGATGTCTGGTTTGATTCGGCTGTTGCTTCCTGGGCTACCCTGAAGTTCCCTCAGACCAGGGAGGAGTTCGATAAATGGTGGCCTGCTGACTTTATCACTGAGGGACATGACCAGACTCGCGGTTGGTTCTACTCCCAGCTCGGAGCAAGTATGGTGGGCTTCGGAAAAGCTCCTTACAAGAGTGTACTCATGCATGGTTTTACGCTTGATGCCGGCGGAAAGAAAATGTCCAAAAGCCTTGGAAACGTTGTTTCCCCGCTTGAGATCATCGACAGATACGGAGCTGACACTCTGCGTGCCTATGTGCTTTCTTCAAGTGCGCCCTGGGATGACCTTAAATTTAACCTGGAAGAAGTAGAAACCGTTAATCGTTCAATCAATATCCTCTGGAATGTCTTCAGGTTCCCGCTGCCTTATATGGCACTTGATAATTTTGATCCGCTTAAGGTTAGCCTTGATTCCGTAAAAGACGCTCTCAGAGAAGAGGATAGGTGGATTCTCTCAAGAGTTCAGTCCGTTGTTAAGGCCGTAGATGAAGCAATGAGTGGGTACTTTTTGCATAAGGCAGTGCGTGAGATTCTTGAATTTACTCTGGAGGACCTCTCCCGCTGGTATATTCAGCTTATCCGCCCGAGAACCTGGACTGAAGCTGATGACCCTGACAAGCTTGCAGCTTACTGCGTGCTTTATGAAGTCTACGTAACCCTTACAAAATTGATCTCTCCTTTTATGCCTTACCTGGCTGAAGAGATGTATCAGAACCTTATGAGAAATGTAGATCCGAATGCACTGGAATCGGTTCATATGTGCGACTGGCCAAAAGTCAATGAAGCCTATCTTGACCCTGAACTCGAAGCGGCCATGAATACTGCACGTTCTATTGTGGAAGCTGCTTCAAACGCCCGCCAGAAAGCAGGAAGAAAGCTCAGGTGGCCTGTTTCCCGAATAGTTGTTTCCCCTGAAAATGAGGATTCAGCAAAGGCTGTCGAGAAACTGCGCTCAGTCCTTATGGATCAGACAAATTCCAAGGCAATTGTCCTGACGCCAGTTGGTGAGAGCTGGGATGAACTTGGGCTTGAAGTAATTCCTGACCCGAGCAAAATAGGTCCTGTGTTTAAGAAGGATGCAGGAAAAGTCATTCCTGCCCTGCAGAAAGTTGACGGTTTTGCTTTGAAGAAAGCCTTTGCTGAGGCTGGTGAGTTTGAACTCTCCCTTGCAGACGGAACAACGGTTACAGTTACTCCGGGTATGGCAAACTTCAAAGAAACTCTGCCAGAAAGTACAGCGAGTGCAGAGTCTGATGCCGGTCTTGTCTATGTGGACGCAAACCTTACTCCGGAACTGGAAGCTGAAGGGTATGCAAGGGAAGTAATTCGCAGGCTTCAGGATATGCGGAAAGAACTTGACCTTGTAGTGGATGAAAACATCCGTGCCTCAGTCCAGATCAAAGATGAAAGAGTCCTGAAACTTGTTGAAACCCTCAAAGACCTGATTGCAGAAGAGGTAAGAGCCGATATCCTTGACCTTGGCAGTGATATCGATGTTTCCGGCGCCCTTGTAAAGGATTGGGATGTCGAAGGCATTGCCATGAAGATGGGAATTGCAAAGAAATAAACTCTTAAAAAGAGTTGAAAATTAAAGAAGTTTTGAATTCAACCTATAAAACGGAAAGGAAACTGATTCATATGGATTTTGCTACCTGGGAACCGATTTACGAAAGAATCCTTGAGGATTTCGGGTTCGACCGAAAAGGCGATGAAAAGGCAGCTCTCTTCCTTTCCCACAAGCTGACAGAAGAAAACACGGTCAGCCTGTCTGAGCTCAAAGCAGTAATTTCCGGAAAGCCTGTCCTGGTCTGTGGAAATGCTCCAGGGCTCAGGAGTGACCTTTTGGAAATCAATTTTTCTGCTTTTACGGTAATTGCAGCCGATGGAGCTGCTGCTGTACTAATGGATATGGGCATAGTGCCTGAGGTCATCTGTACCGACCTTGACGGCAATTCCGAAGCTGATATCGAAAAAGAGATCCTTGCCTGTGAAAAGGGCTCAATAGTCCTTATTCATGCGCATGGGGATAATATCGATAAGCTTGAGAAATATGTTCCCCGCTTTAAACGATTTATTGCAACTACCCAGGCAAAGCCTTTTGATGATATCTATAATTTTGGCGGCTTCAGTGATGGAGACCGATGTTTTTTTGTAGCCAGGGAATTTGGAGCTAATAAAATCAGACTAGCAGGTTTTGATTTTGAAGATAACAATGTAAACCCGATTAAGAAAAAGAAATTGAAATGGGCAAAGAAACTGATAGGGATCTGAGATTTTTAAAAAGAAAACGATCTAATTAAAAGTGCTAATGATTCTACTGAAACTAATAAAAAGACAATAAATTGACAAATTCGATTTTTTTTATTCATAAGCTGAATCAAAAAAATTATCCTATTTAATCGTCGCCCTTTATATTGATATTTTGCATAAAATAAAAAGACTAAAGTTCTAAAGTTAAATACTAAAAAGAGTTGTACTACTTTTTCAACAAAATTCAGTTATTTTCAGGCTTTAAATTGGATTTAGCCAGGAAATAGAGCTGATAGAGATTATTAAGGTGATATTTTTTGGCTGAATATTCAATTACAGATTTTTATTCCTGATTTATTGAGAGTTTTTATAGAACTAGGGATTGTAGAGTAATTTCAAAAGTAAGCTTGTTTAATTGATAGAGGGTTTCTTCAATTTTATATAGATTATTTATATTCAGAAACAGTTATTCTAGATCTTTTATATAATTTCTAATTATATGTTTAATTGTACTTTCATGGGAGAACATGGGAGAACTGTTTCTCTCTAAAAAGAAATGAGTACTCTAATAATTTCTAAAAAGTTGCCATGAAAGTATGATTGGGGGTGGGTGAAAAAGTTTGATTAGAGCGTGTAATTCTCTAATCTAAAAGCCTACCTGTATAGTATCTGAAAAGTATAAAATAACATAGTAAAATCCTGGAGGTAAATATAATGTGTGGATGGTTTGGTGGCTGCGGCTGGGGCGGCGGCTGGGGCTGGCGTCGTAGCTGGCGCCGCTGCGGCGGCTGGGGCGGCGGCTGGGGCGATTGGTGTTAAGAATAATCGCCAGGTCAATCGTTGAGCCCGTGAAATGTTAAGTATGGATGAATAAAAATAGCTATCAATTCAAGATAGAAAGATAACTTCTGATTAATTGTCTTGAATTGATGGCTATGCATTTTATTAACTGCAAGTTAGCAACTACAAGCTTCATGTGTTTGAAAGCGGGTTTCTATTCAGGCTAATTAAATCAAAAGTTCACTATTTTGTAAGAATAATTTATTTTAGGAATATTATACTTTAGTTTTAACTTTCCCAAGTGAAAAAGTTCAAAAACAGAATGAGTAGTACTATTTTCTTTTACTAAATGCATACCCTTTGAGCCCCCAAATTAATTATAATTAGAGAATATGGCGTATCTATACCATCCAGGTTTTATTTTTGCATAAATATTAAATTTCAGACTATAAGTCCTGATTTCTCGAGAGATTTAAAAACTCAAATTCCATAAATTAAATATAAAACTAAACATGATTCATCAGCGCATGGTTTCCCAGCTTTTTCAATGACTATTTAGTGTTAAGAACTTATTATTCTATTTGATTTATATAATTTACAATTATATTATCGATTGTACTTTCTGGCAATTAAAGTTAAATCTGCTTCTTTTTAAGTGAAGATAGGTTACAACGTGATTGTCAGGAGTAATAATAGAGTTGGGGAGTCGATATAAAATTTGGTTGGAGAAACATGTACTCGAATCTAAAATTATATCTTTCCCAATATATAAAACATTGTATAAAAATAAAAAGAAAATAATAAAAAAATCTATAAAAATATAGTAAATATGGAGGTAAATATTATGGGTGGAGGATTTGGATTATTTGGAAAAGGAAGATTTGATGGTTGCGGCGGCTGCGGTTGGGGCGGCGGCTGGGGCGGCTTTGGCGGCTATGGTGGCGGCTGGGGCGGCTGTGGATGTGGTAAGCCCGAGGCTAAATGCATAACAGCAGTTCGTGCCTGTAAGATTAAATCCGGCGGCTGCGGTGACGGCTGGTGGGGCGGCGACTGTTAAGAGCAATCGCCAGGCCAATAGCTGAATGCTGACTAATCGAACCATGGATTGAATAGACAAATATAAAACATAAAACCAGTGGTGGCTCATTCATACAGCCCTTTTCCAGATATAGAATCAGGGAAATCTTGATTGCATCAGAGTTATAGATGTATTCAAAGACCTCTTCTGCAACTAATCGGTATCCTTTAAAATGGATTAATGAATGAGCCCATCTCTCTTTATTCATCAGCATTAACGCAGTTTAATTGAAAAACCAGTCGCATAAGAGTTTAAACAATATAATTCTGAGAATTTTTGCAGATCTGTTTTTGGATCTGCATTTAATTTGCTTTTCTACAAGCTATCCTGACTTTTCATATTACCTACTTGCTAATCATATAATAGTGTTAAATACTGTTGAGTCAATCATCAAGGATTCATTAATTTGAATAATTGCAACCGGTTTTATACGACATTTTGCGGTTGACTCAACACGACTCAACAATAGAGTCTCATCTTGTTTTCCTAATTACAGCTTCAGATTACAGCTTTAGATTACAGCTTCAGATTACAGCTTCAGATTAGTTTTTTAGTTCAGTTTTAGAAATAATTTAATCGAAAATTAAGTGTTTAGAAGAAACAGTCAACTTTCTCAATTATTTACTTTTTTATAAACACATTAGAGTATTAAAGTTCAAAAATCAGATAAGTAATAGTATTTTCCTCTGCTAAATTCACATGTATTAAACCTCTAAAAAGGTTATAATTGGATAATATAATTTCTTTGTGCCATAGAGACTATATTTTTGAATAAATCATTAATTGGAAGCTTGAAATCCTGATTTTATATAAATTAAAGGAACTAAAATTCGTAAATTAAACGTAAAATTAAACGCATTTTACCGAGCATGATTTCCCAGCTTTTTCAATGACTATTTAATATTAAGGACATATTATTCTATTATGCTTATATAATCTACAATTATATTATAAATTGTATTTTCTGACAACTGAAATTAAATCTGCATCTCTTTACGCGAAGACAGACCAAAATACGGTTGTCAGGAATAACAGTAGAGTTGGCGAGTCGATATATAATTTGATTGGAGAAATACACTTCAGTCTAAAAAGTATATTTGCTCCGATATGTAAAAAGTTGTATAAATTAACTAAAAAGCATAAAACAATAAAATATAAAATCTGGAGGTAGTTATATGGGAGGATTTCCATTCTTTAAAAAGTTCGATGGTTGTGGATGCGGCGGCTGCGGTTGGGGCGGCTTTGGCGGCTTTGGCGGCTTTGGCGGCTTTGGTGGCGGCTGGGGCGGCTGTGGTTGTGGATGCAAAAAGGAGAAAGAGGCTTGCTGCATAACAGCAGTTCGTGCCTGCAAGATTAAAAGCGGCGGCTGTGGTGACGGCTGGTGGGGCGACTGCTAAGAGCAATCGCTAGTCCAATAGCTGAATGCTGACTAATTTAACCACAGGTTAAATAAATATCTATAAAGACATAAAAACCGATTGTGGGCTCATTTGTACAATCCTCCGCCGGGATATATAAGCAGGAGAACCTTGATTGCATCAGAACCCTGATACGTATTGAAAGGTTTTCCTGCAATTAACCGTCACTCATAAGAAAGGACTAACGAATAAGCCCAGTCTCATTTTATTCATCCAGAACTAATAATTCAGTTGAAAAACTAATTACATAAGAACTCAAACAATTTAATTTTGGGCACTTTCATTTACTTTTATTTTATGGTGCTTTTTTTCTTAGCTCTCAGCCAAGTGTTCTAATCCTTTTTATCACTAATAAAGAACGCAGTAATTTTTCCTGTCAAAAATACAGCTAAAGAACAATACTTTTACAGAACGCATCGTATATCGGTGTAAATTTTCCATATTGGACGTTTTTTGGTCACTTTAAGTATGTCCTCAATGAGAGATCTAATAGGCTTAAGTCCCCCCAATTTCCCCACACAGTTAAAAATTTCGCTGCTAGTCTTTTATATGGGCTCTCCGTCATTCCCTGGGGATAAGACGATTTTCAATTCAAGACCGCATTGGTTTTTCTGAAGACATTACGAGGATATCCGCATAAACAACGAAGAGCCACAACGAAGAGCCAAAAGAAGGTCAAAAGGAGTAAGAAGGAAGGAGAAATAGGTCAAAAGGAGAAGGTCCGAAGAAAAGAGAAAAAATCAAAAGAGTAAAACAAAAGTTAAAGGGGCTGAGTTTGTTTTTCATGCATATATTTCTCGGCAAAGAATTCAGAAAGTTTTAGAAGAAAGAGGGCATCCGTCTTTAGAGAGGAGGAACGGAGATAGATGGAGGGTGTTTAAATGAAGAGTACACAGATGCCCAACTAAATATAATACTTATTAATATATAAAATTGAGTTTATACTGCTATATTATGAGAGTTTATTGAAGTACTTAAATTATTTGTCGGGTAAATCGGGAGGATTACTCCTCATTTCTCCCCCAGGAACCGTACTTGAAAGTTTCCCTTTATACGGTTCGAGTGTTTTCAAATCTTTTCTGTACCAGGCATCAGCTATTTGCATAATTGATTTTGTGATTCTTGATAATAGCCAACTGACATTACTGTCTGTAAGCCTCTCACCTATCAGTGTCTTTGAGTACCTTACATTCGTGAGTTTGCTTCGGTTCACACAAGAAAACAACATCAGTAAGTTAGCATTCTTTTGGATCAGGGCAAAGTTTGAACCACTATTCAATCCTTTGCAGATTGACATTCGCTTTTCACTGAATCTTTTACACTCTTTGCCATTGTTGCTCCTTCCGAAGTTCCTACCTCTTAAAGGGAACAAATAGGGCCCATTGGTCATCGGTTAAGGAATTTTCTTGCCTGAAAGCTATCGATTTTGCATTAGAAGCCGGCCTTAAATTTTGGCATATTTACATGAAGTCAATACCATATTCCATTTTCCAGTCTATTACCATATTCAATAAATGTTGTGAAAATTGACGCAATTTGTCATGATTTCTCACTTAACCGAAGACACATGAATACCTTTTTGTTAGGATGTTCCGTTTTCCACAATAAAAGTTGATTAAGAAGCGTTTTATATAATCATATTAGTAAATAGATACATAAAATCACAGGCGAAAATCACATGACTCACGACGATTATATGCTAATTCTGGGATCAAACGTCTATGCAGACCAGGCATACATGGTGTCATATCAGACAGATATAAAAACCGGAGACAGAACAAACCTGTTTACCTTGGAAAACTCCGATGGCAACCTTACTCTGACAACCGAGATCAGGGATGAAAACTCAGAACTCATAGCAAAAATCGACAGGAACGAGCTCACTCAAATTAACAAAAACTTTGATGTGCAGGGAGAAATCGAGACCGAAAATGGGATCACGTTAACAAAAAGGGAAAACGGTGATGTTATTTTCAATGCTAAAATCACAGAAGACGGATATGTAGCAGTGAGCGGAATTTTCTATGTAGGAGGAAAGAAAATTCATATAACTGACCGTACTGTGGAAATAAACGATACTCCCAGGCAAACCATAAACGGTGTAAATGTGCATGATACCTTTTTTGTTGGAAACTACGATATCACAATAACCGATGATGGCTTGAAGTTTTAAGGCTGATAGATAGTTGTAATTTAGGAATAATAAAAAGATAACTTCAAATTTGCAGTTCAGGAATTGATCCGTAATTTCAGTATCTAAATAATGATTCTTGGCAACAAATACCTTGATGTTATACTTGAATCATTCCTTAAAGAGAATAGTAACTCGTAGTGTAACGTAATTCATAGTATAGCTTCTTGTCGCACCTGCGGAAGGGCGGATTTATATAGTGATGTTACACTTACTTTTATCACTTGATTTTGGAACTGAGTCGTAGTCTGAGAGGATAGCTTTTTCAAAGCTACACATCTTGCTTAGTTATTTTTCAGTGACATTACTTGTTGAGCTCATCCCAAAACTAATTTTATTGCCACATTAATAAGAGTTTTAAAATTATTTTTTCAGGATCAGAAGCTCTTATTAATAATCCATAATACGATATTCAGAGAAGCAATTTTGCGTTTTGGGATCCGCTCGTTATGAGTTAAAATATTTTAAGAAAATAAAGTTTTTCAGTTTAAAAAATGTATAGATAAAGTCCTTTGGGACTTATTTTTCAATATTTACTCTCTTAAACTTAAGATAAACCAGTAACATCCCTACGAAAACACCGAGGACTAAATATTTCATAAGTTTATTTGATTGTGCCACCATCATCACCCCCATATTATATATACAGTTAATATGTCGTATAGATATTAAAACCTTTCTATCAAAAGTCTGATTGGGTTATTATTAATCTTATATGTAGTTTTATTTAATATTTTGGAAGAAATCTGAGTTTTATATATGTAGTGAGAGCGTTGTAAAAGTCTAGAGATTCTAATTAATTACATACAGTCATCGAACTTCAATTTCATAAATCGGCATTATATAAAATTATGAAATTTATTTGCTATGATATGGTCGGCTGAATTTTATCTACATTCGGCAGCAAGCACGTCATAATATTCAAATATTTTTAATTGTTATTTTTTACAGGTTCACTTAAAAACCAGTATCATGCGAATTATATATCTGGCAGTGGCGGTCTTTTATTTCACTCACTATTAATATATATTAATTATGTAATCGTTACTAGTTGGTACTTTTTGATTTAAAATGAATCTCAAAAGTTCTAATAAAACGATATAACTAGAAAAATTGAATGGATTTTTATGTCGCACCTACCGAAAGCAGGATTTTAGTTAATTTTGGACTTTTGCGACTCTCTCTTTAATATAATCATTTATCTGTTTACAAAATATTTATAAGTTAAATGCGCTATATTGTACATATAAAATTATTATAGATTACAAGACCAGATCAGGAAATAAAAATATGTTATTATTAGACATAACAACCTTTGACCCTAAGAATACTATAGAGCTATTTAAACGATGGGAACAGGTCGAAAATACGGTTTTTCCAGATGGGTTGAAGATTATTAACCAGTGGTTTGATGCAGGAGGAGGACGTGTAATAACTCTATTTGATGTAGAAACTGTTAAAGATTATCTGGCTTATAATTTGCCATTTACTGATTTATGCCAGATTGATGTGTTTCCTGTCATAGAGGCCAAAGATTTTAAAAATTCCACAGTATACCAGATTGAAAGATTGAGCAGGCCAGATAATTCTCAATAAAGTATGGATATTCTTTACTTAAAAAAATGAAAACCATATATGATTGTTGAAATTTTTGAGTAGTTGAGCTTGAATAGTGAAACTCAATGTTTTCAGTTCTAACTGTATTTTTGTAGATTCTCTTAATGATATTCAGTTCTAACTTTGTTTCTGCCAGAAAGCCAGCCGCAATTAAAAGACGTCAATGTTAATTTTTTTAACGACGACCAGCTTTCACTATTAATTTTCATGATTTAGCATGAAAGTTCTTTCAAGTACTTTCATTTTTTATTCCTGTGATTAGAAGGATTTCATGTGTGTTTTCATTGATTTCCGGTTCATTTATGAGTCAATGCAAGTTTTATCCCAATAAACGTGAAAATTCCTGCTTTTCCCCAGTTGATATACCTGCCAACTCCCGGCTTCTGTATTATTCTCTCACCAACGGTTCCGGCAAAAACCGATACAGCGGAAAAGATCAGCCAGGCCTGAACCATGAAAATGATTCCCAGAAATATCATCTGCATCGGGACGTTTCCCGAATCTATGTTTACAAACTGGGGCAGGAAGGCGAGGAAGAAGAGGGCAACCTTTGGGTTTAAAACGTTCATAAAGATCCCGCGCTTGTAAAGGGCAAAGGTATTGTTTTCCCTAACAGGAGCCGAAGATATTAGCTCTTCACTTTCTTTTAAGGCGTGCCAGGCAAGGTAGAGCAGATAAGCTGCGCCAGCGTATTTTACAATTTCAAAAGCAAGAGCAGACTTATATACAAGGGCGGAAACTCCGAGTGCGGCTGCCGTAGTATGGGCGAGTACGCCTGTACAGAGGCCGGAGGCTGTTGCAATTCCTGCTTTCTTGCCCTGCGAAATGCTCTGGGTAATTACGAATAGAATATCAGGGCCCGGAAGAAGCGTAAGTGCCGCAGAGGCTGCAATAAAATATATTAACTGAGACTGTTCTATCAAGATTCTCACTGTTCCTTTTTTGTTTTTCTCTTTTCCACTTTTCCTTATTCCCGCTTTTCTTTTTTACTTAAATTTCGTTCCTCAGTAAACTGTAAAACCTTTCCTTTGCTCCCTTTCGATCCAGGGTTTGTGCCCGCATTTTTCCAGCAAAATGAACCTGAAATCCTTCAAAACCCCGGAAAGAGGGTCTCTAACTCCTTCAAAAGGATGGGGGTCATAGTCACCATGAATTGCAACTACCTGGCAGCGAATTTCTTTTCCGATTTCGAGCAGTTTTCCTTGGCTTCTCAGTTCACTTACTTCTTCCCATACGCCTTTGAAGCTCTCGTAGTTGCACTCAAGCACCTCATCTTTATGGGGAAGCGGATCATAAGTATCGGCTTTCGAGATTAACTTCCCAAAATTACACAGGGCTTCATTCCGGTTTTTAGCTGAAGGATCGTTCAGGGTTTCGGTCAGGCAAATGAAGTTCTCCAGGTCTTCTTTTCCGAGCCGGTTTATCCGGGTCTTCGCTACGCACTCAGTATATTTTTCTTCGTATGGGCCGCTCCCGATAAGTATTAGCTTTTTTACCAGGTGGGGATGCCGGGCAGTAAAAATAAAGCTGAGCATTGCACCCCAGGAAAAACCAATTAATGTAACCGGCAGGTCGCTGTGACCTTCCAGAACTTCCTTGAGCTCCCTGACCTGCCCTTCAACGGTTACTGCGGTTTGAAGCGGTTCAAGTACGCCTCCAAAATCGGAGAGTTCTCTTGCAACAGGTGCCATTTCCCCCGGAGCTCCCGGGCCGCCATGGATTACAGCAAGACCAAAAGGTGGTTTTCCATATTTTCTCAACTTATTCATGTTTATATAATTTTTCATTATAGTATCCAGTTCTGTTTTTTGACTTTATTATAAACGGGTATCAAATTTGCCGGGCTTCATTTTTACTATCGTAATTGTTATATACAATTATATTCCTTCGGTATTCATACGACATAGTTGCATATGTAACCATATTTTGAATTAATAACTTCCATTAATAACTTCCATTAATAACTTCCATTAATAACTTCCATTAATAACCTTCTAATGTCAATAATGATAAAGGATTTAGCTATGGCTTTCAAACAAAAAACAAACGCTTCTAAAGAGAAAATACAAAAAAATTTGAAAGTGACAGTGCCGCTTCTGGCACTTCTGTCTGCCTTTCCTCCTCTTACCACAGACATGATTTTACCGGCCCTTCCCTCTCTGGCCAAAAGCTGGAACGTCTCTCTATCGCTAATTAATCTGAACCTGGTTTTTTTCTTTGTGACCTATGGGCTTTTCCTTCTCTTCTACGGCCCGATTTCTGACCGTTATGGACGTCGACGTCCTCTCCTTGTAGGGCTTGCAGTGTACATCGTAACAAGCCTGCTAGGTGCTTTTGTGTCCGGTGCACCCATGCTGATAGGTACTCGCATACTGCAAGCTGCAGGAGCTGCTGCCGGTTCCTCTATATCCATGGCAATGACTAAAGACATTTTCGTAGGTCCGGAAAGGGAAAGAATTCTTGCATATATTGCTGTAATCATGGGCCTTGCTCCCATGCTTGCTCCGATCATTGGCGGGTGGATCCTTCTGTATCTGTCCTGGCACTGGATATTCTTAATGGAGGCATTCATGGGAATTATCGCAATGTTTGGCGTTCTCCGTTTTCCTGAAACACTGCCAGAAGAATCTGAAGCTCCTTTATCTCAGGTCATGAATACCTACGGCAGATTGCTGCTCAATCCCTCGTATATGATCATGGTTCTAGTCATGTCAGTCAGTTTTTTCCCATTGTTTAGTTTCATTGCAGGTTCTTCTGCCATCTATATTAACGAGTTTGGCCTTAGCGAGCAAAAATACAGCTACTTTTTTGCCTTCAATGCCCTTGCCATTATGAGTGGGGCCTTCTCTTGCCTTCGGTTAACAAGAAGGGTGAATTCAAAGCACTTGATGACAATCGCATTTGCGGGAGTTTTCCTGGGTGGTATTTTCCTGCTTTTTATGGGACAACATGGTCCCTGGAGCTTTGCTCTTCCCATGTTTATGGTTTCGTTTTCCCTGGGTTTAAGCCGTCCTCCCAGCAATAACCTTGTGCTGGAACAGGTTGACCGGGATATAGGTTCAGCTTCTTCCCTGCTGATTTTCACGTATTTCACCTTTGGAGCTGTGAGTATGTGGTTCATCTCTCTGGAATGGGCGGATAAGATCCCTGTGCTCGGAACCACTGCTGTAGGCTGCGGAGCTCTGGTGTTTGCAGCATGGTTTATTATACAGAAAAGAGGGGTAAAGGGAATTGCTTGAACATAGGCAAGCGATAAAACTTTATTTCTGTGTATGTGCACAGATACATATTACAAAAGACGGTCTCAATCCGGAATGACACCTGCGAGCTTCGGAACTTTGGTTATTTGGAACTTTGGTTATTCTGAACTTTGGTTATTCAGAACTTTGGTTATTCAGAACTTTGGTTATTCAGAACTTTGGTTATTCGGAACTACTGTCTGTTGACCGCCTGAAGATCATGGTTCCTAAATTAGGGGTCTCTCTGTAAATTTCAATGGAAATGTCCATGGCATTATTTTGGTTCAGGAATTCTGATTGTGACTTCAAGATCCACGCCGGTTACGAAAGGAGGTCTGGCAAGTGGAAGATAATCAAAATCGCTTCCATTAATCTGGAATGGCAAATCGCAGATACCATCCGAGTTTGAATCATTTGAGACCTGAGAGAAGCCGGTTCCTTCCGGATCTGCCCAGAAATTTCCTCCCAGGTTTGGTCCTCCTACGATGTTTGTCCCTGGCGACTGTGTCGTATTCCAGATATTTCCTTTAGTATTCTCGGCTTTAACATTTATGCTATTATTGAAGTAGTTGTTATAAATGCGGTTATCTGCACTGTAGTCCAGCAAGTAAATGCCAGATTCGTTACTCGCTGTTATTGTATTGTTAGACAGCTCATTATCGTGGCAGTCCTCTCTTAGAAAAATGCCTGTGGTCCCGTTTGAGATAGTATTATTATAAACTCTGGAATCGAAGACAAAAGTTAGATAAATCCCTTTCTCGCAGCCTATAATAATGTTGTCACGTAGAACGGTCCTTGCCTGAACGTCATAGATGTCAATTCCATTACTGCAGTTTACGATTTCATTCCTTGAGACGAGATTGTTTCCGCCACAGCAGGCAATACTTATTCCTTCACCGTTTGAAACCCGATTCTGGAACATTATATTGTCCCAGCAGTTAGCCCCAATAATGAATTTACTCTCTTCAATAGAATTATTTATCAGCAGGTTTTTGCCGCACCCTTCATCAAGCCAGATGCCGTTGCGGAAAAAAGTATTCTTCAAGACTGTACTGTTCTTGGAGTCCTGCAGATAAACCCCGTACTGGTTTCCGAAAAACGTGTTATTCTCAATTGTGCAGTTGCTAACCTGCTCAAGGCAAATCCCTGCTGCAGGACAACCTAATCCATCCCATTGGTAAATAGGCTTATCTGGCTCTGAACCGGAAGCCTGCCCAGGATTGGAATTATTGGAATTATTGGAATTATTGGAATTATTGGAATTATTGGAATTATTGGAATTATTGGAATTATTGGAATTATTGGAATTATTGGAATTATTGGAATTATTGGAATTATTGGAATTATTGGAATTATTGGAATTATTGGAGTTATTGAAATTATTGGAGTTACTGGAATTATTGGAGTTATTGGAATTACTTCCCATTTCGGAAAAATTTGCAGAACCTGAAATATTGGAGATGCTGGAAACAGAAATGTTGGAAGCCTCACCTGAACCAGTTATATTGAAGCCGCTGACAGTTACATTATCGGCTTTAATCTGAAACACGCTGGAATTTTCATCCCTGGTCCTTATAAGCACATCTTCAGGGTTCTCAAACTCCGAACTGATCTTTATCCCTGAAACATTGACAATAATATTCTCCTGGTATTCCCCAGCTTTTACAATGATTAGATCTCCGGCCGTAGAGTTATTTACTGCAGCCTGGATTGAATTGCCGGGTTCTACATAAATAACCTCTGCACTTCCAACACCTGCTGAATACAGAAATAAGATGGTAACAAATGCAGCACTGAACCTCCATCTGTTATGATAATCTTCGATAAGCGCGATTCCCAGAACAAAACCCCCATAAACTTTATACAGTCCCTCCGGCTTAGAATAAGATAAACTTAAGCCAACAGTTATTGATTTTAATGAAGATAATTTGTTAATATACAGATGAAATTAATAATTTATATATTAACTACTTCCTTGTTTTTAAATATCTCTTCATTGGTCATCGGTTAAGGTTTAAAACGTTAGACACTTTTTAATTTATTATGGGGCAACCAAAATTTAAATTAACTTTGAAAAATTATTTTAATAATTTTTTAAAATTTATGGAGTAACCAAAATCCTTGGTAAAGGAATTATTATTTTGGTATCAACAATCGGTTTTACCATTGATTTATCTATTGCGATGTTTCCTTTTCCCATAAATCAAAAATTATCTCAATATAATTAAAATTTTATTGTTTTGCACAATTTAGAGAGAAAATCTGGAGCCCAGAAAGTAATAAAAAGTCTCAAAAAATCTTAAAATGTCTTAAAATGTCTTAAAACATTTCAAAAAATCTTAAAACATCTTAAAACGTCTAAAAAACCTCAAAAAGTCTCCAAAATGTAAAACGGAATAAAAAACTATAATATTTATAATTTTAAACTAATATTAGTTTTGAGGTAGACTTGGTCACAAAAGTTTACCTTTAACAACGATCAGCTCTTCAAAAGAAACCTTTTTCCTCGCTACAACTTCAACTGCAAACCCCAGCGTCTCCATTTTCTCCTTAACGGCATCCAACCCAGTAATGGAAGAGATAAGAACAAGAATTTCTCCTCCAGGCTTGAGATAATCTCTTACTTCGTCCAGAAACTTTTCCAGAGTGTCTCTTCCGCTAATCCCGCCGTCAAAAGCATAATTTAGCCAGCCTGGAACTTTTTCTTCTTCAGAAGTCGGAAGGTAGGGCGGATTAAATAGAATAAGGTCAAAAAGAGTTTCAGGATTTTTGGACTTTATCCCCCTGAAAAGATCAGTACGAATAACCTCTATGCCGTTCATTTTTGCACAGCGGGCGGCATGGGGGTTAATTTCCGTAGCGACCAGACGAATCTCTTTCAGGTTTGCAAGAAGTACAGCAGATACAAAACCCGACCCTGTTCCAATTTCAAGAATTCGCATTCCTGGTTTTGCTTCTTTAAGAGCAGCATCGGCAAGTAAAAAAGAATCTTCTGCAGGCTCATAGACAAGGTCCGTGTCCCCGAGCTTTATCCGGGCTTTTCTGTATTCAATTTCAACCATAATTTTCGAGTTCTTTATTATTCTTGATTTCTTACTGTTCTTAGTTTTTCAGTGTTCTTGGTTTTTTACTGTCCTTTTAACTCGTTCGCAAGAAGTGATGTCTTTAAATCAATTATTTGATTTGCAACTTTTGCAAGCTCTTCAGGAGTCAAGTTTTCAGCACGTTTACTCATCATATCCTCTGGGAGCTGGGCAATTACTTCTTTAATGCTGGGAATCTCGAGTACATGGTTCATGTTCAGAACCGCATTTCTCAGTTTTTTCCGGCGCTGGCTGAAGACTGCGGCCACAAAATCCATGAAAAAAGCCTGGTCTTTGACTTCGAATGGTGCAGGGCGGGGAACAAGTTTGATAACTGCAGAATCAACCTCAGGTGCCGGCTGGAAAGCATTTTTTGGGACTTTCATCAAAATAGAGGCATCAGCAAAATAACAGGTATCAACTGTAAGGCGCGAGTAATCCTTGCAATTGGGCGAGGAAACCATCCTGGCTGCAAACTCATACTGGTACATGAGAATGCCAAGTTTGAATTTATGGCGAAGAAGCTTGAAAGTTATCTCTGAAGAGATGGAATAGGGAAGGTTAGAGACGACCTTATCAAATTCTGGGAGCTTGATTTTCAGTGCATCTCCTGCAATAATCTCAATATTTTCGATTTTATCGAAACGGTCATGGAGAACTCTGACAAGGACAGGGTCAAGTTCAACTGCGATTACTTTTTTTGCCTTTTTTGCAAGCCTTTCAGTCAGGTTTCCGATACCTGCACCGATTTCAAGAACTACATCCTCAGGCCCAAGCTCAGAAGCAGCCACTATTCTGTCCAGATAGCCTGCATCGACCAGAAAATGCTGATCAAAAGTGCCTCCTTTTATATTATATTTTTTAAGAAGAGAACGAACCAGACTGAAACCTCCTGAGTAAATTGGGTAATTTGCTGAGTAAATTGAGTACTTTGATCTAATACGGGATCTTTGGTCAATAATGGAACCTTTGATCAATAATAGAATCTTTGGTCAATAAGGAATTGCTATAATTTAAATGACGACAATCAAAAACTGAATAAGTTAATTTTGAGAGCCTTACTGGAAAAAATAGAGCCGAGAGAGTTCATCTCATCCGGCTTACTGTCGGCGCGGTGGAGCTGTGAACAGCCTGTACTTGATGAAATCATCCTTGAGTTCCTCTTCAATCCTGTGGGCAAGGACTTTAGCCGGGTCATGCAGGCTTGGGATTCTCTCCCGGATATCCTGAAAACTCTTGAAGTCTCCCTTTTTGCGCTCATCGATTATAGACCACATGAGTTTTTTGCCTATTCCGGGAAGAAGATCAAGCATGTGCAGGCGGGTAGTTATAGAGTGAGCCTCGTTGAAAAACTTTACAAAGCGTACCTCCTGATACCTCACACACGCCTCAAGGATAAAAGGCAGTTCGAGATTCGCTCCTGTCGTAAGATCTAAATAGCCTATTCTCTGCTTTACGTGGTCGATTTCATTCCTGTCTCCCGATCCTATATAAACTCTTGACTGGATCTGAGGAACCACACCGTTTTTGGGAACAAGCTCCATAAGAGTAAATTTTTTATCTCCCACAGCCTGAACAAGAGGCTTTTTTTGGTATGCGGCAGTGCCGTCAACTGATTTCCCATAGGGAAGATAGTCGAGAACCCATGCATATTCCTCTCTGTCCTGTGAGCTTTCCTGGGACTTTCGGGATGAGCGCGGAGCTCTTTCTGATTGTCTCTCGGATTGCGGTTTGCCTGTCGGACGCCTGCCGCCATAAGAAGGTTTTTCAGCAGCTGATCTGCCAGCGTACGGTCTACCTGATTGCGACTTCTCTACTCTCATCAGCACCCATCCTATCAATTAATCTGAAATCCCATGGAAATCTGTGTTCAGGATATTCAAGATATATCTTATCCTGATATGCTTAACTCGGTTCCATCCGGTTTGAAATCTATCCATTAATCGGAACTGCCGACTATTCACAAATTTCTGGTGTTCTATATGTCCCGTAAAACTTTAGACTACCCTGTAACCGACATCCCCGGACTCTATATTTTCAACAACCCAACAAGTCCACTATGTTTGAATTCGGGTCAGGCACTCCCTGACACTTTAAAGTACTCTAAGTTTTGGATACTTCCCTTATAAATAAGAAGATGAAAACTTCTATATAGGTTATTCCCTTTGCGTCTCAGTTTTATTCAATAGCTTCCAATACATAATCGAGAATTTGATCAAGTTCCTCATTGCTCAGGGTATATTTTTCTTTAGCGTAGATTGATCGGATTTCATCCCTGGATTGAGGCAGAATATCTGCGATCCTGATCGCAATTGAAGGCTTCATTTTTTCGAGTTCTAACAGCTTGTTAACCAGTTCCCTTGATTTTTCTCCACTGATCTTTGAGAATTGTTCAGCATGGTGCAGAGCTTTTCTAAATCCATATCCTACTTCAAGCCCCTTCTCTCTGCGCTCTTCGGCGATCCTGTTAAGTAGATCTCTGACTTCGGCTAAAGTCAATAATTCTTCACTGAGGACTTCCTTAACTATCATTGGAATACACTCTTTTCGACTTAAAAGTTGTAACAATTTGCCATTCCCTGCTGAGTAATCTCTTCAGGTCACTCTTCAATTCTCCAGGAGTTCCTGGCAAGTAAATTTCTGCCTGTCAGCATCCGGAAATCTGAACTGGCCTCGAGATAGATTGCTTAACTCTTTTCATGTATAGGCCTTCTTCAGATTGCCGTTATGCACGAAATTCGATCGTATTTAATAATAATCTGAAATTGTTCCGAATAATCTTTTCCTTATCTGGATCGGTATATGTCTGACAACCGATATATAATTATAGATAGTCCCATCTCGAGATAAGAGATATCTATATCGGGATAAGAGACCATCATCTCAGGATAAGAGATCACCATTTCGTGATAAGAGATCACCATTTCGTGATAAGAGATCACCATCTTGAGATAATAAACCATTATATAGGGATAAGAGACAAGTTTTTAAAATCAGTTTTCTTTAAGTCCCCTCTCCCTTTAAGCAGTTATCCAGGAGTCATTGAGTTTCTTACATTTAATTACAGACCCAGCCCTTACAAATTACTGAAAACCCCTAGCAAGAACCTGATCCTACGGTAAATGCCTGCATACTGTAAACTCAGATAAAATGGGTTAGGTTTTACAACCTAACTGCCTGGAATGGGAATTAATACTTCTGCGGTTTAAGGTGCTGAGGGAGGGAAATAACTTCCTTCATCGCATTTCCATTGCGGACTTCAAGAATGTACGAACGACCGCGCTGTCCGAGTATCTTTCCGGTAGAACCCTGGAACTTCGGATTGGGCATACCTTTCTGAACACTCGGATCAATGTCAATGTGGACCATTTGTCCTTCTTCGAATTCCTGAATTGCCTTGCTTACAGGGGAAATCCCTCTTTCACGAACTGTCTTCTGTAGTTTATACCTTGTGCAGCGTTTTTCGCCGTGGGAATTTGTCATCGCATGTTCCTCCTTAGAATGCTCGATTAATTAGTCTATAGTATATACAGTTTTTCTCTAGATAAGATGGATATTATTTAAATAAGACGTTTCGTCAGGCAGTATTTTCCTGACTCTATATATTAAATAACGCTGATTCAGATTGAGTTTAAATATCAACGTTGACCACATCAAGATCTTCCACAAGCGCAGGAATCCCTAAAAGTCCGCTCAGGCTCGGGTTTGTCCTGCCCTCATCTCCGGAAACAAGCTCTTTTACATACAGCCCGCCTTCGCAGTTTACTGTTATGTAAGCGTAACCTTCGTCTGTTAGTTCGTCAAGCTTGATACGGTGCACATGCCTTTTT
The DNA here is from genome assembly GCF_000969905.1 of Methanosarcina vacuolata Z-761. Lineage (NCBI taxonomy): Archaea > Methanobacteriati > Methanobacteriota > Methanomicrobia > Methanosarcinales > Methanosarcinaceae > Methanosarcina > Methanosarcina vacuolata. The sequence goes on along the minus strand of NZ_CP009520.1, from coordinate 2,785,777 downwards.
CTGACAAGGTCAGCCCGCCTGTGAACTACCCGCGTTGGAGTCTGCTGTGAGATCTCTATGTCACTCAAAGCCTCAAGGCTGGATTTAAGCTTTTCCTCCGAAACAGGCTCTTTAAATGTAACTTTAAGCTTATAAGTTTTATCCGCCTTTGAGCTTTTCAAGGTCTCAATCATATCCTTTCCAGCGAAAGAAAACTCTCTTACCTCAACTTTTCCGGCAGCTTTCTCATTAATATTTCGCATAAGTTCTTCAAGGTCTGTGCTTCGCTTTACAGGAGATTTTGCTTCTACTACAAAAGGCCTGCCACTTCCCAGCATCAGGGCATCGATATCTTCCCTGCCCGAACCATGAAAAGCCGTATCAACTGCTTGGAAAGCCTCAACTACAGGCCCTTTTATGAGCTCATCTACGGATTCCTGATACTGTTTCCCTGTAAAATTACAGCGCTCACATCCTTTTCCCTTGCATTTCCTGCAAGGCCAGCGTGTCTGAGGAATTCCCCTGATAAGTTTGCGGTAGCGCCCTAGAATATATACCGAGCGGAGCTGGAGATCAAGCTCGTTTTTTCCAAGGTCAAGGGTAATTGTAATATCAGGGTTTTCGAAATCCACGTCTTTATGGACTTTCTCTGATATCCGCTTGCCAACTTCCCTATTAAGCTCGGTCTTAAGCTGTTCGGCATATGCAGTCCCAGCCTCAGCCCAGAGCAGCTCCTCGTTTTCACTAAGAAGCCCGCTGACCTTTGTGCCTACAAGAAAGGTAGAATATTCAAGCCCTTCAAGGGTTTTTGCAGCTTCATCGGCCCATTCATCCAGCTTTTTAAACTGGTCAAGGCAGACCCAGCACTGTTCATCTTCGCTTTCTGTTCCTAGAGCCTTTCTCGCAAATACACTGCAAGGAGCAAGTTCTTTGAGAAGAGACTCATCGTTTTCAGCTTTATAGATCCGGTCCCCTTCCAGGACAAGGGCGAGTTTCAAGGCTTGCCCACGTTCTCTATTGCTCAGGCCTGTGGATAATTTTGCAAACTGACGGCCCAGACAGTTGTCACATATCGGGCCTTCATGCAAAATCTTTTTTGAAATATCGAGTACGTCCATTTTCTTTCACTTTCTTTAAGCTTTTTTCGGGAAATTGACCTGGGAATGAGTGACAAAATTAAGGGATAAGTATGAGATGAAAGCTCCTTATCACTTAATATTTCTGGTCATCATTAAATCTGTCACCACTCAATCTTCAACCCTGCTGTCAGCTTCTCCGGGGATCTCTCCTCTTTCAGCTTCAGCTCTGTCAAGTTCATTGTGTATAAGGGTTATGCAGTGATTAGAATGGAGAGAAAGAGGACCTACCGAGATAATTTTCACCCCTGCCTTAAGGAGCTGTGCTTCCTCTTCTTCGGTAACTCCTAAATGGTCTCCCAGGATGAAGACTGGGTCGCGGATTTCACTTGCAATTGCCCTGATATCCTCTCCATCTTCTCTCAGATAGAGCAGGGGGCGTCCTTCAAATTCCGAGAGCAGGGAATCGAGATCTCCTTTGCGAACCCAGACGCCTGGAGTGGAACGGATATCCTGTTCGCTTGCGTCTTTTTGAAGGGCTTTCTGGATAAGCGAACCGCTGCTTCGCTCGTCCGGGTTAAGGTATCTCAGGTGTAGTCCTTCAAACCTGAGGATTTTTCCGGGATTGGGTTCTCCCAGAAGGAGCAGGTGCACATTTACATCCCTGCGCATTCCGAAAGAGAGAAAAAGGGCAGAACTCACGCAGCGGCAAAGGATATCCATTCTTCCTGCAGAACCTGGAAGGTCATTTAATGTAAAGTCGCCGCTTGTGTTTGCTTTATGCCCTATAATAACAATATCGCGCATGGGCACTATATTTACGCAAGAGGTATAAAAGATATACGTAAGCTTTTGGTCGTCCACCAATACCTGATTGATGTTTTCATGGCATAGTCTCAAACATGGCTTTGCTTGCGTTTATGTATTCACACAGCAGACCGGCCACAGCAGTGCTAAAAATGTAGGAAAGGAATAGCTGTACACTGTATTTCGATTATTTTGGATTAATATCAATCAACAAACGATGGACTACCAAAATATTTGAATTTATATTTTTGTCATTCCTGAGTTTTACAGCAGATTTTCATCTACCCATCTATCAAATATCTTCAATTGCTCTTCCGTATGGAAGTAATGCTCCCCGTGGTCCAGGACTTTAATTGTTGAGTGATACCTCGCTGCAAATGCTGAAATCTCGTCCCAGTCAGACAGATTATCGTTAGAACCATACAAAATGGCAGTAGGTACTTTCCATTCAAAACAAATAGGGTTTTCTTTTACGTAGCAATAATAATTCCATTCCAATGTCTGTCCGATTGGCAACCGGATTTCATGCTCTGCTTTTAGTCTTTCTTCACTTACCTGGAAGCCTTTCATCATATTGCGTATGATGCATTCCATATTGACGACGGGCGAGAGAAACAAACTTTGCTTTATGTTAAGGTCATGATAGGCAAGCAGACTGAAATAAGCTCCCATGCTGCACGCAAACAAAGAAATTTCAGATGCAAGTGACTTTGCATATTCATAAACAGCAGTCAGATCACTTACGCAATTTTCAGGAATACAGGCATATTCCTCATTTGCACGTTCACCATGCATGGGCAGGTCAAAGCTTAATGCCTGGTAACCTTTTTCAACGGCTTTTTGTGCCATCATGGAAATTACGGTGTCTTCTTTATTAGAAAGGTTGCCATGAACTTCAATCAACAGCTTTTCACTCTGCTTTCCCCACAGGATGGCAGGAATATGAATTTTATTATTTGAGATATAAAAATGCCTTTTTTCCATTCTCTCACCCATCTCTGAGCAAAAAATAAATTTAATTCGCATTCATTCGACTAAGTTCCAAAATTTGGTGATAAAAGTTAGTGTAACATCACTATATAAATTTATAGTTTTATAATTATATAATAGTGTTGTGACACATATAACGGCAACTATAGTCACAAGGCTAAATAATGCAAATATTCAATGAGGTGCAATGAAGGTTTTTGTTGCAACAATTACAGGCGTGACTATGTGTATTCTCTTCAAATTAAATGGGTTTCCAACCACAGAAAAAATATAATAATATTTCCATTTCCTCTTCTCATATCTTGGAGTAAAAAATGGAACTTGAAGCTTTAAAAAAAGTGCTGGCTTCACTGGACATCAATCCTGATGAAATTAAAGATGAAAGATATGCCAAAGTTCCTTCAAATTCCTCTATTTTCTCCAAATTTTTTGATTCCCTCCAAATTTTTTGATTCCCTCCAAATTTTTTGATTCCCTCCAAATTTTCTGTTTTTCTCAAGTTTTTTGAAAATCTGACTGAAATCACCTGCACGAGAAAATTGAAATTTCACTCACTTGAAAAGTCCGCCAGTTTAATCAGTTGGTCTGGCGCGAGTCGCAAGCCAAACTACTATTGCCCCTAACCCAATAATGAGGGCAATAAAACGTATAAGCCCTCCCAGGAAAGGAATTTCGTATATAATTGCAAATAGGACTGCCCCAACAAGATAGTACATCAGTTTTCCCGCTTCCTTTTTTAATATTTTATTATAGATTATCTCGCCTGCAAGCAGTTTCACCGGCACTGTCGCGATAAGGAGTGCAAGTGCCAGAAGCAGGATAATCAGGATCGAAAGGCTCCACCCAAAGAAAGTAATAAGCAGGATTATTGAGAGCACTGGAAGGAAAATTAGAGTTAGAAAACCCAGTAATCCTGCCTTAAGAGGTGAATCTTTTACTAGTTCCGCAAGCCCGCCTACGAAACCCGGGAAAAGGTGGATAAGGATCAGGCCCAGAGCCAGGGACGCGAGCAATCTCAGGATGAAGGAGAAAATGCTAAATCCTTTGGTAACACTTTCATAACTTTCTTCCTTTGCATTTACCTGCGTAATATTCAGGTTTCCACCAACCTTATCGTTCAGATTGGGTGGATAATTATCGGCTTGAAGTGCAAGATTTCCTTTAAGCTCGAAGTCGTCTCCGGTTTTGAGGGTGCTCGTTGAGACTTCCCCATTTCCGTTAACTATCCCGTCAAGCGTTACTTCCCCTCCGCCAAGTAGAATATCCCCTTCAACCACGCTGTCCCGGGAAAGAATGATCTGACCGCCGAGTGCTGCTACATCTCCACCTACATTTCCGTTTATCCGTATGGAGCCTCCTAGTGCGAGAATGTTTCCTGAAACATTTCCATTAACAATTATATCCCCGCTTGCACCCAGGAAATTACCTCCTGTGTTCCCGTTTACTTCGATTTGAGACCCTGCAAGCACCAGGTCTCCCTGAATGTCCTGGTTGATCTGAAGGTCCTCACCACCCCCAAAGGCATTTCCTGAGCTTGTATGTTTAAGAAAGTTCTCATCGGCAGCTACTGCTGAATAGGGCAGTACAATAAAAAGTATTATAAATAAAATAAGACCTGATACCAGCTTCTTTTCCATAAATCAACCCTCTTTGTATTTTTGCTCAATTTTGCATTTAATTGTTTCCTTTAATTATAAAAAATCTCTAAAACCGGTTGTCTCAAAACTCGACCCATTTCTACAATTGGATAATTGAAATTGTTGACTTTAAATTCAGATCGAAAATTATTCTGAAATTCAGATATTTATTTGCCTCGAATTAGACTCAGTACCAAAATCTAGTGATGAATGTAAAGTTCAAAATCATTGGACCTTGTAATTAATCACAATCCTTGTGATACGACTTAAGAATTGAAGTCTTTAGATATCGAATATTGGTTTTGATGATAACTGGATTCTTCTTGCGAATTCAGATTTTCAATCCAAAAATGCAAAAATCACTAGATTTTGGAACAGAATCTCGAATTATAGTACATTATCCTATTTGTAAAATTATGTGTAGTTTTGAGACAGCTTGAAAAAATATATTTTAGTAATATCGTAGATGTCGTGTGTGAGTTTTTGAAAAACAACATAATAGATAGTGATAATTCAAAAAGAGTAGTGGAAAATCAAATAGATAGTGATAATTCAAAAAGAGTAGGGGTAAATCAAATAGATAGTGAAAGAATTTAAAAATACAGTGATAAATCAAAAAGAATAGTGAAGAAAGTTCCTTATGAATTGACTGGGAAGAGCCGTTCAGGAACTTTCCGGTTTATTATCAAAATCATCCAGACGTGTCTGTTTCCTTGTGCAATTTTCTCCAGGGATTTCTACAGGATACTCTCCTGTGAGACAACCAAGGCACATGTCACTCTTATCGCACTCAAGAGCCCTCATAAGTCCGTCAATACTCAGATATCCGAGGGAATCCGCATTAATTAGGCTTTCAACCTCTTTTACGGTTTTATAAGAGGCGATAAGTTCCTGCCGGGTAGCCATATCTATGCCCAGATAGCAAGGAGCAATAATTGCGGGACTTCCTACTCTTGAATGAATTTCTGACGCACCTGCCCTGCGGACCATATCTATAATCCGCCTGGAGGTTGTACCTCGGACAATGCTGTCATCAACCAGAACGACACGTTTGCCTTTGACATTATCCTGGATAGCATTCATTTTAAGCCGGACTGCGGTTTCACGCAATTCCTGGCCAGGCAGGATAAATGTACGCCCTATGTAACGGTTCTTCATCAGGCCTTCGAGGTATTTAGTACCTGATTCCCTGGCATAACCAATTGCCGAAGTAATCCCAGAGTCCGGAACAGGAGAAACAATGTCAGCCTCTACCGGATGCTCTCTGGCGAGTTCCCTTCCAATATTTTCCCGCACTTTGTAGACCAGTTTTCCATCAATAATGGAATCAGGCCTTGCGAAATAAATGAACTCAAACACACAATGAGCAGGATGAGGCTCGTTTCCTATCTGGCAGCTCTCAAAGCCGTCGCCCGTAAAGACTATTACCTCACCTGGCCGCACATCTCTGATAAGGGTGCCGTTAAGGGTATCAAGGGCTACGCTTTCCGAGAAAACTGCGTATCCGCCATCGACTTTTCCGAAGCAAAGCGGCTTAAGACCGAGAGGATCCCGCACAGCATACAGAGCACCGCCAATATGGATAACCAGAGAATAGGAACCGACAAGCTTGCGCATGACATTCCGGATAGATTCTATGGGGTCGTGTTTTATCAGTTCTTTTACAAGAAGGTGGCCGATAACTTCGGTATCGGAATCACTGATAAAAATACGGCCTTCACACTCAAGTTCATCCTTGAGCTTTCTGGCATTAACAAGGTTCCCATTATGGGCAATTGCAACTGCTCCTCCTTTGAAATTCAGGATAAAGGGCTGGCAGTTTTCTATTTTTGATCCTCCGGTAGTTGAGTAGCGGACATGCCCTACTCCTACATTTCCGATCAGGTGCCCCAGAGAATCTTTGTTATATACATCAGGAACAAGACCCATGCCTTTAATGGAATGAGAGGATGTACCGTCATATACCATTATGCCAGTGGATTCCTGTCCCCTATGCTGGAGGGCATACAAGGCGTAATACAGCTTGAATGCGACAGTATTGGATTGAGGCCTGTCGCCTGGTAGAATTATGCCTGCAACGCCACATTCTTCTTTCAATTTCGACCTCCGGTGAAGGTAAAAAATAGAGAAAGTGGAACAGACAGGTTTAATACTTGCACTTTGCCTGCCACTTGTAAGCTCTTATTCGAGATGTTTTTCCAAAACCACATGAAGTACACTGTTTTGTATGCACGTTGAAAGAAACACTCCCACAGCGCCTGCATTTAGCATGTGTGCGTTTCTGCCTTTTTCCCATTGATGCCGTACCTTTACTCATTCCTAAATCTCCTGATAAAATTAATTTGTTAGAGCAGTATTCGATAATCTGAAGCGATTCTATTCATCTGAATTTACTCTCTGCGGCCAGTCACAATAAGTCCTGGTCATCGAGGTTTTACGATAATAGATGAAGTGCTTGATATAGATTACGGAGATACGTATACCACGTTGTCACCGCGAATAACGACACTGCTGAACTTACTTACAATTTCTCCTTCTCTTAGCTCTTCAGCATTGTCAAGCACGAGGTTCATGTGAATATCGTATCCTTTCAGCTCACCTCTAAACTCGCGTGCGCCTTTCAATCTAACGATTACAGGTGTGTCCAATGCGTTGTTCAAAATATCCAGAGGTCGGTTTGCCATCCTTACAGTCCCCTTAAAACATTATAAATCAAGTCATTATCTATATCAATATAAATAGTTAATCCAGATTTAAATTGATCGCCGCGTCTTAAATTTGATTATTTGCATCAAAGTCGCAAATACAATATATAAATGTATCGAAGCAATATATCACTTTTTAAGTTATCATACAGAAAAAAAACCTGCTATGAACGGGAATTCTCTACAAAATACCCTGATATAAATGCGAAATGAACGGGAATTCCTTCAGGACAAAGATAACCCTTCAGAAAAAACAAAGGATCACCTAATCCTGTTGAGAAGATTTTTTACAAATAATTCTATTAAAACTTATAAAAATCTTCCTGAAAGGCACAATATTAAATTAATTTCATATTTCCAGAAGAAAGAGCTCTATAAAGTAGCAGGAAAACGAATGAAAGAAAGAGAGACATCCATGACCGAAAAACCCTTGAAAATAAAAACCCCAATTGTTCTGACTATAGCAGGTTCGGATTCAGGTGGAGGAGCAGGAATTGCTGCGGATCTGAAGACTTTTGCCGCTCTTGGAGTGCACGGAACCTGCGCTATTACATCGGTTACTGCACAGAATACTACTGGAGTGCTGAAAACCTTTGACCTCACTCCTGAAACTGTCGCCAGCCAGATTGAAGCTGTCTGCACCGATATGGAGGTCAGGTGGGCAAAAAGCGGTATGCTTGCCTCATCGGAGATCGTAAGGGAAGTTGCAAAAGAAGTAAGGAAATATGAGCTTTCCCTTGTGCTGGACCCTGTTATAGCTGCTGAAGCAGGAGGGAACCTGCTACGAAAAGAAGCTATCTCTGTCCTTACTGAAGAACTGCTGCCCTTATGCAAGGTTACGACGCCCAATGCATCCGAAGCAGGTGTACTGGCTGGCATGTCTGTAAAAACTCCTGAGGACGCGAAAATTGCAGCTCGAAAAATCACGGACCTGGGTGTTGAAGCTGTCATTATTACAGGAGGACATCTGGATGCCACTGACCTGATTTATGAAGCTGATTCTGAGACTTTTACCCGTATTCCGGGCACTTTTGTTAAAGGAGGGACACACGGCACGGGCTGCACTTACTCTGCAGCAGTGACTGCCTTCTTAGCCTCTGGAGATAACCTGGAAGGAGCTGCAAGGAAAGCAAAGAAATTCGTTGAAAAGGCAATTCTCAAGAGCCGGCCTGCAGGCAGGGGAGTAAGTCCTGTAAACCAGCTTGGAGCGATTCTGGAGGAAAAAGAGCGCTACCTGGTTTTAAGAAATGTAAAAAAAGCAGTTTCGATCCTTGAAGGCAGCCCTGATTTTTCAAAACTGATTCCCGAAGTAGGCTGCAACATCGGAATGGCTATTCCCGAAGCCAACAGCTACGAAGACGTTGCTGCCGTTGAAGGCAGGATAGTAAGGTACATGGGACGGGCAGTTCCTGTGGGCTGTGTGGATTTTGGGGCCAGCCGACATGTAGCAAGTATTATTCTTGCGTCCCTTCGTTATGATCCTGAAATAAGGGCCGCAATTAACGTAAAATACTCCAGGAAGGCACTTTCAGCCTGCAGAGATATGAAACTTGGAATTTCCTCTTTTGACAGGGCTGAAGAACCGGAAAACTCCAGTACTATGGACTGGGGTACAACCGAAGCAATCAAAAAATACGGAAGCATGCCGAAAGTCATCTATGATAAAGGGGGTCAGGGAAAAGAACCAATGATACGCCTGCTCGGAAGATGTGCCACTGAAGTGGCAAAACTTGCTGTGGAGCTTGCAGAACAGATACAGTAAAAATCCGATTAAGAATCAATAATTTCAGTTATCTACAAGCCATCTTAAACAAACATGATATTCTTTGAATAACATGCACAACCAATGAAGATGCTTGCGGATGGCAGCATTTTCATGCTAAACAAGTGAAATTCTCAGAATATCAAGCGAACCTCTCAGAATATCAAGTGAGATTCTCAGAATATCAAGCGAACCTCTCAGAATATAAAGTGAATATTTGTAGAATCGAGCTTTTATAGAATTGAGAGATTATGACCTTTTTTGTTTTATTCGGTTCCGATTTCTGTCCGGTTTACTTTTTTCCCGGTTTTTGCTTCTAACTGTTTTCCCTTCTTTCAATTCCAACTTCTGGCAGTCTTCTTTTTTTCAAGCTCTATTTTTAATAAGTAGCTTTTCTTCAAACACCTGTTTCCCAAAAGTACATAAATGGGATGCGAACACCTTAAATGTAAAATAAATAACACTTATATACGTCGAAGTACGAATCTGTACCTAAACGACTACGGAGAAAACCTATGGAACAGACCAAAATTATCCTTGACGAGAATGAAATGCCTAATCAGTGGTATAACGTCCTTTCAGACTTATCCTCTCCTATCGAGCCTCCTCTTGATCCGAGGACCTGGGAGCCTATAACTCCTGAAGCTCTTGAACCTATTTTTCCGAAAGGTCTTATTAAGCAGGAAATGAGCAGTGAAAGGTTTATTGATATCCCTGAAGAGATACTTGAAATTTACAAGCTCTGGAGGCCCAGTCCTCTTTACAGGGCTCACAGGCTGGAAAAACTTCTCAAAACTCCTGCAAAGATATACTATAAAAATGAAGGGGTAAGCCCTGCAGGCAGCCATAAGACAAATACTTCACTTGCTCAGGCTTATTATAATATGAAAGAAGGAACCGAGAGGATCACAACTGAAACAGGGGCAGGACAATGGGGAAGTGCATTAGCTCTTGCCTGCAATTACTTTGACCTCGAATGTAAAGTCTATATGGTCCGTTCCAGTTTTTACCAGAAACCTTATCGAAAATCCCTGATGACAGTCTGGGGAGGAAATGTTGTGCCCTCTCCAAGCGAAGATACCGAATTCGGAAGAAAGATTCTGAAAGAGCAGCCGGAAACACCGGGAAGCCTGGGGATAGCAATCAGTGAAGCCGTGGAGGATGCAATCGCACACGATAACACTAAGTACTCCCTGGGAAGTGTCCTCAACCATGTTATGCTCCACCAGACAGTAATCGGGGCCGAATGCAAGAAGCAACTTGAAAAGGTTGAAACCTATCCTGATATAGTTATAGGCTGCTGTGGAGGAGGAAGCAACCTCGCGGGAATATCTCTTGAGTTCATTAAAGACCGGATTGAAGGAAAAAGATATCCAAGAGTAATTGCAGTCGAACCTTCAGCTTGCCCGTCCTTGACCAAAGGAGAATACAGGTACGACTTTGGAGATACTGCGGAAATGACCCCGCTTCTTAAAATGTATACCCTCGGCCACAAACATGTGCCTCCTGCCATCCACGCAGGCGGACTCCGTTACCACGGTGACTCCCCAATCATAAGTAAACTCTGCGCTGAAGGGTTTATTGAAGCTGTTTCATATGATCAGTACCCGGTGTTTGATGCCGCTGTGCAGTTTGCACGGACTGAAGGCATAGTCCCTGCTCCGGAATCCTCCCACGCTATCCGCTGTGCAATCGACGAAGCTCTCAAATGCAAGCAAACCGGAGAAGAAAAAACAATCCTATTTAACCTCAGTGGACACGGACATTTCGACATGAGTTCCTATGATAAATATTTCAACAAGGAACTCGCCTGAAAAACAACTGAAAAAGACAAAATTCAAGATATAACTCAACAGGATGCCTTAAAGGCATCCTGGCAATCAGGAAACCCACACTCCTCTACTCCTTCTGCAATAATGCTACAGAGAATAGAAAGACATTATAAAAACCGCATCTGTACAGATGTAGCCAAGAGAACCAGGAACACTCCATGAAATCTCAAGTTGGTCAAAATACTTCAGGATTATTTGGTCTCAAGGATGTTTAAGAGTTTAAAAATTTAATATTTAGATTCCAAAATCATATTTGCTCATATAACTTTATATAGAAAGACGTTTTCTTGTATAATCAAAAACCTCTTTAAAAGTTATGTTCTTTTTAAATATTTTTGCTTTTTTGATTATTTATAGTCTTTTTTAAAGATGTGTTGCTTGATTATGAATTTGAACTCGTCGTCTTGAGCACAAATGTTGCACAGAAACCATTTACCTGCAACCGTTGCCCCTTTTGATCACGCTTTCATGACGTTTTAGGTTTAGCAATAGTTTTCGGTCAAGCCTTTTTTGAAAAGGGTTGTTCTACAACCGTTTCGCCGGTTGATCACTCCGACCATGTCATTGCTGGGTTTTTTCTCAAGCCTTTTTTGAAAAGGCTAGCTGGACAAGGGCAGAGATTTTTTTCTTACTCCAAATCTTTTTTGTTCAGAATGTAAGAAATCATTTCAGGACTAAGTTTGCTCTCATGCGCTAATTTCTCCGCAATTTTTTCACTGGGAATGCCTTCAGCTTTCATGCCTCTCATTTTTGAAATTACGGATGAGGGGACAGTATAATACTCATTAATGTCTTTCCTGTGGCCCCAGACATCCCCTTCTATGAGCTGAACTTTTTGCATTTCCATAAACATCTCTATGGCTCTTGAAACTGTCCTTATGTATGATCTTGGAAGCTGGATTACTTCCAGTTTCGGACAGGTCTCAACAAGCAGAAAAATATCTTTATTTGACGGCCTGAATGCGAAGTGAACTACCTTTTCATTCGGATTCAGTGACAGAATTTCATTTCTTGAACTGATAACTCGTATTCTCATATAGATCCCCCGACCCAAAACTTACTAAAGTATCAATAAAATAAGTTACACTACTTTATTTAAATATTTTTCTTGTGTACTCATCGATTTTGTCCTGTTGTATTGAGAATACTGAAAAAGAAGTATATGGAAAAAGCAGAACTAAAAAGCTAAAAAATACTTTTATATTTCAAATCTATATAATTTGATTATAAAATATTAATAAATATAAAAAATATAATAATGTTTCGTAGTGCACATCCCGATTTTTGATACTTTTATATAATTCAAATCATAAAAGGATAATTATTATAGTAATCCATTAACAAAATGGCCAACATCAATTGATTGTTGTCTCAATTTGACAGGGGTCAGAATGTCAGTCATAAGGTTTCATAAGTTAATGCATCGATTATCAAATAAATACATACTAAAAAAAATAATTACAGCTTATAACTCAAATATTATTTTAAAGTCATATGTAATTTTGTTACACGGAAAACGCAGCCTTCCGAAGAGTGATTCGAAAGAGTGATTCGAAAGAGTGATCCAATCTGGATGTTACAACCACGAAAAACATGGAAAGCACGGAAGAACCAGGTCTTTATCACTCATTTTCGTGTTTTCCGTGTATTCTTTGGTTTTCAAAAAATTAATTTTTAACATACTTTGGAATCAATACACTAGATTTGGTAAAAATCATTTATACTAGAGCAAGAAAAGTTGTTTTTCCCAATTGTACCAGATTAGGGAAAGCAACCTTATTCTTTCGCTCTTACCAGTTTACAATATTAGTAATTGTTTTTACAGATAATTTCGGCTCTTCGTCATTCCCTGTGGATAAGACGATATTCAATTCGAGACCGCGTTGGTTTTTATGAAGACATTACGAGGATATCCACACAAAACAATGAAGAATCATAATTCTTAAAACCATAAAACGCTGCTTTCCTAATTGTACCATATCAATTCTACACATCAATATTTTTATGTATTATTGGAGCTTATAATACTATAATAGCGTTTACTGTTAATAATATTCAAAATAATCATTTGGTTTTACACATAATCCTATTAATATATAATGTTCGGTCGGCAAAATGAGGCCTACAGCAAGGCTTGAAACCTGCTTTAATGTATCTTAAAAATTCCTTAAACAAGTATACCTGATAAAGTCAGTTTATATGTATTAATTAATATATGATTATAGTGATTATTTGTTTAATCCTGATAATAATTGATAAATAAAATTCCCTCTGTCTGGAAGCCTCTGCGGACGCAATAGAAAGATTTTTCACGGAATGTAGTAAAGCGGAATAAACTATATTTTCGCGATTTAAAGGCATATCGTTGAAATCTCCGACAGTGAGAAAGCTCTGTAAAGCCGGCTTCCCCCAGCCTATTTACCAATGTTTATTAAGCGCAAGCTAGCGTTATTTTAATTGAAATTTATAGATCCTGGTTGTCAAAAATGGTTGTTGATACTGAAATATGTGGTATAAAAATAGGAGATCGATACCCTGCACATGTAATGGGTATTATTAACTTTAGTCCTGAGTCCTTTTACGGAAATTCGGTCGTAAACCCTGATTCTGCGCTTGAGACAGCTCTAAAAATGGTTGAGGAAGGAGCAACTTTTCTGGACCTTGGAGCTCGTTCAACCTGGTTACATGCCGAGCCTATTAGCAGGAAACAGGAACTTGAACGTATTTTGCCAGTGCTTGAAGCACTGAAAGGCAATGTGGATGCTGTGATTTCTGTGGATACGATGTTTTCTGAAATCGCAGAAGAAGCTCTCAAAAGGGGAGCTGATATCATAAATGACGTCTCCGGTTTTACTGCAGACCCCAGAATGATTGAAGTAGTGGCAGACTACGGATGTCCTGCTGTTGTCATGGCCTCAAATAAAGTTCCGGGTGATCCCCTCGGAATGGATGCCGTTATACAATCCCTTGATTCTATTATACAGGCTGCTGAAGCAGGTGGCATAAACCCAGAAAAACTCATACTTGATCCTGCATCCGGCAGGTGGATCGAAGAAAAACTTTCCATTTATGACTTTGAAACTCTTGACGATTTTGAACGCCTTCAAATTTTTGAAAAGCCTTTATTAGCAGCTCTCTCAAGAAAATCATTCATAGGAGATGTACTTGGAAAACCCGCAACTGAGAGGCTCTATGGCAGCCTGGCTGCAGCAGCTATTGCAGTCTACAAAGGTGCTCATATTGTCCGTACACATGATGTACCTGAGACCGCTGACGTCGTAAAGCTTTCAGGAGCTATCAGGAGTAGTCCAAGTATAGTAAAAGATGGCAGGTATGAGGTCTCTGTGGTTGAGGTAAAGACACCACAGGATGCAGCCATTGCAATGCGGAAACTTGGAGTTACCACGACAGGCTCAAAGGTAATGCAGAATAAAAGTATCCATCTTATGCTGAAAATTCGTAATCTTACGACCACAGAGGCTTTGATAATAAAACAGGAGATACTCTCCCGAGGAGGGGATGCAGCACTGACAAGGAATGCAGTTTCCCACGAAACGGAGATGACTGATGTGCTTGTAATGGGTACTCTGCTTCAGCTTGGGCGCCTTGCCAGGAAACTTGAAGGGCAGGCGCGCTCCCTACCACTTATTGCCGAAATGATCCACGAATGTATTGCAAAGCGGAGCGATCTGGAATATCGATATTTGAGGTAGTTATGATCATAACTTCAGCAAAACCCCTTGAAGAAATCCTGGCCCTATTACAGGACGAAGATGACATATTTATTATCGGATGCAATGTCTGTGCTGCAAAACTGAAGACCGGTGGAGAACCCGAAGTGCTTGAGATGATCAGACAGCTTGAGAAAAGCGGAAAGCGTGTAGTAGGCTGGGCTCTACCCACAGCAGCTTGCAGTGTCCGGTCTTTTGACTCCCTGGTCCAAAAGAATGAAAAAATAACTGAAGCACGCTGTATTCTGGTTATGGGCTGCGGTAGTGGAGTTTCAACGGTTTCCGGTGTTACGGAGGTTCCTGTATTCGGCTCAAATGATACGCTTTCTCTGGGAGGTTCAAGCGAAGGCAAGCTGCTTTCAGGCCAGTGTATAATGTGTGGAAAATGCACAATTGGTGAATTTGGAGGCATCTGTCCTAAATCACGATGCCCTAAAGGACTTCTAAATGGGCCCTGTGGGGGAGCTATTGACGGGATGTGTGAAGTCAACAGAGAGAACGATTGCGTATGGACTTTGATTTATAATAGGTTGAAAAAAATCAATAGGCTTGATCTCCTTTACACAGTTCATGCCCCTCAGGAGCATAGAGTTGATTAAATTCATTCACATTTTTTATTTAATTTTTAAATCATATTTTTTCCCGTGCTTGAAATACATGTCTTTGACGCATCAGTGCAAGTCTGCTATAACCACTCTGATCTGCAAAAAAGTAACCTCTCTGATTTGCAAAAAGTAACCTCTCTGATTTGCAAAAAGTAACCTCTCTGATTTGCAAAAAGTAACCTCTCTGATTTGCAAAAAGTAACCTCTCTGATTTGCAAAAAGTAACTTGTCTGATCTGCAAAAAGGGATAATGCGGCACAAAGGTTTTTGAAAATAATATTAACCGACTGATGGTGCACGATTCAGGAGCATGGTTTAAATAATTTCATCCCTAATATTCTTACTCAATGCTCTTTAATTTTCGTGAAAAACTGAATTCCAGCAAATTTCTGGTCACTGCTGAAGTCTCCCCTCCTAAGGGCACAAGATTCTCAGTTCCCCTTGAAGATGCTCACCAGCTCAAAGGTATTGCAGATGCTATAAACGTTACGGATAATCAGTGCTCAATTATGCACATGAGCTCCCTGGCTTTTAGCAAGCTTTTGCTTGATGAGGGACATGAACCTATTATGCAGCTCACCTGTCGGGACAGGAACAGGATAGGACTTCAGTCCGATCTTCTTGGAGCGTATGCTCTGGGTATCCGGAACATCTGTGTGATGACAGGAGATTTTCCTTCGTGTGGAGATCATCCAGGTTCAAAGCCCGTATACGACCTTGATTCCGTACAGCTCCTTCAACTTGTTCGGAAGCTTGACTCAAGCACTAATTTTGCAGGAAACAGGCTGGACGGAGGCACCTCTTTCTGTGCAGGTGCGGTTTCTGGTATAGACCCTGAAAAACCTTTGCAACTTATAAAGCTTGAAAAGAAAGTCAGCTGTGGAGCTGATTTTATCCAGACTCAGGCGGTCTATGATGTGGGCATGTTTGAGGAGTTTATGGAGGCTATAAGCCACCTTGAAGTACCTGTAATTGCAGGCCTGATTCCTCTAAAATCTCTGGGTATGGCTGAATTCATGAACAGGAACATTTCGGGAATTCATGTGCCTGAAGAAATCATGCTTCGTATAAAAGATGCACCTGATCCTGTCGAAGAAGGTCTTTCAATAGCTTCAGAGACTATAAAGGAGCTTATGAAACTCTCACGAGGGGTTCATATTATGCCTATAGGATCTCATAAAAATACTGCAAGACTACTTTCGATGGCTGGAATTTCCGGGAAATAATTTTCTTACAGGTAAAAATCACTATCTATACCGGAAGACTCTTTTTCCTCTTTTTCAGCGGTAAGATTTTTACTTTCTGTATTCTCTTCTTCAGGCTTTTATTCTCATCGATTATTTTATCTGGGTATCCTTTCATATTTTTAGGCCACTTTTTATATTTTTTTAGATTTTGCATCGTATCTTTTTAGATTTTTTCTCACATCTTTTTAGATTTTTCTTCACATCTTTTTGAATACTTCATAATATTTTTTTGGCAATTTCTTATATTTTTTTAGATCTTTTCTCACATCTTCTTGGATACCTTCTCACATCTTTTTGAATATCTTCTTACATCTTTTTGAATTTCTTCTCACATCTTTTTGGGAGCCGTCGGATACATTTATCAATATCCTCCGGCATTTTACGATTTGATTTCGCATTTATTTTAGATTCAGCAAACCAATTTAGTCATTAACTCCTAAGGGCAGCAGAGTATGAGTTCAGAAAATACTTCCATCCAGATGTTTGGGATTAAGACCCCTATTATAAGGGAAGGGGATGATATCGTACAGATTCTAGATAAGGCTCTGGAGGAAGCAGGGCTTGTCCCTATTGATGGGGATGTTTTCGTACTTGCAGAATCTGCAGTTGGCACTGCGGAAAGAAGAGCCGTCAGGCTTGCAAGTGTGAATCCAGGTGAAAAGGCAAAAGTGCTTGGGGAACAGTACGGGATCGATCCCAGGGAAATGGAACTCGTGCTTCAGGAATGCGATGAGATTTTTGGAGGTGTACCTGGAGCTGCCCTTACAATTACAAAAGGCGTTCTGGCTCCTAATGCAGGGATTGATGCTTCAAATGCCCCTGAAGGCTATGTGATCTTGCTCCCAGAAGACCCGCGAAAAAGTTCCGAGATTATCAGAAGCCGGCTTGAGCAGCGTTACTCATGCAGACTAGGAGTAATTATAGGAGACAGCAGGACTCAACCTCTCAGGCTTGGTTGCTCGGGAATTGCGCTTGGAGTTTCAGGCTTTGTGCCTGTGGAAGATGCGCGGGGAACTGACGATATATACGGGAAACCTCTCCGTATTACATACAAGGCTGTAGCAGATAACCTTGTCTCGGCTGCCGAACTCCTGATGGGAGAAGCTGGGGAAAGAGTGCCATGCGTGCTTATCCGTGGTGCGCCGGTAAGTATGATAAATGAGTCACCTGATATGCCAACGATTCCAATGGAAGGCTGTATGTATTTCGGCAATATAATAAAAGGTCGGCTCGAGGATAAAAACTGCGAAAAAAATGTATGATTCCTTAACTGGTTCCCTGATAAAAGCGGATTTTTCTTTCTAACTGCTCTTCAATAAACTGAAAGTTTTTTAGAGTTAGCTGGTCTTCTTGCAGGAATTATCTATAATAAATAGATATCTATAATAAATAGAGTGCCAAGTCCAGGTCTTATTCCTTCAGAAAATTATTCCTTCGGAACTCCCATTGGAGAGCCTGCAAGAACTTGCCACTATTTTAAAAAAGTGTGTTAAATGAAAGGAAAAGTAAACAGTCACCGATTCAAGAAAAGACGAGTTTCAGGGACTTGTCCGTCATGCCGTGAAAAGATAGCTATTATGCTTTTTCCCTTCATACTTAGTAATTTTTTCAGACTCGGTCGTTATTATTAGCAGTCCCAGTCGAAGTCACGACCACATCCTCTTCTGCGGCCGCCGCGACGCCTTCTGAATCCATCATCACAGTCAAAGCGGCCACCAAAACCGCAACCGTCAAATCCACCACAGCCTCCAAAGCCTCCAAAACCGCCGCCGCAACCATCAAATCCTCTTCCTCTTCCAAATACTCCAAATCCTCCACCCATTGTATTTACCTCCATGATTTTACGATATTCTTTTTATATTTTTTTGCTTCATATTCGCTTCATATTCTTAATACTCGTTCTGCATACTGGAGGAGATGATTTTTAAAATCAGGATACAATCTGATTAAATTCCTCATCAACCTCCCCAATCCTGTAATGTACCCGTGGCAGTTATTTTTAGAAATGATTCATTTTTCTCCTTTTTATTTGGGATAAAATGTTCAACTTTAATTGACATGAGTACAAGTATAAATATAATTATATATTATATAATAGTAATAGAATATCTATTCCTTATTAATAATAACTTTGGGGAATTTGTACTTACTAGCTAAAAAATAGGTTCAGCTTACTAGCTAAAAAATAGGTTCAGTTTTGTATTAACACCTTAATAGCTTTAATTCCTATCCAATAAGCTAGTATCTTGAAAATTTAGTTATTGGTCACATGTTAACTCTGAATCGCTATCTGTTGATGGAAAGCTATCAAAGGTTTGCTCAATAATTACATTTTCATGACACTAGCTATAGAAACGCAGTATATAAATTCAGTATTATACGAGCTGATCCCAAAACGCAAAATTGCTTCTCTTAATGTTGTATTCTGGATTATCAATAAGAACTTCTGGTCCTGAAAAATAATTCTGAAACTCTTATTGATGTGGGAATAAAATTGGTTTTGGGATGAGCTCTACAAATAAACACAGTATTATGAATAATCCGAAGAAAACCACAAACTTACGTAGGCAATAAGTGATGCTTCATGAGCAGCTTTATCTCCCGATTGGAATATAGAGCTCTCTGGTATTGGAAAAAATACTTGCAAATTGGCACTTTTAAGCCATTATCCCAATCGTGTACATATTTGCTACTATCTCAATTAGAATTTGGTTTCTAACGGATAGTATTGATTTGATCCTTTTTGGGATCTTACACGATAGAAATATAAATGCAGCGATCAATATAAGACTATTCCACTTCGATATGGAAATAATTCACCTGGGGATTCCAGGGTAGGGCCTGTGGATTTATTATCGGTAGAGAGAATGAAGCAGGAATAAATAATTGGATATTTGGAATTATTTCTCATCATCGAAGATAATATACAATTATTGAGTCCCGACCCTGTATTTGGTAAATCCAGCTTTCATGTCGCCTATCATCAGGATTGGGTTTCCGGCAGCTTTGTCGTACAGGCCTTTAGGCAGTGTATGTACGACTCTTCTGTATGCTTCCCGGAATGGATTAAACAAAATAGAGAAATTCCCAGACGTTTCAAAATATAAAGGTGATTTTATGAAACCAATGTTATTGGACTTTTCCGCAACATGGTGTGGACCTTGCAGGATGCAAAAACCTATTCTTGAAGAGCTTGAAAAAAAGTACGGGGATAAGGTTGAGTTCAAAGTTGTAGATGTAGATGAAAACCAGGAAATGGCCTCCAAATATGGCATACATGCTGTCCCAACGCTGATTATCCAGAAAGATGGGATTGAGGTAAAGCGCTTCATGGGAGTTACCCAGGGTAGTGTACTGGCGTCGGAACTCGATAAGATCCTCTGACCCTCAGTTTTTCTGACAAAGACCGCCCGGGGTTCCAGAAACCTGGGGCTATCTTTTTCCATATCCTTTTTATCTGTTTATTTCAGTCGAATTTGGAGCGAGGGCGCGAACATACCCCGTTGCCTGCAGCGAGGCGCACCAGCGCAACTTTGATTTGAGCTTTTTCTATATCCCTAAAATAGAATAAGTCTTGTTGCCGGATTCTTTAGTATTTGTTTTAAAACTGAGCATATTTATTAATAGTACTTTAAAACTCATCCTAATATTATAGTATGTGGGTGGAAAATTGATAGGATTTAATGTTCTCATTTTTTGGTTTTTAAATTAAAACCATGTATCTGTTCTTAACTTTTTCATATAATCCCCGCAGGTTCATATTAAATTAAAAAACAATAGCAGGGAAACTATGCATGTACCGAATTTTGCTGCGGGAAGTGAGTCCCTGAGATTTTTGTTTGAAAAATTATGAAATTCTGTAAATATCATAATAATTTAATAAGTTAATATAAAATAATTATATGAGTAAACTAGAGTATTTTGATTAAAGAAATGTTTCTTGAATCAAAAATCTCTAATACTATCTAAATAATGTTAGTTCAATGGGATAAATATTTATAGTCAGTATATCTTAATTATATCAATGTAAAAACGTAAAAAAATTTAAAGTGAGATGAGAAAAAACATGAAGATCCGAGTGGTTAGTTCCAGAGAAGAAATCTTTACACTTAATCCGAATGAGCGCGTTGTTCACCTGGCCTTCAGGCCATCGAACAAGGACGTTTTGGGCCTGGTTGAGACCTGCCCAAAAATTGAGGTAATTCAGTTGCCGAAATCCTATATGGCTACAGTTTCAAAATCCATAGAAATGTTCCTTGAGATGCAGAGAATCCAACTCATTGAAGGCGACGTCTGGGGCCACAGGAAAGATATAAACGAGTATTACACGATTCCGTCCTCAGTGACTGAAAAAATAAAGGAAATGAGATCTGAAGGTATATCCACTGAGGATATCGAAGCAAAGATTTCAAGGGAAAATATGCTTAACCCTGAAATGGTTGCTTATATCATAACCAAGGAATCCCCTGCCTGAATTTGAACTGGATAAAATACGCTACAAGGCGTTTCACTGGAGATTAAACCGCAAAGGCGTTGAATCTTTCGCGTTCTCGCGATCTGATTTCCGGCTTAAATCTTCTACTGGAGAAGGCTTATGCCTGGAGAAAGTAGGAAACCCTGAAAACATAATTGAGATCCGCTTTTTAAGAGGATTTCTTATTTATTAACTTTTTTTGTTACTTTTTTAAGAGATTTATAATCTGTGGAGTAATTGGGACTCCCAGAGTTGCTGTGGAAGTTGCTGTCAATACTAACTGGAAAACAAGTTTCACGATTTCTTCAGCGGCGTAACCCACGAGAATTTCGTTTGTGACATTTTTCCCAAATGACTTTATGGGTTTCTTGACTTTATCGAGAACTGATCTCATTTTCGAGACACTGGTTTTTGATTCTTCTTTTTCTTCTTGAGGTGCAGAAGAGTTTTATATTTCTTCAATCAGTGCATTTTCATTTGTGAGTACTTCTTCAAGGAAACTCTAAAGAGCTTCTGCGATCTGATCTCCAGCTTAAATCTTGTATTTGAGTAAGTTTATACTTAGGGGAAGTGAGAAAACTTGAAAGTATAATTGAGATCTGCATTTCAAGAAGATCTTTTGATTTAATCAGGATCAAATAGACTTTAATTTTTTCAGCTAATCTTTCAGGTAGCTTAGATAATTTATTTCAGTTTTCCTTTTATTTTATTCAGTTATTCTCTTAATTCGGAACATGAATTTTTTGTAAGGGGATAGTCACAACGTGTTGAACTCCAGAACCTGCGAGCTTAAATTTCGTTTTTCGGTAGTTAAGTAGCCGTTGTTACCAGTTTCAGGATCCATTAATTTGTCCATGAATTTGAAAGTGCTTCAGCTTGCTTCAACACTAATTCAATGGCATCTGTTGCCTTGTCCGGCGGATACTTGTAGCGTTGCAATGTACGGCGGACAAGAATACGCAATCTGGCTCTTACACTATCGCGCACCTGCCAATCTACTGTAGTGGATTTACGCAGTTTCGCGGTAATTTCTACAGCAATCTTTTTGAGAGTTTCATCACCTAACTCACGAACGGCGCTTTCGTTATTCGCTAAGGCATCATAAAAAGCCACTTCATCCGGTTGCAAGCCAAGTTCATCATTGCGTTTGAGTGCCTCTTGAAACTCTTTAGCCATTTGAATCAGTTCTTCAATCACCTGGGAAGTCTCAATTGCACGGTTATTGTACTTACGCAGGGTTTCCTGCAAACGATCGCTGTATTTCTTCTCCTGCACCACGTTATTACTGGTTTTCGATTTTATGTTGTCTTTCAGCAATTTTTCTAGCAGCTCTACTGCCAGATTATGATAGGGCATCTGCCGAACATCTTCTAAAAACTCATCCGACAGCAGACCAATATTAGGTTTCTCTAACCCGGCCAGCTTGAACACATCGACAACACCTTCGGCAATCACGGCATTATCCAGGATCTGCTTGAGAACTGAATTTTTTTCATCCTCGGTGAGCTTTTTATCGACAGAGGTGAACTTACTAATGGCGGTTTTAATGGCCGAAAAAAAAGCGATCTCAGCACGTAGTTCTTTTGCTTCATCCAGGGTGCCGCACAATGAATATGCTTTGTTAATCGCCAGCACTGCATCTAAAAAGCGTTTTTTACCGTCATCAAGCCCCAATATGTGGTTCGATGCTGGCACCAGCAATTTGTAAGATTGGTCTATAAAGTCACTGTAATCAAAACCATGGAAAAGCCCACGCACCACATCCATTTTTACCGACAACACCGAAAACGCTTCTTCGGCGCGTAGCGTGGGCTCGCCTCTCCCTTTGGCGTCAGTATAGGTTTTCAGTGCTTGCTTTAATTCACTGGCAATGCCAATGTAATCCACTACCACGCCACCTTGTTTATCTTTAAATACCCGGTTTACCCGTGCAATGGCCTGCATCAGGTTGTGGCCTTTCATCGGTTTGTCGATATACATGGTATGACAACAGGGCACATCAAAACCGGTGAGCCACATATCCCGCACAATCACCAGCTTGAGAGGATCGTTATTATCTTTAAAACGCTTCTCCAATTTTTTCTTAGTTTGTCTGGTATAGATGTGCGGCTGTAACAATTTGCGCTCAGATGCCGAACCGGTCATCACAATTTTAATCGCGCCTTTGCTGGGATCAGTATCGTGCCAATCAGGACGCAATTCCACAATGGCATCATATAAATGAACGCAAATATCGCGGCTCATGGCCACAATCATGGCTTTGCCATCTATCAACGCTGTGCGTGTTTCAAAATGTTCAACCAGATCGACAGCTACTTGCTGAATGCGCGGTTCAGCCCCCACCAGTTTTTCTAAACGGCTCCATTCTCCTTTGGTTTTCTCGCGGTTAGACACATCTTCTTCGTCTTCCACCACTTCTTCAACTTGAGCAGACAAAGCTTCGATTTCAGCGTGGTTTAAATCAAGCCTGGCCAGGCGGGATTCATAATAAATAGGCACAGTTGCGCCATCTTCAACGGCATCTTGAATATCGTAAATAGAAACATAATTACCAAATACTGCGCGGGTGTCTTTGTCTTCAAGAGCAATCGGTGTACCTGTAAAACCAATAAACGAGGCATTGGGCAAGGCGTCACGCATGTATTGGGAAAAGCCGAATACAAGTTTGTCACCTATTACATTTTTGTCTTTATCTTTCACTTTTACAAAGTGACCTTTTTGGCCATATTGGCTGCGGTGTGCCTCATCGGAAATGACCACAATATTATGGCGGTCGTTTAAGACCGGGTAGGCACTTTCGCCATCTAAAGGTGAGAACTTTTGTACCGTGGTAAAAATAATGCCGCCTGATTCCCGTTCAGAGAGCAACTGGCGAAGTTCATCTCGATTATTAACCTGCACCGGTGTTTGTTTAAATAACTCCTGGGCATTGGAGAATGTTTGGAAAAGTTGGCCGTCCAGATCGTTGCGATCTGTTACGACTAATAAGGTAGGGTTATTCATTTCAGGTTGCTGCAATAGCTTACCGGCATAACAACACATAGAGATACTCTTACCCGAACCCTGGGTATGCCACACAACACCAGCCTTTTTGCTGCCGGGCACCACCTCATCACCGTATTTTGCACGCTTTTCTGCCACGCCTTTTGGTTCCTGTGCAGCAATGATTGTGGCTTTTACCGCTTCTCGCACAGCATGGAACTGGTGATAACCTGCGATTTTTTTGATGATTGCTCCACCATCGTTTTCAAAAAGCACAAAAAAGCGGATGTAATCAAGCAACATTTCGCGGTCGAAAAAACCCCGCACCAGGGTTTCCAGCTGCCATTCCAGCAGTGGTTTATCATCTTCATTCTTGACAGCACGCCAGGGTGAAAAGCGCTCCTGGTTTGCCGTTAGCGCACCGATACGGGCATTATAACCATCACTCACCACCAATGCTTCGTTAAACACAAAGAGGTCGCTGATTTCATCCTTGTAGGTTTGCAGCTGATTAAAGGCATCCCAGATATCGACGTTCTCATCGTCAGGGCTTTTAAGCTCTAAAACTGCAATGGGCAAGCCATTAATAAAACAGACCACATCGAGGCGTCGCGGTCTTTTCGTTCCTTGAATGGTGAACTGATTTACTGCCAAAAAACGGTTATTTGCAATGTTTTCAAAATCGATTAAAAAAGCGCGGTCTTGAATAGTCTCGTCATCTTTACGATATTCGACAGGTACACCTTCCAGTAACAAGCGGTGAAAGGCGTGGTTATTAGTTGTCAAATCGAGGCTTTCAGATTTTAAAACAAGGGCGATGGCTTGCTCAATAGCATTAAAAGGGAGATGCGGATTAATTTTCTCCAGCGACTCTTGTAGATAACGCTTTAAAATTACCTCGTGGTAATCTCTGCGTTCGGGTTTGTCTGAATCAGGGGCAATGTCAGGGCCGTACTCCACTTCCCAGATATTAGCACGAAACCATTTAAGGCAGTGTTGTTCTAATTCGTCTTCGTTCATAGTTTAACCCCTATTCCTCCGCTAACTTGGCGGCATCAACAGAGAGTTCACCGGAAAGAAGTTTGGGGAGCAAGGTGTCGCGGAGTTGAGAAAGATCTCTATTTTGTTTTTCTACTAATTTTATTTGAGAAAATAATGGCTCGACTATTGCGTCAAACCTACCAACCACATCTTCTAATGGATTAATGATAGGTAGTGCTTTAATGGTTTTAGAGTTTACCGCTGTTGCTATTGATGATGTACTACCCAACGAGTTGTAATCAAATTGTTTTAAATACAAATAATAGAAACTGGTCGGAATATTGGTTCCGAGTTTTTGTATAAAGTGAGCAATAGCTTCATTTGTAAGCATCTCACCTGATGTTATTGCAACTCGACCAACGGTTAATTTAAAACTCAGGATAAGCGTATTATCAGGTACCTTTTTTACATTAAATTTTTTTACTGCGTCATGAGTTAGTGTTTCAGATGTATCGAGAACAAAAACTCCACACTCTCCCATATCTCTTATCGAAATCCACTTTAATCCATCTGGGAATGAAGAGAACCATTGAGATTCCTTGCGTGGAGGGGTCTTGCCAATTGAAATATCGCATGTTTCATCAGCTCGTTTCCAAGTCCATCCCTCTGGAATCTCCCCGAATTCCGAATCCTGCATGGTGGATGGAAATAGTTCAGCGGTGGTTTTGAGTTGAGTATAATTGTCTGGCTGTTCGACTTGCAGTTGGTCCAACTCTTCATTGGTCTTGCCGGAGATGGCACTCATGGCGGCGCGGGTTACACCTTCGGTATCTTCACCTACTTCGATGGCGGCTATTTTGGCTTTCACCGGCTCAAAATCCACAAACCAGCTTTTGAAAATAGCTTGTGCCATGGTTTCGAGGGTTTGGTTTATTTGGCGATTTAGTTCGATTTTTGTATCTATCGAATACAGTATTTCAGATATTTTTTCCTGTTTATCAAGAGGTGGAATTGGAAGTGTAAATTTAAGCACATCTGCGCACTTTAAACTTGTAAATATAGCGCCAACATTCATAAATTTTTGAATTTCAGCCCACCAGAAAGGACTGTTTAGTAACCATCTTAAATATGGCTTATGCACCTTCTTTCCATCAGATCTAAGCAAAACTAAATTTTGGCCAAGTGCAAATTCAACACCTTCCGGCACATAAGCTGATTCGCCAGGGTTACATCTTCTGGATAAAACTACGTCATTAGCTTCTGGTTTTGCTTTAATTGTCCACTCTAAAAAATCATCATGGCTAATTTTACGGGCTGAGCTTAAATCGATTCGACCATCTTTCATTTGGGGAATGGCTACATATGGATATCCATCATTTTTCGCTTCTGGAGTTTTGTGCACGCAATCAATTAGAGAGATTCCAGCTTCTCTAAGTGAGAGATGTTGCCATTTAGATATCATAACCCAACCCTGCCAAATTTTGTTTAATCTGCGCTTCCAGTTTCTCGCTTTCTTCAAATTGTGTTTTCAACTGGCTGGTTAGTGTAGTCATTTTGTCAGCGAAGGGGATGCCGTCGTCTTCCTCGGCTTCTGCACCTACATAGCGGCCAGGAGTCAGTACAAAGTCGTTCTTTTTAATAGCCGCTAAATCTGCCGAAAAACTAAATCCTGCCTGGTTATTTTCCTCTGACCATTCTTGTTGCCAATTATGGAAGGTATTTGCGATTTGCTGGATATCTTCATCTGTGAAATCTCGCAGTACACGGTCTTTCATGTAACCCATGTTACGGGCGTCGATAAACAGCATCTGGCCGTTTCGATCACGCTTGCCGTTCTTAGCACTTTTATCCCTGGTTAAAAACCAGATACAAGCGGGAATTTGAGTGTTGGTAAAGAGTTGTCCCGGTAGTGCCACCATACATTCCACCAGGTCTAGCTCGACGAGAGCTCTGCGGATATCACCTTCGTTATTGGTGTTACTGCTCATGGAGCCGTTGGCTAATAAAAGCGCCATGCTGCCTGTGGGAGCCAGGTGGTACAGCATGTGTAACATCCATGCGAAGTTGGCGTTACCCGTCGGTGGGGTAAGGACGCGTTTTTCGCCATTGTTATTAACCGTCCAGCGTGCATCGTCAGCCAGCTTTTCGTTCCACCAATCTTTCATATTAAAGGGTGGGTTGGTCATGACAAAATCGGCCCGCAGGTCGGGATGTTGATCGTCTAAAAAAGAGTCGGCGTTCTTTTTGCCAAAGTTAAAATCAATGCCGCGAATGACCATGTTCATGGCAGCGAGCTTCCAGGTGGTGGGGTTGGATTCCTGCCCGTACACCGAAATTTGTTTTTTCTGTTCGGAAGCATTGTAATGTTTTACATTGGCGTGTTTTTCAATGAATTTGTCACTGGAAACAAAAAAGCCCCCACTGCCCATGGCAGGGTCGTACACACGGCCTTTGTAGGGCTCCAGCATTTCCACGATCAAAGTAACGATGGATTTAGGTGTGTAATACTGGCCTCCCTGTTTGCCTTCGGCAAGAGCAAACTGACCCAAAAAGTATTCGTAAACATGGCCGAGAATGTCTTTGGACTTAAGGTTAAGGTTTTCGCCGTTGTACTCGGGGTTACTAAAACTGGTACGGCTGAATTCATTGATAAGGCCAATAAGCTTGTCTGCATCCAATTGGTACTGGCTGATGTGGTTGAGAATGCTTTTGAGTTTTGGGTTGGCTTTTTCAATGTCGTCGAAGGCATTATCAATCAGCCATGACACGGATCTCAGTTTAACGTCTTCGCCCTGTTCATTTTGCCAAATAACGCTGCCAGCAGGAAGAGTGATCACATTTCTCATATCGTTCCAGCGAGCGGTTTTAGGTACCCAAAAGACATTTTTTTCGGTGTAGTAATCGACAATTTCCAGCTCGTCTGCTATGGCTTGCTGGTAGGCTTCATCGCTGTCGTAATCGTCGCGGGGTAGGTAATAAATATTGTCGTCATCGTCTTTTTGAAACAGCTCAGTAAGTTCTTGCTGGCGCTCTTCGAAGGCATCGGACACGTATTTAAGGAAAATCAGCCCTAACACCACATGTTTGTAATTGGCGGCATCCAGGTTAGAGCGCAGTTTGTCGGCGGCCCTCCAGAGCTGGTTATCGAGATCATTTAAAAATTGCTGTTCAATATCAATCATTATTAATGCCTTCTGTTATTAAATTGTAAATTAACTTGATAAAGTGGTGAAATCATTAGTTTATAAATACTTTATAGGTATATGGATAGCCATAAAGTGAAACTTCGGCCCTTAAAGTTCGTATTTCCATCGCTTTAAGTTTGCTGAACTTTACTCCATATTTTTGTACCTTGACCGTAATACTACCGGGCTTAAAATTCGTATAAACTTTATAAACAATCGTATAACTTAAAATATTGATTTTGATATAAATCAGTTACTAAAATTTATTTAATTTTGTTCATTTCGCGGTGGTTAAAACTTTATATACTGTCCGTTATTTATATATAAGTCGGCATATTACGAGTCTACGAGATTTCCCTAACCTTAAATACCTTAAGTCTTATCTCCTCAAGGATTTGCGTGATTTCTAAAAAACTGATTGATCTTGGTGTGCTGGCGCTCAGGCAGCGTAATTCTCGCGGGACTTTTAAACCGCATATTTCTCTCCGGTTCAGGGACAATGCCGGGGATTTGCGCACCTTTTCCATTGATACTACCAGGACGTTGGGAAAGCATCCTCAGCCCGATGCCTATCTGATCACCCATGCCCATTCCGACCACAACGGAAAATCGGCTATGCTCTCCCCCAATGCCGTGTGTACGGAAAAAACTGCTGTGGCGCTTGAAATCAGGCACGACAGAAAATATGCGGGCAGCATGTGCAGGCTTGGGGATGAAATCGACATTGAAGGAACAAAGGTAAAGACTTATCCTACGGAACATACCGCAGGAGCGAGTGCTTTTTACTGGAAAAACGATGTAGGGACAAGGATTCTGGTTACAGGCGACGTCAAAGATGCAAGCAGCCTTCCTTCCTGTGATGTCCTTATCACTGAAGCTAACTATGGCGACCCTGCTGATCCTTCCTGCCATTTTGCAGATGACCTTGAAGGCATGAAATCTGCACTTTTTGAAAACGGGCCTGTAGCCTTTGGAGCGTATGAATTCGGAAAGGCCCAGCGTGCAGTTGAACTTATAAGAGGATTTGGATATGACGGCGCCATCTGTATGGAGGCAAGGACAAGGGCTCTTACCCGCAGCATGCTTGAGGATGCCGGGGAACTGGTAGGGCTTGACTCCGGAGAAGATGACGGGGTTTTTATAGTTGCTCCCTGGGACCTTGACAAGTTGCCCTGGAACATGAAAAAATACGTCTTAAGTTGCCGCATGGATTATCCTTACCCAACAATCAGGATAAGCGACCATCTTGATGCTTGCGGGCTTGAAGATATGGTCCGGAAACTTTCTCCTGAAGTCACTCTTGTCTATCACCCAGGAGGGAATAGACCTTCAAAATTTTCAAAACATTTAAATTCGATAGGAATTGATTCGATATCTATAGATCAGATCGGTAATGTTTTAAGTAATGAATTTATTTAAAGCTGTGAAATCCAGTCTTAATAGTAACTTCAACAATTCAATTTCGAGAATCTTGTATCAAAAACTAAACTCCAAGGATTTAATTCCGTATTGTAATTCAAGAATCTTATTTCAGCAAAAAATTATAATTACCTGATATATAATTTGATTCTAATAATTTTAAATACAATGATTTTAATCTGAGATCTCAAATATGCAAATCAATATCTTATGTACAAATCAATATCTTATCCGCAAATTAAAATCTTATGTACAAATCAATATCTTATCGCAAATTAAAATCTTACAATTCAGGTCTAATTTTTTAACCGAGATTAGGTTCTGACTACGATTACATCCAGGGAATGTTAATTGCCGTTCAGGAGAGTATACAGGTTGAGTAAGCAAAATCCGAAGTCAAAGTCCAGAAAGGAACCTGCAAAAATAGCAGAGGCTACTTCAGCAGTTCCTGCAGCAAAGATTGAGACTCCAGAGAAGAAGACTTTTATCAAGGAAAGGACGCCTGAGGAAAAGCAAAAGGAGCATAGGGACGGAATTGTAAAGACAGTAGTAGCCGCATTACTCGGCACAATCGCAGGAGTTTTATGTTTCCACGTGTACGGGACCGGAGAAGACAGGATCTGGTATGCTGTACTTACAATCGTCATTGGAATTACGTATTTCATACAGAAGTTTCTTTATCCTCAACTTCAGATCAGTACAAAGGAGTTCAAATTCAAGGACTGGTTCTACGTAGAGTTTATAGTCATTGATTTTTTCCTTATAGTCTGGACTCTCCTCCTGAATTAAGATTTAATTTCCTGAATTGCAAAAAGGCTCTCTTAAATTTAAGGGCCTTTTATACAGTTTTTTATCACAGGTTTTTACCTTTTTGATTTCCTCAGCTTCTGTATTACCTGGCCGTTTATTTCATTAAACTCCTGTATGACTGGTATTTTATGTATGCAGTTAGTCCAACGGTTCATATACCAGAGCAGGCATTTCATAACCGATAACTACTGTATACAACAACTGTATACCGAAATACCTCTCAGATAACTGCTGTATACATGCAATATCCTCTTAACATTAATACTGGACATTACATTATCAACTGCCTTGCCGTGATAACTGTTCTCTGCTATAGCAGGAACTTATGGAACTTATATTACTACGCTCCAGTTACGCTTGAACTCACAGCAGGTGCTTTATCTAACACTACTTAACAAATTAACGAAAAACGTAATTTTCGGGGACTATCATGAGAATAGCTATACTTAATAAAGATAGGTGTCAGCCCAGACGGTGCAGTAAGGAGTGCGAGAAATATTGCCCGAGGGTCCGGACAGGGGATGAAACTATTGTTTTTGAGGAGGATGGAAAACCCGTCATTTCCGAGGAACTCTGTGTAGGCTGTGGAATTTGCGTTAATAAATGCCCTTTTAAAGCCATTATGATCATAGGGCTTCCTGAAGCTCTGAAGGAACCCACTCACAGGTATGGAGTAAATGGTTTTGCCCTCTTCGGGCTGCCTGTACCCAGGGTAGGAAAAGTAACAGGGATTCTCGGCCCTAACGGGATAGGAAAAAGTACGTCCGTCCAGATTCTTTCAGGAACTTTGATCCCTAACTTCGGACAGAAAACAGGCGATTGGGATACTGTGCTTGAACACTATGCCGGAACTGCACTTTATGATTACTTTAAAGATGTCGTGGACGGGAAAGTCCGGGTTTCCCAGAAACCGCAGTATGTAGACCTCATCCCTAAAGCTTTCAAAGGAAAAACCTCCGAACTGCTCGAAAAAACCGATGAACGAGGAGTCCTTGATGAGCTTATCGACTATCTCGATTTAAAAAGCATAGTTGACAGAAAAATCTCGGAATTGAGCGGTGGAGAACTGCAGCGTGTGGCAATAGCAGCATGTGCGGCAAAGGACGCTCAGTTCTACTTCTTTGACGAAATTAGCCCTTATCTTGACATTTACCAGAGGATTAACGTCGCCCGCCTGATCCAGGAGATTTCAAAGGACAGGGCTGTACTTGTAGTAGAGCATGACCTTGCAATCCTGGACATGCTCACAGACGTCATTCACATTGCCTACGGAGAGCCTGCAGGTTTCGGTGTGGTTACTCTTCCAAAGAGTGTACGTGTGGGGATCAACCAGTATCTCAAAGGCTATCTCCATGAAGAAAATATAAGGATCCGACCTGAGGCCATTAAGTTTGAAGTCCATCCTCCAAGAGAAGACCACCAGTTAAGGTCTATGGTTACCTTTAATGGTTTTTCAAAGAAATTCGGAGATGGGTTCTCCCTGAAAGCCACAGGTGGCAGCCTTCGTGAGGGAGAGGTGCTCGGAGTAGTGGGCCCCAATGGGATAGGAAAGTCGACTTTCGTAAAAGTGCTCGCAGGGGAAATCAAACCTGATGAGGGCGATCCAGGCATAGACGTCAAAATCTCTTACAAGCCTCAGTATATTAAAGCCGACATCCCTGTGCGCGTACAGGACTTCCTGCGCGGGATCTCAAAGCATTTTGGGACCAGCTATTATGAGGTAGAGATTTCAAACCCACTACAACTTGATAAGATCTATGACAGCCTGCTTACAGAACTAAGCGGCGGAGAACTGCAAAGAGTTGCGATTGCAGCCTGCCTTACTCAGGAAGCCGACCTCTATATCCTGGACGAACCCAGTGCCCACCTGGATGTTGAACAGCGTTCAATGGTCACAAAAGTCCTCAACCGCTTTGCCGAAAACAACAACAAGACAGCCCTCGTCGTAGACCACGATATTTACATGATAGATATGCTGAGCCAGAGACTCGTGGTTTTTGAAGGCAAGCCTTCGGTATACGGTGAAGCGCATGGTCCGTTCAGCATGGAAGATGGTATGAACAGATTCTTGAAAAACCTGGGCATAACCTTCCGCAGGGATGAGGAAACAAGGCGGCCGCGTGTGAATAATATGGGTTCAAGGCTTGACCGGGAGCAAAAAGAGAGTGGAAATTACTATTACTCAGCAGGTGATTAAATTCGGCATCGGTTACTGATATTTGATAAGTAGTACTGAGTAAGTTATGTTCAAAAAATCATAAAAGTTGGAAAAATACAAAAAGTTGAGTTTCTCTGAATAGAAACTAAAGTTTTTTGCAGAGACTTTTAAAGAGGTTTCTGCAGATACCAACTTTTTTGATACTGGCATTCAATTCCAAAATAGTTTTTTATCTAATGTGTGAGTTTCTGATTTTCAATGAAGATAGAAAGTCTCGATCTGCCCGACGAAGTAAAGCGTTTTTATCTCAATTCCGGGATTCTGGAACTTTATCCCCCTCAGGCTGAAGCTGTGGAAAAAGGGCTGCTTGAAGGAAGAAATCTGCTTGCTGCAATCCCTACAGCTTCAGGGAAGACTCTCCTTGCCGAGCTTGCAATGTTGAAGTCCATCCTGGCAGGAGGAAAGGCACTCTATATTGTGCCTCTCAGAGCTCTTGCTTCAGAGAAATTCAGGCGGTTTAGGGAATTTTCGGAACTTGGAATTAGGGTCGGGATCTCTACAGGGGACTATGACATGCGGGACGAGGGACTCGGAGTGAACGACATTATTGTTGCAACCTCCGAGAAAACCGATTCCCTGCTCAGAAACGAGACTGCCTGGATGCAGGAAATTTCGGTTGTTGTGGCAGACGAGGTGCATCTTATAGACTCGCCGGATAGGGGCCCAACGCTTGAGGTTACCCTTGCAAAGCTTCGGAAAATGAACTCTTCCTGCCAGATCCTTGCACTGTCTGCAACCGTCGGGAATGCCGACGAACTCGCAACCTGGCTGGAAGCCGAGCTTGTAGTAAGTGAATGGAGGCCTACCGAGCTTCTTGAGGGAGTATTCTTTAATGGGACCTTCTATTGCAAAGATAGGGAAAAAACTGTTGAGCAGTCCACAAAAGACGAAGCTGTGAACCTTGCACTGGATACCCTCAAAAAAGATGGGCAGTGCCTGGTTTTCGAAAGCAGCAGAAAAAACTGCATGGCTTTTGCAAAAAAGGCGGCTTCAACTGTTAATAAGACCCTTTCAGCAGAAGACAGGAAAGTCCTTGCAGGAATTGCAGACGAGATCCTTGAAAACAGTGAAACCGATACTTCAACGAACCTTGCAGCCTGTATTCGTTCAGGCACGGCTTTTCACCACGCAGGCCTTACAACGCCTTTAAGAGAACTTGTGGAGGACGGTTTCAGGGCTGGAAAGATAAAGTTGATTTCGAGCACGCCTACCCTTGCAGCCGGGCTCAACCTGCCTGCTCGACGAGTAATTATCCGAAATTATCGGCGCTATTCCTCTGAAGACGGAATGCAGCCTATTCCTGTGCTCGAGTACAAACAGATGGCAGGCAGGGCAGGCAGGCCGAGGCTTGACCCATACGGAGAAGCCGTGCTTGTTGCAAAATCATATAAGGAGTTTGTTTTCCTTTTTGAAAATTACATCGAAGCTAATGCCGAAGATATCTGGTCTAAACTCGGAACCGAAAACGCTCTCAGGACCCATGTGCTCTCTACGATCTCTAACGGTTTTGCGCGTACATATGATGAACTCATGGATTTTCTTGAGGCAACATTTTTCGCTTTCCAGTACTCGAACTTCGGGCTTTCTACGGTTGTGAACGAATGCCTTACTTTTTTGCGTCAGGAAGGGATGATTGAGAAAACCGATGCCCTTATTCCTACAAGCTTCGGAAAGCTTGTCTCAAGGCTTTATATCGACCCCCTGTCAGCCGCCCGGATTGCAAAGGGCCTGAAAGAAGCAAAGAGCCTGAGCGAGCTTACCCTGCTTCATCTGGTGTGCAGCACACCTGACATGCGCCTGCTTTACATGCGGAGCCACGATTATCAGGATATCAACGATTATGTAATGGCTCATGCGAGCGAATTTGTAAAGGTGCCCAGTCCCTTTGATGCTACGGAATATGAATGGTTCCTTGGGGAAGTCAAGACTTCTCTCCTTCTGCTTGACTGGGTCCATGAAAAATCTGAAAACGAGATTTGCTTAAAGTTCGGCACCGGGGAAGGTGACATTCATTCAATTGCGGATATTGCGGAATGGATAATGCATGTCACCGCTCAGCTTGCCGGGCTCCTTGACCTCAAAGGTGCAAAAGAAGCCGCAGAACTTGAAAAGCGGATCCATTACGGAGCAGCCCCTGAACTTATGGGTCTGCTCGATATCAGAGGTATAGGGCGCGTGAGGGCAAGGAAGCTCTATGAAGCAGGCTTCAGATCCTCAGCAGAGCTTGCGGGAGTTGATCCTGAGAAAGTGGCTGCTCTTCTTGGGCCGAAAATTGCAGACCGGATTTTCAAGCAGATCAGGAACAGAGGGACATTGTCTGGGATTATTGAGTCTGAGCCTCCTACTGGGCCTGAATCTTCTGAGAAAAGTCCGTATTCAGGGCAAAAAACAATTAATGATTATTGATTATACCTGCCTGATTTTCTTTTATTTTTATAAATTGGGAATTCTTACGTGGTTTTATCTCTGTTAATGGGCTCAGTAAGGGATAAAATATTAAATGAGAGCAGGGATTTAATTGAATCGGATTATCGAGTTAACCAATTATCCTCTTATTCAATTCTCAGATTGCCGATAACTAATTTGTAGTAGAGTTATTTTATATCAGATTTGAGTAGTCAGTTTATATCAAATTTCGAGATCAAATTTCGGATTTCAACCTGTAGGTTATGTCAGGTTCTTTTAGAGATGGTCATGATGTTATTCAAAAAGTTGTCTGATGTTTCGGAAGCTGAAATGCAAAAATTAATCTCCCGGGGCTCCGGGCTTGAGGACGTAGCGAATACCGTTTCAGCTGTGCTTTCTGATGTGCGTACCAGAGGAGATTCTGCGCTCAGGGAATATACGGCTAAATTCGATAAAGTCGAACTTGCAAACTTTGAGGTAAGTGAGGAGGAATTTCAACAGGCTCTTTCCGGCATAAGTCCTGAACTTCTGGATCACCTTAAGTCTGCAGCTGCAAACATACGGGCTTTCCATGAAGCTCAGCTTCCGAAAGCTACCTGGTTTATGGAATTAAAGCCAGGGATTGTGCTGGGTCAAAAGGCAACGCCTCTGGAAAGTGTGGGCGCTTATGCTCCTGGAGGGCGTGCTTCCTATCCTTCAACCGTGCTCATGACTGTAATCCCTGCCAGGGTTGCAGGCGTGGAGCAGGTCATTGTTTGTACCCCTCCAAGGCCGGACGGTTCCGTACACCCGCTTACGCTTGCCGCTGCAAAGGTTGCAGGAGCGGACAAGGTGTTCAAGCTCGGAGGCGTGCAGGCTATAGGGGCAATGGCTTACGGGACTGAAACCGTTCCTAAGATGGATAAAATCGTAGGACCTGGAAATATTTTTGTCACAGCTGCCAAAATGCAGATCAGGGATTTTGCAGAAATTGATTTTCCAGCCGGCCCAAGCGAGGTGCTCATTATTGCAGATGAGTCGGCAGATGCCGTTATGGTCGCCTCGGATATTCTCGCACAGTCCGAACACGATCCAAATTCAGTTTCAATACTCGTCACAGGTTCGGATACGCTGGCAGAAGCTGTAAAAAGAGAGGTTCTGGTTCAGGCGGAACAGGCTGCAAGAAGCTGTATTATAAAGGCTTCTCTTAAAAATGCCGCAATTCTTATTGCAGATTCCCTGGAACAATGTATTGGCTTTAGCAATAAGTTTGCTCCCGAACACCTTGAGATTATGGTATCGGACCCGGATTTCGTACTTGAGAAGATTAAAAACGCAGGATCGATTTTTATAGGAAACTATTCTCCGGTTCCTGTTGGGGATTATGCCTCAGGGACAAATCACGTGCTTCCCACATCCGGATATGCCAGAGTTTATTCTGGTCTGAATATAAACCATTTTATTAAATACTCAAGTATTCAGAGAATCAGCAAGAGTGGGCTTGAAAGTCTGAAAGAAACTGTAATCGCATTAGCCGAGGAAGAGGGTCTACAGGCACATGCTGATTCTATTAGAACTCGTTTTGGGTATAAACCCTCTAAATAATATATCGGCTAATCGATATGTATTTAAAATGTAAATGCGTAAACAAAATTTGATTTTTAAATAAATGAAAATCTAATTATTAAATAAGGAGTGGGGATAGTATGAAAATAAGAGTAGTTAGTTCACGGGAGGAAATTCCTACCCTGAACCCGAACGAAAAGGTTATCCATCTTGCTTTCAGGCCATCTAACAAGGATGTATTCATGCTTGCGGAAACATGTCCGAAAATTGAAGCTATACAGCTTCCTAAATCTTACAGAAGGACGGTTTCCAAGTCAATTGAAATGTTCCTGGAGATGCAGAAGATAAATCTTCTGGAAGGCGATGTATGGGGACACAGGAAAGACATAAACGAATATTATAATGTCTCTCAGAATGTTCTGGAGAAAATTCAGGAATTAAAAGCCGACCGCTTTACCAATGAGGTTATTGCTGAAAAGCTTTCCAGGGAAAGTAAATTGAATTCGGATATGATCCTGTACATCCTGAGCAAAAAAATTGTGGATTAATCTGTTAATTCTTTCGCCATCTTCTAGGTGTATTTCAGGATATGACTTTTTTAAATCTTATCCTGTGAAGGGCGGTGGATAGGAACAAATCCTGACGTTGACAGTTAAATAAAAACATACATGATATTCTTCGAATAACATGTCCAAAAAATGAAAGTGTTTGAAAGCACTTTCATACCAAATAAGTGCTCTTTGTTTTGTGCTATTCGATACAATGGACATCACAAAACAGAGAGCTTTCCCTACAATTTCTAATAAGAATATATGTGTTCTTATCGGACTTTTTTGCTTTTAACGCCTTTTCGTTAATTTTGGCAAACCCTCAATTATTACCCATAGTTCGTCCATTTCTATCTGGGTACATCCCGGTCTTTCATCATACTTCATTTACTTTATCACATTGTTCATCTGCACGAGCTAACCATCGCTTTACACTGGCAGATTGTACCTCTAAAACATCGGCAATACCTTCAATGCTCATTCCTTTCATAGACATTTTTAGAGCTAGATCAATAGTTTGCTCATCTTTGCGAAGATCATGATAAAAAGTGCCTGTGTTATCATTGAATACTTTACCGCAATTGTGGCAAACATATCTTCTTGTTTTCTTTCCACGACTTATGTAAGTTCCATTCCCAGTAATATTGCCCTGGTTAGTCAGACCATAGAGTTTGCAGTTTTTGTTTGGACAGGCAACGTCAAAGAATTGTGGTTTTGGACCTCTTTTTCCCATAATTAAACATACGTTATTCAAATATTAATACCAATCAGATACAAATTGACCATCGAGAATTATGTTCAGAATCTAGCAGTAATTATTATAAAACCTCAATATCAATTATAAAGCATTTATTATAAAACACATGATTTGAATGGGGGAAAACATGAGAAAAGCGTTTGTTATATTGATAGTATTGTTCGGTGTATTCCTGGCCATCGGATGCGCTGGTCAGAAAGCTCCAAATGAAACGGGAACTCCAGTCCAAGCTGTAACTGAGGCTGAAGCAGTAACCGGAGCTGAAGCTGTAACACCGGTTCAGGAAGCAGTAACCGTAACTGAGGCTGTAAAAGAAACTCCTGTTACAAAAGTAACTCCGGCTGAAGCAGTTACTGAAGTAGAAAATGTAACCGAACCGACAAACATAACCATAACAAAGAAACATGAACAGGAGACTCCAATTGAATTGGAAACTCCAACCAAAGTACAAACTCCAGCCAAAAATGTTACAGGTACTACCGGGGACACAGGAGTAATCCACGTAACACCTAGCAAGGGCAAATAACGGCTCAGGCCTGAAAAACTTATAAAAAATGAATATGGGCAGAGTAGTTGGTAATTCTGAGCAAAGGCATGGTAATTCTGAGCAAAGACCTGGTAATTCTGAGCAAAGGCCGAATTATCGAGTAACAATTAGTACAATTAGTAATAATCCGAATTCTGCCCATAACATAAAACAGTAAGGCGCTATAGTATGTATGACCGAAAAAATAAAAATTTAAAAATCTTGAAAAAAGTAAACGTTGGATAATAATAGGCTATCGAATAAAAATAGGCTGGTATGTAAAAAATTCGATTACTGGGTATTTCCCCCTACTTCGGCATATCTGGGATCAATTTCTACAGCTTTCCTGTATGCTTCTTCTGCTTCTTCTTCCTGCCCGAGGAAACTCAGACAGACAGCTTTTCCGAACCATGAGTCTGCAGCCTCAGGATCAAGCTTGAGTGCCTGCTCATAAGTCTCCAGAGCTTCTTCAAAGTGTCTGAGTTGAGCAAGCACAAAACCCAGACTGGAATAAGCTTCTAAATACTCAGGGTCAAGTTGTGTAGCTTTCCTGTATGCCTCTGCTGCTTCCTCGAATCTCTGCATCTGG
This sequence comes from Methanosarcina vacuolata Z-761, assembly GCF_000969905.1. NCBI lineage: Archaea > Methanobacteriati > Methanobacteriota > Methanomicrobia > Methanosarcinales > Methanosarcinaceae > Methanosarcina > Methanosarcina vacuolata. Next base: position 2,746,966 of record NZ_CP009520.1, on the reverse strand, counting down.
CTGAGGGTAAAGCCTTTATTATACCAGACATCGGCATTTTCGGCGTTGATTTCGATTGCTTTGTCAAAGGCTTTAATTGCCTCGTCATAGTTTTCAAGGTTTTCGAGGTCTATCCCCATATTATTCCAGGCATCATCGTTCTCAGGATCAAGCTCCACAGCTTTTTGATATGCTTTTAAGGCCGGCCTGTAACTTCCAAGGCTGTCCAGGTCCACGCCTTTATAATGCCAGGCTTCGGTAAAGTTAGGATCAAGTTCAATTGCCTTGTCGTATGCGATAATTGCTTCGTCGTACTTACCCATTTGACCCAGAGCTATGCCTTTTCCTACCCATGCTTCTTTATAATCGGAATTTTCCTCAAGGACTTTTTCATAGGCTTCGATAGCTGCTTTATAGTCTCCTGCCTGGCTCAGGTTCAGGGCCTTTCCGTACCATGCATTGGGATAGTCCGGTCTGAGCTCAAGGGCTTTTTCATAGGCTTTAACAGCTTCTTCATACTTACCAACCTGGGACAAGGAGAAAGCCATATTATTCCAGAGATCTGGGTCCTCGAAATTGATTTTGATAGCTTTTTCATAAAACTCAAGAGCCTCGCCGTATTTTCCAACGGTTTCAAGAGCTTGAGCCTTATTGTTTAATAGGTCTATATTATCTGGATCAAGCTCGATTGCTTTATCAAAAGCCTCCATTGCCTCATTAAAGTTTCCACAGCTGAGAAAATCAAGTCCGTATTCATTAAGCTTGGCCGCAATGACTTTATCGCTGATTTCCTGCTTACATGTATCCCCCGAATCGCTTAGAACAAACATTTCTTCGGAAACCGTCTCTTCTTCAGTTTTTTCTTCACTGCCTTCTTTCCTGAAGGTTTCATCTTTTGGTTCGTCGGAGCTCATATCAAAATTTCCTGCTCTGCCTTTTATAGTAGACCCTGCGGATTCTAAAATGTCCGCGTTCGGTATTTACTTAAATCCGTTGTTCGTTTATGATTTATACATCTGTCCTTTATGGCTTTTATAGCCTCTCCCCGAAAAGCTCTGAAAATAGTTCCGGAAAGAAGAGCATAGACGAAGAGTAAAGAAAGAAAAAGCAGAGAAAGAAAAAGCAAATTTACATGGTTTAGAAAAAGCAGCAGGCACGAAGAAAATGGAAGAAGTTGAGAAGAACATGAATATAATTCAGAAAGATCTGGAGCGAGTTTATCCCGGAGTTCTGAAAGCCGTGCTTTTTGATATGGATAACACTCTTTTTGATTTCGTAGCTGCAAAACTGGAAGCTTGCAGGGAGATTCTCTCTTTTATCTGGAAGGGAGATATTACGGAAGAACCTTCTGTACTTTTCAGATACTTCCTGAGAGGAGTTTACGGTTTTGAAGATCACGAAAATATTCGAGACTACATGCAGGAGAGAAATGTTTTTACAGCTCAGGGCTACAGGAAGTGCTGTGAGATCTATGAACGGGAAAAACTGCAAAATCTCGAACTCTATCCAGCTGTAACGGATACCCTTGATAAGCTTAAAAAGCTGGGCTTAAAGCTCGTGATTATAACGGATGCCGATAGTTATCATGCCCTGGCAAGGCTTACAAGGGTCGGGCTTCTTAATTACTTCGATCTTATCGTGGCTGCGGATACGACAGGCACAAAAAAACCAGATCCGGCACATTTTCTTTTCGCGCTTAAGGAGCTCGGGATAAAACCCGGAGAAACTCTGGTAGTGGGAGACAACATCAAAAGGGATATGGTCCCTGCTCGCAAACTTGGATTGAGAACCGCTTACGCTTCTTATGGAGACTGGAGACCCGGAGAAGAAAAGGATCAGTGCTTCGACTTCAGACTCGATACTTTTTCGGATATGCTTGACTTATTTCACTAAACGAAAATGATATTCTTCGAATAACATGCGCAGCCAATGAAAATGCTTGCAGATGGCAGTATTTTCATGCTAAATAAGATGACTCTGTTCCAAAATATAGCGATTTTTGCATTTCTTGATTGAAAATCTGAATTCATGCGTCTTCGGTTAAGTAAGGGATTGTGACAAACTGCGTCCATTTCCACAACATTTGTCAAATATTCTAATGGGATATAAAGTGGAACCAGTTATCGATTTCATTTAAAGATGCGAAAATTTAAGGCCGGTTTCTAATGCAAAATTGATAGCTTTTTGGCAAGAAAATTCCTTAACCGATCCCCAATGAAAAGTATAGAGTTCAGATTTATCATTATAGGACTTACGCACTTGAAGTACAAAATCAAGCACTTTCGACATTGTGACTTGTTTAGTGTTTTAGACAATTGAAGGTTTAATGCTATCGATTTCTCAGTCCAACAGCGTAAGTCCTACATTAAAAATTCAGTACCTGGTAGACACTAAACGACTTATTAATCGTTTCCAGGAGTTTTTTTGACTATAGTGGTACTGGTTATAGTTGTATTGTTGCCTTTTATGGTGGTCCTAGCTGCAGTAGTATTGTTACCAGATATAACGGTCCTTTTTGCAGTAGTATTGTTGCTTTTTATGGTGGTTCTAGCTGCAGTAGTGTTGTTACCATATATAACGGTCCTGTTTGCAGTAGTATTATTGTCCTGTAAGGTAGTCTTGTTCACTCCTGTGGCTGGAGTTACTTCTGTAACAGGAGTCTCTTTTACAACTTCAGTCACAGCCTGGACCGGAGTTCCCGTTTCATTTGGAGCTCCATCTTGCTGACCAGCACATCCTATGGCCAGGAATACACCGAATAACACTATCAATATGATAAGTGCTTTTTTCATATTTTCCCTCCACTTAATTAATGCATTTTATATTAAGTGCGTTATAATTAACATTGAGATTTTATAATAATTACTGCTAAATTCTGAACATAATTCTTCTTACGATCTGGCGCACAGTACATTGATTAGCATGAAAGTACGGAACAAAAATGGCTCACAATGCTCTTTTTAATTTTCTGCACCCTATCAAATTTAAGCCTTCTATGACAATTCACTGATTAGTTTAGCGATGGTTTGAAAAAACATCGTTAGGACAATCTTCATACCTGAGGTAATGACGAGATAAATAGTCAAAAAATGGTGAGGTGAACGTCAAAATGGTGAGGTGAACGTCAAAATGGTGAGGTGAACGTCAAAATGGTGAGGTAAACTTCAAAAATGGTGAGGTAAACTTCAAAAATGGTGAGGTAAACTTCAAAAAGGGTGTTATCAAAGTCAGGTTCCTTGAGTTCTTGATATTGTCATGTGAGCTTCACACACAAAATAAATATCTTTATCTACTATTTTTTTAAATTTAGTAATATTATACCTGAGAAATCAGTTAAATTTTATACATTAAATATTTTTTTAAATTAAAGATGTACTCTCGCTTGTGAGTGGTCACAGTAGTATACTAAAGTTAAGTATGTCGACGTCAAAGAGAGGAGTCTGAAGGAATTATGAAAATAGACCTGGAGCAATTAAAGACAACAAACTCGAATCCTGCGCTCAGTGCTGCGAGCCTTGAATTAGTTGATATTCTTGATGTTCCAGCGCTCAAGTCTCTTATGAATGACTTATCTCAACTTACTTACATCACCATATCTATTATTGATCTCAAAGGCAATGTCCTTATGAGTATTGGATGGCCGGATATATGTACAAGATTCCACAGAGTCCATCCAGAGACCTGCAGGCACTGCATAGAAAGCGATACACAGCTATCACTGGGCGTTGCTCCTGGAGAATTTAAGCTTTATAAGTGTAAGAATAATATGTGGAATTTTGTGACGGGTCTGATCGTGGAAGGACAACATATCGCCAATATCTTCTCAGGACATTTCTTTTTTGAAGATGAGACTTTGGACTATGAACTTTTCCGATCCCAGGCTAGAAAATATGGCTTCAATGAAGAGGAATATATAAAGGCGCTCGAAAAAGTTCCACGGTTAAGTAGGGAAACTGTGAACAAAAACATGTCCTTCCTTATGAAACTTGCCAACATGATCTCACAACTAAGTCATAGCAACTTCAAGCTTTCTCAAGCATTGGAGGAATGCGATATCCTTGTGGATGAGCTAAAGAAAAACAAGGAAGATCTCGATCGCGCTCAGGAGGTTGGTAATTTAGGAAGCTGGCGTATGGACGCGCGTAAAAAAGAATTAACGTGGTCTGATGAAAATTATCGTATCTTTGGTATCCCAAAAGGCACTCATTTGACCTATGAGACTTTCCTTTCTAAAGTCCATCCGGATGACAGAAAATATGTCCAGAAAGAATGGATAGCAAAATTAAAGGGTGAACCATATAGTATAGAACACCGGATTATCGTAGATGGAAAGGTCAAATGGGTTCGTAAGAAGGCATATTTTGAATTTGACATAAATGGAGAGATTGTTGGCGGCTTCGGCATAACGCAGGATATAACGGAGCGCAAAAAAGCAGAAGAAGCGCTTAAAAGAGCACATGATGGTTTAGAAGCAAAAGTTAAAGAACGTACAGATGAGCTTGAAAAGGCTTATGAATCATTGATGGAAGAAAAGAGAAGACTTTCTGAAGCCCAAAAAATAGCTCATATTGGAAATTGGGACTGGAATCTTGCAACTAATGAAATGTACTGGTCTGATGAGATGTGTCGTATTTTTGGGTGTGTTCCCCAAAAAGTGTTTCACAAGTACAGTGAACTTTTTAACTTTATACATCCCGAAGATCGAAGTTACGTATATAACACTGTTAATAGTGCTTTACATGGGAAGTTCTTTAGCATTGATCACAGGATTATCTCATCTGATGAGTCAGATCGCGTAGTCCACTCACATGGTGAAGTTGTTTTTGATGAGAAAAAACGCCCAATTCTCCTGAGAGGAACAATTCAGGATATTACAGATATCATGAAAACAGAAGAGAAGATCAGGACATTAGCCGATGTCGTGGAATCATCAAATGATGCTATTATAACTGAGACTCTAGATGGTATTATTGCAAGCTGGAATAAAGCCGCAGAGCAGATTTATGGTTATTCGGCTGAAGAGATTCTGGGTAAAAATGTTTCAATCTTTGAACCAGATAATCTTAAAGGTGAAATAAGAAAATTTGTTGAAATGGTTAAACGGGGAGAAATAGTCCAGCATCACAAAACTTTACGGCTAAAAAAAGATGGTAGACTAATAAATGTGTCAATAACTTATTCTCCAGTTTTTGACGCTTCTGGAAAGCTGAAGGCTGTCTCAGCTATTAGCAGAGACATTACTGAGCAAGTCAATGCGGAAAGACTTCTGGCAAAAGCCGAAGATGCCCGAAAAAAAGAAATCCATCATAGAATTAAAAATAATCTGCAAGTGATCTCTTCCCTTCTTGACTTACAGGCTGAAAAGTTCAGAAACAGAAAACATGCTGAGAATGAAGAAGTTCTTAACGCTTTCATAGAAAGCCAGGACAGGGTAATGTCAATTGCTCTTATCCACGAAGAACTGCATGAAGGCAGAGGAAACGATACAATAAACTTCTCTTCGTATATTAAAAGGCTTGTTGAAAATCTTTTCCAGACCTATAAACTTGGAAATGTCAACACGATCCTGAACATCGAACTGGAAGAAAACATTTTCTTTGATATGGATATAGCCGTCCCGCTGGGAATAATCATTAACGAACTTGTTTCAAATTCCCTTAAGTACGCATTTTTAGGCAGAGATAACGGGAAAATTCAAATCAAACTATACAAAGAAGACTCTGCAGAATACGCAAACAAAGAGCAGGAAAACACAAAAGAAAGTTTTAATGTCACTGATTTTGTTTTAATAGTCTCGGATAATGGGATTGGTATTCCTGATGAATTTTATTTAGAAGATTCCAATTCTCTTGGCTTACAGTTAGTGGAAACCCTGGTAGACCAGTTAGGGGGCAAAATTGAACTCAAAAGAGCTTTTGGGACTGAATTCTGTATCAGATTTACAGTACCAGTACAAAATTGAAAAATATTAAAATCAAATTCTCATACAATGTTCAGTTGTTTAACATATTTTTATTTTTCTAAACATTTTTACTGACCTTTAATGTACTCAAAAGTCCAGAGCGGAATTCCTCCTACTTCTCCCTTTTCAAGATGTTCCATCTCATGAGCTGCGCTATATGCCGGCGTACCTTTTAGTTTTATGTGTTTTTTCTTTAACTCCCTGACTGTTATTTTCCTGAGATCAGGGTTTACCTCTGCAAATATGATTTTTTTTGCATGCAGGGTTATTATATAGGGCCTTTCAACCAGTTCTCTTTCTTCTTTTGTTCCGCATTTTTCCAGCCTCTGGATGACCCCTTCTTCAGCTATGACTTCGGGTTCGATAAAGAAGTATATCTTTTCCAGAGTATAACCGGTCTTGCTCTCCTCACTATAGTAAGTTATCACGTCTTTTACTGCCATGCTTTTTGTTTCTTCGGAGGCATAACTCCAGGAGCCTCCTGATTTTAATGAAAGCAGAAAAGGAAGAAATAGATCTTCTTGAATTCCAAAACTGGAAATCATGTGCTTTTCAAGGGCTGAAAATTTGAAGATTGCTTGAATTTCTTCAATATCCATATTCACTTCCCCTTTTTAAGAATTTGAATCTTTAAGTCTATTTAATTTTTCTTTATTAAATTCCTTAGAGGCTGTCTTAAAATTAAATAATGCTACTGTATCGGTTCTCAAATCTATAAATATAATAAAAATAATAACAAAATAATAATGAGCTGATCCCAAAACTCAAAATTACTTTTCTTGATCTCGAATTTGCGATTATTATTTGATCTTCGGATAATGAAAACAATTCTGAAAATTTTATTGTTTTGAGAATAAAGTTGGTTTTGGGATGGCCTCAATAATTACAAAATAAGAGAATTATAATATTCAGACAACCTCTAAGTTTCTTTGCTCTTTTTCCATCTTCTCAAAGAACAAGTAATAAAGTACAGTAGCAACTACGTATAATATGCAGGTCAGAAGGAAAGGAAGGCTATAGTAATTGTGAGCCATCATCAAACCACCTGCATAGGTGCTCAGTCCAACACAGGTATAGCAGCTCATCCATATCAGGCTGTTAACAGTTGCCCTCTGGTCTTCGCTGACCACTTCCATATTGAAACTGCTCAATATAGGGTTTGACATATTCATTATAGCTGACCTCATGATGTATCCGAAAGCAGCTATTGTAAGTAGGGATGTAGATGTAAAAAGCAGAAGAAATGGGATTGAGGAGAGCTGAACCAGGGCTACGATCTTCACTTTCCCTAACCATTCGGTAAGTATAGGGACAAATAATAAGGTGAACATCATGACCACCTGGGAAAGGGAAAAGATGAAACCTATCTGCCTGGAACTTGCTCCAAGGACAATGTCAAAATAAACATTAAAATAGGGAAGAGCCAGCCCCCATCCCATACCTATAAGCCCGTTTACCAGAACTAATTTTTGGATCGTTTTTGACCTTAAAGTCGAAGAAAGGGTAGAAAACAGATCTGACTTTCCTGGCAGAGCGGGTTTTTTGTTTTTTATGAATATCAGGGGCAGCAGGGAAATTAACACAGCAGTTAAAGATGCATATAGTGAGAGCTGGTAACCCGTTGGGTCTGCTGGGTCAATCTTTAGTGAGCTGGTAAAGGTTTGCGGTAGAATGCCGCCCGCAAAGTTTCCTATCATGACGCCTATGGTGTATAACAGGTAGTACATCGAAAACAGATGCATCCTTTCATAACTCGTGGAGTTTTCAACCATGAACGTAGATGCTGTAACTATTTTAAGTGATGAGGATACCCCATAGAGAATGCTGAATAAAACCAGCAGTAATGTCGAGGTAGTGGTGTACAGGACTGCAAAGGAAAACAGGAGAAGAAGGCAGGACAATAACAATGTGCTCTTTCTGCCTACCCTGTCGCAGAACATGGCCGCAGGGATTGCAAACAAGCCGGTGGATATGGAAACCAGTGAGAGCATGAGTCCCAGGAAGTCCTCCCTGAACCCGAGCCTTAAGATGTACAGATTGAAGATTACCTCGTAGATTCCCAGGCTCAAAGAGATGAGGAAAATATATCCTAAGAACAGGCACGCATTTCGACTGAAACAATTTAATTTTTCCCTGTATCCGGCAACAACACTGATGGTTGCGTTTAAAATAAACTTGCTGTTAAATGATGAGTATTTTTTCATGGTAGTTGCTCTGAAGAAATATCGAATATACAGTTTCAGTCGATGCCCTTCTTTTTTCAAAGGTTAAGCTCAGTCGATACCCTTCTTTTTTCAAAGGTTAAGCTCAGTCGATACCCTTCTTTTTTCAAAGGTTAAGCTCAGTCGATGCCCTTCTTTGAGGGTTAATTTCAGTCGATGTCCTTCGTTTCTCTCGGGTCAAGCAGGTCCCTTAACTCGTCCCCAAGATAGTTGAACGCCAGGACCGTAAGCATGATAGCAATTCCGGGAAAGATCATTATGTAGGGAGCAGATCGGATGTATATTTTTCCTTCATTCAGCATGGAGCCCCATTCCGGAGTAGGCGGCTGCACTCCAAAACCCAGAAAACTGAGTCCTGCTGCAGACAGTATGACATATCCCATTCCTATTGTTGCCATTACTATGAGTGGAGACATCACGTTTGGGATTACGTGGTGTAAAATAACATGTAAATCCCCTGTTCCAAGCCCTTTTGCAGCCTTAATATAGTCCTGTTCTTTTACAGCCATGACAGAGCTTCTGGCCAGGCGGGCATAACCAGCCCAGTCCACTATTATCAGGGCCATGACCAGATTCATGAATCCTGCACCGAAAAGCCCGGCTATTCCAAGAGCCAGTAACAGGCTGGGAAAGGCCAGAAAAGCGTCAACTACCCGCATAACTATTTCATCCAGCCATCCTCCATAATATCCGGATAGAGCGCCAATGGTAAGACCTAAAATCAGAGAGGAGCTTACTACCAGAAGTCCAACTGATAAAGATACTCTTGCGCCAAAAATTATCCGGCTTAATATGCAGCGTCCTAAATGGTCGGTTCCGAACGGATACTCATGACAGGGCTCTTTAAGTCGAAGTTCAAGATTCGCTTTCTCGGGATTGTGGGGCGCTATATACCCTGCGAAAAGCGCTGAAAGCATGAAAAAAATAAGAATTCCTGCACTAAGGAACAATCCCGGATTTTTGTTTTTAATTCTTAGTTTCATATCTGATCTTTGGGTTAAGGTAAGAGTATGATATATCCACTGCAAAATTGATCAGTACAAATATCACAGCAATGAACAGCACACAGCCCTGTATCATGGGGTAATCCTTGCTGAGTATGGATGAAACAATCAGGTTTCCTATGCCCGGCCACGAGAAGATCGTCTCAACTATAACAGAACCATTCAAGAGATATCCGAAATTCAGCCCTGCAACTGTTACCACGGGTATGAGGGAGTTCTTCAAAGCATGCTTGAGAATAATCATGTATTCAGGAACTCCTTTGGCTCTGGCTGCCCGGATATAATCCTGCTGCATCACGTCAAGCATGCTTGCTCTCATCAATCTCATAGTTACAGCGGCATAGCCCGTTCCAAGGGTGATGGCAGGCAGTAGGATATCAGCAATGCCTCCGTCTCCATATCCTGAAGAAGGCAAGACCTTCAAGGTAAGCGCGAAGACTATGATCAGGAGATATGCCTGCCAGAAATTGGGCATTGAGACTCCTGCAAGGGCAAAGAATCTGCAGACATCGTCTATAGATGTTCCTTTTTTCAGAGCTGAGATGATACCAAGTGGGATCGCAATGATTAGAGACACCAGCATACTGATTACGGCAAGCTTCAGGGTGACTTTGAAGCATCTGAAAATTGCCTTCGAGACATCTTCACCTGTCATGTATGATTTTCCAAGGTCTCCGTGGATGATTCTACCCATCCAGTGAATGTACTGGATATGTATTGGGTCATCAAGCCCCGTTTTAGCCCTGAACTCTTCTACGGCTCTCTGGTCTACCCCTCCTCCGGGATTCGTTAGAGCATTTTCTGCCGTATCCCCTGGAGAGATATAGATTATAGAAAAACTGATTACAGATACCAGTAAAAGGACAGGGAGAAGGAGCAAAAGCCTTCGAGTTATAAACTCTATCACTTATCAGTCCTCTCTATTATGTTGCAAAGTTTGCTTTATTTTTAATTTTACTTCTCTTCTATAACTGATGTAAGTATAAACTTCCATAGTCTTCTCCTGAGTGTTAATGACTCCATTAATCTAACTACTGCTTCGATAATCCAGTAGTTTTCTTCGATAACCCATAAGTTTTAAATGACTTTTTTGTGTCCAGTTTAGTTCCCAATTTTTTTGTAAGGCCCCGGAAAAAACTCCAGGACCTTATCGAGTTTACTGGACTTTATCGAGTTCACTGGATCTTATCGAGTTCATTGGACTCTATGGAATTCACTGTTTGATGTAGATGTCCTTGGTAAGGAAAGAGATCTCATTCGGGAACTGTTTAATCCCTCCAACGTTCTTGTTTGCTCCAACTATGGAGTTCTGATAGAATACGAATATCTCCGGACAGTCTTCCAGTACCTGTTCCTGAACTTTGTCGTAATATTCCTTTCTCTGAGTCTGGTTCATGGTCTGTTCACCTGCCTTTATCCATTCATCTACTTGGGGATTTGAGTAACCTGTCTTCTGTGCTTCAGCTCCTGTAGACTCAAAATGCTTTGAAACAAAGTAGTCAGGGTCCCCGGTAGTGGCTACTGTCCAGGCATAGAGGGCAAGATCGTAGTCTCCTTTGTTCATATCATCCGTTAATGCACCACTTTCCAGGACAGTGACACTTGTCTTTATCCCGATTGACTCAAACTGGGTTGCAATTACCTCGGCAGCGGGTTTAAGCTGAGGGCGACCAGTATAGGTCTTTATGTTCAATTCGAAAGGTTTACCATTGTATTCCAGCCAGCCGTCCCCGTTAGTGTCGTTTAAGCCAGCTTCGGTCAGAAGACTCCTGGCTTTTTGTTCATCCTGGGAAACCATATCGATTTTATTGTTTATTGACCAGTTCATGACGGACGGGAAAAAGCTCTTTGCAGGAGTTCCTCCAACACCCTCGAGAGCCGTATCCACAATCTGCTGGCGATCAAGAGCATAGTTCAGGGCCTGCCTTACTTTTACATTATTCAGAGGCTCTTTATTCATATTTACATACAGGAAATATGTTCTCAAAGTCGCATTACTGTATAAGGTGTAGTCAGAATTGTTTTTCAGGTCTGCCACTTCTGATTGAGGAATGCCGTCAGCAATGTCCACTTCATCGCTTTCCAGCTTGAAGAGCCTGGTCATGTCGTCTTTGACAAAATAGATAGTGACATTGTCCAGTTTAGGTGTACCGTTCCAGTAGTTTTCATTCTTCTCCAGAACGAGATTTACATCCTTGGTGTAACTTTTAACTTTAAATGGACCTGTTCCTATTGCTGTGGTATTAAGGTCTTTTGAACTGGGGCTGACTATGGAAGTTATAGGGTCTGTAAGGCTTGCTATAGTAGGAGCGTATGTAGAATTTGTTTTTATTGTAATTGCATCGTCAGAGTATTTGCTTATGGATTGGATGAAATTGTATTCTACTTTTCTTGAATTATTATCATCCAGTATCCTGTTGAGTGAATACACCACAGCGTCTGCATTCATGGGAGTTCCATCATGAAACTTTACTCCGTCTCTAAGGTAGATCCTCCATTCAGTATCTGATATTTTCTCATATTTGCTAGCAAGTTCAGGCCGTAAGTTCATATTCTCGTCATAACTGAAAAGCGTCTCATAGACTCCGGCTTCTCGCATGTACCAGCCAGTCCATTTTACTGCCGGGTCAAGAGTGTCTTCGGGATAAAAAGCAGTTGCATATCTTAGTGCGCCTTCCTGGCTTTGTACGCCTGACTGATTGGCAGTAGCAGTTTTTTCATCACTTTTCTGGTCGATACATAGCGACCCAAGGACTGTTGCCATGACTAACAGCATGACAAGAACTGTAATTCTGTATTTTTTACTCAAGTTTATAAACTCCTGATCTACACTTTCCCAATTCCTAAATTTTCACTTTCCTTTCCCTATTCCTAAATTTTCACTTTCCTTTCCCAATTTTCTAAATTTTCACTTTCCTTTCCCAATTTTCTAAATTTTCACTTTCCTTTCTCAATTTTCTAAATTTTCACTTTCCTTTCTCAATTTTCTAAATTTTCACTTTCCTTTCTCGATTTCCTGAATTTTCACTTTCTTGAAGTCCAGAAACAATGTCAGACTCAAGCTGTCTAAACAATATTTTTTTCACTTATTCTCCATCCGGATTATATTGCCGGACACGTTTTTCAATATATGATGACATGCCACGAGTTGATTGTTTGAAGCTTTCTTCAACTCGGGTGTTTCTGTTAAGCATGCTTTTGATCTCAAAGGACATTCAAAATAATACGAACATACCGGATTCTTAGTTCCCTGATTTTTGGCTCCCTTATAGTCCACTGTACTGATTTCGAAATCAGAATCCCCTGTCAACAGCAATTTTGTGTAAGGGTGCAGAGGATGCTGAAAGATATCTTCGATCTTTCCAGTTTCCACAATCTTTCCCCTGTACATCACAGCTACCCTCTCGCACATGTGTTTCATCAGCTCAAGGTCATGAGAAATGAACAGCATGGTAAGGTCATATTCTTCTTTGAGGTCCTTTAGCAGGTTCAAAATCTGGGCCTGTACCGAGATGTCAAGGGAGGCTGTAGGCTCATCGGCAACAATAAAAATAGGTTCAAGGGCAAGCACTCTTGCAATAACTGCCCTCTGATTCTGGCCCCCGCTGAGCTGGTGAGGAAAACGGTGGATATGTTCAGGACTCAGCCCCACTTGCTTTATAAGCTCAACAACCTTGCTTTCGGTCTTTTCCCTGTTATTTCCTTTAAGTTTTAGCGGTTCTGCTATGCTCTGCCCAATCGTCATTTTAGGGTCAAGAGAAGAGTCAGGGTTCTGGAATATCATCTGCATTGAAGGCCGGATGCTGTTCAGAGCTCTGTTATCAAGGGCAGTGATATCCGTGCCATTGAACACGATCTTTCCTGCTGTTGGTTCAATAAGCCTCAGTACACATTGTCCGAGAGTAGATTTCCCGCAACCGCTTTGCCCAACCAGGCCCAGGGTCTCTCCTTTCTCTATAAAAAAAGATACGTCATCTACTGCTCTGGTTACAGTTCTGGAGATTATGCCGGAAGTAAACGTTTTCTTTAAACCCGTAACTTCAAGCATAGAGGAAGCACCTCACAAGCCTTCTGTTTTTTTCAACCATCGGAGGATGTTCTTTTCGACATCTGTCTATGCAATGGGTACAGCGTGGGTGGAACCTGCATCCATCAGGGAGATCGATCAAAGAAGGGCTGTTACCTTTTACAGGTTTGAGCCCCCTGGCAGGAAGGGAGTTAAAAAAACCCTGAGTATATGGGTGTAGCTGGCTTTCAAATATCGAGGTTACTGGAGCGATTTCAACTAATTCTCCGGCATACATCACAGCAATTCTGTCGCATAATTCCTCTGCAACTCCAAGGTCATGAGTGATGATTAGCATCGTTTTTTTATCAGATATTTCTTTTAACAGTTTCACTATGTTCCTTTTTACAGTCACATCAAGGCCTTTTGTTGGTTCATCAGCGATTATAAAGCGCGGTTCACTGGCGATACCCATGGCGATTATTGCTCTTTCTTTCATTCCTCCGCTGTACTGGTGAGGGTATTCCTTTACTCTTTTAGAAGGTTCTTTGATCTTTACGCGTCCCAGAAGTTCCTGTGCCATCTCGATAGCCAGGCTGCCTTTTACGTGCTTATGCAGCATGAGAGGCTCAGCTATCTGAAAACCCACGGTCAGTACCGGATTGAGAGAACTTCCTGGATTTTGGAGAATCATACCGATTTCTTTACCCCTTAGTTTTCTCATATCCTCTTTTTCAATAGAATACAGGTTTTTTCCACGGTAGAGAATGTCTCCTTTAAAGATTACGTCATCCTGCAGCAGTCTCATGATAGAGAGCCCAAGGACACTTTTGCCGGAGCCCGATTCACCTATTAAGCCTACAATTTCGCTTTCAGCAATAGAAAGATCTACGCCGTTTACTGCCTTGACCAGACCATCTTCAGTAGGAAAAGTCACATATAAATTAGAAATTGTGAGGAAGTTCAACTTAAAATCACCCTTTTTTCAGAGGAACACTCTTGAAACCATATGGTATCCAACAAAGTTGTCTAAGAGGTTCGAATTTTGATCTGTGTTTTTTCCAGCACAGCTTCTTTGCAAATTATTTCAGTATTAATTTGCATGTAGAACAACAATCCTGCACTTATTGCAGCCTTTTTCACATACACGATTTTTCGTCTTTTCTTACCTTTTTAAAAATTTTGTCAGATAATTATAAAATCTAATGATATTTAATAACAAAATTCTATCAATTTTTATGCTGAAATATTTAAAAAACATAACCATTATAAAACTTTCGAAACAATCGCGGATAGGAAAATAATAATATATTGGAGTATTTTCTCAGAAATTTCAAAAATATAAAAAAAGATCTTATCTCATATGACTTATGCAGTTACCTTCAAAACACACGTGAAATTCTTCTAATAACACGCACAAAGAAATGAAAGTACTTGAAAGAACTTTCATGTTAAACAGACAACTTCTGAGTCTCGCCTTTCATATAACTCAAGTCTTACAATCTTATGTCCTTCAAAGCAGACAACTTCTGAGTCTCACCTTTCATATAACTCAAGTCTTACAATCTTATGTCCTTCAAAACAGACAACTTCTGAGTCTCTCTAATTTTAAGCTAAGTCATGGATTGGATTTTTTAGAAACTGATGGCACTTAAGCGATTGACTGAGAAACCAGCAAGCTTCAAACCTTCAATTATCTAAAACATTCATCTTACCTCAGTACTCATCGTGCCTTATTTTACACCTGAATTCCCTGAAACTTTACTTTATATAGCCGGGCTTTTTTTCGTTTGCTCTGTCTTCCAATAATTATTATGCTACTTAATACTTGTGTTAAAAAACGATAATATTTTATATTTTCATTCAATATAGTGTTACAATAAATAAGATTTTTATTCGTTAAATCGCCATTTATTTATCATTCATAAAATCATTTCCCAAACTCATATTTGTGGAGTGAACACATGGAAGCTAAAGAAGTGATAAGAAACTACTGGGATTATCGCAGTGAGACTTATAATACTGGCATTGTGGAACAATCCGAGGAGGAATGGGCTACCTGGAAAAACATGCTTTCATCAATAGTAGATAGCAGAGAACATCTTGAAATACTCGATGTCGGTACAGGGCCAGGTCAACTTGCCCTGATGTTTGCGGAGCTGGGTCATCATGTGACTGCTGTTGACCTATCGACAAGGATGCTTGAAAAAGCCAGAAAAAACGCCTTGATGAGGTCTCTGGACATAAACTTCATCCAGGGGGATGCCGAGGATCTGCAGCTTCCGGACATGCAATTTGATGTGGTATCCAGCAAATTTCTCCTGTGGACACTTCCTGATCCGCAGAAGGCTCTGTCTGAATGGAAACGGGTGCTTAAGAAAGACGGTATGATCATTGCCATCGATGGAGACTGGTTCAGTTCTGGTATATTCCTTAAATCGATCCGAACCATCTCGGATGGCATACGTTCCATAAAGGAAAGAAACTTTCATAACCCCTTTAATCAACACTATAACCCGATAAAAAAAGACCTTCCTCTTTATAGTTTAAAACCTGACCAGGTATCCAGGTTCTTAAATGATGCGGGTTTTGAGAATATAAATATTGAGCGTATGAATTCCCTATGCCGTTCTGCAAGGAAAAAAGGGAATTTGCTGGATAAGCTTGACTATGCTCATCCCATCTACCTTATGAAAGCTGTTAAAAAGTAATCTTTATAATCCTGGGGGTTTGCGAAGTAAGAGGTCCTGCTTTATCCTTCAGGTTCTACTCTATCGTCGATCATACTCCCCTTTTCTTTCGATAAAGCTCAATCGCTCTTTTAACTCTTTCTTCTTCAATTATCCCTGTGGTGGAAGGAGTTTCAAAAAATCTTTTGGGGATTCGAAGGTCTTCGAACCTGAATCCGAATTTCTCTTTTAATGCATACTTTTTCCTGAAAATATCCTTTCCCAGTGCTTTTAATTCCTCTTCGGTTCTTTCTATTCCCAGACCCTTAAGGGCCAGAATCACGTTTTCGTATGTGTAGACGTTTCTGGCAAAAAGGCAGGAAATCATGCAGTTCAGGACATTGCGCCGGTTTTCTTCATCAATTATATAATCAACAATCTGCTCATCTGAAATTGGCTGATTAAATGCTTTCTGATCTGCGGAATAACCTGCGCTGTCAAGATGGGAGTGCCTGGCACCTACGGTGAGTCCAAGAATGTTTCCAAGCCCTGTGTGATAGCCCGGAATTTCCAGTCCTCCAAGTCGAATTGCGAAGTCCTCTCCTCCGTATTTTTTGGAGGCATATTCCACCCCTTTTCCAAGGTCTGAGTAAAATTCGTTTGGCGCCTGGACTACAAGGTCTATTGCTCTCAGATATGTAGCTTTATCTCCCCAGGAAAATTTAAGCCCCAGAGTCTCGTCAGTAGAAATCTTCCCGCGTTGCTGCATCTCTGTTGCCCAGGCGAGTACAACTCCCATGCTGATTATATCAACCCCCGTTTTTTCACAGGCATCAATAAGCTCAAGCACGGCTTCAGGATCAGCTACGCCAAGGTTCGATCCCAGAGCATAGATCAATTCAAAATCATAAGAAATATTCAATGCTTCATATTCATGGGCTTTTGAAAAGGCTCGCTTTAGCATGGCTACGTGGATACATCCAATTGGGCAGCCTGCACAGGAGACCCGCCTGAGAAGATATTTCTCGGCAAAAAACTCTCCTGAAATCGTTTCAGCTCCTTCGAAAGAAGCTGCCTGCAGGTTTCGGGTAGGCAGGCCTTTAAGTTCGTTTAAAACCAGAATATTTTCGCTTGTGCCTAGGTTATGGTACTTCTCAGTGAGCCCGGTTTTCACAATAGTGTCATAGAGCATACTGACAGTCTTTCGGTAAGCATTGTGTTCAGGGCTTTTCAGCTCCCTGTTTCCGGAAATAAGCATAGCTTTAAGTTTCTTTGCCCCAAAGACCGTTCCGAGCCCGAGGCGCCCGAAATGGCGGTAGGTATCGACATTGACATCGGCATATGTGATCCCACATTCTCCTGCAGGCCCAATTCTGATAATACTGCGCCTGCCTGCACCGGGTTCTATTTCGCGCAGGATTTTTCCCACATCAATTGCTGAAGAGAGATGCCATATGGAAGAGGCGTCCCTGAAGGTAACTTTGTCGTTGTGGATTGCCACATACACAGGGTATCGGGAGGCCCCTTTGATAACAATTGTTTCGTACCCTGAATAGCGCATGGACATAGCAAGATGGCCACCTGCATAGGATTCTCCCAATTCTCCATTGAGAGGGGAACGGAACAATGCAACTGTCTTGGTGCATGTAGGATATACTCCCGAGAGCGGCCCTGTGCTGAGGATTATTGGCATCTCCGGATCAAGTGGCCCTGTGCCTTCTCTGTACTCTTCAAGCATGAGGTTTGTGGCAACTCCCACACCACCCAGATATTTCTCATAGAGGTCGCGCCTTTCCTTAATATGATAGCTATGGCTGCTCAGGTCAATATAGAGTATATTCTTAAGCCCCTCAATAGCGTATTGCTCGGTTGTCATTTTCCCTCCCCTGGTTCTTTCCCTCCGTAGAGGTCTTTATGAGACGCAGTAGGACTAACCGGGCTTGTATCCAGAGCAGGGCCCGTGTCAGTAAGCTTTACTTCTCCGCTGTCTTCGACTTCAATCATTTCCAGCACATCATGGGGACAGAACTTCGAGCATACGCCGCAGTGTTTGCAGATTACGGCTTTTTTCTCCGCGTCCAGATGGATAGCTCCCACCAGGCAGGCTTCTATACAGTTTCCGCAGCCATCGCAGATCTCTTTATTGAGATTCACTCCTCCCCCCTTCCTTTTGGTAAGCGCGCTCAGCGGGCATGCCCTCATGCAAGGAGGGTCTATGCAGGCATGGCAGACGATTTGAGAATAAGGAGTTTCGATCCCCCCGCGGGTCTGTATATCAATTCGGCTGTTTTTCAAAGATATAGTATCATACCAGGTTCTTGCACAGGCCATCATACAGGAGTAGCAGCCTATACAACGGGCCGGATTTGCGACCTTTAACCTTTTTGCCATTATTTCCCCCTCAGATTCCTGTATTCAGAAAGTATGTATCCCCAGTTTATATAATCTGGTACTACAGGCATCAGCAAATCAAACCTGAAACTTTTAGTTAATTCTTATTTCAGAGTCTCTACTTTCATACCAAAATGGACTCCTGCCGTTATGTATATATGTTAACGTCGTTAAGTAGTGGCAATTATAAAAATAAATTTATTCTGATGTATAATAAACAAGCCTTAACAATAATTAGGCCAGCGTCGAGTCAACAACAAAATATCGCATAAAATCAATTGCAATTATTTGGAATTATTGAATCCTTGATGATTACTCGAC
The DNA here is from genome assembly GCF_000969905.1 of Methanosarcina vacuolata Z-761. Lineage (NCBI taxonomy): Archaea > Methanobacteriati > Methanobacteriota > Methanomicrobia > Methanosarcinales > Methanosarcinaceae > Methanosarcina > Methanosarcina vacuolata. Next base: position 2,728,412 of record NZ_CP009520.1, on the reverse strand, counting down.
ACTGGTAAAAACACGGATATTGATGAGAAAAAATGAAGATAAGTAAAGAAAGATTAATAGTCACATTCCTTCTGGCTATTTTAATAGCATTCATACCCCTTGGAGCAGCAGCTCCTGTTGGAACCTCAGAAAACGCAACATTAGAAGCCGCAAACAACTGGCTTGGAGTTAAATCCGTACATGGGGGCAATAATACAACTGCCATTGACTGTTCTCACTTAGTATATCAAGTATACAGCCAGGTAGGCGCCAAAGACATATTTTTCCAGAAAGTACCTGATATGAAAAATAATACAGATTATGTAAATACAAGCTCTCCAGCTCCGGGAGATGTGATCTTCTGGCAAAAGGACGTTCCCCAAAACGGCAGAATATACTGGCTTGCCACTCATGTGGGAATATACATAGGAAATAATCAGTTCATAGACACATCTTTTGATACAAAAAATGTTACCACAGAAAATATCACTGGTGTGTATGAAGAAGGAATGCCGTACTTTGCAAGATGGTCACGTATTTAAGAGATCAATTTAAGAGATCAATTTAAGAGATCAATTTAAGAGATCAATTTAAGAGATCAATTTAAGAGATCACAGTGAAGATACTTAAGAAGGGACTATTGAATAGGAGATCTAAAACGATCTCCCCTTCCATTTTTAGCTTCTTGTAGAAATAAGTTATAAGTACATTAGCGCTATATACTGCCTATATATTTTGTACAATTGAAGAGTTTGTCCCCTTTTACTATAAAATAGGGTATAAAATAGGGCATGTTATAAAATAAGGCATGTGCCAAAGACAGATAATACGAGCAATAGAAGCTTGTGTTTTGTTTATTAGGGAGAATCTCACTATGAAATTGAAGTATACTAAACTCCAACTTGTTTTGGAAATTATAGGACTTCTATTTTTAGTCGGGATGATCGTTTTTATTTACACTCAGTGGGACCAAATTCCTCAACAAGTTCCTATGCACTATAATGCGCTGGGTGAAATCGATAGATGGGGAAGTAAATATCAAACCCTTATTTTACCAGCCATAGGTATTTTGCTTTATACTTTCATTACTGTAGTATCTTTTTTCCCACAGATGTGGAATGTTCCTGTTCAAATAACCGAGGAAAACAAAGAAGCTGTGTACCTCAGTACAAGGAATCTAATTATATTCATGAAAGTCGAGATCTTAGCTATATTCTTTTACCTGAATTATCATACTGTAACTGTACAGCCTTTGTCAGTCATTTTTTTACCTATTTTTTTGATAATCATATTTGGCACATTAATATTCTTCATCGTACGGACCATTCGATTAGGAAATGAAAAAAAGCATAACCGTGAATTATGAGCATACTCAATTCCTTCGAAGGTCGCTTGAGTTGTTGATCAATTAGAAATTAAAGTTTCTCTAAAATTCGGATTTGAGAATATTGGTACCAGTGACAAGGCAGAAGTTATTTCACAAGTTATTTCACAAGAGCATACATGCAATAATCAAAGAAATTACCATTTTTATAGACTCCTTTCTTCATTATGCCCTCTAAAACAAATCCGGCTTTTTCAAGAGCTTTTCTTGAGCCGATATTTTGTGCATAAGGCTCTGCAAATATCCGGACAATATCATACTGTTCAAAAGCTGCCCAGCAAAGCTGTTTTATTGCTTCGCTCATTATTCCCCTGCCCCAAAAAGGTTCGCCAAGCCAGTATGCAATCTCTGCACTCTTACAATAAACATCATTTTTAAGGAATAATGCAATGCTCCCTGCAACTTCTCCGTTCACAATAATTGCCCTGCAGCACTGCTGTGTTTCATCGTTACAGCTAAAGCTTTCTACAGTTTTTCTGCAGTCATCTAAAGTGGAGGGAAAAGAATCTCTCATATTTTTTGCAATTTTTGTATTGTTGGAATACTTGAAAAAGCTTTCAGCATCGGTTTTTTTCCACTTTCTCAATTCAAAATTCATTTTGACAACATCCTTTTGACAACATCCGGCAAATATAATTACTCATTTTGTACGGCTATAAGAAAATTACTTATTGAAAGCCTGAAAGACTTTAATAAATTTGCTTTTTATGCTGTAAAATTCGTAGCTGCAGCAAGATTCGCAAAGTAAATGTAAAATATTAAAAAATGAAATAAGTAATGAAAGAAAGATTAAATCAAAGATGCGTTGATTTACCCCACAGCAACTTCGGGGTATTTGACTAAATACAAAAAATATCAGAAAGTAACTCGACAATTGCATGTCAGTTACAGAGAAAAAATATTAAAGTTCCACTTCGCCTTCATGTCCTAATAATTCCTTATTTGTTTTCTTTTGAATTTTTAGGTCCTCTTTGGAAGCACCGTCTATCGTCATATCGCTAATTATTTTATTTGCGATCTTCTTACGCTTTTTATCCATTTCGTCTCCACTCATTTTACGTCCTCCGTTTCTGTTGTTTCTTTGTCTTTTATGAGTCTGTCAAAACTATTGAAATTAACTTACAGTGTATGTCTTATTACTTTTTTACAATATAAGCGTTTTTATCATCTTGACACAGAAGCTGTCTGAAAACCTCAAACTCCTTATAATTGGATTAATGGCAGTGCTGACTTTTAATCCATATAGAAAATTGAGCTTTATGCAGCGTTGCGTAGACTACCTTAAATCAATAGATCCCGAAAGCCTGAACCTTGAAAGCAACTATGAAAAGCGTTCCGCAGTAGAGAAATTTTCAACTTGCAATTGAATGTGCTATTGACATAGGAGAAATCATTATCTCAAAAGAGGGGCTTGAAAGGCCTGAAGATTATAGGAGTGTGTTTCGGATTCTTGGCAGATACGAAATAATTCCTGAAGAGTTCGCAGAAAAATTTTCATTTTCTGCTGGATTCAGAAATATCCTGGTCCATGTTTATGAAGAGGTAGATCTTGACATATTAAGAAAACTGCTTGCTGAAAACCTGAGAGACTTTGATATATTTGCCTTTTACGCTGCAGAATACGCAGCGAAGCTTGCAGAGTAAAATGAGATATTAAAAAGAAAAAATAAGAAAAATAAAGCCGCAAACTGCAGCTTTACTCAAAACTCAATATTCATGAACTTACACATGCCCATGCCCGTGTTCACAAGCCGAACCCTCGATCTTCTCTCTTTTGAACCTGACTCACTATCTTATATACCAGCTTGTGCCATAGCCAGAGCATATGGCGAGCTACAAAGCCCTTGTAAAAGATGTTATCAAAAAAGCTGATGTCCTTCTTGAAGTAATAGATGCCAGGTTTCCTGAAGAGACCCGAAACAGTGAAGTTGAGCGCGAGATAATCCGCTTGAACAAACCTTTCATTATAGTACTCAATAAATCCGACCTTGTATCAAGAGAAAAACTTGAAAAAACCAAAGCCCCTCTCTCAAAAATTGCACCTGTAGTTTTTGTTTCCAGCAAGGATCGGTCCGGAACAACGATGCTGAGGCACCAGATCCTTGCGTCGGCCGCTGTGAAAGCCGATATAAAAGGGCAGGATGTTCTTGTCGGCACCCTGGGCTATCCCAATGTTGGCAAATCTTCAGTAATCAACGGCGTTACAGGTCGGCACCGGGCAAGCACGTCTCCCATATCCGGCCACACAAAAGGCGTCCAGCATGTGGATGCAGGCTCACGCATCATGTTTATCGATACACCTGGAGTGATTCCTTTTGATGAAAAAGACGAGTACCTGCAGGGCCTGCTCGGAATAAAGGATGCAACTCATCTTAAGGACAAAATCGGTGTCGCTCTGGAGATAATTGAAAAAATGCTTGCCGAAAATAAAACGGTCCTTGAATCCTTCTATAGTGTTATAATCAAAGATGAGACTTCCTATGATGTGCTTGAACTGATAGGCAAACAGTGCAATTTCCTGCAAAAAAAAGGTGAAGTGGACGAAACACGGACTGCTACCAGAATAATCAATGATTGGCAAAACGGGCTACTGCTTATCTGAAAAATTTGTGAAATTCCAGTTATGAGTACATTATATTATGAGTACATTATATTATGAGTACATTATATTATGAGTACATTATATTATGAGTACATTATATTATGAGTACATTATATTATGAGTACATTATATTATGAGTACATTATATAGTCCTGTCTTTCTTTACATTTAGATAAACTGTGATTTTTTACATTACTTTCTCCTATAGTTTACAGTTCACTCCAATAAAAATATAGCTACAGGACAGTAATTTTTGACATAACTCTTTGAATTTCTCTTTATGAAGGTTTTCTACTTTCTACATTATTTTAAATAAATCGTTGCGTTTTTATAGACTATTAGGTGTATTTTTAGACAGGGAGTAATTTTACTAAACTGGACAGGTAATAGTGGGGGAAATTTTTATGAACAGAACCAAGGTTTTTTGCCTGAGGATAGCTACATGCTTCCTGGTTATTTTGTTAACGCTTCCAATTTCATTAGCAGGAACTGACGTAGCGGAGACTAATTTTGAAGATGAAAACAATGAAACAAATTTCGCGTCAACGTATAACGAAAATGAACTGATGGATCAGGAAATAGGTCTGAACTTCCGTTTTCTCACATCCATGCTTCAGATGCTTGACCTCAACCTTAACCTCATAAACGGAACCCTGAACGCCCGCGTTGAGGAATATCCGTTTCTGCAGCCTACAATCGAAGGGACAGAAGCAGGCATAGCAACAACGGATTCCATACTCGGTGTGCTGGAATCGGACCCTGAAAATTTGAGTGAGATGGAAAATTCCGTGGTTTCCTTAAACGAGAACATGGGACGGCTTAATTCAAGCATCGGATACCCTGACAGTATGATCGAAGCTGCTAACTCGACACTTGGAGAACCTAATAGTACTACACCTATGATTGTCGAGATGTTCAAAAGTGTAAAAGCAATGACAGAGTTTTTTGACTGAGATTGCAATACTAAAATAAGAGGATCTTACTAAATTTGCAAGCTCAACAAGCAGATTTTTAGCAAATATTCACATTGCCAGATATTCAGGTCAGAGATACAGGTTTATAATTTAATTGCTTTAAGCCGATTTCTTGTCGGCAGATTAATTTTCTTTTTTGCGGTTCGCAGGAAACCTGATGGTATTATTTCCGGCTGAACTGGCCGATGTTTTTAGCATACGTTTTTTTTCTCGGCACGGCTAGAGCCTATTTATATTTGAATAGATTAAATGGAAAACTCAGTGGCTCCAGTGACAATTGGAAACTTCTTAAAAGGACAAATCCTGAAAATAACAAATCCTGAAAATAACAAATCCTGAAAATAACAAATCCTGAAAATAACAAATCCTGAAAATAACAAATCCTGAAAATAACAAATCCTGAAAATAACAAATCCTGAAAATAACAAATCCTGAAAATAACAAATCCTGAAAATAACAAATCCTGAAAATAACAAATCCTGAAAAGAAAAAAAAGTTAAGGTTCAACTACGGGTTGTTATGGTTAAAATGTCTGTATTGGACCATATAATATGTTAGTCCACTGCTATCACATAAAAAGGAAAATATATTCAAAAGCTTTCTGAAATGAGGTGCGGAGAATCGCCTGTTTGCAAGCTCCAGCCGCACGTCAATCAATAAACTCTTCTAATGAATCGATAAAGGACTCTAAATTTCTTCTTACCTCATATAAATCGTGCTTTCCTTCCATGCGCCATACTTCATGGTCTTCAAAATCGTACAATATCGATAGAGGTAACGTGCTTTTTTCGTATCTGCTTTTTATTTCCGGGTAATTTTCTACATTTACAACTTCGACAAACAATGCGTTATTAAATTTTGGTTCTGTAAGAAGTACTTCGTGCATGAAAAATATTAAATCCTGGCTGTCCTTGTTATTGCTGGATTTTATGTTAATACGATAAACCAGTTTGTTGCCATAGTACGAAAACAACAAACGTTGCAAAACAGTATTTATTGTTTCATCAGGGTGGATTTTCGCTTCATTGAGCCTGTCATGAAGGCCCTGCGTGATTCTCACATTCTCCGTAGTATGCGAGAGCTCCGGGAAACTTCGTTTCCTGCCATTAATGACGAACCAGTAGCTACCGTTTTCGTGTATAAGCTGGCAGGTGTCATCGTATCGAGCTAATAGTTTTCTAATTATCGTGCTCCTTGACTCCCAGGCACTGTCACTATTTCTGTCTCTACAAAAATCAAGCGCCTCGTAGAGCTCGGCACTAATTTTAACAGTCTTTGTTTCCACGGCTGCACCTCAATCTGGAGCATACATCAGGTTAAGATATATATAATGTTCGCCATGGCACTCAAGGAAAATCCTCTTGTGTGCTGCGGCACCATTCATTGATCTTATGTAAAGAATTCTGTAATTATTTTGTAACTATTCAGGGTATAGCTAGCGGCGCTCCTTTGAGCGCCGCGAGAATACCCTCTAAAACAGGTAAACCATTCTTTCTTATTGTGGAAATATATGCTCTAATTCTGCAGAAAGCTTCCGCTCCCCGTGTAGTTCTGAAAGTTCCTGATATTTTCTGCTGTAGTTTCATCATCCTGACATCTCTTTCTGCTTGATTATTCTCAAACGGAACTTTCAAGTCTTTCAGGAATCTCAGAATCTTTTCTTTATGTTCTATAAACCTATCAAGCAGATTCCTTGCTTTGGTTTTTGGATACATACCACGTTTTCCTTGTCTTTCAGGATTTAGAGAAGGTGGATTTTCTTCAATTCCTTTCGCGACTACAGTATCGAACCTTTTTTCTAATGCCTTAACTTGTTCAAAATCCAGATATTTGCCCTGCTCTTTGCACTCATCAGTATACTTTTTCATTTCAGATAACAGCTCATTCATATCTTTAGCCCATTGCTGTTTATAACTCTCCTCAATTCCAATAAGTTCTCTTTGGAGATGGGCATTGCAAAGAGCATGATCACAATTATAACCGTTGTAAGGTTTCCATCCATCATGAACTGCTACCCATTTAAACTCTGGAAGAATTCCCATAGCATCAATAGCTTCTGATCCTCTTTTCGGATGAGCAAAATAACAAGTGTATTTGTCAGTAGAAGCTACATGAAGCCAATGTCTTTTTCCGTGAACTTTCATTCCAGTTTCATCACAATGGATAACAGGAGAAGAGAGTAACTTTTCTCGAATTACGTTTTCAAATTCTTCAAGGTTCTGGAAACATTCTCTTTCTGCTTCAATAATGGTAGCAGAACTGATTTTTATCCCCATTACATCATGAAACAATTCAGAAATCCTTTTATAAGGAATGAAATGGTGATTTTTAAAGTAAATTGCTGAAGCTACGATATTAGGACCATATTGAACTGGGGAATTTACTGATTCTGGAAATTCAGCTTTATTTAACCTTCCACAGCAAGGACAGATCTTAATCTGACTTTGATGTTCTGTAACAATAAGATTTACAGGCGGAATATCAAAAACCTGTCTTACCTCATAAGCTTCAACTTCAACATCCTCAAGATTCTGGCCGCATTCTTCGCAACAGTTCAAAGAATGCTCTATTACCTAATCAGGATTATCTACCATTTCGAGAGTTGTTCCTGGATGACCTTCTTGACCTCCAGGTTTCTTGCCACTCTGTTTACGGAGACTTTTTGGATTAGGTTTTCCTTTGGAAATATAGTCACTAGAAGGAGGTTTACTGCTGTTTCGGCTGTTTTGATTTAAGCGAAATTCTAAAACTTGCAATCTTTCAGTGAGGTCTTTAATTTGAGATTCAAGACTTATAATATAAGCAATAACTTCAGGGTTTGAAGCACACAAAGCAAGAATCTCTTCACGTTTCATCAAGGAAGAAAATGGTTCATTTTATATCCAATTTTTCCTCGGAACGAGGAAAAATTGTGTAGCCTTAACAAGGCTACCTGAATAGTTACATTATTTTTACTAAATTAATTATGCTGAGGGTTATCAGAGAGTTTCAAATGACCTTCTGCCCACATAAGAGTGAAACTCCGCAGGATTTATCTGATACTTATAATATATCCAAAAACTCAGTAATGCATATTGAAATGTTACAGTAAGAACAACATCTTTCGAACTGAACCCCAGAGAAAAACTGCAATAATTCAGGTTTGTCTTTGTGGTACATTAATTCATTAATTTTTTCTCCAGACAGATATGAGCACTTGACCCTGCAAAATAAGTTTGCTTTTAGGACTTCAGACAATGTGGGCTTAGTGTTGCTTGAGAGAAACGAGTAATAGGTGTTAAAATCGAAAGTTAAAAAGGTTCTCAAAAATTTAAAGCAAGGTTAAAAGGAATATAGTCAATTGAATTTGAATGCCTTTTATACCTTGCTTATTTTCATTGGTTACTCGTCAACAATATTATTTACTTTTCACTGTAATATACTTAGAAATAGTTTTAGTGTTACTTCCAGCAGCATTCGTTACTGTTAACTTAACAGTATAACTCCCTGCTTTTGAATATTTATAAGTTGGATTCTGCTTGCTTGAAGTTGCTCCGTCACCAAAAGTCCATTTCCATTTAGTCGGCGTTCCTGTACTTTTGTCAGTAAACTTAACGTTTAATGGAACTTTTCCGGAGGTTGGTGACGCAGAAAATGCAGCAACAGGTTTTGCTACTACTGTTATATAATTCGTTTTTGTTGCCGTGTTACTGCCTTTAGCATTTATTGCTGTAAGTGTCACTGTATACTTTCCTGCTTTTGAATACTTATAAGTTGGATTCTGTTTTGTTGAAGTTGCTCCGTCACCAAAAGTCCATTTCCATTTAGTCGGCGTTCCTGTACTTTTGTCAGTAAACTTAACGTTTAATGGTGCTTTTCCGGAGGTTGGAGATGCAGAGAAAGCTGCAACCGGTTTTTTTGGAGGTGTTACTGAAGGACCTATAAACTGTCCGAAAGCATAAGGATGAAATCCATTCTCCACAAAGTCTGTAACCTTGTTTGTCGCTGTGTCAATTACAGTGATACCATATCCAACATCAGTCTCTCCCCAATTTATCACATATATTTTTTTTCCATCTGGAGTGACTTCAATTCCCCCGTTATTAAAGATTCCAGCAGATACGGTGGCTGTAACCTTATTTGTTGCTGTGTCAATAGCATAGACAAAGCAACCTTCTGCAGGGTCGCCGGAGTTCACTACATATACCTTTGTTCCGGCCGGGTTGACCGCAACTCCTTCAGGAGCAAGGCCCACCTTTACCGTGGCTGTAACCTTGTTTGTTGCTGTGTCAATTACAGAGACAGCATAGCTGGGATTATCATAGGTGCCTGAGTTTGTAACATATACCTTTTTTCCATCAGGCCTTACTGCAATTCCATGAGGACGATTTCCTACTTTTACCGTAGCTGTAACCTTATTTGTTGCAGTATCAATTACAGAGACAGTATTTTCCGGATCATTATAGGTACCTGAGTTTGTAACATATACCTTTTTTCCATTAGGACTTACTGCAACTCCATAAGGACCATTTCCTACTTTTACCGTAGCTGTAACCTTATTTGTTGCAGTATCAATTACAGAGACAGTATTTCCCGGGTCATTATAGGTACCTGAGTTTGTAACATATACCTTTTTTCCATTAGGACTTACTGCAATTCCATAAGGACCATTTCCTACTTTTACCGTGGCTGTAACCTTATTTTTCGTGGTGTCAATTACAGAGACAGTATTTCCCGGATCATTGTAGGAACCTGAGTTTGTAACATATACCTTTGTTCCTGCTGGATTTACTGCAACTCCTGGACCATCTAGATTTCCAGATACGGTAGCTGTAATAGTATTTGTAGCGGTATCAATTACTGAAAAACTTCCCCCGTCGCCAGCAGGTCCAGCACTATTAACAATATATGCAAATGGTGCTGCACCTGTGATACTCACCAACATTAAAAGTGTAAGTGCCGTAATTCCCAAAGCTTTAATGAGGAAATGTCTTCTGCATGTTTTATCAAATTTAATTTTTTTCATTTATATACCTCAGTATGTTTTTGGACTTCTGCACTCCTGAGGTAAAATCACATGCATTAAGCATTATATGTAAAATTTTGAGTTTAGGACATTGTTAGCTTACTGCTGTTGTTTTTATACCCAGGTGTGTATACGTTTCTTAGACTTAGTTAAGTTCTTAAATTTTCAACAAATACATGAAATTTACTTATTCATACAATTTGAAGAGGATAAGTTAGGATTTCCTTGAAATTCTTGTAGTTCTTTAGCTCTTCTTTTTTTTGTGTGGATATCCTCATAATGTCCCCATAAAAACCAATGCGACCTTGAATTGAAAATCATCTTATCCATAGGGAATGGCGAAGAGCCAGTTTTTTCAAGATATGACTTGGAGATTAACGAATAAAACAGAAAGTTTATATATCTCTCAAAAATTTAAAGCAAGGTTAAAAGGATTATATTCAATAGAATTTGAATGCCTTTTATACCTTGCTTATTTTCATTGGTTACTCGTCAACAATATTATTTACTTTTCACTGTAATATACTTAGAAATAGTTTTAGTGTTAGTTCCAGCAGCATTCGTTACTGTTAACTTAACAGTATAACTCCCTGCTTTTGAATATTTATAAGTTGGATTCTGTTTTGTTGAAGTTGCTCCGTCACCAAAAGTCCATTTCCATTTAGTCGGCGTTCCTGTACTTTTGTCAGTAAACTTAACGTTTAATGGAACTTTTCCGGAGGTTGGTGACGCAGAAAATGCAGCAACAGGTTTTGCTACTACTGTTATATAATTCGTTTTTGTTACCGTATTACTACCTGCTGCGTTGGTAACCGTAAGTGTCACTGTATACTTTCCTGCTTTTGAATACTTATAAGTTGGATTCTGTTTTGTTGAAGTTGCTCCGTCACCAAAAGTCCATTTCCATTTAGTCGGCGTTCCTGTACTTTTATCTGTGAATTTTACTGTTAATGGCGCTTTCCCTGATGTTGGAGATGCAGAGAAAGATGCAACCGGTTTTACAGTAGTCGTTTTGACAGTTATATAATTTGTTTTTGTTGCAGTACTGTTGCCCCCTTCATTGGTTGCAGTAAGTTTTACGGTGTATTTTCCTGCTTTGGAATATGTATGTATCGGATTCTTTACCGTTGAAGAAGCCCCATCTCCAAAGTTCCATTTCCAGGAAAATGGTGTTCCTGTACTTGTGTCAGTAAACTTTACTGTCAGGGGAGCATAGCCTGTGGTAACATTGCTGACAAAATTAGTTACTGGTGGATATACTGGAGCAAACTTCTGAATGCGATTGTTGTCAGCATCAGCAACATAAACATTGCCTGAAGAATCTACAGCAACATCTTCAGGGTTTCTGAATTGCCCATCATTTGTCCCATAGGAACCCCACTGTGTTAGATAATTGCTGTCACTGTCAAACTTCTGAATGCGAGTATTCCCTATGTCCAAAACATAAATATCGCCAGAAGAATCAACAAAAACACTTATAATGTTATTAAACTGTCCATCGCCATTGCCAGAATTACCGAATTGCATTAGATAATTGCCGCTACTGTCAAACTTTTTAATGCAATGGTTATCTTTGTCAGCAACATAAACATTATCCGAAGAATCTAAGGCAACATCAATGGGATTCTTGAATTGCCCATTACTGCTGCCATAAGAACCCCACTGGGTCAAGTAATTTCCATTGTTATCGAGCTTCTGAATTCGATTATTGCCCGTATCGACAACATAAATATTGCCAGATGAATCTAAACAAAAGTCATGAACATCTTTGAACTGTCCATTGCCACTTCCATAAGAACCAAATTTTGTAATGAAATTACCATTTTTGTCAAACTTCACAATGCGATTGTTAGTATCAGTAACATAAACGTTACCTGAAGAATCTACAGCAACACCGATTACATACCCCAGTGATATATCATTAGTAGAGCCCCATTGGTTAATGAATTTGCCATTGTTATTAAATTCCTGAACCCGATGATTGTCTGTATCGGCAACATAAATATATCCAGATGAAGTTGCAACAATGGCACGTGGATGATTTAATTGTCCAGCACCATCACCATAAGAACCCCATTTGGTAACAAACTTATAACTTTCAGCGTGCGTAACTGATGCACTCATTAATCCCAGAAAAAGGATAATAAAAAATAGTAACGTTATCCTAAATTTGTTAGCGTTTCGATATTCTATTTTAAGGTCCTCCTTTATATTTCGCTTCATATTTATATAAAAAAATGTTAGTAATTTACAACTATCCTAATTTATAAAGTTTTTTATTTAAATTTGAAGGAATGATATAAAATATAACTTCAAATTTGCAGTTCAGAAATTGATCCGTAATTTCAGTATCTCAATAATGATTTTTGGCAACAAATACCTTGATATTATACTTGAATAATTCCTAACTTTCCTTACTCAATGGAGTAAAAAACGAAAATCAAACACGTTAGCAGTTCCTTCAAAACAGAATCATTTTTGCGATTTTCTCTTCCTGTTCTGAATAAGTGAGAAGTAGTGCAGTGTTGGAAATGAGCAAGGAATAAACTCCATTCTTAAAATCCAAAATATGTTTAACTGAGTACAAGGATTTGCGACTTTTACGAAATAAGAATTTCAGTTCATATTGTGCTTATCCAAAACCTTTTTATACAAAGTACTTCATTAGACGTTGATGTACAAAAATATACTTTAGTGATAAATAATGCACGCTTCAATTCTTCACATCCTCAACACAACAAAAACCCGTATACAGGCCCTTGGGCCGCAGACCTCCAGTGAAAGCCAGGAGATGGGATTTGAGAAAAGGGACTTTATCTCGGCTGTGGCAGACGCAAAAGCCGATGGTAGGGTGCCTGTAATTGCAGAGGTCAAGCCCGCATCGCCAGGGAGAACTTTCAGGGATATTCCACCTGCAACGGCTGCTGAGCTTGCATGGGAGATGGAAGAAGCCGGAGCTGTTGCGGTTTCAGTCCTGACCGAGCCTGGGGTGTTCAGGGGATCACTTGAAAACCTGGACTCAGTTAGAAGTAAGGTCTGCTTGCCTGTCCTGAGGAAAGACTTCATTATTGACAGGGTGCAGCTTGAAGAAGCTCAAAGTGATCTTGTACTCCTGATTGCAGGTATCCTTGGAGAAGAACTCGGGACTTTTGTTGAGCTTGCCCTTAAAAAAGGAGTGGAGCCTCTGGTAGAGGTCCACAACAGGAAAGAACTCGATTTAGCTCTGGAAACCGATGCAAGAGTTATAGGAATTAATAACCGGGACTTAGAGACCCTTAAAATCAACCTCGGAACCACAGAAGAGCTGGCTCCCATTATCCGGGAATGTGACCTTGATCACGGAACCAGGCACCTTATAATAAGCGAAAGTGGGATGAACAGCGTACAGGATGTCAGACGGGTAATTCAGGCAGGCGCGGATGCCGTGCTGATAGGTTCCGCACTTATGGAAAGTGATTCTGTTTTTGATAAAACGAAAGAATTCGTCCAGGGCGCTGGTTGGCGTTATTAACTGTTTTTCCAGACTTTTCGGAGCTTTTAGCCTGACTGGACAGGTTGGAAAATCCACTCTAATTCATTTAAAATTCATTCAATATTCATTCAAAGTGTATTCAAAAACTACGCTTACAAACGCGATATCAAAATTATGTTACAGGATTCATCAAAAAGACAAGGGAGTAATTGAATTGACAGAAACTAAAGTTTCAGAATTTCCTGCAAAGGACTCATACTTAAATAAACTCGCAGGTTCGCAGAAGAATTTGAAAAACGGGCAGACAGGCCAGGTAAAAGGAAAATACGGGAAATATGGGGGGCAGTACGTACCAGAAGTCCTCATGCCGGCCTTAGAAGAGCTGGAAGAGGGATACGAACGGTATAAAAATGACCCTGAATTCCTTGCCGAACTTGACCATTACCTGCGGGATTTTGCAGGCAGGGAAACACCTCTTTATTTTGCCAGGAACCTGAGCAAAAAGTACGGGTCAAAGATCTACCTCAAAAGGGAAGACCTTGTGCATGGAGGGGCCCACAAATTAAATAATGCAATAGGACAGGCCCTGCTTGCAAAATACATGGGAAAAACCAGGCTGATTGCCGAAACCGGTGCAGGACAGCATGGGACTGCAACAGCTATGGCAGGGGCAAATCTCGGATTTGAAACTGTTGTCTACATGGGGGCCAGGGATGTCAAACGTCAGCAGATGAACGCCTACCGCATGGAACTCATGGGCACTGAAGTAGTACCCGTGGAATCCGGTTCAAAAACCCTTAAGGATGCTATTAACGAGGCTTTCAGGGACTGGGTCACGAACATAGAAAACACGCATTACCTCATAGGATCGGTTGTAGGGCCTCATCCCTATCCTGTAATAGTAAGGGATTTCCAGAGCGTTATAGGTCGTGAAGTAAAGGAACAGATTTTGCAAAAAGAAGGGTGTATGCCTGATTCCATTATTGCCTGTGCAGGCGGCGGAAGTAATGCAATGGGGATCTTCTACCCCTTTATTGAGGATAAGGATGTCAAACTGATTGCTGTCGAAGCCGGAGGAAAAGCCCTTAAATGTACGGAAAAAGCCGCCCTTCACTCAGCCTCTCTCTGTGCAGGAGAAGAAGGTATCCTGCACGGTGCAAGAACAAAAGTACTGCAGGATAAAAACGGGCAGATCCTTGAATCCGAATCCGTTTCCGCAGGGCTTGACTACTCAGGGGTAGGGCCTGAACTGGCTTACCTGTCCGAAATCGGCCGGGTTACAGCCAGATATGCAACTGATGATGAAGCACTTGGAGCTTTCCATGAACTGAGCAGGCATGAAGGAATAATTCCTGCACTGGAATCTTCCCATGCCCTTGCTTACCTGAAGAAAGCCTCAGAAGCCGGAGAACTGGGAGATGTAGTGGTTGTAAACCTGTCTGGAAGAGGCGATAAGGATCTGGAAACCGTCCTTAGCCTGAGAGGAGGGATCTAAAATGGAAAGGCAAAAAATTTCCGAAAAATTCTCAGAACTCAGGGAGAAAAAGGAAGGTGCTCTGATCTGTTACGTAATGGCAGGAGACCCGTCCTCAGAAAAAACCGGGGAGATTGTAAAAGCTCTGGTGAACGGAGGTGCGGATATCATAGAACTCGGTTTCCCCTTTTCAGACCCTGTAGCGGACGGCCCGACAATCCAGGTGGCAGGACAGAGGTCACTTGCAGCAGGCATGGATACACAGCGTTATTTTGAGCTCATTAAAACCCTGGATGTTGGGATTCCACTTGTCTGCATGACCTATTACAACCCTGTATTCAGGTATGGAGTGGAAAAATTTGTGGAAAAGGCTGCAGATGCCGGAATAAGCGGACTGATAGTACCCGATATCCCTGTAGAAGAAGCGGCTGACCTGAAAAATAGCTGCGAAAAGCACGGGCTTGACCTGATCTTTCTAATTGCGCCTACAACAACCGAGGGAAGAATCCAGAAAATCCTGGAAAGAGGATCAGGTTTCCTTTACCTTGTTTCGAGGCTTGGGGTCACTGGAGCCAGGGAAGATGTCTCATCCTCCACCAGAGAGCTGCTTTCCAGAGTAGAAACCGGGCTTCCTAAGGCTGTGGGATTCGGGATCTCAACAGGAAAACAGGCTGCAGAAGTTAGAGACGCCGGAGCAGATGCAGTTATAGTCGGCTCGGCTTTTGTCAAGATTATAGAGGAAGGAAAAGACGTAAACGAAAGGCTGGAAGCTCTTGCAAAGGAACTCAAATCCGGAATCAGAAGAGCCAGTTAAAGGAAATGGTCCGGAATCAGAAGAGCCAGTTAAAGAGAAATAATCCGAAAAATCAAGAACATCAACAGTTGAGAAGATTTTGAATCTTGAATTACATTGGAAAAGAAGAAATCAGGAGTTCAAAGGAGGGAGGAGAAATGCAGAGATATATTCAAAAGCTGGAAGAAGGGCACGATCTGAGCCCCGAAGAAGCTGAAGCTGCAATAGATAAAATTCTGAGTACAGCACAGGATGAGGAAATCGGAAGATTTCTGCTTGCTCTGAGGGCAAAGGGTGAAAAGCCCGAAGAAATCGCAGGCTTTGTAAGGGGAATGAAAAAAGCCGGAAACACTATCCGGCCCAAAACATCTTTCAGGCTTGTTGATACCTGTGGGACAGGAGGAGACGGCCTTAATACAATCAATATCTCGACAGCAGCTGCAATTGTTACTGCTGCAGCAGGTGTTCCTGTAGCCAAGCATGGAAATCGGGCTGCCACTTCAATGTCAGGGAGTTCGGATGTGCTTGAAGCCCTGGGAATTAAAATTGACCTGGAGCCCGAAGCTGTCAGGCAAACAATCGAAGAGATAGGAATAGGGTTCATGGCTGCTCCGGTTTTTCACCCGGCTATGAAGAGAGTTGCAGGGGTAAGGAAAAAACTCGGAGTCCGCACGGTTTTCAACATTCTGGGACCCATGACCAACCCGGCAGGTGCTAAAGGGCAGGTGATAGGGGTCTTTGATAAAAAACTCTGTGAACCAATAGCCTGTGCTCTTGCGGAACTCGGGACCGAGCATGCTCTTGTTGTGCACGGAAATGGAATGGATGAGATCACAAACACGGGCGAAACCTATGTTGCGGAGTTAAAAGACGGCAAGGTTTCAACCTATACGCTGACCCCGGAAGATCTTGGCATGTTGCAGGCAAATCCCGAGGATATAAAGGGTGGCACTCCAAAAGAAAATGCAAGAGACCTGCTGTGCATCTTTAAGGGTCAGAAAGGGCCTAAAAGAGACATTGTAGTCCTGAATGCGGCTGCCGCCCTTTATGTAGGCGGGATAGTAGGTTCTATCCGGCAAGCAATTCCTATTGCCGAGGATGCCATTGACAGTGGAAAGGTCATGGTTAAATTCAACCAGTTCAAGACTTTTACTTCGGGGTTTAGACAGAAAAGTAAGGGAAGTCTTTCGGGAAAAAGCATGTCAATGCGCTCAAAAACGCCCATATTAAGCCCGGCCTCGGGAGAGAGGGCATGACAGCGAAAGTGAAAACGAGAATAAAGATCTGTGGGATCCGCAGCCCTGAAGAAATCGAACTCGCAGCCTTTTACGGAGCCGATGCAGTTGGGTTTATTACAGAAGTTCCTGTCGAGAGCCCAAGAAAGCTCGATTCCGATACTGCTGCCTACCTCGTATCCAGAGTCCCTGAAACTATGAGTTCCGTACTGGTTATCATGCCTGAAAACGCGGATACTGCCGTGGGTCTGATTAAAAAAATAAAACCCGATATCGTGCAGATCCACTCCAGGCTGCCCCATCTTGAACTTGAAATAATAAAAGAAAAAACGGACATCCCTATCATAAAAACTCTGTCCGTACCTGCACAGGGAGAAGCTTCAAACGAAGGTTCCGGAAATCCGACTTCTGTCTCAAGCCTGCTTGAAGAGGTCAGTCTTCTGGAAGAAGCCGACATTGTAGATTCCATTCTGCTTGATACGGCAAAGTCCGAAAAGCCCGGAGGCACAGGTTGTGTGCACGACTGGACTCTGAGCCGGCGAATCTTAGAAGAAACGCGGCTTCCCCTTATCCTTGCAGGCGGGCTCAAGCCTGAAAACGTACGGGAAGCAATCAGGGCTGTTTCGCCTTATGCTGTAGACACGGCATCCGGGGTTGAGACCTGCGGGAAAAAAGATGCCGTAAAAATCAAAAGTTTTATTGAAGAAGTGAGGTGTGCCAATGCTTTCCTTTGACCTTGGAAAAGAAGAATTCAAAGAGCTTGCATCAGGAGTAAGCCAGCCAGGCTTTATCCAGCTCCTTGCAAGAATCGATAATGTTACATGTTCTCCTCTTGAACTTTACCGCGCCCTGCGGGCCTCAGGGACCTCAGGTTATTCGTACCTGCTGGAATCAGTGGAAAAACAGGAAACTAAGGCAAGGTACTCTTTTGTTGGAAATGATCCTGATGCCGTAGTTAGGATAAGTGACAGGAAAATTTCCCTTGAACTCCTTAACCCAAATGCGTCTCCTTTTTTTGAAGAAGCTCGGTCGAAAATCAAAGATACCTGTGGGTGTGAAACCATAGAGGAGAATCTGGAGAAAGAAAACTCAGAACTGAGAAACTTAAAATTCACGGCTCCAATTCCTGAGGGAAAAGATGGTTTCGATGCTCTTCGCCTGGTTTTTCCTCCTGGAAATGGGATGGGACTCCTGAACGCAAAACGTTTTGACAGGCAGACTTTCCTGGGCGGGGCCATAGGCTATACGGCTTATGATGCTATTTACGATAGCTGGTTAGGGGTCAAAAAAGGCTTTGAGTCCGAAATTCCGGAACTCCAGTACCTGATGGTTTCGAAAACGTTTGTTTTCGACCATATAACTGAAGAGATATATATCGTAATCACTCCTTTCGTAAATACGGGTTTGGATGCCGGAGAAATCTATGAAGAAGCTCTTCTGGAAGCCGAGAAGCTCTATGCCATACTTAAAGAAGCTGCACTCTCAGGAAACTCGGCAGAAGTTGCAATACCAGGCGGATCAATCTTTCCAGGCTTACCTGTTTCGGACTGCAATGCCGGAAAGCAGAAGTTTGAGGACTCGGTAGTCCAGGCGAAAGAGCATATTTTTGCAGGAGATATCTTTCAGGCAGTCCTTTCCAGAAAATGCGAGTTTACGCTCGAACAGTCGCCTTTTGAACTTTATATGCAGCTTCGGGCAATTAATCCAAGCCCTTACATGTACATTTTTGAGTTCGGAGACCTGGCAATTGTTGGGGCAAGCCCTGAAACTCTGTTGACTGTCCATGAAAGGACTCTAATCACAAACCCGATTGCAGGCACCTGTCCCCGTGGAAAAACCGAAGCCGAAGATGAGGCCTTTGCTGCACACATGATGCATGATGAAAAAGAAAGGGCTGAACATGTGATGCTTGTCGATCTTGGGAGAAACGATGTAAGAATGGTTACGGAAAGCGGCTCAGTGAAGGTATCCGAATTCATGAAAGTCCTGAAGTATTCCCATGTCCAGCATATCGAAAGTAAGGTTATAGGCACTCTGAGACCGGAATGTGACCAGTTCGATGCTTTCAGGGCAATATTTCCGGCAGGAACGCTCTCAGGAGCTCCGAAAATCCGCGCCATGGAAATTATTTCCGAACTTGAAACTTCCCCGCGAGGGATATACGGGGGAGGAGTCGGATATTATAGCTGGAACGGAGACGCCGATTTTGCAATCGTAATTCGGACTATTATTGTACAAGGCAAGAAAGCATCAGTGCAGGCCGGAGCTGGAATAGTAGCTGATTCTGATCCTGGTTATGAATTCAGGGAAACCGAACGTAAGATGGGAGCAATGCTTGCGGCAATCGAAGGAGAAATTTAAAACAATTTGTTAAGTGATTTTGGGGTGAAATTTATGAAAAGAAGTTCAGATAGGGACGTTTTACCGAAAAAAACTCAAGGAAACGGGCTTTTCATGAAAGGGGAGGTTAAAGGAGAGATACGAGGAGAAAATGAACTAAAAATGATAAGTTCAGGAGGTGTTTTCAGATGAAAGTGGTTTTCATAAACAACAAGGATTCCTTTGTATGGAATCTTGTAGATTATATCTCTTATTTCGAAAAAGATACTCTGGTACTTCCAAATACGGTTTCCCTTGAGGAACTCAGGGAGATTAAACCTGATGCTCTGGTTATTTCGCCGGGCCCAGGGAATCCTTCAGACCCCAGGGATATAGGAAATTGCCTGGACATAATCAGGGAAATGGGCAGGGAAATTCCCCTTCTTGGAGTCTGCCTTGGACATCAGGCAATAAATGTGGCTTTCGGCGGAGTCGTCCGAAGAAGCAAGGTCGGCCCGGTGCATGGAAAAAGTTCGAAGATTCTGCATGAGGACTCTGCATTATTTTCAGCCTTTGATGGCCCATTCGAAGCAGGCCGTTATCATTCACTTGAGATTGGGGAGCCTGCGCCCGGGATAAAAGTTACCGCCAGGGCTGAGGACGGGAGCATTATGGCAGTTGAACATGTAAAGTATCCAATCTATGGCCTGCAGTTCCACCCCGAATCCGTGCTTACTCCCAATGGGCTGAAAATAATAGAAAGTTTTCTGGAAATTTCCAAAAATTATAATAAAAAACATCCGGCTGTGTAAGCAGCCAGAAATTTTCCCGGAAATTTTTTCCTGATTACCAGTATCATTTTTCTGATTCTCAGGCTAATTTTTCCTGATTACCAGTATCATTTTTCTGATTCTCAGGCTAATTTTTCCTGATTACCAGGCTCACATTTCCTTTTTGGCAGCCTCAGTTTCAGGCTCCTGCTCCTCTCCTTCTTCCTCTTCCTCAAAGAATTCCTCTTCTGTGAATTCCTCATTGGGCTTTGCCGCATAACCTGCAGGTTGAAGGTTCTGAAGCTCTGAGAATTGACTTACGGTCTGGGCGATAAGCTGTGGGTATTTTTCAATCTGTTCCCTTGTAACAAACCCCGAGGCTTCGGAGTATTCTATAATTTCTTCTCTTGCTTCTTTTGCGTCCTTGGTTAAATCTTCAAGCTGCTGCCGGTTTGCAAGATAAGCCATTTCCTCAATTGACATGGTCGTCCAGAGGGTTACAACTTCCATTTTCTTTTCTACCGCACCCAGTCCTATCATTTTAAGCGTATCGAGTGCAATTTTTGCAGATTCAAGCATCTGGAACTGTACCGCTCCTTTTCCTATTTCCTGTACAGCTTTTGAAAAAGACCACATTGCATTGGAAAAGCCCTTGTCAAGTGCAGCTTCAGAAAGAGAGTTAAGGTCACTAAGAGCCGTGGACGCAACGTTCTCGATCTTTTTCTGGATTGCTTTATTACCAATATTCCGGAGTGAGATCGCGACTCGCTTTAAATCTTTCTCTAAATTTCCTTCGAGCAACTCTTGCCCGAATTCCCGGAGGTACTCAGCATATTGGAGCGCATCATATTCATTCTGTTCTCTTATTGCTCGTTCTCCAGATTCTCCAAGTTCAATAGCCTTTTGTTCGTTCAGTGAGAACATATTAAAACCCCTTTCCAGTAAAATTCGTTAAAAATTATTGGATTTGAAAAATTTAAGTATTTATATAGGTTTACTCAGATATTAGTCTTCCTATAATTTTCAAAATATGTAGGGAACTTTAAGATTACTATTTAAAATTATACTTTATTTATATGTTTACCTGGTAAAAACTGAGATTAAAACTGAAATTTAAACTGAAATTTAAACTGAAATTAAAACTGAGATTAAAATAAAAACTGATCTGAGTTATAGACATAGCTACAAAATAGAAAGAGTTAAATACATTTCATGCATAATATATATCATCTGAGTAAAAAACTCACGCAGGATTTCTGGCATATTTCTCTGCGTGAGTAAGTCAACCTCCGAGGTAGGGGGAAGGGTTCTACTCCTTACCTTCCTCCTATCTGAACAACTATGTTGTATGCTAAATGCAGTCTAAATCTAAATGCCTCTTATAACACTTCATTTTGAAACCTCAAGCACTTATTAAGGAAGCAATAATTTGCTTTAGAGTAAAACTTTAGTAATTTATTTAAAACTTATGGTTTCAAAGAAGTGAGAAACTTTCAAAGAGTACTCGGGACTTATTTCAGCTTTACCGGGAACTCCTCTCTAGAACGCTTTTCTCCCTTAATTCAGCAATTTTTTCACCTGAATAGGACTGTTTATTCTCTTCACATGTTCGCTCAGGAATTTCAATGGTTTCAGTTACGCCCGTATTTTAATCATCCAAATCAGTGGAGTCCAAAGGATATGGAACAATTTCAACCTCAATATTTTCAGATTTTATATCCCCAGAAAAGTCTGCATCAACAAATCACACTGTTATCAATTTTTAAAAAGAGCTATCTTTAATTTATCCCTATAATTTGTCCTGTAGCTTTCAATAAATTTCCTTGACTCTTCCAACCTGGCCATCCGTTAACTGAACTTTTATTCCGTGTGGATGCGTTGAAGAGTTGGTTAAAATTCTTTTTACAATGCCCTGGGTAATTTTTCCGGTCCTCTGGTCTGCTTTTAGGACAATTCCGACATTCATCCCTTCTTTAATGTTTGCTCTGACAGTACCGTTGCTCATGGCAGAAGGTAAGTTCAGGATTATATAAAAGTGTACGTTTGAAAAAGCAACTTTGAATTTGAAAAAGTATAACCTTACTGTTGTATCCTGGTCGTTCTTGTCCCGCTCGCGAAGCGAAGCGGCTTTTCTTAATGACAGACGAACAAAACAAGAAATTGTTCGTCGTGTTGATGCCCTCTTTGCCTTTGCCAACTCAATTGAAGCTAAAGTTACAGCGGCCAGGGAAAAAACGGAAAAACTAAGGCAGTCCATTCTTGCAAAAGCATTTTCCGGTCAACTTGTTGAAACAGAGGCTGCGATTGCAAAAAGAGAAGGCAGGGATTATGAGACGGCGGAGGTTTTGCTTGAGAGGATAAAAGCAGAGAAAGGGATAAAAGATAAGAAAAAATAACAGTGCTGCTTTTTGAAGTTCAGTCTCTTTCTTTTTGCATTAAGGAAAAGGCCGGCTGCCTGGCAGCCGGTGAGAGCATCGGTACCCAATATCAAAAATCATCCGTTCCTGATTTGAATAAGAAAAATGCGTATATGTGGTCCCTAAAGTTACTATTAGAAATGGAAAAAACCTTAACTTTCAAAAATCAAAAAGGTTCTTTTGCTTTTCGTCTTTCTTCTTAAAGTAGAAAATTCCTATAATCATCCAGGTCTTAAAACGGAAATGGGTTCCCAGCACAAAATAGAGGTCTCTTTTCTTCATGTAGTCATAGAATTTGTTTCTAATCTTTTCTTCTATGGATGCCGGATCTATGTCTGTCCGCATGACGTTTCTTGCAAGTTCATTAAGTTCCCAGTCAAGGAGAATGATCTGGTGTCCTTTGCAGGTGGGATCATTTTTGCATCTGAAATGGTATCTTAATTCGACAGGCATTTTGACTTTTTCTCTTTTCTCGACCAGATAATCGCCCATCAAATTGAAATACTGCTGCCGGTCGTATATTTCAGTGCTATTTATTTCGATCTTTATGTCTAAAAGTTCAGGCTTAACTACTCCAAGACTTGCATTTTCTTCTTTTAATTTTTCAATTGAACTCACTTTTGACTTGAGTAAATTTCTTAGCTCTTCGTCCTCAACAGGGGAATGCAGGTTCTTATAGCTGATTTGCTTTCTGCTTTCTCTTCTTTGATCGTTATCCGGTTCCGTCAGGACAACTTCTATCCGGTCTTTCTTCTTAAAACCGATTAACTTTCCCCCATAACTAAATTCAAAAGGATAAACTCTCCTGAATTCTCCTTTCTCATTTATTCCGGCAACACATACAAGATATCCATGCTTTCTACTTTCTTCTGGTGTAGCCCTCACCAGAACTAAGATTTTCTCGGTTTCCTGTTTCAATCAGGAGAAACCTCCAAAAAATATAACAGTAGTTTTACATCTTTTATGTGTTTCAGATATTTAATACTTCCACATTTTCTTTCTGAACTATATTTCTTGCAATAACTCCACGGTGGCACATATTTACATCGGCTTCGAAGCACATTAGAGCTACACGGTGGCTTCGGCCTAATTCCACAATATTATCTAAAAGCTCGGGATTGTTTTTTATTGTTGTTTTTTCGTAGTACTCAAAGAGTTTTTCGTAATCTTTGAGTGTGAGAAGGTCTTTTCTTTTTTCTCCTTCTATACCAAGTTCGGGGATGTGGAGGTATCGAATCTCCGAGTTTTCGAGATAATTTTTAAGGCTATTTTTTGTGAAATCGAATTTCATGCTGAAAGGGTTTTTCCTGACATCAACAAGAACATCTATGGCATTCTGAATTAAGATATTAAGGAAAAGGTCAATATCTCTTCCTTCGTAACCGATAGTGAAAAGGCCAGGATCATATTTTACATTTTTTTGAGGGGGAAGAAGTTTGCTTCTTATGGTATAATCAGGAAATTTTCGATATACGTATTCCATAATTTCTTTTTCTGAGTCGAATTTTCTAACAACCCGATTTATTTTCAATGTTGCTTTCTGGTCAATTCCTTTCAAGGCTACTTTCCCTTTTTCGGTTAATTCAATTTTCTTTTCCTTTTCTATGATATAGCCCTCTTTTTGTAGTGTGGAGATATCTGCATAGCAAACATTGGAAAAAGGTCCGTAATGATGAGGAAAAAAATGATAGAATTTCATTAATTTGTCTATTTTTTCTACGTGGGATGACAAAAAAAGACTCTTCGTTATCATTAACCTGGAAGATAAGTCCCTCTCGTGGAGTCTGTCTATAGTGTAAAGAAGAGCCCTTTGTTTATGATTTAGATTTTTCATTAAATTACCAGATATCTTGCTTGTTTATATTAATAGAATTTTCATTTGATTTTTATATAACTTTTTGAATTCGCAAATTTTTGTAAATTTTGACTAGATGATTTTTTTAATTAATCAATTTATTAAATGTAATTCTGACAGAATTATAGATTTCTACGGTAACATTAAGTTTTAGGTTCAATAAGAATTCACGTAGTTAAAGTATCAATTTCGAAAAGGAGAGAATGAGGAGAGAGCGTTGGTCCTTCGAGATTCTATTTAATCCTGATGCTTGAATAAAGTTATTTTCAGGGGACCAGTGCATCTATTCCAAAGTATGTCCAAAATGAATTTTTTGAAAACCACTGAAAGCACGGAAGACACGGAAATCAGTAGTAAAGGCGTGGTTCTTCCGTGCTTTCCGTGTTTTCCGTGGTTGTATATCCAGATAGAAGCACTATGCGGCAGGCTGCGTTTTCCGTGTTACAAAATTCCATCTGACTTTAAAATAATATTTGCGTCATAAACGGTATTTATTTTCTTATTATGGATATATTTGAGAATCGATATACTAGACACAGAGGCTGAGATTGCAAGAAGAGAAGGCAGGGATTATGAGACGGCGGAGGTTTTGCTTGAGAGGATTAAGAATAAGAGAGGGGAAGGTGAGAATAAACGATAATATTGCTGCTTTTTCGGATTTAATCTTTTTTTTCTTTTTTTCTGAAAGGCCGCCCGCTTCGCGGTCGTTGAGTACTCGGGGGTCCAAAAATCTATACACATCTGCGGTTCAAAAACTCAAAATTAAATGTTTTTCTAAACGCTGGTTGCCAGAGTTTCTAAGATCTCAAAAATACAGCCAGCAATTTTATGCTCAGAATCATGTTCATAATCATTTACTTGTAGAGACAAGGCTGAAATTGCAAATTTCTGAGATTACACTTTATGAAAAATTCGGGATACTATATAACCATAAACTATGGAATCACCGAGAATTTCGAATATGTGGTATGGAGCGACCTGGCTGAATGCATTTGCCTGTGTGAGACTTGAAAGGAGCGGTATGAAGGCGCCGGGAATAAATAGTAGAGTTGCAGCAACTTTGAAATTAAGGTTCTTCTGCTTTTTCAGGCTGGCAAAAACTGCTGCAAGGACAATGGCATATATTGCACCTCTCACTAGCTCAAGCGGGAACATAAGTGAGAAAGAGGGGACTGAAAGGCCGTTTTGAGGGTTTGTGTATATGGGGATCACGAAAGGTGATATGATGAGACCGAATGTTAGGTACACCGGAAAATAGACAAGGGATGCGGCTATAATACGCAGTACATAATGTTCATTTGCTCTCACGTGTTCACGGATGGCATTTCTCAGAGTCATGTTGCCTTCAGGTTTCAGAATATAGATTGCAAGAGACGTTTGGATTAAAGTGGTCAATAACGAAACTGTGATGGCGGCTACCAGAGTAAAAGTTGTATTGAATACATCTGTGAAGAAGTATGCCTCAATGAAGTTGTTAAGGCTCGCGACAACAAACAGCGTAATGCATGTCAGAAAGTACGTGTCCCTTTTCCTGAGGTTGAGCTCAGGCATAAACCATGTAAAGTAAAATGCGAGAATTATTGAACTTAATATAGCAATCGTGAGTGTTTCCCTATTAATATTGCCTTTTGTAATTAAGTGCTGAATACAGGCTATGGCCGCAAAAGCAATCGATAGGATTATGACTTTTTTGTCCATGATCTGCTCTTCTTCCCGATACTACTTTAATTACTTTCTGGTGCATCGATTCTAGACTACATCCATAAACCCAAACTTCAAAATCCGTCTACGATGAACAAATTCCTCACAATTCTCACAAAATAATGGATTTATGTGGGAATCGTAGCACTATAACTGAACGGGGTGGCCTATCTTTTGCCGGGCCCCCACAGGTTCACTGCATAACTTCAAAGCAGAGTAGAGCTGCCCGACAGGTACTATCGTTCAGGGTTCATGACTTTTCATAGGTGCTGTATTTCGCTTTCAGGAACGAAACGGCTTCCAGCGATAATTTTACCATATCACCGGCCTCTCACTTTCTGGTCTGTAGAGTTTATCCGAGTGCTTTACGCTCGGGAACGCCCTGTAAAACTCAGGCACGTTGAAAACCACTCCATTGACCCTGAACCTGGCTGGTGAATGGGTATCAGTCAGTGCTAACGTCCTAAGTGATTCGTTTGTGTCCGATTCTCTCCATACCTGGGTGAAGCTTAAAAAGAACCTCTGGTCTCCAGTGAATCCATCAATCATTTCCGGATCCTCTTTCGATGAGAGCTTATAAGCGTGATAGGCCACGGTCAATCCGCCAAAATCTGCTACGTTTTCAGGCAGGGTCAGGTCCCCATTGACGTACAGGCCAGGCAAAACCTCGAATCTGTTATATTCGTCCACCAGAACCTCCGTGCTTTTGTTGAAGTTATTGGCATCTTCTGGTGTCCACCAATCCGTCAAATTTCCACTTGCATCGAACTTTCTTCCCTGGCTGTCGAAATGGTGAGTCATCTCGTGTCCTATAATAGCACCTATGGCACCGTAATTAACAGCGTCATCAGCATCCTTATTGAAGAAAGGAGGCTGAAGAATGCCTGCCGGGAAGACTATAATTATTTTATTGTAGTCCGCATAGGCGTTAGTCTCCTGGGGATTCATCTCCCACAGCTTGCGATTTACAGGCTGGCCTATTCTATCCAGACCACTGGGACCGTGATAGAACTTGAATTTAGAAGCCCTGAGCACATTCATGGCATATGAATCGTTTTTAACTTCAAGCTCCGAATAGTTCAGCCATTCATCCGGGTAGCCGACCTGTACATCCAGAACTTCAAGCTTTTTGAGGGCTTCTTTTTTGGTTTCAGGTTCCATCCATATCAGGTTTTGAATTCTCTCTCCAAAGGCCGTTTTCAGGTTGAATACTATATCCTGCATCCTGGCCCTGGAACCTGGGTCAAAATATCTATCCACATAGATGCGGCCTACGGCCTCGCCCATAGCCTCATTTTCCGCTTCAATAACTCTCTTCCAGCGGGGCTTCATCTCCTGCTGGCCATTGAGTTTTCGTCCATAAAAATCAAAGTGCTCCTCCTCTACTTCGGGGCTCAGGTAAGGAGACGTACCTAAAATCAGCTTCCAGCGCAGGAAAGTCTTCCAATCGGCTATGCTCTCGTCCTGAAGGGCGCTGCTTAGCTCTTTAAAAAAAGAAGGATTTCTGACGTTGACCTCGGTTACATCCGGATAACCCAGAGAGCTAAAAAGGCAGGACCAGTTAATGCCTGGTGCAAAGGCCTGAAGCTCCTCAATGCTCATCTTGTTATACGTTTTGACCTCATCGTGGTCTTCAACATTGGTAAAGGATGCATTGGCCAGCCTGGTCTCTATCCTCATCACAGTCCTGGCATTATTTTCAGCAACCTCTGGACTATCGCCGAGGAAGGCAAACATCCTGGTAACATGAGTCAAATACTGTTCTCTGATTTTAATAGATTCATTGTCCTGTCTGAAATAGAAATCTCTATCCGGAAGGCCTAGCCCTCCCTGAGTAAGGGTAGCAATCATGATCTTGCTGTTCTTCTTGTCAGGTGCAGCATATATTGAAAAGAAAGGATCCAGGCCGTACTCCATCATTTGCGTCGAAACGGTCTGGAGGTCGGAAGCACTGGAGATATTGTCTATCATCTTCAGCTCGCCTTTGATTGGGTCAAGATGCTGCTTTTCCAGAGTGGCATTATCCATTCCCATATTGTAGAACTCGCCGATCTTCTGCTCGAGGCTTCCATCAGGAGCTGAGGTATTGCTGGCTGCACTCTCCAAAATTCCTTTGACACGGTCATAAGTCCTGTCCTCTACTATTGCAAACGCTCCGTATCGGGACTTATCCGGAGGTACTGGGTGGTTTTTGATCCAGTCTCCCTCAGCATATTCATAGAAGTCGTCTCCAGGTTTTACTGAGAGATTCATACTTTCGGGGTCGAAAGCTTTTTCCTTTTCTGAAGTGCTCATGTTACTCCTCAAGGTTTCAGAAGAACCAAAAGCCACAAGGGTTAAAGTGTTAACCAGTACAATGCCAAAAGCGAACAGACCTATTACTCCCTTCTTCATGTCCCCTCAACTCCTATATTTAAACTTTGTAAAACTCTTTAATCTTGCAGTATCGGATACATAAGTATAGGATACATATTGGAGTACAAAATCACACAGAATAGACGTTATGATTAAGTTAACTACAAAATTCTGTTTAGATACTGCTTTTTAACTGTAATCTTGCCATACTACAAGCTGTCCACAAGTCCTATTGCTCCCGTTATAGAACATAATTATTCCCATAATTATTTTAAACTACTGATACTAAAACTAACCCTAGTCCTAAAGCTGGTGATTTTTAATCCTACGTCCAACTGGCTTGCAACTGAATAGGAAACAAAAAGTCAACTTATTTCCAAAATTTTGAAACTTTTCCATATTTAGTGGCCTGGAAGGCTGAAAACATAATTTCAGGATAAAACAGGAATATAAAATTGTTAAATATGATAAATTGGCAGAGAAAAATAAAGGAAAAAAATGAAAGAGAAAAAAGAAATTCAGAAGAAGAAAATAAACCATGAAAATAGATAAAAATGAGATAATTAAATGAATACAGGAAAAATCCGGTGATCTCTATAGATTTTCCAGATTTTTCCTGCTTTCCAACATCTTTTTTGTGAAATCTCCAGATTTCACCCCAATTTCTTACTATGGATGCCCTTTTTGGAAGGCACCTTACTTTCATCAGGAACGGATACACTATGTTTTGACCAGTGTCCTGCAAGGAAAGCTCCGGACAGGTTGTGCCAGATACTAAATATCGCACCCGGAAGCGCGGCTGTTGCTGTGAAATGTTTTATCGCAAGAGCGACGCTCAGGCCGGAATTCTGCATCCCGACCTCGATTGCAATAGTCCTTGCTTCGGTCTCGCTGAACCCCAGGGCCTTTGAAACCCCATAACCGCCTGCAAGGCCAAGCCCATTATGCAGGATCACTGCAAGCAGTACCAGCGGGCCGCTCTTTCCAAGGTTCGCACTGTTTGTCCCTATAATCACCGCGATGATAATTACTATGGCTGCGGCTGAGATTGCCGGAAAGACATCCTTCACTGCGTTTATCTTTTTTTCAAAGAAGTAGTTGATTGCAAGCCCGAGCACAACAGGCACGATTACTACCTTTACAACGCTCACAAGCATACCCATGACATCGACTTCCACGGTCTGACCTATAAGAACCCAGGTAAGGAAAGGTGTTGCTAGAAAAGCGAGAAGGGTAGAAACCGAAGTAAGCACTATTGAAAGAGCCACATCGGCTTTTGCCAGATAAGAGATCACATTCGAAGCCGTACCGCCAGGACAGCAGCCCAGCAGGATCACGCCCGCAGCCAGATCAGGTGGAAGCTTTAGAACCAGGCAAACTATCCAGGCTGCAAGTGGCATAACTGTGTACTGCATCAAGGTGCCCAGGATGACTGCTGAAGGTCTCTTCAATACTGCAAGGAAGCTGTCCACCGAGAGGGTGATTCCCATCCCAAGCATAATAAAGCTTAGAAAAGGTACGATAAGTCCCTGATGGGGAGCAAAGTACTCAGGATAAACATATGCAACGGCCGATAAGAGAACCGCCCAGAGGGGAAACAGAGACGTAAATTTTTGAAGTATTTTTTGATACACTATCTCACCAGATTTGCAGGATGGAGATGCATTCCTGAAGCATAAGCATTAGAGGTTAGTTAAGTAAGTTCAATAAAATAAACTCGTACAAATAATATGTTATTATGTTATAAACAGCACATTATGCACACACACTTAATTTGTTAGAAATATCTTGTGTTGAAAAGCCTCGTTTTAAAAAGTACCTCGTTTTAAAAAGTACCTCATTTTAAAAAGTACCTCGTTTTAAAAAGTACCTTTTTTGAAAAAATACCTTATATTGAAATAAAGACCTGAATATAAGCCTCAATTACAAAATAAGTAAAAAATTATTGTTTAAAAATATATCTATTTCTTTACAATAGATACTGAAACTGTAAATAATTTCGAAGCTCTGTATGTGCCCTGCTCTTGAACCCTGCTCTTGAACATTGCATATAATCAAACACATAAATGACTTTTTCATTTTTAAAAATCAGGACAATTGTCAGGATCCCCCATAATCGAATATTCCAACACTCACCGATTTGCTACCTATACTATCTATATATACAGGCTCTGCCGATACAATGCCCCATGAGACTGGATGCATACCTTGTAGATATGGGCCATTTCAAGTCACGGGGACGAGCCAAGACGGCTATCCTTGCCGGAAATGTTAAGGTAAACGGCACGGCAATAACAAAAGCCTCCAGAGACGTGTCTACTGATGATATAATCGAAGTTACTGAGGGCCTTGACCAGCCTCAGGGCTATTTCAAACTCAAGCTTATTCAGGAGGAAAGTGGAAT
The DNA here is from genome assembly GCF_000969905.1 of Methanosarcina vacuolata Z-761. Taxonomy (NCBI): domain Archaea; kingdom Methanobacteriati; phylum Methanobacteriota; class Methanomicrobia; order Methanosarcinales; family Methanosarcinaceae; genus Methanosarcina; species Methanosarcina vacuolata. The sequence continues at coordinate 2,697,673 of NZ_CP009520.1, read as the reverse complement.
TCTTAAGCCTGGAGATAAAGTGCTTGACCTTGGCTCCAGCGCAGGCGGCTTTATTCTCTTTGCCTCGGAAATTGCAGGCCATGTGAAAGGCGTGGAATTCAGCAAGGACTTCAGGAGCGAACTTGGAAAAATTGCATACGAAAAGGAAAATGTTGAAGTAACATTCGGAGATGTCTTCACCATACCTCTGAATTTGCTCTCAGAAGAGCCCGTAGATGTTATTCTTTCGGATATGACCCTGGAACCTGAGGACTCAATAAAAGCTCTTTCGATAGTGCTGCCTCTACTGAAACCCGGGGGAAAGCTGCTTCAGGTTATCAAAATCCCGAAAAAGAAGAACCCAAAACCGATACTTAGTAAAATCGAGAACCTTGGGCTTGAAATTCAACAGGTTATCAATCCTAAAAAGCAGGAAATTTATGTGGTCGCGAGAAAGCCTCTACCCGAAGATAAAGAGTTGCTCACAGAAGATCAGCCCGAAAAAAATGAGTTTTGAGGCCTCAAAACAGATGAATACTGACAGAAGAGAGCATTCAGGCGGAATAGAGGATTCTAAAGCAATAGAGTATTCAGGCGGAATAGAGAATTCTGAAGCAATAGAGAATTCAGGCGGAATAGAGAATTCTGAAGCAATAGAGAATTCTAAAGGAAAATGGACCAACGAAAAAGAGAATTCCGAGGATTCTTTTTTCGGCAAGCACGAAAGCATAGAAACGCGGCCAGATTCGTGTCCATATATCGGGATGAGAATATACGGTCGCGGAAGGCCAGTTAGGCTCTTTGTTGCAGGCCTTCACGGAGATGAATGGAAAGATACAACTGGACTCCTGAAAGACATCAAACCTCCTGAAATCGGTTCTCTGGCCCTGATCCCACTTGTAGACTGCGGAAAGTACATTTCAACCCTGAACCCGGATTACTATCCCGAAATAGGAAAAAAGATCATCAAGGCGATTGAAGAATTAAAACCCGAAATTTACATTGAGCTTCATTCCTATTCCGGCGAAAATATTGAAAAGCTGGCCGGAAAGAACAGGCTTGAACTTATAGGAGTGCCTGCTTACAGCATTCTAAAAGAAGGAGTGCTCCTTGGTTCGGTATCTCCCTGGGTTAGAAGAAAGTATTTTCCTAAAGAGGCTCTCTGCCTTTCTTTTGAACTTCGGAAAGGAAGTATGGAATCAAGAAAATTTGCCGCCCGTATGCTCGAAGTTTTGAAGGAAATTCAATCAAGGGACGAATTCATTGAATATATGAAAAAAGAGTATCCTGCTCAGGCAAAAAAGGCAATGGAAGATTACCTGCGGTTTTACGGAGAAATGTGAATCCCTTTAATTCTGTTCAGATCCCTATGATACCAGGAAAGCTCTTGCCAGACCCTCTGCTTGTCATAGCTGATCTTATCAAGTTATAGCCTCTAAGTCATTATATATGCGTAATTCTTCTGCTTTTGCCCGTAGGGTACACCCAACTGTTTTGACTCAAACAAGGCTTCACACAGTTGCAGATTCCAAATCCTATTCACTGAGCATACCTATAAGTTCGATGGTGTGGATGGGTGTTGAGTATGATGTTATTTGTGATGATGTTCTTACTCATTCCCGAAGAAATCCATTAAAACAAGAATTGAAACCATAGGTCAACACTGTCTGGAAGCTTTCCTGCTGAACAGACAAAAAAGTAAAAAGAGATATTTCAATTTGAATATCCCTTTAAGCTCCTTTGTAACTATTCAACAATGTTAACTCCAAATCCTTTGTTGAAATTATGTTTCCTTCGCTGTCAAAATAGGTGCTGTCATATCCTTTGGGATTATTTTGGTAGTAGTAGAAGCTTATCAATCTATCTCCATACTGATCTTGCCATATATCCCATTTCCACGTAGGATTAGAAGATTCCGAATCTCCTGAAACAGTTTCTATAAAGTCGCTTACCCCTTGATAATTATTTACAAATGTTAATACCTCAGATTCAGTGGGAAGGCTTGTGTCACCGGATGTTGTGTCAGTGCCTGAATCAGTTTCTTTGTTATCGGATGTTGTGTCATCACTTTCAGGAGCTGTAACAGTGATATAGTCTGTTTTTGTTTCCATATCCTGACCTGCTTCATTGGTTACAGTCTCTGTTACTGTATAAGTTCCAGCTTTTGTATAGGTATGCGTTGGATTATGCTCGGTGAAGATATCATAACTGTCTCCAAAATTCCATTGCCATTCGGTAGGAGATCCTGAGCTTTCATCAGTAAAAGATACTGTAAGAGGTGCTTCTCCGGAAGTTACAGATGCAGAAAAATCAGGAACTGGAACAACAACGGTTGGAGTCTCTGCAGGAGCGGTAACAGTGATATAGTCTGTTTTTGTTTCCATATCCTGACCTGCTTCATTGGTTACAGTTTCTGTTACTGTATAAGTTCCAGCTTTTGTATAGGTATGCGTTGGATTATGCTCGGTGAAGATATCATAACTGTCTCCAAAATTCCATTGCCATTCGGTAGGAGATCCTGAGCTTTCATCAGTAAAAGATACTGTAAGAGGTGCTTCTCCGGAAGTTACAGATGCAGAAAAATCAGGAACTGGAACAACAGCAGTTAGAGCCTCTGCAGGAGCGGTAACAGTGATATAACTCTCTTTTGTTTCTGTATCCCCACCTATTTCATTGGTTACAGTCTCTGTTACTGTATAAGTTCCAGCTTTTGTATAGGTATGCGTTGGATTATGCTCGGTGAAGATATCATAACTGTCTCCAAAATTCCATTGCCATTCGGTAGGAGATCCTGAGCTTTCATCAGTAAAAGATACTGTAAGAGGTGCTTCTCCTGAAGTTACGGATGCAGAAAAATCAGGAACTGGAGCAACAGCAGTTAGAGCCTCTGCAGGAGCTGTAACAGTGATATAACTCTCTTTTGTTTCTGTATCCCCACCTATTTCATTTGTTATAGTCTCTTTCACCGTGTAAGTTCCATCTGTTGTATAGGTATGTATTGGATTTTGCTTGGTTGAAGTAACTCCATCCCCGAAGTCCCAGTTCCAGGAGGTTGGTGAGTCGGTGCTCTCGTCAAAAAACTGTACCTTTAATGGTGCTTCTCCGGAAGTTATATCTGACCAAAAGTCGGCAACAGGGTGTACTGGTTGTTCTGAACCATTTATATTTGAATTCGTACTATATCCTCTCTCGCCTACTGTCTGATATGGTGCTGAAACTTCAGATTGACTTTCATTGTTCCCACTCATCAGTGCAATTCCACCAAGCGTTAGAAGACATATAATTGCCCCGATAGCTAACTTTTTTAGTACATCATGTCCTTCTATATTTCCAGGTTTATCCTTCTGTCCACGTAATCTCTCTTGTTCTTCCCTTTCTTTATTTTCAGCCTGTTCAGCTTCTTCCTTCTGTTTACGTGACCTCTCTTGTTCTTCTCTTTCTTTATTTTTGGCTTCTTCCTTCTGTTTACGTGACCTTTCTTGTTTTTCCCTTTCTTTATTTTCGGCTTCTTCCTTCTGTTTATGTAACCTCTCTTGCTCTTCTCTTGCTTTCTTTTTTTCAGCTTCTTCTCTTGCTTTCTCTTTATTGGTTTCTTTCTCGCTTCTTCTTCTTTTCTGCGAATCTGGATTATATAATTCTGGATTATATGCTATTTTCTCAACTTTACAAAAGGCAATAAAAATATTTTCAGCCAATTTTCTATCCTTAAATAACTCAGTTAACTGCCCTATGTAAAAATTACCTTGTTCATAAGACAAGTTTCCATCAGCTACCTTTGATATTTCTTTTGCATGGTCTAAAATACTTCTTCTTTTGCACCATGCTAAATAATCATCATAAATTGTTTTGCGGCTTTCGTCCTTAAAAGCCAGTTCACAGGCTTCGCAGACTTTTTTACCGGAACTGCTCGCAGTATCATTTTTATAGAACTCGTTTTTCTTTTTTTCCTGTGCTAGTTGTTTGAGCTTATCGCATGGCAGTTTGTCCACATTCTGCATAGTACCTGGATTTAGGAAGTCATACAAATTATCTTTATTAAATGGCTTGAGATAGACTACTACACTTTCGAATTCATCAGCATTCTGAGGTTTGTTTTTATAATACTTGTCATAAGTTATCTGAAAATCAACCTTCGGGATAATTTTTATCCCAAGAGCAGAAGCTCTTTTTTTAACTATATTAATAGACATCTTTTTTTTATCTGCAATGTTTACAACGACATCTTCGGAAATTTCTCCATTCATGCCAAGTATTTTAAGATCCTCATCTAACAAAGCATATGCAATATTGCGAGCAGAAGCAGCTTCCTTTTTACGCTTGCTGGGGTCGTTCATTATTTCTTTTATTTTTGGAAGCATTTGATGATAATGTCTGTACTCTGTACCTCTTTTGAAATCATTGTAATTACTAGACCAAAATTTAGTCTTTTCTTCAATTCTTTCGTTTATTATGGACTGATCCTCTATGGGAGGGTCGAAATCTAACTCTAATAGTAAATAGCAGTTCTCATTCATGAAAATACCACTCTGTATCTATAATTACATCACCCTCAAACCAGTGGCATACTCGCTAATTGTTTGAGTGGTCTTTGAAAATTATCCGCTTTTTTCTTCAAATTAAGTTGATCTGTTACGGTCTATGAGTATTGTGAGAAGCAAAGCTAATTTGTTCGTCATCGGTTAAGTGAGGATCATGATAAGTCGTGTTCACTACTTTTACAATTACTTAAAAACCTTAGTTGATCAGGAAGTGGAGTGAGGTTCGATTTTGTAAAATGAATAAAAAGTGGAGGGGATTTCTCATACAAAACCGATGGCTTTAGGAAAAATCCCTTAACCGATGCCAATGAACTGTATTTACATAACAACCATGTTTTTTGATTTTTCTTTTAATTCTTCAACCGCTTCGCTGTTCATGATATATTTTGACCGCATAGCTGCATGAACCTCTTTATTGCTTGTTATGTCTTTACCAGTGACTTCTAAAATGCCTTCATTATTAAGGCTTAAAGTTATCTCAATCGGCGCACCACTGGGAAGATTGTTCGGCAATTCTAAGATTACTGTACCAATTGCATAATCTTCATCAATCTCAAAAAATTCATCCATAAAATCGCTTTCATAAACAACGATTTCAACTTCTCCCTGATTCTTTCGACTCGTTCCAAATATCTGGGACACAGATATGGCACCATCAGGCATAGGATCGTTTTTGAGAATCATATTGCAACATTTTAGATCCTTATTTACAATTGCTTCTACAGCAAAACTTTTAGTTGTAGCCACAACAATCGAAAGCGTTTTTCCATCGTTGCTCATCATTTTAGGATCAACAGATAATTGTTCGACACTATTAGACGGATTTGAAACGGAATCTGAAGTCACGTCGCCTTTGTTGTCTTCACCCCATTTGAAATAACTTCGTTGCTTGTTGATGTAAACATTAACAGCATGAATAGCAGCTCCTTTAGCAACAGCCTCATCCGGTTCAAGAATTTTAGGTTTTATACCATACTTATCTTCAAGTGCTCTGGTTACCTGTGGCATTCTTGTAGAACCGCCAACTAAAAGAAGTTCATTCACTTTAAAACCGCGTTGCTGTGCCACAGTAATAGCAGCATCAGTTTTATCAAGTGTAGATTTTAATAATGCTGAAGTAATTTCATCAAACTTATCTCTTGAGAAATCGATTCTTGCTTTTTTTCCAGCTACGTCAACCACCACAGGAGTTTTTTCTCTAGCAGACAATTGCTGTTTTGCTTTTTCAGCTTTTAAACGCAGATCTTGCTGAGCATATTCATCAAAGTCACAGTTATTTCCTGTTTGAGAAACAAATTCATCTGCAAGGTAACGCATGGTTGCAGCATCCCAATCCTTACCACCTAAGTCATGGTCCCCATCAGAACATATAATCTCAATTTTTTCTGAGCCAATACTCATGATAGTAACATCAAAAGTTCCCCCACCCAGATCGTAAACAAGAATAGTTTTTTCTTCAAGTTCTTTAGTGCATCCATAGTAAATTGCTGCAGCAACAGGTTCACTAATAATCTCCAGCACATTGAGACCAGCAATAACTCCTGCATTCTTTGTCGCTATTCTTTCAGCAGTACCAAAATAAGCAGGGCAAGTAATCACTACATCCTTTACTTCTTCATCAATTTCCTTTGCCGCATCTCCGGTGAGCTTTCTTAATATGTAGGCCGACACTTCTTCAGGAGATTTATCTTCACCATTATAACTTATGGCGAAATTGCTTTTTCCCATTAAAGTTTTTACCAGCGAGACCGTATTCTTAGGGTCAATAACAGCAGTCTCCTTTGCCGCTTGTCCTACAACAACTTGATTCGTACTTGCAAAATTAACTACAGAAGGAGTAGTATTTGTTCCTTCCAAATTTTTAATAACGTTAGGCCTTCCACTTTCATCAACATAAGCTATACATGAATATGTTGTACCAAGGTCAATACCGTATACATATTTAGCCATTTTATACCTCTGTGCCATTCTTAGCCATTATTTCAGCTGGCTCTTCATAATAATAAAAAGCAATTTTTTCTGCAGAAATCGTTTTTCCGTTATAACTATAACCACAGCTTAGAGACTCGGCTACCTTTCCATGTAATTCTTTGCTTCCTGTAATCACTTTTTTAATTGCCCGTTGTTTCAACGGCAAAAAAGAATCTCCAGGACTGCTTTCGTATATCTCAACGCCATTTTTCTCTAATATATCTTGAATGTCAAGAGCATATCCTGCAAAAGTTTCGTTGGGAATATCCCATTCTCCTTCAGGCTTCTTGAGGTAAAAATCGGTTATTCTCAAAATACTATCTCTAACTTCAATAATGTCAAGAATAACTTCTCTGAGAACCTGTGAGTAAATGTCATCCTTATACTTCTGAAGCTCTTTATGCATTTGATCGATAATTTTTCCCTTATGTTCCATATGCTGTGTTTTTTCGGAAAAGAGTTGATTAAGGGAGTCTATTTTAGCCGAAAGGTCGGTAATGTTTTGCAAAATATCATCATTGCTGATGCTTACATTTTCAGCTTTTCCGAGTTCCTTTTCAGTACACTTTTCGACATTCGGCCCATTGAGAGGCTCATCGAGTATCAATTTCTCTTCTTTCATTTCTTCGTTGCTTGTAACTGTATCGGAAACATCATCTTTTATATTTTCAGAAAACGCATCATCTACCATTCTTTGATCAGTAGGAGGTTCTTCTTTGTCATTATTGCCCATTTCTTAATCTCCTTGTATCTCAGTGATTTCTAATGCAAAAGGACATCTGTAAACACAGACTGTGTGCTCATAGAGTGTCTAGAATAGTTGACAAAAGCTATTACATTACTACAATAGCACCAAAAGGTGCAACTCAAGTTGAGAAAAGAAGCGCGGTTGCTAAGAAATTAAATACTGCTGAGAAAATTAGTATCCTTTTAGTCGTATAAGTTTGTATATCTGTGTAGCTGCCAACCATTTTAATAATCCTTCTAGTTTACTAAAAGCAATCGACTATTAAGCAATTCTAATTCTAAGTGTTAACAAAGTTATAATTTAATTTATAATTCTTAAATTTGTCTATTTGTTCCAACACTTCTTTTATTGAAATTAAATGTAGATACATAATTATAAAAAATGTTTATTTTAAAAGATAGTTATTCAATTACTATTATAAAAAACTATTAAAAAGCAGGAGTAATAAAAAGAACGGAATGTTAATTGTGTAAATAGCAGAATTAAAGCAGTTACTATTGGTCATCGGTCAAGGAATTTTCTTGCCTGAAAGATATTGATTTTGCACTAGAAGCCTACCTTAAATTTTTGCCTCTTTATACGAAATCGATACTCTGTTCCAGCTCATTATTTATTAAAATATTTGAAAATTGTTGAGACAATTAACACAAGTTGTCACGAGTCCTCACTTAACCGTAGATCCATGAAGAACTTTTGAAACGATAGTGAGTGAATATGAAAGTCAAGTATTGGATCCGCATGTAAACAGAGAAAGGTTTAGAGATGAATGGTTTGAATAAAAAATGAAAGAATTTGGTTCAAAAAGAGTAACAGGACAAGGAAATGAATCCTTAACCAATGACCAATGAATATTGATATAATTATAACCTGAATTTACCTCCTCGTCCACGGTTATCTGCCGTAAACTCTAGTCTTCCAGGTTTATCTCCAAGCTTATCTCCTAGCTGGTGACCAAGATCGTATCCAGGTGGCTCACGCATATTCTCGACTAAATAATCAGCTAGTAGATTTTGATCTTCTAAAATGTGTTGCTTTTTCGTATCTCCGTCTCGTGCACTCTTTTGAAGGTCATTGATGATTCTACTTTTCTCTTGTTTATACCAACCGATGACGTTATTTGGAAGTTTTGACTTGTCAGACATGGCTTCTTCGAGGATGCTCTTTCTCGTGGCAATTATCCAGTCTTTTGTTCTCGCGGCAGGCCCCAACCTCTCTTTCTCAACGCTTTTCTCCCAGTCGTGTAGTACATCTATAGCTTTTTTATCACCTTGTGCCGCTCGTTTTTGGATGATATCAAACTTCTTCTTTGCCAAGCTAGCTTCAGCATTTTTCTGTCTCATCGCAGATTCTTCATGAACATGTTTGTTCCAAGTTTTGGCGATCTCAAGCTTCTTCCTTGCCAAGCTAGCTTCAGCCTTTTTCTGACTTATATCAGATTTTTCATTGTTTAGCTTATGTTTTTCTCCCTTCTTGACTTGTTCATTCCAAGACTGAAGCATCTTTTCCGCTAGCTTATCACCTTTTGTTGCCGCATCTTTGATCTGTACAAATTGATCATCGATCCATTTATTACGTGTTTCTTCTTTCTTGACATGTTTGTTCCAAGCTTCGGCGATCTCAAACTTCTTCTTTGCCAAGTTAGCTTCAGCCTTTTTCTGACTTATCTCAGATTCAGTCTCTTTTTCTGGATTTTTAGTGTTTGACTTCTCTTTTTCTCCTTTCTCGACTTGTTCTTTCCACTTCTTGACTTGTTCGTCCCAAGACTTAAGCTTTTTTCCCGCTAGCTTATCACCTTTTACTGCCGCATCTTTGATCTGTACATATTGATCATCAAGCCATTTATTAAGTGTTTCTTTATGTTCTCGTTTTCGTGAATTATGACTCTGATATTGGTAACCCTTACTATCTCCTCTCTTATTTTCAGGTTTACTATCAGATTTCTTCTCTAAACTTTCAGATCTCTTTTCTTGAATTTCTGCATTAGGTTGAATATCTACATTTATCTTACCGTTTTCTGATTTGGTCTTAGATTCACCAGCTTTTATCTTATCGTTGTCTTCATCTGTCCCAATTTCACGAGTTTTATCTGTCTCACTACCTTTAGTTTCTGCATTAGGTTTAATGTTAGAATTAGATTGAGTTACTTCAACGTTAGAATCTGCGTTGTCTTCATCTGTCCCAGTCTCACCAGCTTTAGTTTCTGTATTCCCTCTATTTTGGTCATAATAAGCATCTAATTCTTTCCCGATGTTACTTCCAACGATTTCATTATTAAGCTCATTATTTCCTTCAGGGTTCTCATTTAAGTCATCATTATTTCCTTCAGGCTTACCTTCAGGCTTGGTCACTCTATTTTGATCATAATAAGCGTCTAATTCTTTAACGACGTTACTTTTTCCAGCGACTTCATAATTAAGCTCATTATTTTCTTCAGGTTCCTCATTAAAATCATCAAAATCATCAGCAGTATCAGTAGCGTCAGCATTCTCATTTAAATCAGAATTTCCGTTTAAATTATCAGTAGTAGCGTCAGGATCAACAACGTCAGCATTCTCGTTTACATCAGAATTTCCGTTTAAATTATCATTTGTAGCATCAGAATCAATAACGTCAGAATCAATAACATCAGAATTCTCGTTTAAATTATCATTTGTAGCGTCAGGATCAACAACGTCAGCATTCTCATTTAAATCATCATTAGTAGCGTCAGAATCAATAACGTCAGCATTCTCGTTTACATCAGAATTTCCGTTTAAATTATCATTTGTAGCGTCAGGATCAACAACGTCAGCATTCTCATTTAAATCAGAATTTCCGTTTAAATTATCAGTAGTAGCGTCAGGATCAACAACGTCAGCATTCTCATTTAAATCATCATTAGTAGCGTCAGAATCAATAACGTCAGCATTCTCGTTTACATCAGAATTTCCGTTTAAATCATCATTAGTCGCGTCAGGATCAACAACGTCAGCATTCTCATTTAAATCAGAATTTCCGTTTAAATCATCATTAGTAGCGTCAGAATCAATAACGTCAGCATTCTCATTTAAATCAGAATTTCCGTTTAAATCATCATTAGTAGCGTCAGAATCAATAACGTCAGCATTCTCATTTAAATCAGAATTTCCGTTTAAATTATCATTGGTAGCGTCAGAATCAATAACGTCAGCATTCTCATTTAAATCAGAATTTCCGTTTAAATCATCATTGGTAGCGTCAGGATCAACAACGTCAGCATTCTCATTTAAATCAGAATTTCCGTTTAAATCATCATTAGTCGCGTCAGAATCAATAACGTCAGCATTCTCATTTAAATCAGAATTTCCGTTTAAATCATCATTAGTCGCGTCAGAATCAATAACGTCAGCATTCTCATTTAAATCAGAATTTCCGTTTAAATTATCAGTAGTAGCGTCAGAATCAATAACGTCAGCATTCTCATTTAAATCAGAATTTCCGTTTAAATTATCAGTAGTAGCGTCAGGATCAATAACGTCAGGATTCTCGTTTAAATTATCATCAAAATCATCTGTATAATAAGTGTCTAATTCTTTACCGACATTACTTTTCCCAGCGACTTCATTATTAAGCTCATTATTTTCTTCAGGATCCTCATTTAAATCATCATCAACTGGATCCTCATTTAAATCGTCATCAACTGGATCCTCGTTTAAATCATCATCAACTGGATCCTCGTTTAAATCGTCATCAACTGGATCCTCGTTTAAATCATCATCAGCTGGATTCTCGTTTAAATCGTCATCAACTGGATCCTCGTTTAAATCATCATCAACTGGATCCTCGTTTAAATCGTCATCAACTGGATCCTCGTTTAAATCATCATCAACTGGATCCTCGTTTAAATCATCATCAACTGGATCCTCGTTTAAATCGTCATCAACTGGATCCTCGTTTAAATCGTCATCAACTGGATCCTCGTTTAAATCATCATCAACTGGATCCTCGTTTAAATCATCATCAACTGGATCCTCGTTTAAATCATCATCAGCTGGATCCTCGTTTAAATCATCATCAACTGGATCCTCGTTTAAATCATCATCAACTGGATCCTCGTTTAAATCATCATCAACTGGATCCTCGTTTAAATCATCATCAACTGGATCCTCGTTTAAATCATCGTCAACTTCATCAACTGGATCCTCGTTTAAATCATCATCAAAATCATCTGTATAATAAGCGTCTAATTCTTTACCGATATTACTTTTTTCAGCGACTTCATTATTGTCAGTCACATTAAATTTTTCAGGGCCTTCAGGGCCTTCAGGGCCTCCAATCTCAGACATGCACTTACCTTCTGATAATAGTATAGTTGCCACTTCTCCATAATCCCATATTGAGTTCTCTAAGTCTCTAATTTGGAATTATCACGCAAGACTATAACTACGAAAAAATTTTAGAACTCTGGTAATGTGGGAATAAAACTGGTTTTAGGATGAATTCTTGCAGTAAACTCTTTGGCTTAATAATTATATTTTGAGATAGTTATTATTAAAACAACTTATTGACGCAATAATGTACAAATTTATATCTCTCACTATTGTTCGGTTCACTTTGAATCTTGTAGTCTAAGAGTTTTATAAATACTGTTCTTCTTGTTTGTTCATCAAAATCTGCATAGAGATCCAAGTTCTTAGTGATATAATCAACATATATTCTACAAGCTTTAACAGCAGGATTATCAATCTCCGACTTTTTTGGAAGCTTTTGTAATTCCGATGTGTTTGGTAATTTATCTTCAAACATCCTAAACAAATCATTACAATTCATAAGTTTAAAAATGAGTTCAAAAAAAGCAAATTGTTTTTGTTCCGTCTCAAACTTTTTCTGATATTCCAAAAGAAGATTTCTTATATCAGTTTTGGCGAGCTTGGAAACTTTTGCAGAATTAATAATTGTATTGAACCACGACATATTAAAGATATTATCTTCATCTTGGAGAATAAGTTCAGTAAGTAATTCTCCTATTAAAGCCGTTCTATTCTTCCTGTCCTGAATCGGAGTTGATGATATTTCATATAGATCACTGCTCTTATCTATTTTTGTTAAAACGGGCTCTAACCAGTTATTTTGATATATCGCAGCAACGCCCTTATCCAGTTTAGTTAATTCCATAATCTGCTCATTACTTAGACCAATTGAACAACCGGCAACCTCACAATCATTCCTTTCAGGTAACCTCATAATTATTTTTGTATTAGTATTTTTTATCGCGGATATATCTACAGACGTTGGGGATTGGTCGACAATAATAAAGCCTTCGCCAAATGTTCTCATTTCAGCAATAGAATTGCTTATCATTTCAACGGATTTGCCCTGAACATTTGCAGATTCTTGATCCTGGTCTACAGAGGTTCTTTTCAAAAGGTTATGTGCTTCTTCCAGTATGGTTACATGCTTAAGTGGCAGGTTTGTGCCAAGTGACGTTGATTGTCTAAACTCACTCAACTTTAATACCAACATGCCCATTAGCAATGCCTTTGTTTCAACAGATCCTATACGGCTCAGGTCAACAATTGTATTTTGATTAAATAGCACATCATCGTCGATTGCATGCCCCAAAAAAATTTGTCCGACCAGACCATCTGTTAAAGATTCAACACGGGTCACCAAAGATCCAACATAATTTCCCTTTACTTCATCGGAAAACTTAGATTCTTTGAGCAACTTAGGCAAGATGTCAACGATATCTTTGAATGTTGGGAATTTTCCGTTCCCTCGATTAATATGTATAGAGTGATTTAAGTCCCAGCCATGAAGAATATATGCTTTCTCAAATGATGCTTTCAAAAATGCTGGCATAGCTGCATATAATGGCCAGCATGCACTGAATATTTCTATAAGTCTATCCAGATGTTCTAATACATGAATTTCTCCATTAAACTCAAATGGATTTATACTCAACATGTCATAATATTTTGGATTTGTTGTAAATATGTTAATATCCGGCATACCACCAAAAGCTAATTTGTATTCACCTTTTGCTGGCTCAATGACCAAGAATTTAACATTGTTTTTTTGTGAGATTAATTCATCTATAATTTTGTAAGTTGTGTTTGATTTTCCTGAGCCGGTTGATCCGGTTATGAAGCAATGTGCTGTTAAACTCTCTAAATCCAACTTCACTCTATTGTTCTCGAATACCTCTCCCATATGGTAGACAGCCCCGATGTCAATATTTCGAGAGTTATCTTTTTGCTCTTTTACAAACACATTTCTTCCGAATGCAACAGAATTAACAGATGTCACACCGACTACAGATTTGTGTGGAATTCCCATTAAAATAGGCAACTCAACACCACTAATCATACTTGCTGGAGTAATTGTTTGTTCTGTGTAATTGCCCTCTCCACTATTAGGAAGATATCTAAACTGAGGATGAAGACCATGTCGGAGATGATCCAAAATTATTAAGCTATTATCTGAATTCTCATATTCATTATTCCACAGGTTTATAAATGAATTTTCAACACTTGTCTTTTCTCCAGCAACCAACGCTTTATACGTATTAGCTGCGACAATGGATGTTTCGGGATCTTCAGAAATAAAATAACAGGCACTGTCCCATAATCCGTATGCTTCGCAATTTTTGATTCTATCTAATTGCTCATCTATCTTCTCTAATAGTTCCTGTACAGTCTTATTCTGTCTGGTAATTGCTATACTTGTAGAAGTTCCTTCCGTAGTCGTCCTTGTATCTGATTTTGTGTTGCTCGTAGACTCAGATTCAGAACGAGTGTCAGTATGGCCAGTAGAAGAGCCGGTAGAGCTCCCAGTACTTGTTCCATCATTTTCACCAGAATTAAACCCCATGAAAAAAATAGAATAATTATGACCATGGTACCGAGACTTACTTGTTCCACTGGAAGTACTCGTATTTGTTCCAGTTGTGTCGCTAATGCCTTCATTTATCGATTTTGAGAAGCTATCACTTATTCCTATAGCTACAGCTTCGCTGTTATTTTCGCCATAAGTCATATTTGCCTGTGAAAATTGAGAAAGTGTGGAATAAAGCTCTTCATATCCTCGTTTCTTATTCTCCAAATCAGCTTTACTTAATGGTGAAGAGATTAATACCGCAGTGTACTTTTCACCTGACATAGAATCAATAAATTTCTCCATTCCCTGTACAAATTTATCCTTATCATCGTCTCTTGCGCTAGGAACAATTGAAACGGAGGAAACAGCCATATTAGAATATACGCTGGGAATATGAGACTCTAATATTCTTTCAATTTCTGAAGATGATTGTTCATTTATTTCAATACCAGGAAAATTTCCTCTCAAGCTTTTCTGCAAAATTTCTTTTGCGGTATTTGGTTGATTAACATCTCTTGTTCCGAGGTAAAACTTTACACCTTCTTTATCACTGAAAATAACAAGTAAAGCTGAACTTCCAAAATTCGATAATGCACTATAAACACTAACGAGTTTATCGTTAATGTTCTCATCAACGTCATATACAATTTTACTAACTTCAAACATCGAGATATACGAGAAAGAGCGTTGAATATCCTCTAATGGTATCGGGTCGCATTTACCGATATCAATTAAATAGTTTTTATTTATAAACAGGTCTGCAATTTCCAGTCCACTTTGCATGATTTCAGAAACACGATTTTGCATTTTGGTCCGTTCTTCTATATATCTCATAAGTTAGGCCTCTATTTTGGCGAAATAGTCATCTTACACCGCCTTTATACCTAATCGACAAGTTGACCTAATTATAGATATATATTTTCATATTGTTCTCAAATCATAGAATTAAAATCAGGCAGCATTTCTAAGATGCAGGGGGTATTATCTACCTGACAACTTCCTAATATTTATTGTTATGTCACAAGCTTATTGCCAATCTATCAGGGACTATAAGTCTAGGACTTAAAATTAAACCTGAAGAACAAAACTATGTAAAAAAGTTAAAAATCAGTTCAGAAAAAAGATTTTGAAAAAAGCCACAGAATAAAACCTGCAGCTTTTCTATGTTTACTAAATATTTTAACTTAAACCCGGCTTTACCTGCGCATGTTAAGTGCAGGAGCTGCCATGCCATCATAAGTGCTTGCCCTGTGCTCGGGTTTTACGTCCTGCATGTCGGAGCTCTGGGCTCGAAGAATATCGTCCACACGGAGCACCATCACTGCGGCTTCGGAACCTGCTTTGACAGAGTTGACCTTAACCCTGAGAGGGTCAACAATGCCTTTTTCGAGCATGTCTTCGGCAGCACCGGTATTGATGTTCAGGCCTGCGTTTTTGTTTTCGGCGTGCTTTGCCCTGAGGTTCACTATTGTGTTGATAGTGTCCAGGCCTGCGTTTCTGGCAATTGTCCTCGGGATTTCTTCAATGGCGTCTGCAAAAGTCCTGATTGCCATCTGTTCACGTCCGCCTATGCTGGCGGCATATGCACGAAGCTCGAGTGCGACTTCGATTTCGGAAGCACCGCCGCCTGCAACTATCCTGCCGTCTTCTATGGCGCATTTTACTACCCTGAGGGCATCGTCAATTGCGCGTTCAAGGTTGTCAACTATGTGTTCAGTACCGCCCCTGATGACAATTGATACGGATTTTGCACCCTTGCAGTCTCTGAGGTAGGTCTTACCCTGGTCGCCGTCCCGGTCCTGTTCAAGGAGACCGGCATGTCCGAGTTCTTTCTTTGTCAGTTCTTTGAGATTGCGGATAGGCCTGCCGCCTGTGGCATCTACAAGGTGCTGCATATCATCGTTCTTAACCCTGCGGGTTGCATAAATTCCCCGGTTTTGCAGGTAGGCTGCGATTTTGTCATCCATGCCTTTTGAACAGAAAACCGCATTTGCCCCTGCCCTGATGACATAGTCTGCCATCTCGAATAGAGCTGCCTCTTCCTGCTTTACAAAACCCTCAAGATCGCCATATGCATTTATCTGAAGTTTTGCTTTGTTTGTGGTCTTGGCAATCTCCATGGAGGTATCGATCAGAGCGATTGCAGGATTCACAATTTTAAGAGGAAATTCTTTGTCCAGGGCAACTTTGTCTATTACAATGCCTTCAACAAACTCGGTATCTTCGATCTTGCCGCCGACATCTTTTGAAAGAATAACGTCTTTAAGGTTAACGACTCCCCTTTCACGAATCGAGAGCGCAGCATCCACGCAGAGTTTCGCAATCAAACGGCCGTACTTTTCGGAAGCTTTGCCCGTGATAGAGGTTCTGGCAACTTCTAAAAGCTTTTCCTTTTCGTTCTCGGCAGTTGAGATTGCAAGGTTCTCGAGAATCTCAACAGCCTTCTCGGCTGCAAGCCTGTATCCCTTGACAACAACTGTCGGGTGGACTCCATTCTCAATAAGGGTTTCTGCCTTTTCCAGCAGGCTGCCTGTGAATACGACAGCACTTGTAGTCCCGTCCCCAGCCGAGCTTTCAAGTGACTCTGCAACTTCGGCTACCATCTTGGCTGCCGGGTGCTCAATGGACATATCATGTAAAATGGTTGCACCGTCATTTGTGATTGTAATATCCCCTATAGGATTGACAAGCATCTTGTCCATTCCTCTCGGTCCGAGTGTGCTCTTGACTATACTGGCCACTGCCTTTGCAGCCGCAATGTTCATGCTGAGCGCTTCTTTTCCCTTTGTCTGCTCTTTTCTAGGATCTACTATTATGATTGGCTGGCCACCTTTTTCCATCTAAACCAAAACCTCCTTAAAATGAAGTATATGTATCGAAGTGTATCGAAGCTTTTTTACTTGATAATTTGAAGTTGTCCTGGCTATAGTCGCTTTTAGCCCCAGATCAGCCTGAAAATATGATTTCATCAGTTGCCTTGTATGAAGCAGTATTTGATCAGAAAATAACTGATAATACTTCTATAAAAACATACCGGGTATATTCCGATTCAAGAAGGTGAAACGTTTATGTTTCCTGATTACTTTCACTTTCTGACTATCTCTACTGATCCATCTTTTTTCCCGATATAGAGTTCATCCACATTGGAAAAAATTCCATGCTCAACAACTCCCGGAATTGAAGATAGTCGAAGGGCCAGACCTTCAGGATCGTTTATTACGCCGAAATTTACATCAAGTACAAAGTTTCCATTGTCGGTTATCACAGGCCCGTCTTTTCTCAGAGCTAACCTCAGCTCAGGTTTTCCTCCCAGCTCCTTTATTTTTTTAATCACAAGGGTTTTTGCAAAGGGAAGGACTTCAACCGGCACAGGCTTATCAAGCTGGGTGCTCGTTTTTGATTCGTCAGCTACGACCAGAAAACGCTTTGCAGATGCCGATACTATTTTTTCCCGAGTATGGGCCGCTCCCCCGCCTTTGATTGCGTACAGCTTTGAATCGATCTGGTCTGCCCCATCAATGGCAATGTCCAGTTCCGGATGCTGGGCAAGGGTGGCCAGAGGAATACCGGCTTCTATGGCAAGTGTTTCAGACTGGTATGAGGTAACAACGCCCAGGATTTCGAGCCCCTCTTCCCTGACCCGCCTGCCGAGTTCTTTAATTGTATATGCAACTGTTGAGCCCGTTCCAAGCCCCACAACCATTCCCGATTCTACCATCCGAGATGCAGCGATGCCAGCTGCACTTTTTTCCGGGGAATCGGTAGATATATTTCTTTCTGTCATACTATGTTCCCTTCCGGTTCGAATCCTGAAAAAATTATGAAATTCCTAAACTGGAGATTAAACTGGAAATTTTTAAACTGGAAGTGTTCAAACTGGAAATTTTTAAACTGGAAGTGTTTAAGCTGGAAACGTTTAAACTCCAAAAAGAAGGGATTTCAGGGAGAAAGTCTTCTCCTGTCCCTGGGGAAGAGTACAGTGTCCCTGATGTTCTCGGTTCCGAGCATGGTCATGATGAAACGTTCGCAGCCCATACCCCAGCCTGCATGTGGAGGCATTCCGTATTCGAATGCTTTAAGGTAGAACTCAAAGCCATCAGGGTTAAGGCCCTGTGATTCTATCCGGCTCTTAAGTAAATCCGGAATATGGATACGCTGAGCTCCTGAGGAGAGTTCCATTGTACGGTGCATCATGTCAAATGACTTGCTGAACTCAGGCCTGTCCTCATAAGGCATGGCATAGAAAGGCTTAATCTCAGTAGGCCAGTCAATAATGAAATAGTGAGATTCTCCTGTGGTCTCGTAGACGTAATTGCCCACAATATGCTCTCCAAATGTGCCGAGGTCATCTCCCCAGTGCATTTTCTCTTCAGAGCGGGCGTTTATGATCTCGATTACTTCGTCATAGGTAAGCTTAAGGAAAGGAGTTTTCGGAACTTTGAGCTCAACCTCAAGTGTTTCAAGGGAAGACTTGCACTTCTCAATAACCTGGGCATAAACGTAAGCCACAAGGTTTTCGAGGATTTCCATTACATCGAAGTGGTCTGCAAAGCTGACCTCGACATCAATAGAAGTAGCTTCGTTCAGGTGCCTGCGAGTATCGTGCTCTTCGGCCCTGAAAATGGGGCCAATCTCAAAGACTCTGTCAAAACCCCCGCTCATGAGGATTTGTTTGAAAAGCTGAGGACTCTGGTTCAAAAAAGCTTCTCTATCAAAGTAAGTAATCGGGAAAAGTGCAGTACCTCCTTCGGTTGCAGTTGCTACGACCTTTGGGGTTGCAGTTTCGATAAATCCGTTTTCTACAAAGTATTCCCTGATAGCCTGGAGAGCCTGGTGCCTGATCTTAAAAACCGCAGTAGTCTCGGCCCGCCTGAGGTCAATGAACCGCGAGTCCAGCCTGGTATCCAGTTCAGCCGCCACCTTGCCAGTAGTATCCATTGGCAATGGAGAATTTGAAACATTCAGGACAGTGATCTCCTCAGGAAGTAGCTCGTATCCGTTCGGAGCTTTCTCTTCGAATTTAACAGAGCCGGTTACTGAAATTACTGACTCGCGTACAAGCCTTCTTGCAGCATCAAACAGCTCTTTGTCAATCTTTTTCTTTACGAGAGTAACCTGAGCTTTTCCTTCTCGGTCTCGAAGCACTACAAAACAGATCCCTCCGAGGTCTCTTACCTCATGGACCCAGCCTGCCAAAGTAATTTTCTGACCGTTGTCAACTTTTTCGGGTTTAACATCGGCTGTATAATGTGTTCTAAGTTTTGCTAATGACATAAATTCACCTTAATTGTGGGGTAAATTAAATGAAAAATGTAATGATGAAGCTGAAACGTAGGTGAATAGTCATAACTCATTATTAATTTATTTGTTGCCCGAGTCCCGTCTCGGGAGGACGGGGCCCTTTTCGCTCACTTCGTTCGCTCAAGAGGGCTGAAGTATGGGCTAGTGAAACTAAAATGGACCAATAAGGCTACTTAAAGGGCAAGAAAAGTTACGTTTTTAACTTGCTCAGGAAGGCTGATTTACCTAATATAACCGAACCGTTAACAGGCTTAACGCAAACCCTTTTGAAAAAAAGGCTTGACCGCAACCCTTTTGAAAAAAGGCTTGACCGAAAACCCCAAGAACCGTTTGAGTCTGATAACCTTATACCCAAACTCTATCGGCGTGATAAACCGGCGCAACGGTTTGTGATAAACCGGCGCAACGGTTTCGGGTCAACACTTTTGAAAGCCGTCTAATTTAAAAAGTTCTGGTCCTGCTGCCCGATCCGTTTTGGTATTTTTTGACAAATTGATGGGCCGAAGTCTGCCGCGCGCCCGACTACTGGTAGAAAATAGGCTGAAATGAGCTGGGGGCATATCGGAGAATTTAGGTTTGTAATTTTTATAGACATTGTCCATGAATAATAATTAGGTACATATTTATAGTACTCAAATGAGGTTTTAATATCCAACAATCTTTTTTTAACGAATTATAATTAGATACTTCCAAATATGTAGATTTAAGAGATACCTATATATAATGGTAAAGAAATCCTGTGCTCTGAATATAAGAGATTCAATATATGTTACAAAATTAAGAAAATAAGAGGAAGAAGAAATTATACAGATTGTACACCTTTCAGACATCCATTATTCAGATGCGTACTTTGTTCCGGAGATTGCAGAGTCTATGGTTGATGGTATAAACCGGCTGGAACCGAACCTTGTCGTGATTACAGGTGACCTGACCGAGAATGGGTTTTCAGCAGAATATGATGGAGTAAAGAGGTTTATTGACAGGATTGAATGTAAAAATAAAATTCTTGTCCCGGGAAACCATGATTCGAAAAATGCAGGATATGTGCACTTTGAAGACCTCTTCACAGACCGGTATTTTTCACGGAATTTTGAGAATGTTACGGTTGTCGGGGCCGATTCTTCACAGCCCGATCTTGATGAAGGTCATCTGGGCAGGGAAAACTATGGCTGGATCAAAGAAGCTTTTTCAGGGGAAAATTTCAAGGTTTTTGCCATGCACCATCACCTTGTACCTATACCTCTGGCAGGCAGGGAAAATACTGTCCTTGTGGATGCAGGCGATGTACTCGAACTTCTTAACCGCTGCAAGGTGAATCTTGTCCTCTGCGGACACTGCCATATTCCCTGGGTCTGGAACCTCAATAACATGCTTGTGGTAAATGCAGGCACCTTCTGTTCTTCCAAAACAAGGGGAAGGACAAAGCAGTGCTATAACCTCATCCAGGCCGACAAAGAGAATCCCGATGGAGACTGGAAAGTCCGGGTATCCAGAGTCTTTTCAAAAGGAGATCGGGAACTGGTCACTGAAACAGTAATGTAAAGGACCTTACACATTTTAAAATTTCGGTCTTTTTTCCTTTTTTCCTTTTCGGATTCCTTTTTCTTTTCTCCTTTTCCTTTTTCCTTTTTAATTACTCTGAGAGACAAAAAGTTGAAAAAACCGTCCAGCATGTCGGGAATAAAACGAAGTCTTACGTGCTTTTTTATCTCTTTCGTACATTTACTCTTTTTAAATATTCCACTAGCACTTGAGGAAATATTCAATAAATCGCTAAAAAATGTATCCAAACTGGAGTTTCAGTCTTCATATTAAGGGAATCTAGCAAAAGGAGATTTGAATATTTTTAAGAAATCGAGCAGGAGTTCCGGCAGCATGTCCAATCTTTAAGGCTTGCGCAGGCGCATGCGATTTAAGTTTCTATGGTTCAGCCTTTTGTAGCTGATTCGGAAAGTTTTTTCTACAAAACTAAGAGTTAGTTTCCATAACAAATTACGTCTTTTACTTATTTCTGGATATGCGTGGCAGATAACTTATTCATTAATTTTTCTATATACATTGTAATACTTATTGCAAGCAATCGAAAAGTATATATAATATAGAGTAGTCAACCGGTTACTGGTTTCCGGTGAAGAAATGGAGGCAAAAGAAAAATATGGTGAAAAAGATGGAAAGAATAAAAAAATTATCAATAGTTACGTTTGTTCTACTTATAGCACTGGTTTCACCAGCCTTTGCAGTAACGTCTGACCAAAATGCAGCCTCGATTGAGGAAATAAAGACTACACTAACGTTTATGTGGTTGTTACTGGCAAGTGGACTGGTATTCTTTATGCATGCAGGTTTCTCGCTCGTGGAAACGGGGCTTACGAGAAGTAAAAATACCGCCAACATCCTTATGAAAAACTTCATGACTGTTGTCCTGGGTATTCTCGTCTACTGGGCTGTTGGCTGGGGCATAATGTATGGAGCTGATGCCGCAGGTTTAATAGGAACCAATCAGTTCTTCCTGGCAGGCGCGGACAATGCAACCTGGAACTCGTGGTTCTTCCAGATGGTTTTCGCGGCTACCGGTGCTACTATAGTTTCAGGGGCAATGGCTGAGAGAACCAATTTTAAGGCTTATCTTGTCTACTGCGTCATGATGGTAGCCGTAATTTATCCTGTATACGGCCACTGGATCTGGAGCGGAGCGGATATGGCTCTCTTAAGTGGTGCCGATAGCCCACTAGTAAAAGCAATAGGAGTGGCGAGTCATGACTTTGCCGGTTCTGGAGTTGTACACTCAATAGGAGGATATTCTGCCCTTGCTGGTGTGATTCTTGTGGGCGCAAGGATAGGGAGATTCAAAAACGGAAAACCCGTACCTATTCCAGGTCACAACCTGACTATTACCTTCCTGGGAACTCTTATCCTGGCTCTCGGGTGGTTGGGATTCAACGGAGGCAGTACCCTCAATGCAAATGATCCTTATATGAACCTGGTAGTAGTCAACACCTTCCTTGCAGCCGCTGCAGGAGCTCTTACGGTCATGATTATTACCTGGATAAAGACCGGAAAGCCGGACCCCTCCCTCACTGCAAACGGGCTTCTCGGTGGACTTGTAGCCGTTACCGCCCCCTGTGGCTCGATATCAAACTGGGCAGCCCTGGCTATTGGTCTTGTTGCCGGGATAATAATTTATGTAGGTGTCATGTTTAATGAAAACAAACTGAAACTGGATGATCCTGTAGGTGCAATTGCAGTGCATGGATATTGTGGAAGCTGGGGACTTATCTCTGTAGGGCTCTTTTCTATAGGGATAGGAAACGGAATTCTTGCAGATGCCACATATGCTGCTGGAGCACCTGGACTCTTCTACGGTGGAGGAATCAGCTTGCTACTCATCCAGCTTATATCCGTACTGGTAACCATGGTCTGGGGATTTGGGATCTCGTATATAATCTTCAAAATCCTCGATGCCGTAATAGGGCTTAGAGTGTCAGAAGAAGAAGAAATCATGGGCCTTGATATCAGTGAACACGGAATCAGAGAGTATCCCGAATACCTGATGAGGGAGGACTAACATGACTAAAATGTGTAAAATCGAAGCAATAATAAAGCCCATGAAACTGCATGAGGTAAAAGATGCCCTTGAAGAAGCCGGGTATCCTAGCCTGACAGTAACTGATGTCAAAGGACGTGGACAGCAGAAAGGAATCGTACAGCAGTGGAGAGGTAAGAAATATTGTGTGGATCTTCTCCCCAAAACCAAAATAGAGATCGCAGCACCTGAAGAAAAAATTGAAGATATTGTGAAAATTATTCAGAGGTCAGCGTATACTGGAGAAATTGGAGACGGGAAGATATTTGTTACCCCTATAGAAACCGTAGTCAGAATAAGAACTGGAGAAAGAGACGGAGATGCTCTTTAAACTGCATCTCCTTTTTCTTTATTTACAGTTATTTATTAACAACTTTAGTAATCAGGTAGAAGAACCATGAACGAGTTAAAATATGAAACTCCGACATTTGAAGTCCCCCATAGATATGGGATGCCTGTAATCAATTTATACTTTTACGTAGGGTTGATTTCTGCCATCCTGTTAAGAAGTATAATTATAGCTGATCATTACAGCGCATTCTGGGGAAAAGCAATCTGGTATATTGGAGTAGTGGGTTACCTCTGGTTCTTCACACACAGATACCATATTGCAAAGAGAAGGTTTGTCGTTGTCAAAAACCTGGACCTGCTGGAAAAAGTCAGGAATCGGCAGAAACTTTCAGATAAAGACCTGGAAGGACTGGAATATCTGCTGTGCAGCCTTTCGGTATCAAAAGAACGTGCAAATTACCTTATCATTTCAGTGCTTTCAATTGTTGCAATAGTGGTGTCCCTGAGCCTTGATCTGGGAATTTTGAAGCTCTAAATGAGGTATGTTTATCATATCCTCATAACTACAAATTTCATACTGTTTATTACAACATCGAAACAGAATCCCCGCGTTTTCAAACGTAGGATGAATGCGCGTCTGTCTTGCATCGGTTGAAATTCCGTAGATGCCCATCAATTCATTGGCGGGAGCTGTCACTTCTACAGGTCCGTTAATTCGATTGATATGTTAATTCGATTGATATGTTAATTCGATTGATATGTTAATTCGATTGATATGTTAATTCGATTGATATGTTAATTCGATTGATATGTTAATTCGATTGATACATTAATTCGATTGATACATTAATTCGATTGATACATTAATTCGATTGATACATTAATTCGATTGATACATTAATTCGACTGATACGTTAATTCGATTGATACGTTAATTCGGCAGATCTGATTTTTTGATTAGAACTTTTTTCCTGAAGTGTCTATTGCTTGAGGCTCCATAACTTTCTGTTGTCCAGTTCTGTGCTTTCAAGCTCACCTCTTTCAGCAAGATCATCAAGAATTTCTAAAAGTTCAGTTTCCTTGAGATCCAGCTCATACCTGTGCTTAAACTCGGCTATAATTTGAGAGAGATCGAGAGTCCAGTTCTGAATAATTTTTTCTGCAAACCCTGCCAGGTCCTCATACCTTGCCCAGGGGTAAATGATCCAGCGCCACTTGATAATCTTCTGGGCATAAAAATCAGGCGTGAAATTAGAGGAAATTTTATGCTGGAGCACTGCAGTCCTGACGGACGCAGGATTCAGGTTTAAAACGTAATCTACTGCAAGATTAAGCGTCTCGCCGGTATCGGTTACGTCGTCGATAATCAAGATTTTTTTTCCTGTTATCTCCACAGGAATAGGGAATTTTATCCTTGCTTCTTCCCGCATGTCCGCAGCTCTTGAGTAGTGTTCAATCTTCATTGAGGTAAGGTCATTGAAGAGTAAAAAATCGGAAACCAACCTTCCAGGCACATAACCTCCTCTCCCGATGGCAACAATCAGATCAGGCATATAGCCAGAAGCTTTGATTTTTCGGGCAAGAATTCTGGAAAGCCGTAAGACTTCATTAAAGCTTATAAGCTCACACCTGAATGAGTCCTTTTCTGCCCGGCACCGGGATTGTTGAGACTGAATTTTTCTTTCCTGCGTCAGATAAATCGCCTTCTTAATGCATGTTTTATAGACTGCGGGTAATGCGAATTGGCGGATACCTAATAAGGAGAAATAAAATCCTTTTCTAGCCAGTTTAATAATTTTATCTAATGAGTTTATCAATTTAATGACTTATTAACTCGTCTGAAAGCTCACCATTACCTGAAAATATTTGAATAAAGGAAAACATAAATCAAGATCATCTGGAAAATAAGTAGAAAAATAAAACGGAGTATTAATTGACGAGAATAACAGATTTTTTAAGAAAAACGTGTACTAAAGCTCTTCTCGCAAATCTTTTATGAGAAGGCCTAACAGCTGAAAAGGAGTCTTATGCCATGATTTCAAAGGAAGAAGACAAAATGGTAAGTATGGGCTTTAATTCCATTAATGAAGGGTTTGACGAAGGAGTTAGTAAGGCCCTTAATTTTCTGACCGAAATCGGCACAGGTTATCTAAATGAGAGAAAAGAACCAGAAGCTGAAAAAACTGTAGTTTCCATAAAGGAAATCGGAAAAGCTGCCACTCTCCAGGGCATGGAGAATGCCGCAGTCAATGCCATCCGCGCCCTTGAAAGGCTGTTGCAGTGCTCCATAGAGCAGAATATGCAGGACACAACTATCCAGGTGCTACTTTCATTTGGAGCTATAGGAAAAATAGCTGCTGAACAGCAGATGGAAACGGTAGCCAAACTCGCAGCTTCAGTACTCGGGAAAAGCGGAAATACGGCAGCTCTTCTCAATAATGAAAGAGAAACCATGGCAGTTATAATCGGGCTTGGAGAAATCGGAAAAGCAGTTACCAGAGTGAAGTTTCCAAATCTTTCGGAAAATACGGCAATATGTATCTCATGCCTTGGGGATATTGGAAAACTTACTGCCCAGAAAAACCTTGAGGAGGCTGCAGTGGGAGTAGAGCTTATGCTTCAGGAGATGGCTGCTGAAGCCATGCAAGAAAACCTTCAGGACACGGTGAGAAGTATAGCAGGTTCTATTGAAGAAGTTGGGAAAAAAGCTGAGGACGAAAACATGGAAAGTGCGGTTTTCCAGGCATCTTCTGCCCTCCAGACCATTGTGAGCTATGCAGGGAGCAAGTATCTGAACGATGCCTCAATTGCAGCTAAGATAGCTCTTGAATCCTTTAATGAACTTGATATCATAAATGATGAAGATAATATAAAAAATATCGAAGCAATAAGGGAAACGATGAGGGCGCTCTGGGTAAATTCGAAATAAAAATTCATGATACAAGAACTTCATTTTTCACTGAAGCCCGAAATGTTTTATATTCCAGTCCGCCATGGCCTGAATCTTCTTTATTTCTTCTTCACCGCCTTCCATGGTGAAGAGATGTTTGAACCTTTTCTGGACTTTCAGATATTCTTCGACCGGCCTTGGGTTCTTAATTTTCCTGACCTGGGTAATTTCCCCGTTTTCCATCTCATACATGGGCCAGAGGCAGGTTTCAACTGCGAGTTTGGCGATCTCCAGAGTCTTTGAGGTATCAAAACCCCAGCCTGTTGTACACGGAGCATGAGCATGGATATAGGTAGGGCCTATGACTTCAGTTGCCTTTTTGACCTTACGAATCATGTCTCTTGGGAAACCTATGGAGGTCGTGGCCACATATGGAGATCCATGAGCTGCTATAATTGCAGGCATATTCTTTTTGGGAAAAGGGTTTCCAAAGGAGAATTTTCCGGCTGGAGTGGTCGTTGTGCTTGCACCATAGGGCGTTCCACTGCTGCGCTGGACTCCGGTGTTCATATAGGCTTCGTTGTCCATACATACATAGGTAAAGTCGTGGCCCCGCTCAAACGCACCTGAAATAGCCCCGAAGCCTATATCCATCGTGGCACCGTCGCCTGCAATAACTATAATTTTAGTATCTTTCTTTTTACCAAGGGCTTTTAAGCCAGCTTCAATACCTGAAGCCACTGAAGCTCCATTTTCAAAAAGGGAGTGGATCCAGGGAACCTGCCATGAAGAACGCGGAAAAGGCGTACTTGTAACTTCCAGGCAGCCAGTAGGGTTGACAACAATACTGTCAGGACCTGCTCCCATGAGTGTAAATTTTGCAGCAAAAGCATCACAGCAACCCGGACAGGCACTGTGTCCGGATGTGATATACGTTTTCGGTGCAGTTCTACTCGTTGCTATGCCTCCTTAAGGTCCAGATACCGGCTTTCAAGCGGAACTCGGAGCTTTGCATCCTGAATTCTTCAATTAAAAGTATAAACAAATCAAAAACAAATCAAAAGAACAGCAAGAAGAAGTCCAGAGGCGCTGAATCCACTTGAAGCGCCGAATCCACTTGAGGCGCTGAATCCACTTACTGCATCCCCCAATACAGCCTCTCCGAAATATTATGTTCCCCCAAACACGTATTCGAAGAGAAGGATCAGCGGCCTCAGGATATTCATTTATTCGATGATACCCCATCTATCCCTTACTCCAGGATATACGAGTAGCGTAAATTATTTTAAATTAATTATACAAAAAATTGCTTTCAAGCAAATATTATTTCCGGACAAAAAATTATAAGCCAAAAAATTATAAGCCAAAACATTTAAGCCAAAACATTTAAGCCAAAACAGTTTCAAAAAAATGCCCTGTAGATATTATTCCATGACAAAAATCAGTAGCTCCATATTGAAAAATACTTGATGGATTGTCGACCCGCTTCCGAAAAACAAAAAATAAGGTGCCGGATTTACCGGCTGGTTCACCCTTCAGTTTGTAAGTGACTGTATAGGAGCCGGGATTCTTCCCCCCCGTTTTACGAAAACTTCGGAACTGAAATCACTTACCGGCATAATAGGAGCATTTCCAAGCAGGCCGCCGAATTCTACGGAATCCCCAACCCCTTTTCCAGGAGCCGGGATAACTCTGACTGCCGTTGTTTTTCTATTTATTACTCCTATGGCCATCTCGTCAGCGATAATAGCCGAAAGGGTGGAAGCAGGAGTATCACCAGGAACTGCGATCATATCAAGGCCGACCGAGCAGACGCTGGTCATAGCTTCAAGCTTTTCCAGGCTGAGGGCTCCGGCCCTGACGGCTTCGATCATGCCCGCATCCTCACTGACAGGGATAAAAGCCCCACTCAGGCCTCCTACTGAGGAGGAAGCCATTGCTCCGCCTTTTTTTACGGCATCATTCAGCAGGGCAAGGGCTGCAGTCGTTCCGTGAGCCCCACAGCGTTCAAGTCCCATTGCTTCAAGAATCGCAGCAACGCTGTCCCCAATTGCAGGCGTCGGAGCCAGGGAAAGGTCAAGAATCCCGAATTCGACTCCAAGCCTTCGAGAAACCTCCCGACCTACCATTTCTCCCATGCGGGTTATTTTAAAGGCTGTCTTTTTGATTGTCTCCGAAATTTCTGTAAGATTCGGTTTTTCAAGCTCGCGGATTGCAGCATTCACAACGCCAGGCCCACTGACCCCAACGTTGATAACGCATTCAGGCTCCCCAATTCCGTGAAAGGCTCCTGCCATAAAGGGATTGTCTTCAGGGGCATTTGCAAAAACCACAAGCTTGGCACAGCCTATCCCATCCCTATCCGCAGTCAAATCCGCGGTCTTTTTAATGATGCTGCCCATCAAGCCAACTGCATCCATATTGATCCCGGTTTTTGTAGTGGCAACATTTACCGACGAGCATACCTTTTCCGTGCTTTTAAGAGCTTCAGGAATGGAATTGATAAGCTTTAGATCCCCAACGGTTGCGCCTTTGTGGACAAGGGCACTGAAACCTCCTATAAAGTCTACCTGTGCGTCTTTTGCAGCTTCGTCCATGGTTTTTGCAATGGAAACAAAATCAGGAGACCTGCAACTTTCGGCTGCCACAGCTATTGGAGTTACTGAGATTCGCTTATTGATTATTGGAATTCCGTAGAGGCTCTGGATTTCATTCGTTGTACCCACAAGTTCTTTTGCACGGGTGGTTATCTTTTCGTAGATATTCTCATTGAAAACCTCAATATCAGGATGGCTGCAGTCCCTCAGGCTGATACCCATTGTTACGGTTCTGATGTCGAGATGTTCCATCCTGACCATCTGGATTGTTTCCAGAATTTCTTTTGGGTTTATATACATGAAAAATTACCTCTCATTCCAGACAGATTAATTTTCCAGATCATTTTCCAGATCATTTTCCAGATCATTTTCCAGATCATTTTCAGATAGTCTCCAGATCAGATCCTGTGCATGAAACGGAATGCGTCTTCGTGCTGTACCTTGACCTCGACTCCAAGGCTCTTTCCCTCGGTACTCATAGCCTCCTGGAAAGCTGCAAGGTCGAAATTCTCCTGTGGAGCTTCTGCAAGCATAATCATGGTAAATATATCCTGCATGATAGTCTGAGTAATGTCAACAATATTTACATTGAAACTTGCCATCACAGTAGTGATCCTGGCAACAATTCCTACCCGGTCGCTGCCTATAACCGTAATTATGAAACGACTTGATGCCATTTTATGTCTCCTGCTGCTCGGACCTTTTTTCCTGCAGGCCGATGCTTAAACGTTATAAACTGAGAGATTTTGCTCAGATTGAAGACCTGATTGCTAATAAAGTAAACTATTGTTTTAAGTAAGCCGTTCTGACAGGCTATTATTGTTTTAAGTAAGCCGTTCTAACAGGCTATTATTGTTTTAAGTAAGCTGTTCTGACAGGCTATTATTGCTTTAAGTAAGCCGTTCTAACAGGCTATTATTGTTTTAAGTAAGCTGTTCTAACAGGCTATTAATGAGGTAAACCATATATCTGAACTGCTTTAAAGTAAACTGTCCTTAAAGTATGTCATCCATAAAGCCGATTGTTCTTAAATAAAACCGTTCCTGAATGAAAATGTCCTTAAAAGAAGCTATTCTTAAAGTTAGAGACTCTGATAGAAAATTTAAAATGGATAAATCTAAAAATCTCTACCTCGAAAAAGCAATTATATTAAAACACAACTGTAAACCTTAATAAACCAGTTTAAGCCACAATTTCAGGTACTCTCTTCAAAACATAACTCAACAATCTTTTCAGCAATTTCCTGAATATTTTCTCTCCCTTTGAGCTTTATTGAAAAATCAGCATATTTCTGATAAAAGACCTTCCTTTCTTCAAAAAGCTCTTTCAGGCTCCTATCCCTGAGTCCTACTATACCTCTTTTTCGTGCATTGGGAAGCCTTCTGGCAATGCTTCTAAAGGCAGCGTCCAGGAAGATTATTTTTGAGATTTTTTTTAAATGAGTCATGGCTTTTTCGGAATAAATTACACTCCCGCCAGGAGAAATAACGCTCCTGTCCACCTGCCCAAGCTTTAGAATGGCTTCTTCTTCAAATCTGATAAAAGCCGAATCTCCCTCTTTATCAATCAGATTCTGGAGGGGCATTCCGGTGCTTTCCCTTATCAGGTGATCCACATCGATAAAAGTATAGCCAAGGCGCTTCGCAAGGGCTCTCCCAATAGTACTTTTCCCCGCTCCGGCCATGCCAATTAATGTGATATTCATTGCCACACTCCTCCACACTTTGAAAATCAAGGAATCCGCTACCTAAAGCTTCACAGCACAAAGGCTATTGAACCTTAAATTATTCGAACAAAATATACTCTCCAGCTATATAAAACGTACAATGTTTCCATTTACCTGAAAATGGTCAAAAGTATCCAGAAGAAATCGAACAAAAATGAGAGAATTTTTGAAACTTTGAACGAGAACGATGTAAGAAAATACGCATGTATAGAAGCAATAAATTAGGGCATGGTGGAAAAGAGTGCATAAGGAATCAAAGGGTATGAATATAGCACCATGTGTTGTAAAGTAACTTTTGAAGAAACGTGGTTTCATAGAGAAAAAAATGCAAAAAGCTGTTACAACAACCTGTCTCAAAACTACATTTGATTCTACAAGACAGTACCTGTTAGCAGCTCACACTGCTTTGGGTTATGCGGTGAACCTTTGAAAATCAGGCAAAAGATAGGTTACCCAGTTCAGTTCCGTTGCTAGATCTATTTCAGTCTAATACTTCCTTGCCTGGCATCTGGATGCACCACCCCAACTTTGATTGCCAGTTGTTGTCGAACAGCCTATTCATGGTGGGAAGGAAGTTGTCAGTAAAAAATATCCCGGCAGGGAAAACTGCCGGATTGGTAACTCACTTCTCTATATTCTTCCCTATCTTCTTCTCTATATTTTTCTACATTTTTATATATTTTTATATATTTTTATAGATTCTTCCCTGTATTCTTTCCTATGTTCTTCCCGATATTCTTCTATATTCTTATTTTTCCATAACTATGCGGTTCTCAGATCCGGGAGCCAGAGGAGAAAAGGTCTCCAGGTAATTGACAAAGGCATCTAAGTCTGGAGATCCTACCATCCTATCGGTCCCTTCTTTCATTACAGAGAAATTATCTCCTCCATCAGCCAGGAATCCATTCATTGTTACGCGGTAAGTACTGCTCGGATCGATAGAAGTTCCATTGATTTTTATACTGGATATATCGACCTTCTCGCCCGTGGGGGCGCTTTCGTTCCAGGTATAACTAAAGCCTTTTGAGACCTGCAATATTCGCTTACTGCCAGGGGATGGGTTGTCAAACTGCTGTTCCAGCAAGGCGTCGATCTGAGTGCCGTTTAAGGTCATTGTGACCAGGTCGTTTCCAAAAGGCTGGACACTGAAGGCCTCTCCATAAGTAACCTGACCGGGAAGTTCCTCACCGCTAATTTGATCATATACCAGGTCTGTACGAATACCGCCTGGGTTCGTGAAAGCTATAACAGCACCGCCATTGCTTGAGTTAGAAGTAGCATATAACTGAGCATCGGCTATGACGTCGCCCAGAGCAGATTCACCTGAATCACTGGCTGTACTTGTAATATTCTCTGTGATGTTACAGATCACCCGATCCGCAAGGGGTGCAACCTGAGATTCATATTCCTCTATCAGCTCGCTTATTTCGGAGTCTTCAGGAACGTCTCTGGAAACTATGACATTTCTGGACCTTTCCTCGATTACATCACAGGTCTCGTTGCTTATCACCAGATCGATATCCGTGAGTAAATTACCTGCTGAACCGGCTTCTGTTACCAGACGGCCGTCAATAACGGCATTGTAAGCTTGATGGGTATGGCCAGTGATGAAAACATCTACTTCATCGTCGGTGGCATTAATGACATCTAAAATAGGGCCGCTCATGTTCAGGCTCTCGTTATATAGTCCCTCCTGGGAACCGCCATCATGGATGATCACCACTATGGTTTTTACGCCCATACTCTTCAGCTTTTTGACCTGTTCATTAATGGTCGTGGCTTCGTCCAGGAACCTGAGCCCTTTCACTTTGGAGGCAGTCACTATGTACGGTGTGTCTTTTAGGGCAATTCCAATGAACCCTATTGGAACTCCCTGGACGTAGGTAATGTTATAGGCAGGGAATATTGTGGCGTTGGTGCTCTCATTGACTATATTTGCAGCCAGAAACTGGAAATGTGCTCCTTCAAAGGAGGAGTTACTCAGGTTGCCATCTGTCGGCTGGCAGCTGCCATTCTGAATACGCATGAGCTCGCCCAGTCCTTCGTCCAGATCATGGTTGCCTACGGCTGAAAAGTCGATCCCCATCATATTGAGAGCTTTTATTGTCGGTTCATCCTGGAACAGGGCTGAGAAAAGCGGGCTGGCACCCATAGAATCGCCTGCCGATACCACAAATGTATTGGGGTTCTCAGAGCTGAGTTCCTTTATGTGAGTGGCCAGATACTCCATGCCTCCGGAATCAACGCATATGGGAGCTCCGGTCTCATTATAACCCGTAACCACTTTGCTGGTGGACGGTTCAATCTGACCGTGGAGGTCATTAATGGCCAGGATCTGGACTTTTAGTGTATTTTCTGACGTATTTTCCTGCGTATCCTCTAATGTACCCTTTTCAGGCCCTGAAGCCTCCAGGCAGCCAAGTGAGGCCAGAGAGACAAGTATCATCAGGCATAAATAAAGGGCAAGGTGCCTATTGGGCTTATTTGTCAAACAATTGTACTTTTTTAACAATATCTATCCCCTCTTTAAGCGTTAAAATTTGAGTCTAAAAACCGGTTCTTATATTTCCTTGCTACAGCTTTTATATAATTAGGACTTGAGTGACTGAACCGCTTAACTACAATTTCATAATTTTTAATTTGTACCAAAAGTGTCAAATTCTGAAAGTACAAATTTTTAGATATCTTAGTATTTTAAAACATGTATATGTTAAATTGTTTATATGTTAAATTATTTCTATATTAACTCGTTTGTATATTAAATAGTTTATATATTAACCCGTTTATATGTTAAATTATTTATATTTTAAATCGTTTATATGTTATACTGTTTATATGTTATATTGTTCAAATTTTCAATAAATTTTCTCCATTTTTGGATTTCTGTAAAAAAAGCAATTCACTGGGGACAGTAATTTAGAGGGTATTTTGTACAAGGACTTCCCGAAAGGTTGCTATAATCAATTTCCAGATCTTAAAAGATTCAAGAACCAAACCTGAAAGTTAGAAAAGCAGCATTTTATGGAAAATGATGGCTATCCTGGCGAGTTTCTAAAAAAATTAAATAATTAAATTTTAATGTATTTCTGAATCTTCTTCATCCCGTACACCTTAATCCGATATGAGTTGAAGATTCCTTTCTGTTTTCAATTTAAGAGCCTGTTTTTGTTGTTAAAATTTGTTTTGTCCAAATTCTTTTATTAACCAGTGTAAAGCCAAAATAACTATTATTCCCATCCCCAGAATTTCAGGAACGGAAGAAAACGAGATGTGAAATGTAAACGACTTTTCAAACAGTTTTGTTAAGTATTCAATCCCATTGAAATCCGTCTGACTTTTTGGGAAATTCCATCCCAGGAGTGGCCAGAGTAGAGTTTTAGGAGTTGCCCACATCTGATCTTCCATAAGGTGGAAGAAAGAACCTGAAGCAAGGCTAAGAACCTTGATATCTTTTTTCTTTTCGTATAGATATAGAGCCACCAGGAATAATGAAAGAACGAATAATAGAGTATGACTTATAATGCGTCCGTTTTCAAAGGTAGAAGCAAAGATAATCATTCCTAAAGGTTTGTCTATTAAGTCGGGCAAGAGAGCTCCAATGGCTAAGTATCTTGGATCTATAATGGTCTTTAGCCGAGGTATGAAAAACCCAAGTCCGAAGAATATTCCCAATGTAACCCCAATATGTCCAAAAAGAAGCATCGAAATTAACAAGACTTCAGTTATATATAACTATAGTCAACGGTTTTCAAAATTTTCAAAAAGTTATGTGTTTTAAATATGGGTGTCTTTTTATTGTAAAAAGTGATAGTTTAGAGAAATAATATTTTAAAAACTAAAAAATTATGAATTTTCAAAGACTTGTTTTGTCATTTTTTCTACTTTTCAAATATCAGGATGGGGGTTATATACTGCAAAATTCCTGACATATAGAGTTGTTACACTCAGAGAAAAAATGTTGAGCAAGCCATGGAGAGAATAAAAGAGGCGATTCAAGTTTTCCTTGAAGCCGAGCAGGATTTCACGTGAAACTTATAAAAAATTCCGGAAAATTTGACCTTCCGATGTGCTTAGTTTTTTGTTTCACGCTTTTTGTTTAGCCGAAAAAATCCTGTGCACTATGCCTCAATAAACTTTTTAAGGCAAAAAATTGCTATCATGTTTGATCTTTGAAAATCTAATATATAAAATGTGGGTTATTAAATGATATTTGCCCTGAGAAAATAAGTTAAGATTCCTAAAAAGAAAAAAAACCGTTTTTAGAACTGTTTTCATGTTTTACATTATTAGATCATACATACACTGTCGTTCCAAGTAACTGGTGGACCAGGAAGGCTATAATAAGCTGATGCCGTATTTGTTATTATTAATACAATGCCTATTGCCAGCAAAATAGCTAGTATCAATTTTTCTCTGTCCTCAAGCATTTCTTCACCTCCTTTTATTATCGTTACTTTTTTATTTCATTTAACTCATTTAATAATAGTTAAATGTTTGGCAAGTTACTATGTGAAGCTATGAATACGTTTTTAATTCTGAACCTTCGTTTTCTGATTTTAATGAACTGTTTTAATCTGTTTATAAGACTTACTCTCAGGAAAAACAAAGTTAACTAATTAACTACTATCACTTCTTGAGAGTTAAAATATTCTCAAAATACAAAAATAGGCAAAGAATTTCCTAACTTACTTAAAGATAAATACCCTTCCCTTTTTGAAGACAGAAAATATTAAAGTACTATCACCAGGGTACTTCTCATATTAGTACTCTTGTGTAAATTTAATATAAATCTACTAAAATATTCTAAAGTAGATAATTATTTGTAATCGGCGTAGTCTAGCCATCTGTTATATAATTAAAAGTTCAAACTCGCTCTTTTTACAGTCTACCGATGTTTTTCTCCTTCTTTTTTGGAAATCAGTTCCTAGCTTGACAAGGTTATTCACGCTGGTTTGTAGAGAAAATGATCATTCTGGACTGAAAGTATTGAAGGCAAACAGATTAAAAATTGAAGATAAGAACACTATACAATTCCATATCGATGAATGCAATCTACCAAGTCTAAATTCAAAAAACCGGTTGTTTACCGCGGAATACTTTCACTCCGCTATATTACTCTATTAATAAAAAGTCTGCATTCTGCTGTATGTATCGAAAAACGGGGTAGCATGAATCCGAAAATTGTCATATATATGAGGAGTGAAATCAACTTCATGTAATTATCACTACTTATTTATAATAATACATGGAATTATCTGCCTGAAAAAAACTGCTTGATAAGTGAATATAAACTTCAGGTTTTTCAAAAAAGTTTCTTAAAATTCATAAATTCATATCATTTCTGGATTTTTAGATATCTAACTTAAAAATCCAGGCTTTGCTCTAATAAAATCCAGAATTTACTCTGATGTAAAAATCCGGAATTTACTCTAATGTAAGAATCCGGAATTTACTCTAACCTTAAATTCTCATCTAACCGATTCAACTGGACAAAAACCCGAGAGAAGGAAAATGAAAAATATTATTATTAAAGGGGCACGGGAACACAACCTGAAAAACATCACGTTGGAACTCCCGCGGGACAAATTAATTGTTATTACAGGGGTATCAGGCTCAGGGAAATCCACCCTGGCTTTTGACACGGTTTATGCCGAAGGGCAGCGGCGCTATGTGGAGTCTCTCTCGGCTTATGCGCGGCAGTTCCTCGGGCTTATGAACAAGCCGGATGTGGACAGCATCGAAGGTTTATCTCCGGCAATATCCATTGAACAGAAAACGACCTCGAAAAACCCCCGAAGTACGGTAGGGACAGTCACTGAAATTTACGATTACTTGAGGCTTCTTTTTGCAAGAGTCGGTACACCTCACTGCCCGACCCACAACATAAAAATTGAGGCCCAGTCGCCTGAAAAAATTGCGGACAACCTTCGCAAGGAATGTGAGGGAATGGTTACCATTCTTGCTCCTATAGTCCGCCAGAAAAAAGGGACATACCAGCAGCTCTTCAGAGAACTGAACAGTGAAGGCTTTGCGCGGATGAGGGTAAACGGCGAGATTCACAGGACTGACGACGAGATTACTCTTGACCGATACAAAAAACATGATATTGAAGTCGTGGTTGACCGGCTGGACCCTTCAGAAGACCGCTCAAGGCTTGTCGAAGCCTGCGAAATCGCTCTCAAGAAAGCCGAAGGACTCTTAATTGCAGTTGATTCTGAAGGAAAAGACCACCTTTATTCCTCTAATATGGCCTGTCCGGTCTGCGGCATGGCTTTTGAAGAACTCCAGCCCAGGATGTTTTCCTTCAACAGTCCTTTTGGGGCCTGTGAAGCCTGCAATGGGCTAGGGTTTAAGATGGAGTTTGACCCTGACCTCATTATTCCGAATAAAACTCTCTGTATTGCAGACGGTGCGGTTGCCATATACAGGAATTTCCTGGATGGTTACCGAAGTCAGTATCTGACAGCCGTGGCAAAACACTTTGGTTTTGACATATTTACTCCTATTGAAGATCTCACAGATGAACAGTATAATGTTCTCATGTACGGTTCGGACGAGCTCATGCAGTTCAGCATGAGCATGAAAAATGGTGATGCCTACTGGTCTCACAAAGGCACCTGGGAAGGGCTGCTCCCACAGGCAGAGAGGCTTTACAGACAGACAAAATCCGAGTACCGTAGGAAGGAACTTGAGAAATTCATGCAGGTTAAGCCCTGCCCAAAATGTGAAGGCAAGCGACTGAAGGAAAAAGTGCTTGCAGTGAAATTCGGCGGGAAATCTATTGTAGATATAGCCAACCTCTCGATCCTGGAGTGTATCAGGTTTTTCGAAAACGTGGAGCTCTCGGAAAAGGAAAAAGAAATCGCAAAGCAAGTCTTAAAGGAAATCCGTTCCAGACTCGGTTTTTTAGAGCATGTGGGGCTCGGCTATCTTACCCTTTCGAGAGGTGCAGGCACTCTCTCAGGCGGAGAAGCACAGCGAATCCGGCTAGCTACTCAGATTGGCTCAAACCTCATGGGCGTGCTCTATGTGCTCGACGAGCCTTCAATAGGGTTACATCAAAGAGATAACGAGCGACTAATCCAGACCCTCCAGACCTTGCGAGATTTGGGAAATACTCTGATAGTCGTTGAACATGATGAAGATACTATTCGGGCTGCAGACTATGTGTTTGACATCGGGCCAGGTGCAGGCGTTCATGGAGGTTATGTAGTAGCCGAAGGCACACCTGAAGAAATTGAACAGAACCCGGAATCTCTGACAGGCCAGTACCTCTCAGGAGAAAAACAGATAAAACCGCCTGCTCTTCGCCGGCACAGCGATGCATTCATCAGGCTTAAAGGATGCAGGGCAAACAACCTCAAGGGCATAGATGTAAATATTCCCATAGGGGTCCTGACCGTGGTTACAGGTGTTTCTGGCTCCGGAAAGTCTACGTTAATTTACGATACCCTGTACAAGGCCTTGACGAAGAAGATTAATAAATCAAATGTAACGCCAGGAGACTATAATGAGCTGGTTTTTGATTCCGAGATAGATAAGGTAATTGTTATTGATCAGAGCCCTATTGGCAGGACTCCTCGCTCAAACCCTGCCACCTATATCAAGGTCTTTGATACCATAAGACAGACCTTTGCCGAAACCAAGGAAGCAAAAATCCGGGGTTATAAAAGTGGGCGTTTTTCTTTCAACGTAAAAGGAGGACGCTGTGAAGCCTGCCAGGGAGACGGGCTGATAAAAATCGAAATGAACTTCCTGCCCGATGTATATATAGAATGTGAGGAATGCAAGGGTACACGCTACAACCAGGAAACTCTCGAAGTAAAGTACAGGGGAAAATCGATTGCAGAAGTCCTTGATATGACTGTCGAAGAGGCTGCCGAACACTTTGCAAACATCCCTGCAATTAAACGCAAACTCGATACTTTAATAAGAGTTGGACTGGGCTACATCAAACTCGGCCAGAGCTCAACAACGCT
The DNA here is from genome assembly GCF_000969905.1 of Methanosarcina vacuolata Z-761. Lineage (NCBI taxonomy): Archaea > Methanobacteriati > Methanobacteriota > Methanomicrobia > Methanosarcinales > Methanosarcinaceae > Methanosarcina > Methanosarcina vacuolata. Next base: position 2,659,233 of record NZ_CP009520.1, on the reverse strand, counting down.
TTCCGGAGGGGAAGCCCAGAGGATCAAGCTGACAAAAGAACTCTCTAAAATGTGTACCGGAAAAACGATTTACCTACTTGATGAACCTACAACCGGGCTTCACTTCCATGACGTCAAAAAACTCATTACAGTTCTCAACAGGCTTGTGGAAAAAGGAAACACAGTAGTTGTAATAGAGCATAACCTGGATGTAATCAAATCAGCAGACTATATAATCGACCTGGGTCCCGAAGGCGGGAACGCAGGCGGAGAAATTGTTGCCGAAGGAACCCCGGAAGAAGTGTCCACAGTTCAGGGAAGCTATACTGCACGCTTCCTTGCTCCTAAACTGTCACAGTCCTATCTTGATATGTCGGGAGAAGAACCTTATGAGGCCGTTTTCGAAGAAGGAGGCGAATTTGAGGCCGTTTTTGAAGAAGGAGGAGAGTTTGAGGTCGATTGTGAAGATCTTAATGACGATCAGAATGAGGAAGATTCCGAAGACTTTGAAGAAGGCTCGGAGGAAGATTCCAAAGGCTCCAGAGGTTTCAAGCACAGTAAACATAAGGACAATAACGCATTTCAGGAGCAGTTGATTTAAACTGGCTTAAAGTTGATTTTAACCGGCTTAAAGTTGATTTAAACTGCTTAAAGTTGATTTAAACTGCTTAAAGTTGATCTGGGTAATTTAAGCTGATTTAAGCTCTCTGCAAAGATTTCATAACTTGAATAAGAGGTTTAAAAATGATTGACCTGGAAGCTCTTCCTCACCTGCCTGGCTGTTATCTTTTCAAGAACGAAGAAGGGACTGTGATTTACGTAGGCAAGGCAAAGGACCTTAAAAAGCGGGTGAGCAGCTATTTCCAGAAACGAGACCACGACCCAAAAACCGCGAGCCTTATAGAGGCTGTAATGAGCCTTGATTTTATTGTCACGAACACTGAAGTAGAGGCTTTTCTTCTGGAAAACACCCTGATCAAAAAACACTGGCCAAGGTATAATATTGCTCTTAAGGACTCAAAACGGTATGCCTGCATTCATTTAACTGATGAAAAGTTTCCAAGGATCAGGCTTGCCCGGAAAAGGGCTGATAGTGGAAGTTTTTTTGGGCCCTTTGTCTCGGCGAAGGAAAGAGATTATATTTTTGAGGTTGTAAGAAAGACCTTCCAGCTCAGAACCTGCAAACAGATGCCTAAACGGGCCTGCCTCAGATGCCATATAGCGGCATGTAGCGGTCCCTGCATAGGTGCAATTTCTGCGGAAAACTATGCCGAGAAAGTAAAGAAAGCTGCTTCTGTTCTTAAAGGCAATATCAAAGAGCTTATAGAATCCATGGAAACAGAAATGCGGGAATTGGCATCGAGGCAGCAATTCGAGCAAGCCATAGCTCTCAGGGATGAGATTGCAGCCCTTGAGTACCTTCACGAAAAACAAAACATGGAGAGGCAGAAAAAGCACAACGAGGATATCCTGAACTATATTGTCAGGGATGATACTGTTTATCTCATGCTCTTCAAGGTCTACAAAGGTACGCTTGAGGACAAGCAGGACTTTGTTTTTGCCTTCGGGGAAAATTTCCTGGAAGAATTCCTGGTGCAGTATTATTCCGAGAACGAGCCGCCTGAAGAACTGATCCTGCCCGAACCTCTAGAAGAGTCGCTTGTCGATTTCTTCTCTCATGTAAAAGGAACAAAAGTGAAAGTTACGGTTCCGAAGCAGGGAGAGAAAAAGGAACTTCTCGACCTTGCCCTGAAAAACGTTGAGATCGGTTTCTTTGGAGACCGGAAAAAGCTCGAAGCCTTGCAAAGTAAGTTATCCCTTCCGAAACTTCCGAATGTCATAGAATGTTTCGACATCTCCCATCTCTCAGGCACGGCTACGGTCGGTTCAATGGTCCAGTTCCGGGGAGGCAGACCTGATAAACACAATTATCGCCGCTTCAAGATCGAGAGTGTTGAAGGAATTGATGATTTCGCTTCTATTGCCGAGGTCGTACGAAGGCGTTATTCCCGCCTGCTTGAGGACAAGCATGACCTGCCTGATCTTATTATTATAGATGGGGGAAAAGGACAGCTCTCTTCAGCTTTTCAGGAACTTAGAAAGCTCAAAGTCAGGGTTCCTCTTATCTCGATAGCTAAGCGGGAAGAAGAAATCTATGTGCCCGGAATCAAGTCTCCTCTTCCCATCAAAAAAGACGAGAAAGCCTCCCTTTTTGTCCAGGAGATCCGGGACGAAGCCCACAGGTTTGCAATTACCTACAACCGCTTGCTGAGACAAAAATCTATGATTCCTAAAAATGATTGATTCCTGAAAATGATTGATTCCTGAAAATGATTGATTCCTGAAAATGATTGATTCCTGAAAATGATTGATTCCTGAAAATGATTGATTCCTAAAAATCATTAATTAGTTACTGCTACTGTTGGTATATATGTCCGTCATTTAAATCTCCGGAATTTTAAGGTTTTGGTTCTATGAAATCTTCTGATAAGACATCCCAAGCTGTATCTAATAAAATATCCGAAACACTACGAGATGCCCGATATTGGGACAGCCCGCAGTTCAAGCTGGTTTCCGATTTTGAGCCGAAGGGTTCCCAGCCGCAGGCAATCGAAAAACTTGTGGAAGGGCTGACAGAAGGAGAGCGATACCAGACCCTGCTAGGAGTAACAGGGTCAGGGAAGACCTATACCATTGCAAACGTTATAAACCAGGTCAGGAAACCGACCATTGTTATTGCTCACAATAAAACCCTTGCCGCCCAGCTTTATAATGAGTTCAGGGAGTTCTTCCCTGAGAACCGGGTGGAGTATTTTGTTTCCTATTACGACTATTATCAGCCTGAGTCCTATCTTCCTGCCAGGGACCAATATATTGAAAAGGATGCTCAGATTAACCCGAAGATCGAGCAAATGCGGCTTGCTGCTACTGCTTCCCTGATGTCACGCCAGGATGTTATTGTAGTTGCATCAGTATCCTGTATCTACGGGCTTGGCAATCCTGAGAATTTCCAGAAAATGGGGTTTGAATTAAAGGTTGGAGATAAGGTTCCCAGAAAAGAAATCCTGCAAAAGCTCGTTGAAATACAGTTTGAGCGAAACGACCTTGAACTTATGCCAGGGCGCTTCAGGGTAAAAGGAGATACCATTGATATTATTCCCGGATACTTTGACAATATTATCCGGATTGAGCTCTTCGGAGATGAGGTCGACCGGATTTCTGAAGTGGACAAGCAGACCGGTCAGCGAACGGAAGAAATGGACTATTTCTTTGTTTATCCTGCAAGGCACTATGTAATTCCTGAGGAAGAGCAGAAAAGTGCAATTCAGTCCATCCTCGAAGAGCTTGAAGAACATCTTCCTGAGCTTGGTCTTCTTGAGTCGCACAGGTTGAAGCAGCGCACGATTTATGATATGGAAATGATTCAGGAAACCGGCAGTTGCAAGGGTATTGAAAACTACTCAAGACATTTTGACCACAGACAGCCGGGAGAACAGCCTTTCTGCCTGCTTGACTATTTCCCTGAGGATTTCCTGATGGTCATCGATGAGAGTCACCAGACCATCCCTCAGCTTCACGGGATGTACAACGGAGACCGCTCAAGGAAGAAGAACCTTGTTGACTATGGGTTCAGGCTTCCGAGTGCCTACGATAACAGGCCTCTGAAGTTCGATGAATTTGAGGAGTACATGAAAAACGTGATTTTTGTCTCGGCGACTCCTTCAGACTATGAACATGAGCATTCAGCTCAGATCGTGGAGCAGATTATCCGTCCTACAGGACTTCTCGACCCTGAAGTGGAAATTCGTCCTCTTGAAGGTCAGGTAAGGGACGTTATGCAGGAAGTACGGAAGATTGTGGAAAGGGGAGACCGTGCTCTTGTAACTACCCTGACAAAGAAGCTTGCAGAAGAACTGACTGAGTACCTTGCCAGGAATGAAATCAAAGCTCGTTACCTGCACTCGGACATTAAAACAATGGAAAGAACTGAGATTATCCGCGAGCTCCGCCTTGGCAAATTCGATGTCCTTGTCGGGATCAACCTGCTCAGGGAGGGACTTGATATTCCGGAAGTGGGTTTCATTGGCATCCTGGATGCAGACAAAGAAGGCTTCCTTAGAAACTCAAAAAGCCTTATCCAGATCATAGGCCGCGCAGCCCGGAACGCCAGCTCGAAGGTTGTCCTGTATGCCGACAATATGACGGATTCTATCAAAAGTGCCGTTACAGAGACAGAACGCCGCCGCTCCATGCAGATTGCCTATAATAAGGAACACGGCATCGTCCCGGAAACTATCAGGAAACCCATCAGGGAAAAGGTCGTGGATATCACTGACACCAAACACATCCCGAAAACCGATATTCCCAATATGATTATCGAACTGGATACCGAAATGAGGGAAGCTGCTGACAGGCTGGACTTCGAAAGGGCAATTCAGGTAAGGGAATTGATAAAGAAGCTGGAGAAAGAGATAAAAGTAGTCTGAAAAGAAAGTGACTTGAGGAGGAAAATATCCTGAGAGGAAAGTAGCTTGAGTGTATAAGACCTTTCTCTCTAACATCTTTTCTCTCTAACACCCTTTCACTCTAACATCCTTTCTCTCTAACATCCTTTCTCTCTAACATCCTTTCTCTCTAACATCCTTTCTCTCTAACACTCTTTATCTCCAACACTCTTTCTCTCTAACACTCTTTCTCTCTAACACCCTTTCACTCTAACACTCTTTATCTCTAACACTTTTTTTGTATATTTTCCATAGAATTTCTGGAGAACTTTTGCCTTTTCGTTTCGCAATCTTATATCAAAAAATGGGATATTCTCCGGCTCTCTATTGAACATTTAGGAGACGGCTAGATGAAGGGCTTTAGTGCAAAAATGATATTTTCGCAGTTTGATACTAGTATTTTTGTCTTTGTGTGCCAGTTTCCCGGTTATGAGAAGAATTAAATTTCCTAATTGTAAAGGTTTACACTGATTTTGAAACAAGGCCAGATTTTTTGCACCATAACCTTCAGGAATACATATTGGCATAAATTTAGAAAGATATATAACAAATTATTAATATTCATGTTTTAATACAATATACGAAGTTACTTCTAAAAAATACTGAATATATACCCTGGAATTTTGGCAGTGTGCAGATTTTTCTGTAAAATCATACATTTAAAAAGGTAAGGAGTCAAAATTCTATATCTTAAAGTTAATTCCGTCGTCCGTGTACGAAAACTTAATTCAAAATTTACAGCGAATTCGTGATACTGTCAAATTTTGTAAGATTGAACCATAAATTCGGGAATGCATAGAATGAAAAGAAAAATCAAAAATACACTGGCTATTTTGCTTGCAATCTTATTTGCATTGACACTATCAGGTGCAGTAGCAGGTGCCGACTCCGTTTCAACTACCGACAACGTTGCGTCACAAAACATTTCTCCAGTTTGGAGCAAGTGGGAAGATCTGGGCGGCGACCTTACTGAAGGTGTAGCTGTCTCCTCCTGGGCACCCGGTCGGTTGGATTGTTTCTCAGTTGGACCTAATCGGACACTGCAGCACAAGTGGTATGATGGTTCCTGGCATGACTGGGAAGATCTGGGCGGTGAACTGTATTCTGCACCTGCAGCCGTCTCATGGGATTCAAATCGTATTGATGTTTTCGCGATAGGTAAAAATAAAACTCTGCAGCATAAGGTGTTTGATGGCTCCTGGCATGACTGGGAAGATCTGGGTGGCGACCTTACTGAAGGTGTAGCTGTTTCCTCCTGGGCACCCGGTCGGTTGGACTGTTTCGCAGTTGGAGCTGATCGGACACTGCAGCATCAGGTGTTTGATGGCTCCTGGCATGGCTGGGAAGACCTGGGCGGTGAACTGTACTCTGCACCTGCAGCCGTCTCGTCTGATTCACGTCGTATCGACGTTTTCGCTTTAGGCAAAGACAAATCTATGCAGCATAAGTCGTTTAATGACACCTGGTATGACTGGGAAAGTCTAGGTGGAGAATTTAATGACGGTGTAGCTGCCTCCTCCTGGGCATCCTATCGGTTGGATTGTTTCGCAGTTGGAAGTGATTATAATACACTGAAGCATAAATGGTATGACGGTTCCTGGCATGAATGGATGTGTAGAGGCGGGGCATTGTACTCTGCACCTGCAGCAGTCTCATGGGATTCACAGCGTATCGATGTTTTCGCTATAGGTGAAAATAAAACTATGGAGCACAAGTGGTATAGTCTGTAACTCAATTAGAAATAGTCTGTAACTCAATTAGTAATAGACTGTAACTCAATTAGTAATTAATTATATCCTGGATTGGCAGGTAAGCGTAATTATATGCACATTACAAACCCCTGCCAATTTGGGATAACAATCACTTGACGTTGGCTATTTTGTTAATAGGTGACTATCATAATTATTATTTTATGATTTTTAATTGTACAAAAATCTCAGAAATCGGAATATGAGATTTACTAAAGTAAATATTGTAATAATGTTTCTACGGGTAGACGGTTCTTAATCAGGTCAGATTAAACTGTTCTTATTGTTTCATAGACTGAGAGAGTTCCTGGGAGTCTTCAAGCATTACGAGTTCCTGTCTGGACTGCGAGTCTACTGCCTGCGAAAATAATCTATCTTTCTTTTTTACGGTAAACCTGAAGTAGCCAATCCCTATCAGAAAGAGCGGATATATGATCTTCCAGGTAAACCCTGATGCCAGAAAGCTCAAAGACAGAAGTGAAAGAACCGAAAAGATCCATTTCTGCCAGCCGATTTCTGTTTTCCAGTAAGCAATTATGATGAAGCCGCAGAGGAAAATAAAGTTCTGGTTTACGAGCATCATCATAGCCGTAATAGGAACTTTGAGAAGATAGCACCCTGTAATCAGAGAAACCGACATTGCATATAGAGTCACAAGGCTGGCTAGGGGAATATTTCTTTTTGAGAGCTTTCCGAATACTGCAGGAAAAACACCTGTTTTGCCAGCTGCATAGATTAGACGGCTCGCAGTAAAGTTCCAGGAACATGCGTTTGCTGCAAGCACTACAATTATAAGCCATATCAGAAAATTTCCGCCTGGAATGAAAAGAGCCAGGCTGGAGAGACCGGCAGCTCCCTTGAGGGAAACTCCTGTAGCACTGGCTCCTACACTTATCAGGGCAAGTAAAACATAGATGGCAGCGACCAGAACAAAGCTTAACCAGTACAGGCGGGGAACGTTTTTTTCGGGGTCTTTCATCTCTCCAAGGGAAAAAGAAAGATTTTCCCAGCCCAAAAAGGCCCAGAAAAGCAAAGCTGTAACATTCCACACTATGTTTGGATCCACGTTTCCGTGGCCGCTCAGAGCTTCTCCAGCAATCCCCAGCCCGGAACCGACAAAATCGAAGTTAAAGACAATAATCAGCCCTATGAGCAGAAAAAGTACAGTCAGGGCTAAGTAGTTGATTAGAGTGATAGCTCTTATCCCGAACAGGTTTGAAATAAACATCAGGCTTACAAGAAGGATTGCACAAAAGGTTCCTCCCAACTCGGAGAGATTAAAAAACTGCCGCATATATTCACTGCCAATAAAAGCAATAGCAGGAAGCCCAAAAAGATAAGAACCGCTTACAAGATAAGAAACCGAATATCTTCCCCAGGGGCCTACTGCTTTTTCTGCGTAGCCGGCAAGCCCGGCTGTCGAAGGGAATCTCAGGCCAAGCCTGGAACAGATCTGGACTCTCGGAATGGTAACGAAGGTAATAAGGAGCCATCCAAGGATTGCTTCATGGACATTTCCCACGCTGAGAGCCAGGCCGGGCAGTGCGAGGATTCCTGTGCCTATGAGCATGCAGATTGCAAGCCCTATACCTCTCTTTAAGGTAATTGTTTTTTCTAGATCTGTCATTTTATCGTTAAGCCTATGTTTATCTTAAAGTCATCTAGTAAAACATTCTATGATATCTAATGGAATCAATACACTAACTTGAGATGAAATCAATACACTAACTTGAAAATGGAGTCGATATACTAGCTCATCTCAACGATTAAAATGAATTTTTCACAGAAATTTTTCACACGAATTTTCCACATGAATTTTCCACAGGCAATTTTGCTAGTGAAGGTGTCGGTTCACTATCTGTATGTTAACACAAAAGTTTTCAATCGCTGTTATTAGTTCCTATTTCCACTTTGAATTCGTTACAATAATCCTTTAAATTTTGGCTTCGGATTTACAGAATTCGAAACACTTCACCGGAGAAGGTCAGATAATTACGGATTTTTTCCGCCATAAGATCTAACGTGCTTCCAGGCTTTATGGTGATTGGCAAAAAGGTCCTTATCTACATATATCGCATCATTATCCCTATTATATACCACTCTATCCTTTCCTACTGGACAGACCTTGATACATATACCACATGGAGAAATGTGACGCTTGTTTAATTCAGCACTATAAGAGGAACAGGTTTTCTTATCTGTAAGTCCGCTGGGGTAATCTTCCTTATTAAGAGCATTCGATGGGCACATTTTTACACAACGCATACAGCGGGTGCAAAGTTCAGTTTCTAGCATCGGATCTGGAGGAAGCTCGGCTGTGGACAGAATTGAACCGAAACGGACCCTGGGGCCATATTCTGGTGTAAGGAGCGTATTATTTACTCCAAAAGTTCCTAATCCAGCGAGTAAAGCAGCATGCCTGTGAGAAAAGAATGCAGTAGGATTTTCAATGAGTACCTGAACGCTTCCATACCCGTCTCTAGGTACGAAAATAGATGGGTATCCTCTCTCGGTCAGGAAGTTGGCAAGCCTATATGTGTATTGGTCCAATAAGGTGTTTATCGTATTGTACAGTTCGTGGTAATATAAAGAAGGGGCTGTTTCCAGTACTGGTAAAGGTACCGGAAGTCCGATAACTATCACTGATTTTGCTTCAGGATATATGGATTGAGGATAGAATTCTTCAGGCATCCACGGCAAAAAAGGAGGTTTATTCCATCTCTCAACACTGGCAACTCCAACCATGGGTATGTCCATACTTTTACATTTCTGCAGGAGGGCTTTTTTCAGATCTTCAGTCATAGATTCATCCCTTCTTTATGAGTCATTATTGCTACAGGGAGATAGTTTTGTTTACTCATTTGAACGTTTCAACTTATTAATATGTCCAGGACTTTCCAATCTGAGTAAACTGATTAATTAACTTTGGTAGACTTCTATAGTTTTTGAACTGAAGAATAACCAGGAAAAATCAAAGACTGTAATCTATTGTATATATTTATAATCAGGGTTATAACGAAATACAAAATCAGAGATCCTATTAATGATCCAAAAAATGACATTGAATAATTCAGAAATCAAGTTCTCTCGATAATAATATCATAGGAATGAAAAAAATTAAAAAGAAAATGAGAAGCAATAATCGAGAAGATCTCTTCTTCATATTAATTCACACAAATGAAATGACATCCATAGTTATAGTTTCTAAACAGTTTCTAACAGTTTCTAAACCAGTTTCTAACCAGTTTCTAAACCAGTTTCTAAACCAGTTTCTAAACCGGAACCTTACCCATATTTTTTAATGCTGTTTAACCTGAACCTAATAAATTATAAGAAGCTTTAAGCCCACGGGTTTTAGTTCTTCGATTCCAAAGTATTCACGAATCTGAACTTTATTATTTATCCGCGAACCGATCAACTCTTCCTTAAATCTGGATTTTAAACTATGGATTTTAAACTGCAGACTTTAAACTGCAGACTTTAAACTGCAGACTTTAAACTGCAGACTTTAAACTGCTGCATTAAGCGTAATACGGGTTATATGTAGTACTCAACGTAGAAACGGTAAGCAACCTGAACTTCTTCCAGCTCCATGGGTTCCAGTTCAAAATCAGGCTGGCTGGTTTTGTAAGTTTTTTCTCCAAAGTTTTTGAAAGTTACTTCGCATTTTATATTTTCGGGAAGTTGAGCCTCAAAGCTGCCACATTTATTACGGATTTCTATGACAAGCTTTTCGATTTCTGCGGTACTGAAGACTTTTTTCTTTTCAGGGACGTAATTTACCTCAACTATCAGTTCTTCTTTGCTCGTTAAGTCTGCCCAGAAGCCGGAAAGTTCGGTTCCTTCTATCCTGTAGTCCTGAAGCTCAAAACTTCTCGTGATTGTATTCTTCATTTTACCCTCTTCCATATGCGTAGTTTATAAAGTGGACATATATAAACTATCTTAACAACAAAGCCGATTCTTGAGGGGATCTCAAATTAGCTTTTAAAATCTCTAATCTAATTTGATACCCACTTTACAGGCCGCCTCAAGAGTAAACTTGATTTTACAATTGAGATGTTGTATTTGACTATAAGGTTAATCTGTATCTAAAGTTTGGAAAAATATCTTCGATGTATTTAATCTTAATTCTGCAGGTCGACATTTCCTTTTTGATAATTTTTGTTGATGGTGATTTTAAAAAATGGACGCAATTTGTCACGATTTCTCACTTAACAGAACACATATGAAAAATTATTATATTTTTATTCTGTCATAGGTCCATTTAATTTGAAGAGGATACATAAATCTCGTATTTGGAACAGTAAATCGAGTATCTGATCATGGAAAATGATCCTGAAAACTCCTATGATTTCTAGTAAAACAATTTTTGGAATAAACTCATGACGGTGGAACAGGTAATGAAAATCAAAACCCTGTGCTTCCTTGGATTTTCCCAGGAGGAAATACATATACCTTCTACCACCTTAACGCGGAAGTCTCCCCCGGGGAAAAGTAAGGTTGTTTATCTAATTTCAGGACAATTACTGGATTGAGCAAGATGTCAGTCGATCAGATTCCAATCGGTAAGTTTTCTTTCATGACCCGCCTCTCGCAAAAAGCACTCAGGCTCTATGACCGGAAAGGGTTGCTTGTTCCGGAAGCAAAGGACCCTTTTACGGGATACAGGTACTATACCGTTTCCCAGCTGGAGCAGGGGATGAAAATTAAAACCCTGTGCTTCCTCGGATTCTCCCTGGAAGAAATCTCCCTGTTTCTGGATGCGGAAAGCAAAGGAGACTTTGAGTACATAGGAACAGGCTTCAGGAAGAAACTTGATCAAACCCGGCTGGAAATCGGACAGCTGCAAAGGATCGAAGGGATCTTGCAGGGCGCCTGCAAACACAATGGAAAAGTTATGGAGTTATTCAAAATGTCTGTTACAGAACCAGTTATAAAGGAAATACCCGAAATGCGAGTAATAAGCAAGCGCGAAAAAGGAGACTTCGTGGCAACTATTGGAAAACTTATAGGTGAAATCTGCACAAGCGTCGGCAGCCCTGAAAACCAGCGAAACCGTGTAAAAGTTACAGGTCCTGTTATGTTCCTCTGTCATGACGATGAATACAAAGAAACCGGAGCTGATATCGAGATTGCCCTGCCGGTATCGGGCAGGATTTCAGTCGAAGACCCGAAAATGGAAGTAAAAGCCCTACCTGCCATAAAAGTTGTCTCAGTAGTCTACCGGGGGCCGTATCCCGGAGTTGAAGCCGGTTACAACCTGATTTTCTCGTATGCCAGGGAAAATAACCTGGAGACTCTGAGCCCAAGCAGGGAATTGTATTTCAATGACCCTGCAGAAGTTCCTGAAGAAGAGCTTATGACTGAAATTCAGGTCCCGATAAGGGAGAAATAATTTATTCCTTGCTCCAGTTCTCTGGAGCAGTTCTTTTCTTGACACATTTTAGCTTCTACATATTTCTTGAGTGTATCTAAATCTATTCTCAGATCTTTCATGAAAATGTTTGTCTGTTTCTATACAATAATTGCCCTTTGATTTACAAATTAATATCTGGATTTAAAGCCAAGACTTTATTGTATAATGTTGTGGCTTATTATCAGAACAATTTCATGAAAAACTTAATGATATCTTCTGGTATTATGATAAATATGTATGAAGTTAATTGCAAAACTTGTGGAAGAGAGTTATTTATCGGCAAAGTTTTAGAAAATTCATATGAATATTGGTGTCCTTTTTGTTCAGGTTTAAACCTTCTTGAAATAAACGAAGCAATAAATGTATGTGAAAACTACATAACAGAAACTCGAGAAAACGCACTAGCAGTTGCACGAACCTTTTCCAAAAGTGCTTTGCTCTTTGCAGCTCTTAATTCAAGAGAGATGGAATCAAGAAACATAAGTAAGATGGAAAATAACCACGTCCAAGCTATCTTATGGTCTAGTCTTATCATAAGAGATTGCATTAAAGGCAATTATAACAATAGATCGTCAAAACAATTCACGGCACAAAACCTTTCTGAATTATTTCGATATTATGCATGTATAATTCAATCCGAGAACCTTTTAGTTAAAGTAAAAGAAGGACACTTTAGTCTTTTTGAAGTGAATTCAACGACAACATTTGACTATTTTCGTGAGACCATAGAAACTGAAGGTAAAACTTATTTGGCTTTTCCTGCTCAACAATGGCGATATTATTTAGAAATGATGAAAACAGTTCAAATGTGCCCTGACGAAAGATTTGACCAAACTAAAAATTATGTAAACGTTAAAGTAAAGGAGTATCTTAAAAAGAAGAAAGGTATTATTTTAAAAATTCAACGTGCCGGAAAAAAGGCTAAAAAAAGATTGGAAACAGAGCTATCAAATATAGAAAAATCGTCCAGAGCAGAAATATATGAAATAACTTATAATTCATTTCATAGTGTTTATTATAATAAAGATTTTTTTTCTTTTGAAGAAATAGGCAAAAATGCGAAGATTATCGACTTTATTGATTTGATTATCGAAGACAGTGTTTGTGAAATTAAAAGTTTATCCGAAAGACTAGGAGAGGAACAGTTCCTTTACGAAATAGAAATTCGCAAATTTAAAACTTTGTGTGATTCGAAAGGCTTAGATTTCACTGAAGTACGGAGAATTTTAATTTCTTCTGAGGATGATTGTAAAGAATTCCCCTTACTCGTAGAATACGAAAATAAAATATTGGTTTGTCCTAAAACTCTTCTTTTTATCGTAAGTTTAATAAAATTTGATACAGACAGAGAAGGTTACAAATCATCTTCATATTTATTAGGCGATGATTTTGAAAATGAAGTTAAAGCAATTTTTGAATCAAATGGTTTTAGTTTGAGGCATCCCGTACATAAAGATCAAGAATTGGTTAGAAAAAAAATTAAGTTCGAAAAAGAAGGAGAATCAAGAGAAATAGATTTAATACCATATAACGATAAATTATTATTTGTAGTCGAATGTAAAAGGAATTCATTCAAGCCAGGATATATTTTTAAATATGAACGACAGGAAAGAATATCTAAAAATGATGGAATTATAGATGAAATTGACAATAAACACATAGATAGAGTGGCATACTTCCAAGAAAAACAAAATGAATTCGGATTTAAAAATCATAGAAAAGTTAAAGGCTTGATAGTAACGTTGATAAAAGAAGATATTGAATCTTATAAAGATATTGACATCCTTCCTCTTTGTGATTTGGAAATGTATTTAAAGCAGAGTTCTTAACCCATTGATTAGGTTTTGATATATGTCACTTATGGCGTGTATCAAAGGTCATGGAGAAATACCTTATAGGTAATCCGTTAAAAATGATCTATTACTACTCTATAATTCCGGAGCAATTACTCTTTTTTTCCAGAAATACAACCGTGTTATATGCAGGAGGGTCGGGCCGGATTCTCTTATATTCCCTGTAACCGTTTGGCAAATCAAGCAGAAAGTCCCGGTTTAGCAGTTTCATTAAGCCTTTTTCATAAATTCTGTAAGAAATCCTGCAGCCTGCCGGTATTACTTTTAGTAAATATTCAAGAATTTCTTTTTTAGGTTCAGCCTGGGCAGCTATCATGAGAGCCTTTACCCCTGTATCAGTATCTAGAAAATCAATCGGGTTCATGGAGAAATGGCTCCCGTTAACTATGGTGATGTCTTTAGAAAGCCCAAGCTTATCAAGTACTTCCATTGAAAGCCTTGCCCTTTCAGAGTTCTGTTCTATCCCTGTGCCTTTTACCCCATAATATTTGAAGAAAACAATGAGCGTAAGGGGAAGAGGTCCACTCCCGAGAAAAAAAATTCTGTCCCCGGCTTTTAGTCCGAAACCCTCGTATTCTGTTCGTACCAGCCGGAGGTAATTTTTGTAAAAGGGGAATTTCTTAAGGATGTCCCAGGGGGAATGACCCGCAAGAATTTCTTTTGCATATCCGGTTTCCAGCCTTACCGTATACAAATTCCTGAATCGGTTCAGGTGAAATAAAATTGGTTCTAGCTCCTGTTTATTCAGTAGAATAGAAACTACTTCATTTCCCAGGTCCCGGGTAATTAAAGCATCCAGCTTCATAAACAATTTTTCGGGCTTGTCCGAAGAGCCGGATAAGATCACTTCATCAGAGAGTTCTCTTATATCCTTATACAGATCAAGTATTTCTTTGAGAACAAACTCTGAAAGCTCCAGACTCTTACCAATCGCACCAACCATACTAATCCCCAAAGAGTATTATGGTGCGCCTGAATATATTCCTGTTGAGAATTATCAGGTCCTGAAACTCAGAAGGCTGAGGCTTATATAATTATTCTGGCAGTAAAAAAACTGAATAACATGAAAAATATAGAAATCTGGTAGAATCCAGACTTCACTCGAAAATCCGTTTTAGATCTTCCATCCCGAGAGAAACATCAAATTCCTTTAACCGATAAAACTTCTTGGCCCTGAGGTCATCATCTTCAAGTCTGAGATCACTTTCAACAAATCCGGCTTTCTCCAGGCGTTTTAAATGCAGGTTTACTACCTGTCTTGAGAGATTCAGGTCCTTGGCGAGTTCGTATACATATCTTTCCCTTTCGGCCAGCAGGTAAAGCAGTTTAAGCCTTATGGGATGAGAGAGCGCCTCACCAATATCTACTATTTGTTGAAGTGATTTTACCATTCGGAATGTCCTCGCATACTTTTGGTTGCACCTGGACTGGAAGAGTTCCAGAGCCTGCAGCAGATATAAAGCTTTAGATTTCTTCTAGCTTGGATTTTATATCTTCTACTGTTTTTTTGATTTCTTCGATATCTTTTTCCATTTTGATGATTCGCTCGTTATCCCTTGGAGCTGTGTACCCGGACCTATTCAGCAGCACTACCGTTGCACCTACTATAAGGAGAATGATTAAAAGATTCAGGAGAAATCCCCAAAAGGAACTAGTTATGCCATATCCCATGCCATTCAAGCTTTCCACCTCGAAAATAACAGATATTCTTAAGATCATCGGTTTTTCTTATTCCACCGACTTTTTTCTCAGATATTGCTACCATAAATATAAAAGAATATCCGGAAAAAGGTATGCAAATATAAAAATCCATTAGAGATTTTGGCTTTTTGCCATCCATTATGTTAAGATGATTTTCAATTCAAGATCGCATTGGTTTTTATGGGGATATTTGAGGATATCCACACAAAACAACGAAGAGCCGAGATAGATAAAAGGGCAATGAATTGAAGAATTAACCTGTAACTTTAAGAATTAACCCGCAACTTGAAGAATTAACCAGTAACTTGAAGAATTAACCAGTAACTTGAAGAATTAACCAGTAACTTGAAGAATTAACCAGTAACTTGAAGAATTAACCAGTAACTTGAAGAATTAACCAGTAACTTGAAGAATTAACCCGCAACTTGAAGAATTAACCAGTAACTTGAAGAATTAACCAGTAACTTGAAAAATTAATCTGAGAAAATAAATAAAAAGGATAGTGTTAGGTGATGGCTTCAATACTCAATTAATATTGAAGTACTGTTGCTCAAAAGGCAGATGCCTTGCAGTAGCCCTGGCCCCTGCCGTATCTGCTGCCTGTCTGTGCTCCTGTACAAACAGGATAATCGGTAAACACTTCACCGCTGACGACATCAATTCTTGCCTGTTTGTAAACTCCGTCCTCGTCCTTGTAGGAAACAATCCACCAGCGACGCATCTGAGAAATGTCCTCTTTGGAAACGTTGCTGTCTATTTTTGTTTTTGCGATTTCGAGTGCTTCATCTATGGTCTTGACCTCAAGTTCCGAAGTATTATTTGAGTTGAAATAAGGACAGTCGGAAAAGTTTCCGTAACGTGAGCCAGAATCCATGTTCCTTGCAGCCCACCTGTGCATTAATCCAGAGCCATAGTTTGTCCCTGCATTATCCGAAGCAACTGCACTGACTACCGCTGCTCCGGAAACCCCTATAAACAGTATTCCCAGAAGAATTGCTATAATTGCTTTTCTCATTTTTACACCTTTACGCATATTTTTCTTTTATTTGTAACCTGTAATTAGCTGTAAATTCCTGTTATCACATCATATGTAGTGTTTAGGCTACATATGTACTTTGGCATAAAGATATATAATTATTGTCATGTACTGCTTAATTTCATGAAAAGTCAGCGGTACTTTTCATTTACCCACTCAACAAGCGGCGATACCCGGCAAAGGTTTTCAGCAGTGGTTTCAAGGGCTGTAAAAATCTGGGTTATGGGGCTAAACCCGGGAGTTCGGGCTCCGGGCAGTTCGAAAGGAACAAGTTTGATTACAAAGAGGCTTGCCAGCATGAGCGTTAGAACAAACCACCATCTCAAAGGGTTTCGCGGCAATTATGAGAGTCCCGAAAAATGCCTGACAGAAGCCCTAAGAGGTGACATCCGGGATACCTAATTAATTCTGAAAACCCTTCCCTTCTTCAAGGGATTCTACTTCAGGTAACTCTATTTCAGGTAACTCTACTTCAGGTAACTCTACTTCAGGTAACTCTATTTCAGGTAACTCTTCATTTTTTGCGTTATTCTACCCCGGATACTCATATTCTGTCCATTGGACATTCGTACCTGATCCGACATAATCATTTACAGTTATCTAAGTCCACAATAGCAATACAGGAACACATATAAGCCGGCTTGTTAGATAATGTAATTAGAGAGCATATGAAAATTTTAGAATGCAACACCATTGATATTGCCCCTACGATCTCGAGATTACTGAAAATCCCTATGGTTCCGCCAACTGGCAGGCCAATTCAGGAAGTAGAGAGCTACGCAAAGGAAAGAGGCTGCAAAAGAGCAGTAATTATTGTGGTTGACAGTCTGGGTTATTCTCTTTATAAATATTTTTCTCCGATAATGAAGTACTTGAGCGAAATCGCCGAAAAAGGGCTCCTCTTCAGGTGCAAATCCCCAGCAACAATAACCTCTCCTGCTATTGCATCAATCTTTACAGGATATCTGCCAGAAGAGCATAATATCTACTCTACCGCAGACATTTATACTGAAAGGACAAAAGACTCGGAAAACCCGAAACTAAAAAGCATTATGGAATGGGCTTGCAGGGCGGGCATGAAAGCGTCAGCAGTCATAGAGTCCGAAGGTGCGGAAAGTTTCAGGGGAAGGATAAAAGACTTTTATGGAGTCCCGAATTCCGAGGATATCCTGGATTATGACCTCCAAATTACGAATTATGCATTACATGCCCTCAAAGAAAAGCCCGATATCCTGGCAGTTCACCTCAGGACCCTTGACCGTTTTTCCCACAGGGCTGAAAGCTGGGAAGAACTGAAAAAGGCTGCAATGGCTGTGGATAAAAACCTGGGTGAGATTTACAGAAATGCGGAAAAAGGAACGATTTTCTTTATCTGCGGGGATCACGCAATTCACGGAGGAAAAAAGTGGTTAAAAGATGTGGAAGGAGAATATGTCAAAAACCACAGGCAAAACTTTGTGGCTCTTATCGTAGCCTGTAATCAAGAAGCATAAGCCTTTTCGGTCTCCCTGTAAAGTTTAGCCTGTAAAAGTTAGCCTGTAAAGGTTAGCATATCAGAACTTATGCTCAACTTTAAGAACCCTGGTGAAACACCGGATCGTCCGATTGGTATTCTTATGCAGGATTCCGATACCTCCTGCTTCTTCCCATTCGCGGATATTATCGGAGTTATCATCAATAAGAACCCTTGCAAACCCTGATTGTAAGGCTTTTTCCGGGCGGTAACAGAGAATTGCAGCCTCTGCATAAGAGGGCCCGAGTTCTTTCCTGAGCCATTTGATTTTTCCCTCTCTCGCATTGGTTAAGGCTTTTTTCCTCTCAGGTCCGGGAAGCGCAGAAAGGATTGTCGGACAAAGGCCCGAGCTTCTAAGGAAAACATGCAATTCCTGCCCGCCTGGCATCCAGGACATTTCGGACCAGAACTCAATTCCTGCAGATGTAATCTTTTTCCAGAAGAGTTCTCTGTCGTTACTGTACCAGAACATCATATTGCCACTGAGCCTCTCACAGGCTGAGGTGAAATCCGTAAGGACTCCATCCATATCAAGGAAGAGTTTTATTCCTTCCACGGTCCCGGAAGAAAAAGAGGTATCATGTAAGTGGCTTGAGAGAGAGCTCTGAAAGCTTACAGGTCTGTTCTGGATAAAATTGTGATTATTGAAGGAAATAGACATAATAAACTTCCCTTGATTGCTCTAGTAGCAAATGACTTCCCATTAATCATTAAGACACCATAATAAAAAAAAGTACTCATAGTAAAAAAATTGATATGACCTATGAAGTTTGATATGACCTATGAAGTTTAGAAGAGAAGAATAGTATTAAGATCAGTCCTCCTGAATAAATACCAACGTCTTTGCAATAATATCGTGAAAAGCCTGCTTTTTTGAAGTAAAAAGGATCAGCAGAAACCCTGCAAAAAAGGGAATTACAGCGAAAATTTTCAGAATAAATCGCTTTGTTGCCTGTATAAAGGAGATTCTGTTTCCGTTGAGGTCAGTAACAATGATGTTCACAGCTTGCTTGCCCACTGTTGACTTCAGGGTAGAACTCTCCTGAAAGACAAAATAAGCCCACATTGCGAGAAAGAACAGAATATAGAAGAGGGCCTCATCTATGGTTTCTGTGATTAGTTCTAAAAACATAAAAAGGGAAATAATTACGAAAATGTCGATTATTGAAGCTATAAGCCTCCTGGAAATGCCAGAGTATGGTTGCATCAAAATCTTTCTCATCTTATTTATACAGATGCGGTGTTGAATAATAAAGTTAACTCTATAATTAAAATATAAAAGAGAAAAATGTTGAAAGCATTGGAATGTTGAATCCAAACCGATTCAATGAATATG
The DNA here is from genome assembly GCF_000969905.1 of Methanosarcina vacuolata Z-761. Lineage (NCBI taxonomy): Archaea > Methanobacteriati > Methanobacteriota > Methanomicrobia > Methanosarcinales > Methanosarcinaceae > Methanosarcina > Methanosarcina vacuolata. Next base: position 2,640,143 of record NZ_CP009520.1, on the reverse strand, counting down.
CATTGAAAAGCAGAGCCGATAATAAAGAGAAGGTTAAGAAGGTATTTTCTCCCCTCAGGGGAGATTCTTACCTTCTTGTCTGTTACTTTGTCACTTTTATTACTTTACCGTTATTATTTTTTCTTTGAAATAGGGATTTCGATCTTATCCACCAGTTTCTTTACATCGTTCTTGATATCGGAGGCAAGTTTTTTTGCGCTGTCGCCGGTTGTATCAACCAGTTTTTCAACCCTTGCAGTGATGCTCTTTACCTCATCCTTCACATCAATTGATTTTATTTCCCCTGAGATAGACTTTATTTCGGTATTTATATTCTTTGCAAGTTTTGAGGCTTCGTCTCCTGTTTTCTTTGCAAGAGTATCAATGTCGCTCCCAAGCTTTCCAACTTTCTCCTGTATTCTGCTCTTTTTTCCAGCTTCGGCTTCTTTACTTTCGCTTTCCATTGGTTGTGCCATATAAACCCCTTTTTATTTTTGATAAAAGATAATTAATTTCTCTCAGAAAGAGAGCCTGTTTTTATAGACATTTACTTATTGGTTTCCGAAATTATAAGAGTATCTTTAGAAGTGAAAATTTATTTTTGAAAGTAAATTCTGTTGCGCTACAAGCTTAATAAAGTATAAATTAAAATAGTATGCTTGTAAAAAGTAAAGCGATTTAACTGATTAAAAGAGTTTATGCAAAACTCCGGCAGGAAATATATAAGAGCCAAATCAGGATATCGTATTCATAAAAAAACTCTCTGCGATAGAGTAAGCCATTGAAAGCTATAGAGGATATATGCAGACCTTAGTTATATGCATAGACAGAGATAACGATCTGGGCGAAAAAGCAAAACTCGAAACCCCAATAGTAGGGCGGGAGGCAAATGTTCAGGCTGCCGTTGCACTTGGGATCGCAGACCCGGAGGATTCTGATACCAACACTATCTTCGGTGGAATCAGGATTCTTGATGAATTACGAGCAAAAGGAACTGATGCCAGTAGTTCCGAATAACCCAAGTTCCGAATGCTGAATTTAGAACATTAGTAACTAATTAGAATTAGCCGAAAAAAAGTTTTATTAGATCATGGAATTTATTTTTAATGCCAACAAAAAACGATTCCATGACCACAGATACAGCCAGCTTGCTGGCTGTATCATCTGAATTGATTAGCAAATATAATATAATAACTTTGCCAGAATCTGCAAATTATGAATGTCAGGACACTTTAAACATATTGCTGCATGCCGCAACATCCTCTACAGACTCTCTTGAATCTGCAAGTAATGATTTGCAAAGAAAAAATCCTGACTTAAGAATACCTTCAGCAGATACTATTTTCAATTACATCAAAGAAAATAAAATTGAAGATATTCTTTCCTCTTTTAGAAAAATGAATCTTGAGCTTTTCAAGATGATGAAACTTGAAAACAATATTCATGATATAGCTATTGATTTTCATGACATTTCGTATTATGGAGACAAAAATACTCCTGGTATTAGAGGAATAAAACTAAAGAATGGTAGTTCATGGGGTAAATCGTTCTGTACTCTTGATATAATTGGAACTTCTCACTTAACACTTGACGTAATAGACATCAATAGTTTGAACAAGAATTATTCTCTTTTAATCGAATCTTTATTCAAAAGACTTAAAACGATAGGTGTAAAAACAGGAACAACATACCTTGATAAAGAATTTTTTAACACAGATGTAATTTCAAAGTTGGATGAACTTAAAGTCAATTTTGTTATAGCAGCTAAATCGACTCAGGTTATCAATAGAGAACTTAAAAATCATCAAAAAGAGTATGGAAATACTTCGACTATTTTTGAATATCGATTCCAGAAAGGAGGACCTTCTTTCAATGTTGTGGCAATATATAATAATAAAAAGAAAAAGTATCTTCTGTTTGCTACAAACAAAAAAGCAGAATCAATTGAGAAATTTGAAAAGATGATTCCTGAAGAATATAGAAAACGATGGAATATAGAAACTGGGTATAGAGTGAAAAACGAGTTCAAGATACGATCATGTACAAAATCTCCAGTAGCAAGAGTATTGTTCTTTATTATTCAATGCATCATGTACAATGTGCTAAATATGCTAAAGTCAGTTCTAGAAATTACAGCTTATGAGCTAAAATCATTAATAAATGAAGACATAAAAAAAGTTGTAAGATATGGACTAAGGTCGCTGAATTTTATTCCTGTTAGTGTGTTACTGGATTGTTTGAGATGGGTCAATGAAGAAAGAAATCGAGTGCTACGCACTCGATTAACTATAATATAACTCATCTCAAATTAAAATTTAAGAACCTAATAGCGTATGCTATAAAATTACTCAATGTGATCTGATTTTTTGAAAAATGTAAGTGAAAGTTATAGCTTAAGAATTTTAATATCTGATCAATAATATAGTCTACTTTGAAAATTAATGGATAAAATGTAAGTTCAATTTGTTTTTACCATTCGGAAGTCAGTCTGATCGGAACTACTGGATGCTGAGATAGTTTCTTTTGCAGGAGACAAAAACGTTGGAGTGATCTCAGACCAGAAAATTTCCGAGCAGCTTGAAACATTTCTCAATATGTACGACGTGCAGAGGGCGATATTCGTCTCGGATGGGGCAGAGGACGAAACGCTTGTGCCTATTGTCCAGTCCCGTATGAGAATTGACTCCGTGAAAAGAATTGTAATAATGCAGAGCCAGAATCTTGAAAGTACTTACTATATCCTGAAACACGTCTTTAGCGACCCGAAAATCTCCCAGACTTTCTTTGTACCTTTAGGGCTTGCTTTTCTCATTTATGCAATATTTTTGCTTGCCCGCTATCCCGAAGGTGCAATTGTGGGAATTCTTGCAGCTGTGGGGCTTTACATGTTGTACAGGGGTTTTGGGCTGGACGATCTTGTCGCTCTTGAAAAAGAAAAGCTCTGGGATGCTTTTCTGGAACAGAGGATGGTTTTTATCAGCTATACGGCTTCCCTGCTTACAATGCTTGTAGCAACTGCATACGGAGCTATGGAAGTATGGAAGCTTTACTCGGCAGATGGGGTCTGGTATCAGGGGATCCTTACGCTTGTCTCAGTATTCATCAATGCTTCAGTCTGGTGGTATGCAGGAGCGATGCTGCTTGCCGACCTTGGAAAAATCTTCGATTTAAGGATGGAAAATAAGCCCATTTATAAAAACGTCGCAATCTCTTTATTCGTGATCGCAACAGGGCTGCTATTCTGGGGTGCAAGTACATACATTTTAGCGACGGCGTCCCTTTCGGAAGGCATTACCAGTGATGCGTCCCTTGCCCTCCAGTACTTTGTGTATTCGGTCGCAGTTGCGGTTCTCATTGCCCTTGCAGGAATAAAATACAGCGTATCGAATCAGGCCTCCGAAAATGAAGATAGAGGAAGAGATAAAAGAAGAAAAAAACTCGCCTGACTGCAGGCGACCTGTCATAAATTTTGAAGCTCGACGGGGTTAAAAATCGAAAATGGGGGGTAATAGTAAAAACCGTCAGGAAGATCATAAAATGGAAAAAATACCTGAAAACGTTGAAATTGCAGTGCTCGGTGGTGTCGGTTTTAACTCTTACCAGGAATTTGAAAGCAAGTTAGTAAACACTCCATATGGAGAAGTTACAGTTTATCTTACTACCATAAGAGGGAAAAAAGTTGCAGTAATCCCCAGGCATGCAGGAGAAAACCATATTCCTCCTCACAGGATTAACTACAGGGCCAATATCTGGGCTGTAGATTGTATCGGGGCAAAACGTGTAATCTCCACAAATTCCGTTGGGTCAATGCGAGGGCATCCGGTGGGTAGTTTTGTAGTACTTAACGATTTTATAGATTTTACCCGGAACCGGCCTTCTACCTTTTATGATGACAAAACCGTACACGTCGATGTATCTGAACCTTACTGCCCTGAGATCAGGGTAGCCCTTAGAGACGCTCTGGAAAAACAGGGACTACCTTATACCGAAGGAATTTATGCCTGCACGGAGGGCCCACGTTTTGAGACCAGGGCCGAAATCCGCATGATGAGCCAATTTGCCGATGTTGTGGGCATGACGGGTGTACCTGAAGTGGGCCTTGCAAAAGAACTCAGCCTCTGTTATGCTTCTCTTGCCATTATCACAAATCAGGCCTGCGGAATGACCACACAGAAACTAACTGCTGACGAAGTTACCGAAGTTGTGGGAAAAGCTCAGGATGCAATCTTTGAGATTATTTCGGATACAATAAAAAAGATTCCGGAAACTCGAAACTGCAGGTGCAGATTTGCTAAGGAAGGAGCCTGTTTATAAAACAGTACTTTAAGGAGCAATAGGTAAGTAGCTTCTATGTAGAGAGTTTTATTCTAGCATTTTCGAGAGGTAGTTTCTCTAATTGCTTCTCCCAAACAATTTCTTTAAATAATTATTTTAGATCTTCCTCCAACTAATTCCTTAAAACAATTTTTTAATTGATGAATTCAATACTATTGCTATTCTAGGAAATTTTCCAGTAAATTTAATAATATAATTATTGAGTAATAAAATATTTATATAATAGTTACCTATAAAGTGAGGTTGCAAGTGAGATGGAAAAGTAGAAGTCCGAAAGGTGTGCTAAGGGAGAATATATAGTACTCCCCAAACAACGCTGAAAGTATAAACAATATTTAAATAGATTTTCACCTGTAAACGCAAATTATGCTGCCAGAAATTAAGAAGACAGCAGAATGTTGGTTTTCTCAAACTTCAAAATTTAAACTTTGAAGGGAAATTTACAGGTTTTAAGGAAATCTTACTTATACCACTTATATATCAGGATAAAAAATCATGCTCTGGGTCCTAGGTTATGCTGAAAAATCGAAGATAAGAGTTATGGCTATAAAGGACCGGATGAAACAGCCGCTTTATATGGCCGAGCTCGTTATAAAAGATAGTTACAAAGGGCCTCGCCCTCTCAAAATCAGGCTCCTCACCGGCAAAAAAGAAGAATTCATTCCTCCTCAGCAGTTTATAGAGCTCCTGCGCAGTGCAAACCGAATAATGTTCGCAGAAGGAGGAGATCCTTCAAATGAGGCTGCTTTTCTGGAAATGCTTAAAGGTTTTCAACTTGATGCGGACAAAGTAAAAATCTGTAAACATTGCTGGATTAATAAACGTTTCAACTTTGTAAACAGTAAATCCATCAAGTACAATAATGAACTCATCTGCCTGGAATGTGCAAAAGAAGAACTATTGCGTGCAGTCCGTTCGGCTGGTGTGCAGTATGGGGAAAAATCCATAGATTTCCTGGAGCAGGTGCTTTCAAAAACCCGAGACCTTGACAGGACTATCCGGATGCTGAGCCCTGAAAGGCTTGACCCTGAATTCACACGCTATGACACTATAAGAACAAATCCTGCCAGTGCTACAGTTAGGGTAAAAAGCCTGCCTCTGCAAAAGAAATTTAAGGAAATGCTGCTCGAAAAATCCGAGACCCTGCTGCCTGTCCAGACATTATCGATAGAAGCCGGGCTTCTGGAAGGGAAAAACCAGTTTGTAGTCTCGGCAACAGCAACTGGAAAGACCCTCATAGGGGAGATGGCAGGAATCCAGAACCTCTTCAACAAAAAAGGAAAAATGCTCTACCTCGTCCCCCTGGTTGCACTTGCAAACCAGAAGTATGAACAGTTCAAAGAACGATATTCAAAACTCGGGTTCACAACCTCCATAAAGATCGGAGCAATTCTTATAAAAACTTCTCAGCGCGTGAAGATGCAGACCAGTCCGGGTGCGGATATTATTGTAGGGACCTACGAGGGTATAGACCACATGCTTCGGTCGGGAAATGCCGATTTTCTGGGCAAAATCGGAACTGTGGTAGTGGATGAAGTCCATACTCTCGAAGACCAGGAGAGGGGCCACAGGCTGGATGGGCTTATCGGAAGGTTGAGATATGTGGCACCCGAAGCTCAGTTCATCTATCTCTCTGCAACTGTTGCAAATCCCGCAGGCTATGCGAAGAAACTTGGAGCTCAGCTTGTCCGTTACGAGCACAGGCCGGTTCCTATTGACAGGCATCTTCTTTTCTGCCAGGAAAACGAAAAAGCAAAGTTGATTTCCCAGCTCGCGAAAGAAGAATATTCAATGTTATCTTCCAAAAAGCACAGGGGACAGACAATTGTCTTTACAAATTCCCGTCGAAACTGTCACAAGCTTGCAGGAGCTCTTTCTATTCAGGCGGCTCCCTATCATGCCGGGCTTTCACAGTACGAGAGAAAGAAAGTTGAAACTCGTTTTGCAAAAGGAGAGATTCCGGTAATTGTGACCACGGCTGCTCTTGCGGCTGGGGTGGATTTTCCGGCTTCCCAGGTGATCTTTGAATCCCTGGCAATGGGAATTGACTGGATATCAGTCCAGGATTTTCTGCAGATGAGCGGAAGGGCAGGGAGACCTGACTATCATGATAGGGGAGTTGTTGTGCTTATGCCCGTGCCTGGAAAATCGTATTCCGGTTCACAGTCCGATACCGAAGAAGAGGTTGCAATTAAACTGCTCCAGGGAGAAATGATCTCAGCAGGCGTACATTATGGAGAAGCCGAACAGCTCGAGGAAGTGCTTGCATCGGTTGCAGTTACCTCCTCGGTGCAGGACCTCAGAATGATCCACAACCAGATGTTTGGAGACTATGACCTGGATAAGTTGGTTCTGCGTCTTCAGAGCTACCGTTTTGTGGAAAAAAAAGGAAACCGAATAACGCTTACGCGGTTTGGAAAAATTACTGCAGCACATTTCCTTCCGGTATCGAAAGCTTTTCTGATTCGAGATGCAGTGCTTGGAGATAATGAACCCCTGAAGATCGCAACGAACCTGGAGTTTTTTGATGCAGCATATTTCAAGTATGCAAACCAGATAGGAAGCTCCCTGCATGTGAATATGCCTTCAAGGATTTTTCAGGGAGCTACCCTTGATATAATTTTTGACGGGGAGTCTCTTTCCCAGCTTGATGCAAAACTCCAGGAACTCCTGTTAAACTTTGCTTCGGACTTTTTAACCTGTAAATGCAAAGATTCGCCTTACTGCGGATGCGCAGAACAGAAGTTTTCGGAAAAAATAATCAAGCTACGTACAGAAGCGCTTGAGCCTGCACAGATAGTAAATAAACTTGAAAATAAATACGGCATCTCAGCCTATCAGGGTGATGTTTTCGGGTACCTGGACAACGCAGTCAGGAACCTTGACGCCGTGGAACTTATAGCAAAAGTACACTCTAAAAAGGGAGTTGCAGAGGAAGCAAAAAAACTTAAAAAGAAAGTCCAGGGTTAAAAGATCAAAAACGTTTTTGCAGATAACATTGTATAATGAGTTAAAATGTTCCTGCTTGTGTGGGAATGCTTTGTTTATATTGAGAAGATTGGCCGGTTTTTTAAGGGTCGGTCATCAGTATAATGAGATATGAGATAAAAATCTTATAAGATACGTGAGAGTAAAAATTGAGGTAATTTCATGACCGAGGATGTTGAATCCAGGGAAAATATTGAAAGCGCAGCTTCTAAAAAGATTAAGAAAGGTATTACAATCGAATTTATGAAGCCTGAGAACTTCAGGCAGATATATGCTATAGGAGCTGCAGGTGGGCACAGCCCCTATGATTTCAGGATCGGTTTTTATAATGACACTCCAAAACTGTTTGGGGATTCCTCGGAATCAAGAGTTATCCAGAGGCGTGTAGAAACCGAAGTGATACTTTCTCCGGTAGCTGCACTTGAGCTTTCCCGCTGGCTGACCCAGCATATAAATGAATATGAATCCGTTTTTGGGCCCATTGCAAGAGCAATCCCGAGACCAAAAAAGGAGTCATCTGCAAAGCTTGTTGACGAAAGTACGGACCTCCAGGGTTACATCTGACCCATTATGTTTAAGTTTTAGAGATCCCTAGCCCCAAACCCCATCAGCGTGATCACAAGCCTTTTGAAAAAAAGGCTTGAACGCAACCCTTTTCAAAAAAGGCTTGACCGAAAACCCCAAGAACCGTTTGAGTCTGATAACCTTATCCCCAAACCCTATCGGCGTGATCAACCGGCGCAACGGTTGCTGGTAAACAGAAAAATTTGAACTGCAGTTTATGGAAGGAGCTATTTGATCCAGGGGGCATTTGAGAGCTCTTGGAGATCGATGGTTATATATCTCTGTAAAGGGTATGTAGTTTTCAGTTTTCTTAAAAGCCGGTGGAGTGACAATATAAAGAAATTTCTCAGTCGCTGGCATGAGGCGTCTGATACAGGCAACAAGTAAACCGCAGGTGTGGATGCGGTTCTGATGCGACTTGCTCCTCACTGGCTTGGGACGTAAAAAACATAAGTGAGTACGGGGAGAATTCAGAATAAATCAGCGAGGGTTTAAATTTGTTCCCAAATAAAAAAGTTCAGAAAATTGTTGGATCAAGAATCCAGGTAGAAATGAAAGGCGATCTTAATCTGCTCGAAGGCACTCTTAAGAGCGTGGACGACTATATGAACCTCCATCTCGTGGACACCATGGAGATCGTAAAAGGAGAAAAAGTTCGTTCCCTTGGTTCAGTAGTACTTCGCGGTAATAACATTATACTGATCACTCCTGTAGAAGAATAAAACTTCATAAGGAACTCTATTAGTGTGAAATCATGGATCTTGAAGAAGAAGCCTATAATATAATAAAAAGACATAAAGAAGGCGTTTTCCAGAACGTCATCTGGAAAGAGTTGAATATCGACAGCAGAAAATGCTCCAGAATCATAAAAAAACTTCTGGATAAAGACCTTATTATACGAGAGGTTGGAGTCTCAAACGGAGCAAGAACATACCTACTGAAAGCGAAGGAAGAGGTTAAGGAAAAATATGACCTTCTGCTTGCAGGAGAATTGTTTTCGTCCTGTACAGGCTGCACTGGCGACTGTCAACCAGAATACTGTGGGAGACTCAGCGAATGGATTGGCAACCTCGTGCAAGAGGATAAAAAATCGGAAGAGACAGATGAAATAAAAGCCGATGTCGAAGATGAGGACGAAGCTGAAGAGGACAAAGCTGAAGAAGAAATGTGAAAAAAGAATTTTTGGACTCAACAGCCAATATCATTCTTAAAGACAGTTTTCGGTCAAGCTTTTTTTAAAAAGGCTTGTGATATCGCCTAATTCAACAGCTAATAACATTTTGAAAGGTATCGGCAGCCGCTAACTATTTATAGAAAAAACCCTTATTGAAGAACCCCCTTCAATAAGGGGAAAAATAAGATACAATAAAAGCTCCGGTAGTGTAGTCCGGCCAATCATTCCGGCCTTTCGAGCCGAAGACTCGGGTTCGAATCCCGGCCGGAGCACCATATTCTTTTTTATAAGCATTGCGTGAAAGTTCACGACGTTTGATCGGTTTGTCCAGATCCAAATTATACACTATTTTAAAAATATTTTGTAACTATTCAGGGTATAGCTAGCGGCGCTCCTTTGAGCGCCGCGAGAATACCCTCTAAAACAGGTAAACCATTCTTTCTTATTGTGGAAATATATGCTCTAATTCTGCAGAAAGCTTCCGCTCCCCGTGTAGTTCTGAAAGTTCCTGATATTTTCTGCTGTAGTTTCATCATCCTGACATCTCTTTCTGCTTGATTATTCTCAAACGGAACTTTCAAGTCTTTCAGGAATCTCAGAATCTTTTCTTTATGTTCTATAAACCTATCAAGCAGATTCCTTGCTTTGGTTTTTGGATACATACCACGTTTTCCTTGTCTTTCAGGATTTAGAGAAGGTGGATTTTCTTCAATTCCTTTCGCGACTACAGTATCGAACCTTTTTTCTAATGCCTTAACTTGTTCAAAATCCAGATATTTGCCCTGCTCTTTGCACTCATCAGTATACTTTTTCATTTCAGATAACAGCTCATTCATATCTTTAGCCCATTGCTGTTTATAACTCTCCTCAATTCCAATAAGTTCTCTTTGGAGATGGGCATTGCAAAGAGCATGATCACAATTATAACCGTTGTAAGGTTTCCATCCATCATGAACTGCTACCCATTTAAACTCTGGAAGAATTCCCATAGCATCAATAGCTTCTGATCCTCTTTTCGGATGAGCAAAATAACAAGTGTATTTGTCAGTAGAAGCTACATGAAGCCAATGTCTTTTTCCGTGAACTTTCATTCCAGTTTCATCACAATGGATACAGAGAAGAGAGTACTTTTCTCGAATTACGTTTTCAAATTCTTCAAGTTCTGGAAACATTCTCTTTCTGCTTCAATAATGGTAGCAGAACTGATTTTTATCCCCATTACATCATGAAACAATTCAGAAATCCTTTTATAAGGAATGAAATGGTGATTTTTAAAGTAAATTGCTGAAGCTACGATATTAGGACCATATTGAACTGGGGAATTTACTGATTCTGGAAATTCAGCTTTATTTAACCTTCCACAGCAAGGACAGATCTTAATCTGACTTTGATGTTCTGTAACAATAAGATTTACAGGCGGAATATCAAAAACCTGTCTTACCTCATAAGCTTCAACTTCAACATCCTCAAGATTCTGGCCGCATTCTTCGCAACAGTTCAAAGAATGCTCTATTACCTAATCAGGATTATCTACCATTTCGAGAGTTGTTCCTGGATGACCTTCTTGACCTCCAGGTTTCTTGCCACTCTGTTTACGGAGACTTTTTGGATTAGGTTTTCCTTTGGAAATATAGTCACTAGAAGGAGGTTTACTGCTGTTTCGGCTGTTTTGATTTAAGCGAAATTCTAAAACTTGCAATCTTTCAGTGAGGTCTTTAATTTGAGATTCAAGACTTATAATATAAGCAATAACTTCAGGGTTTGAAGCACACAAAGCAAGAATCTCTTCACGTTTCATCAAGGAAGAAAATGGTTCATTTTATATCCAATTTTTCCTCGGAACGAGGAAAAATTGTGTAGCCTTAACAAGGCTACCTGAATAGTTACAATATTTTGAGATTTCAGAATTTTAGAGGATCTTTTTCGAAGAGTTGCGTCTTACCTATATAACGTAACAAAAATTAATTTTAACAGTCATCACATAAAAGGTTATCTTGTTAATAGATTACACCAGAAAGGGCCATCAAGGGACAGATTTATATATTACTTAAGTCTATTGAAGGTTTCGCTGTGAGATGCAATGTGCTCCGGTAGTGTAGTCCGGCCAATCATTCCGGCCTTTCGAGCCGAAGACTCGGGTTCGAATCCCGGCCGGAGCACCATATTTAATTTCTTACATCGAATTTCTTTTTTAGGGTGATTTTTCTACAGTGATTTATGATTTTTGTACAGTGATTTTTCTACAGTGATTTATGATTTTTGTACAGTGATTTTTCTACAGTGATTTATGATTTTCCTATAACTATTTGTATTCTTTCTAAATTATTTTATACTCAAATGCGGAAAAATAAATTTTTCAAGCTCTACTTCCGGCGTTTTAAGTTTCTTTATTGTTTAACTCCCCTATTTTAACTCCCTATTTTGCTTCCCTAACTCTAACTTTCCCCAACTGCTTCTTTAACTCTTTTTCAGGATAAAAGAATGGAATTCCTTTATTTCCCTGATTTTTTCCAGGTTCTGTTCTGCGTCAAGCAGGCCTGCCGTGTTGATGGATTCAAGCGCAGCTTTTGCGGCAAAGCAAGCTCCTTTCATACCTTGCTCCAGAGCGAGTAACCGGATCATTTCCAGAGACCATGCGATCTGGACAAGTATATTTTTCATTCCTCCCTGAGATACTTCGGTGCCCAGGTTTTCGAGTGCCTCAATTACTGCTTTTGTGCAGGACTCGTTATTTTCTCTTACAGCGGCATTACCCAGATCTTCAAGAATGACCGAAGCTTCCAGAGTGCTGGTTTCTATTGCCTGTTTGGCCGAAGCGACTCCTATCTCCCCAAGGTAGCTTATAGCGGCAATTCCGGTCTTATTAAGGCTTTTTTCTATGGATAGCAGTGATATCTGCAGAAGGTATGCCTCAGCAAGGCTTATCAGCGTTTCCATTTTCATTATTGAGTAGCCCTTTCCGCAAGTTCCGAGTGATTCGGCTGCACTTATGGCTGCTGCATCCAGGCCTTTTCCAGCAAACTCCAGGGCAAGGCTCCCTACAATAGATAGAGCCTTTATAGCAATCGTCTCCCTTTTTTGGCCGGCAGCCTCAAGTGATATATCTCCAAGAACACGACCTGAAACTGAGCATGCTTGCTCCATTTTCATTTCGGCAGATACCCTTGCTATGTCCCCTATAGAGATTACCAGTGCTTTTATATCCAGTTCGTTTTCAGCATCGGCATCCAGGGGAATCAACTGGAGTGCGAAGCCCTTGAGTTTGTCGACAGCTTCTACTGTTCCTTTCAAGTCCCCACTATACGCTTTTTTGAATCCTTCTTCAATAGCCCGGACTTCATCCAGCTCGTTTACATCTACCGGCGATGTATCAAACCCCACAATAGTCCTTGTTAATCCTATTGTTCTTACTCCTGATTAGTTTTCCTATCGAAAGCGGCTTCCGACTTGCTCTTCAACCCTACAATCTTCAGGGTAAGGATTCGGTGAAAATGGAATATAAGTATTTTCTTCAAATTGCATGTATAAAAGTAAATTTCACATATTTATGGTAAAGTTAAAACTTAAACCAGGTCTAAAAACACGCTCAGAAGACACATTCAACTTCAAAACTGTATAATAAAACGGCCACATGGAAAAATTATCACATATTTTTCGGATTGGAAAATTCTCCCTTGAATTTGAAGAGGATACAGATCTAAGTATACTATAGGCTACTAAAAAGTATAACGTAGGCTACTAAAGCATAAAGTTTATATATTAATGTACATTATTATGCTCTGTAGTACTAAGTTGTGGCATTGAATTATCGAGTTTAATTGAATTATCGAGTTTAATTGAATTGTCGAGTTTAATCGAATTGTTGAGTTTAATCGAATTGTCGAGTTTAATCAAATTATCGAGTTTATAATCACAGTAATTCAGCTTACAGGAGAATTTCCCGAAGAGGATTCACAGGATGTGTGGTTTTTTATGAAATCTCAGGATATTGCCATTGTTGGAATCTTGCTTGCAGTCGGCGCAATAGTGCGCTATTTATCCCTTGTAATTCCGGGCCCTATCGTTTCAAATCTTGTAATAGCGTTTTACTGCCTTGCTATTATCCTTGTGATGCCCACATTCACAGAAGTCATAGGTATTGGGATTGTAGCAGGCATAGTTTGCGCACTTCTCAGTCACTCAATATTTCCACCTGCAAACCTTATCAGTGAGCCTGTGGGGGCCGTTGCCTGCCTGGTCACGTACAAAAGTCTCAGGAATAAGTTTTCACTTTCTCCTGCCCCTTCAACGCTGGTAGGAACTTTGATTAGCGGCTCAACATTTGTAGTCGTTGCGATGATTCTGGTCGCTCCTGCGATCCTGTCCAAGTTCGCAACCATGGGAGCTTTTGTAGCTGCTATAATCCCGATTGTGGGATTAACTGCGGTCGCCAATGCCATCATTGTGCAGATACTTTACCTGCCTGCCTCAAGGGTGCTTGCCCGGGGGAGAGCATGATAGTACTGAAAGATTTTTCATATACCTACAGAACAGCTGAAACCCCTGTCCTGAATAAAATTAACCTTGAGGTTAGACAGGGAGAACTGCTTCTGGTTACCGGGCACAGTGCAGCCGGAAAGACAACGCTTGCCCTTGCTATGGCAGGCATCCTGCACCATGAAATCGGGGGCAAGACCGAAGGAGAAATCATTTTTAAAAACCGGAACGTGAAAAGTTTTAACGGCATGAAGGAACTGAGCCGGCATATCGGGATGGTTTTTGACGATGCGGAATCACAGTTGATCTTCACAAGTGTCGAAGAGGAAATCCGTTCGGGACTTGAAAATCGAGGATATTCCAAAAAGGAATTGATGAACAGACTGGAAGAAGTAATGGAATTATGCGAAATCAGCCACCTGAAAACCCGAGCACCACATACTCTTTCTGGTGGGCAGAAGCAAAAAGCCGCACTTGCAGCAACCCTTGCCCTCGATACCGAAGTCCTTATCCTTGACGAAGCTACAGCCGAACTGGATACAAAGGCCGTAAGAAGAATCTTTTCAATACTGAAACGGCTGAAAGAAGCCGGGAAGACTATCATAATCATAGACCACAACATAGACGATTTCCTTGAAATTGGGGATCGGGTCGTGCTGCTTGAAAAAGGCAGAATAAAAGCTATAAAAAGTCCGGCTGATTTTTCAGCATCTTCTCTTACAGCATCTTCTCTTACAGCATCTTCTCTTACAGCATCTTCTCTTACAGCATCTTCTCTTACGGAGTCTTCTCTTGCTTCTGAACAGGAAATTTCTGAAACTGATCGACAGGCCCATTATATTTCTCAGAATAAGGGAAAGGAAATGCAGCCCATTATTTCTGTAAGAAATCTCACACAGCGTTACGGGGAAGTCCTGGCGCTCGATAGCATAGACCTGGAAATTTATCCCGGTGAGCTCGTTGCTGTGCTGGGTGAGAACGGTTCAGGCAAAACAACCCTTGTCAAGCATTTTAATGGTCTATTACATCCTTATTCCGGAAGTGTAATAATAAAAGGCCTTGAAACTTCAAAAACTCCTGTAAACGAGCTTGTCAAACACACCGGGCTGGTTTTTCAGAACCCGGACAATATGCTTTTTGAGGATACCGTCGAAGCAGAAATTGCTTTCGGATTAAATAACATTAATATAAAAGGGCTTGAGGCTGAAAAAGCAATATCCGATTCCCTTGAACTTGTAAATCTTGGCGAAAAACTAAAGGTTTTTCCCCGTAACCTGAGCAGGGGAGAAAGGCAGAGGCTGGCGGTTGCCTGCGTAATTGCCATGAAGCCCGAACTGATCGTGCTCGATGAACCTACAACAGGCCTGGACGCCGAAGAATCGGACAGTATGATGCAGCTCATGAGAAAACTTCAGCAGGAAGGGCACACAATAGTCATGGTGACCCATAACATGCAGATAGTAAAAGACCACGCTGAGAGGATTATTCGCATGGAGGCCGGAAAAATCGTTGAAGATACTCGCAGGGGAACTGCAGGTAGAGAACAGATGAACAGTGAACAGGTGAGCAGAGAGCATGGAGGCATTTGTGCATGAAGGAGATTATGCAGTACATTAACAGTGACAGCTTTTTACATAGAATGAATCCACTCTCCAAAATTACGGCTGTCGCAGGAATTATAGTTCTGAGTGTTTTTACAACGAATTCCATGTGCCTGGCCCTTATAGTACTGGGAATCTTTCTGGTGTCCATCAAAGCCCGACTCCATCATGAACTTCTCAGACAGCTCAAGCTCCTTGTTTTTCTGAGTGTAAGCCTGATTCTGCTAACGGTCTTTACCATGAAAAGCGGAGTAACCCTGGGTTTTCTTATCCCGGCAGGAACTCTTACTACCAACGGGATTTTTCCAGTCACTACCGGAGCTCTGGATTTTGGAGTGGTCCTTTCCCTCCGATTCTTTGCAATGCTCTTCGCCTTTCAGCTTCTTGTGGTCACAACAAGGCCCAGTGACCTCATGAAAGCCCTTCTGGAAATCCACATCCCTGTGGATTATGTGCTTATGTTCGTAATTGCCCTTCGCTTCATCCCGAGCCTGCAGGTCGAAGGTCAGCGTATTCATGAAGCCCAGCTTGCAAGGGGCTATAACCCAGGAAAAGGGCTTCGTGGAAAGGTAAGGAGTATAAAGCCGCTTCTTGTGCCCCTGGTGGCAAATTCTCTTGGAAGGACCCAGGTCCTCGGCCTGACGATGGATATGAGGGGATACAGGGACAGACACAGTGTGGACAACAGGCTTGCCTGGAATAAGGTGGACTTTGCGGCCGTGGGCTGTGTGGCGCTTATGGGAATCGGCGTAGTGCTTACAGGACTGATATAAATTATCCTCCAAAAATGGGGGAAGTCGAAATATCCAGTCCTTCTCAAAAATTCTCACTTTTCTTTCTGGATTCGCCGCTTTTATACAGAGTCTGCCACTTTTTTGAAAATATCCCATGTATGTGGCTTATTTGCCTGATTTTAAGACCTGATAAGTCACAGAAAAAGTTGAAGCTTATATTTCCTGATTTCAAGATTCAGGAGGGATTTTATGCTTCGTAATATAAACCGGCTCTATCAGATAAGAAGGCTATTCAACTTTTACCCCAAGAAAAAAAGGAAAAAACTCACTTGATGTATCGTGGGCTAGCTGTTTTTTCAAGTCCCATCAGCGGTTATAAGTTAAATATCGGACTTTTATTCTCATTAGAGGCATTTAATATCTTTGAACTTTCTAGAGACCAGGTTTCCGACTTTGAGGGTTGAGACTGAGTATTTGTTCTACTGTTGAATCAAAATCTGATTTGGTGCCTTTGCCAAATTTTAAAAAAACTGATCCTCTAGTCGAAATGTTTCGTTTAATTCCTGCAATGTTTCTCAGTACATCGATTTTTGGAAAAGTTAAGAATCTTAATTAAGAACTTTAGTTAAAATTTATATTTTAGTTAGGAGTTTTCTAATTGCCCTATATTGCTAATATTATTATAAAATATTTTCAAATAAAAAGTATGATCACAAAATGACCAATATTTGTTAGTGTAGACACAAATAAAAGTGACTCATCAAAGGACTTAAATAGAATAGGACAGTTATTGATTGTTTGAAAGATTTGAAAAGGTGAGGGTTGGGAAATAGTAAAAATTCAAAAGCTGAACTTCAACCGGGGGAAACTGGGAGAAAAATTAAACTATTTGTACGATTTATGAAAATTAATAAATTGTGCGAAGAGTTTAGTTAAAAATAGTTTATTAGTCAAAATAGTTTATTAATCAAAATAGTTTATTAATCAAAAATAGTTTAAGTACTTCAAATTAAGTTAAAAGTTGGTCATTGATTGAGAGCCCTCTTTTGATGACCCCTGGGCTCTCAATCGGTGAAACCCCCTTGAAGAATACTCCCTCATATTCTTCATCTAGTTGCAAGAGAACACAGTGCAGACATTAATTGGTTGTGGTGATTGATTGAGAGCTCCTTTTGATCCCTGAGCTCTCAATCGATGAAACCCCTACAGAAAAATTCCCCATACGCTATGCACAAAGGTGCACTATTGCGCTTCTCTTACAACTACACCTTCTAATGCTGAAATCGTATATATAATAAATTACGTCAAATATTCAATTGCCTATCGTTTTTGTATTATCATACACTTTTTGATATGAGAACAAATTAAAATGCCCTTCAAAAATGTAATCAATATTTAAAATTTGATAACATCTTATTTTTTAATGGCTTTGAAATTTTAGAGCAAAAGAATCAATGGATTGAAAAAAGAATAACGAGTTGAAAAAAGAATTGACGAATTGAAAAAAGAATTAACGAATTGAAAAAAGAATTAACGAATTGAAATAAAATTAAAAAAGAAAATTGACCTGAATGGCCGATAAAACAACCTGTGTGGTTAATGACAACTGATTAACTTTTTATGATATGAGTTCAAGAGTTGTCAATAACTGTCAATGGCTACTGCCTTTAATCAATTGCTATCTTTCCCCTGTTTATTAATAAGTTCTGCAGCCAGTTCCCTTAGCCTATACTTTTGAATCTTACCGCTTGCTGTCAATGGGAATTCGTCTACAATGAATACATGCTTTGGAACCTTATAGCGAGCGATTTTGCTTAAGGCATAATCCCTTATATCGGCTTCTGTAAGGTCTGCCCCTTTCTTGAGAATCACAAAGGCGCCTACAATTTCCCCGTATTTTTTGTCGGGGATGCCAACAACCTGGACATCTGTAATTCCTGGCATGG
This sequence comes from Methanosarcina vacuolata Z-761, assembly GCF_000969905.1. Lineage (NCBI taxonomy): Archaea > Methanobacteriati > Methanobacteriota > Methanomicrobia > Methanosarcinales > Methanosarcinaceae > Methanosarcina > Methanosarcina vacuolata. The sequence continues at coordinate 2,622,346 of NZ_CP009520.1, read as the reverse complement.
TAAGCAGGAGTTCCTCAATCTCCCTGGGATAGATATTTTCTCCTCCCCGGATAATCATATCCTTAATCCTGCCTGTAATCCTGTAATAACCATTTTCGTCACAGGTTCCAAGGTCTCCACTATGAAGCCAGCCGCCTTTATCGATAACTTTTTTCGTTTCTTCAGGCATCTTATAGTAACCTTTCATTATATTATACCCGCGACAGCATATTTCTCCTACAGTGTTTGAAGGCACAGGCTCATTGGTATCGGGGTCGACAACCCTGACCTCTACGCCCGGGAAATGCTTACCAACAGTTTCGACCCTGAGTTCTAGAGGATCATCCACAGCAGTTTGAGTCATACCGGGAGAAGCTTCCGTAAGCCCGTAAACACTGGTAATCTGATAGCAGTGCATATCATTTACGACCTTTTTCATGGCTTCCACGGGACAGGTCGAACCTGCCATAATCCCTGTCCTGAGAGAAGATAGGTCGAACATGTCAAACATTGGATGCGTATATTCGGCAATAAACATTGTAGGCACGCCATAAAGAGCTGTACATTTCTCTTTGTGTACCGCAGCAAGCACTAATAGAGGGTCAAAAATCTCAAGCATAACAAGCGTTGCTCTGTGAGTCAGAACCGCCATAACTCCGAGTACTATCCCAAAACAATGGAAAAGTGGTACCGGAAAACAGAGTTTGTCTACATAGGTGAACCTCTGGCGGTCTCCGATAGAAAGCCCATTATTCAGGATATTTTTATGGGTCAGCATGACTCCTTTAGGAAAACCTGTCGTACCTGATGTATACTGCATATTGACAACATCGTCACAGTCAACACTGGCCATAATCTCGCGGAGATTGTCATCGGGATAATGGCTGCCAAGAAGCAGAAGCTCACTTGTGTTATACATACCACGGTGTTTTTCCTGTCCTACGTAGATTATACTCTTAAGATAGGGAAAGTTTTTGCTTTTTAATCTCCCTCTCTCAGAGGTTTTTAGCTCAGGGACCAGTTCATTAATTATTTCTAGATAATCAACGTCTCTATAGCTATCAATCATAGCCAGGGCCTTCATGTCGGACTGTTTTAACACATATTCGACCTCATGGCTCTTGTAGGCAGTATTTACAGTAACAAGTACTGCTCCGATCTTTGACGTGGCAAACATGAAGGTAAGCCAATCAGGAACATTTTTTGCCCAGATTCCTACATGATCCCCTTTTGTTATCCCTATAGCTAACAGCCCTTTTGCAAGGTTATTAACCCTTTCATTGAACTGCCCATAAGTAAAACGAAGGTTGCGGTCAGGATAAATTATAAACTCGTGGTCAGGGTCTACAGCCACCTGTTTTTCAAAGTAATTACCGAGGGACTCTTCTATAAGATTCATTGTATTAGCCTCTCACTTGAATTATCAACTTTTTAGAGACGTTGATTTGCGAACAGAGAAGTCTCATGTGCTCTAAAGTTCGGTTTGCAGGCAGTCAGTTAAATAAATTCAAATTGAGCAAGGGGAATCCGTGTCCGTTTCAGCATTATCCATCGCAGGAAACATATGCGTGGTCAGAATTTCGCGGATTGGATCAGGAAGGGGCATTGCTTTCTGGAGCTTGAAGTCATAATAAACCAGGACTGCCTGACCTTTCACCTTGAGCTCGCCCTCCTGCCACGCCTCATGCCCGACAGTAAATGAGCTGTTTCCTATCTTTGTAATGAAAGTTCTTATCTCCACGTCCGACCTGAAATACATCTGGTGCAGAAAATCAAACTCGGTCCTGACAAGAATCAGGTGCCATACATCAGGGCTAAGATCAAGGTCCGGTGAAAAAAGCCGGAATACTGAGTTTCTTCCAATTTCGAACCAGACCGGGAGGACAGTGTTATTCACATGCCCAAGCCCGTCTATGTCCCCAAAGCGCGGACTAACAATTGTACTGAACATTTTTGATTCCTTAACTCTAAATACTTGCGTTTAATTTCTCAAATCTGGAGTTTCCAGCCAGTTAAAAGTAAGTGCCCACTTTCTCATCTACCTGACTGCGGCTTTACAGAGGAGCATAGATCACAGCTAGAATTTTTGCGTCCTCTTTCCCTGCTGCGTGGACATCATGCGGGATAATTGAGTCATAATAAATACTGTCTCCGGCGCTTAGCCTGTGGACGTCCTTTCCGTAGAAGATCTCGATTTCCCCGGAAAGGATATAAATAAACTCCTCTCCTTCGTGAGAAGAGGGCTGGTGACTTTCCTCGGGAGACGGATGAATATCAATGATGAAGGGCTCCATATTGCGGTCTGCTTTATCGGAGGCAAGGGAATAAAACTCAAGAGCACTTTTCCTGGGTTTCTCAGTCTTCCCCGAAAAACGGACTACATTCTCTGACAGCCCTGCCCTGACAATTACAGGTCCGCTCTGGGGCATATCGTCCAGAAAAGTACCGAGGCGGACGCCTAAAGCCCGGGCAATCTTTAAAAGAGGTGTTAAGGAAGGGACCAGGGCTCCGTTTTCTAGCTGCTGGATTAACTCCTCGCTGCTCTGACTGGCTTCAGCCAATTCTTCAACGGTCATTTCCCTGGCTTCTCTAAGCTGGCGTATCTTACTACCGACACGGTTCTCTTCTGACATTCTTACTTTCCTCACAAATATTTTAAGGTAGCAGACCCGGCAAAAATATAAACCAGAGTCCTGTTAATTGCCTGGAAGGCTTATCTCTTTTGTATCCATCTATTATAAAAAAATATCTTTAATGGCTGCCCTTATTATAAAATCGCGATGATAAAGATCACGCTAAACTATTAAGTTCGGCCTGGAACTATAATAAAGGAAAAGTAAACCGGACTGATCAAAAGTAACTCTTGAAAACCGAGTAATTTTTTGAATGATATCTATTTTTGCTTTATATATCCTGAATATGTTTTTGCTTTCATATATCGAATATAACATAATAGCTCTCTAATGCTATTTATATAAACAAAGATATATTATCGAGGTCCAAATATGATTTATTAAATTGTGTGAAGGTGTTATGAGAACTAATTCTGGACATCGTCATAAAACTAATGTTTAAAAGTTTTGTATCTCTGAAGCTCTAATGTGAGCAAATGAAACATTGGTTGTAAGGGTAATTGAGAGTAAGAGATATTTATTTCAGTTGAATACCCAGCTAGCTTGCTGTGGAGTGCGCCACCGCAACTTTTATTATTCAAGGCAAGTTGCTCTAATCCAGAAAACTTAAAAAATTTGTCTTAAATATTTATAATGAAACATAAGTGTGCATAGAAAGTATGACGTCCAGATTAACTATACACTGTCTGAAACAAGATGTAAAGAGTAAAACAAGATGTAAAGAGCAAAACAAGATGTAAAGAGCAAAACAAGATGTAAAGAGCAAAACAAGATGTAAAGAGCAAAATAAGATGTAAAGAGCAAAACATGATATGAAGAATAACAACAAAAATTCTAGAACATGATTTAAAATAGGCAAAGACCAAAAACGAACTGTACATAAATAGTATTTTTGAGGAGTTGAACTTATTAATAAGGTAAATGAGCAAAAAATTAATGTTCGATCAATTAAGAAAGATGAAGAAAATATCGCGAGAATGCTTGAAATTGATTATGATGCTTTTGATGAGAATATACTTAGTAACTGGTCTTTGGTACCTTATCTAAGATATGGACACGCTTTCGGTCTCTTTGCGTGTAACTCCTTGAAAGGTTTTGCTATATTTATGAAAGAATGGGATAATCCCAGATTTGCTTATCTATTAGAGATAGCAGTAGAGAAAGAAAGCCAGGAAAAAGGATATGGATGTTATCTCTTACTACAATCTCTAATTCACCTGAAAAAGAACGGATTATCTATTGTTTTCTTAACTGTTGATCCAAACAATTTACGAGCCCGGCATATTTATTGTGACAAATTTGGATTTAAATGTGCAGAATATCGAAAGAATGAATATGGACAAGGGCGTGACAGATTGTTTCTTCAGTTAAACCTGGAGAATTGGATTCCAGTTCTTGATGAACACTCTTCCCTGGAACCTAAGCCATTAGGTGAAGGACTCCGGGAGGAGTAGTTCACTCCAATCTTTACTCAAACTGGAAATTGCAGCTTATGCCCTCAGGATCAAAACAAAGGTTGCATGATACGCACCTTGCTTTTTTAACCTTCCCTGATTTGAATTTCGGAACAATGTCAGGTTCACTGATAAAGGCTCTGCTCATTGAAATCAGGTCTGCAGACCCGTTTTCAAGCAGGTCATTAATAACCGAAAGCGACCTGATGCCGCCAACAAGAATAACCGGAATGTTTACTGCACTTTTTATTGCTTTAGAGCAATCCTTGAAATATGCTTCTTTTGCAGGGTTATTGATTGCAGTCCTTATAGTTACCCCACCAGCTTCACCGATTCCTCCGCTTACCTCAATTGCGCAGACTTCAGCCTTTTCCAGAAGCATTGCAATTTCTACTGCCTGGTAAATATCAAGTCCCAGTTCAGCCTTTGAACAACAGGGCTGGAAGCCATCGGTTGCATTCAGTTTGACCAGAATGGGAAAAGAATCTCCAGCCTCTTCTTTTATGCGCCTGACAATTTCCGTGACTATCCTTGACCGGTTTTCTACCGAGCCTCCCCAGCGGTCAGTCCGCCTGTTCGTATAGGGAGATATGAAATTACTTAAGAGAAAGCCGTGGGCACAGTGAAGCTGTACTCCATCAAAACCCGCTTTTTTCGCCCTGACCGCCGCTTTTGTAAAAGCTTCGATTACTTCCAGGATTTCCTGTTCGGTCATTTCTCTCGGCACGACTGCCGAATGGCTGTCTTTTACTTCCGAAGGAGCCATTGGGACCGGATATTCATCCGAAACACTTGCCTGCCGCCCTCCGTGAACGATCTGGAGCGCAATTTTGCTTTTGTACCTGTGCACCCTTTCGGTTATCTTCCGATAGGGTTCGATAAAACGGTCATTATAGATGCCCTGCTGGTAGATATCACTCTGCCCGCCCGGAAGGACATAGGAATAGCCGGTTATGATCAGCCCGACCTCATTTTTTGCAAGCTCTTCATAAAGGTCTCCGAGCCGGGAAGTGGGCGTTCCGTCTTCTTCAGCCAGAAATTCGTGAGTTGCGGACCTTACAAATCGGTTCTGAAGTTCCAGGTTGCAGATAGTGATAGGGTCAAAAATCATGAGGAAAAATAGGATAAGGGAAGGTAAATAATTATCTCGACCCTTGAATAAAGGACTTGAATAAAGGAAATCTTGCATTAGGAATAAAGTTCTTTTCAACTGCAGCAAGAAAAGAAAAAGAAAAAGAAAAAGAATTTACTCAGGAAATTTCACTTACGAATTCAATAGGGTTATCCGGATCGTCACGGATATTGAGATAAATTTTTTCTGAACCACCTAAATTAGCAGCGTAACTTGCCGTTACTCTTTGTTCAAAAGTAAATTTATTATCTAAAATAATTTTATACCTGTAGTATCCCGGTTCGACAGTTATTTCAGGCGAAAAGATTTCATCCTCAGGATTCATTGTGTAGTTTTCTTTGAATGCAGAGTTATTATAGAAATCCAAAAGCTCGATATGGATTTCATGGCTCTTCTTATCATTATTTTTCAGAGAAAATTCTAATGGATCTAAAGAGTGATTTTTCTTAATTTCTTCCTCTCCTCCTTCATTATAATACTTCCACAGAAGATGGACAATTTTCCCATCATACTTCTCGTCAGTTGAAGCAATCCCATATGATTGATTGAAAAAATCCACATTGATACAACCGTCAATTGACTCGTCTTTTACTGTGAAAAAAACACTACTTTGCGGCTTTCCTGCAATGTATCCCATATAAGAATTTACATTTGGCTTTTGAATCTCTCTTTCTTGAAGTTTAAGTTCATAGTCCTCTCCCATGAGGTCCAGGTTTACAGTTCCGTTCGAGGCTAACTCCCTGAACTTCGCAGGGTTCACTATTACAGTTTCAAAACTATCACATGATTCAGGAGCCACAATTGAATTCCTGTCAAATTTTATTTCTTTAAATATAGCGTTCTCATCAGTTTCCGACAAATTCTTCTTTGAATTTTCACTAACAGAGGTTTCCCTGATTTTGTCGATATCTGCTGTTGCTATTTTAAAACCGCCCCACTCTATAGGAGACTCAAGAAAACTGCTATTATTCTCTATTTTTAGAATCAGATTTTTATTATCAGAAATGACCCCGCTGTTTGAATCAGAAGGAACCGAAAAAATTACAATTCCCAACAAGATTAGAGCTGCAGTAATTATAATTATAACACGCATAACTTTTCCTCAAAAAGTAAGTATCATTACGAGATATATTAAACTTAGTCTATAAAGTATAAAAATAACTGAAATCTTGACTTTATAACCTATAAAATAAAAAAACTTAGAAAATGAATTAATACTTTAGCTTATATAAAGTAATATATATAAAGATAATATGCAGCTTTACTTTTATAGCTTCATATTATCCTTTATACGAGCTTCATATTACCCTTTATACGAGCTTCATATTACCCCTCATACGAGTTACAAAAATTTACTCAGGCAACTGTAATTCCGAACGTAACAGGGTTTTCTGGATCATCAGAAATGTAGATGTATAGTGTTTCTGAAGAACTAACATCAGCGGCGTAATCTGCCTGTATTTTCTGTTCAAAAGTAAATTTATTGTCCAGAATAATTTCATACCTGTATTGTCCCAGCTCGGCATTTATTTTCGGTGAGGAAATCTTTTCCTCAGGGTCTATTGTGTAGTTTTCTTTGAACACGGACTTATTATTAAAATCAAAAATCTCAATAGACATTACATGCTTTTTGAAATCACTGTTTATGAGGAAAAATTGTAAAGGATCAATTTCCATCTTTTCCATCTTTTCCTTTTCTTTTTCCCAATCTTGCATAAATACAATGTAAACTGTTTTGCCATTATATTTCTCATCGGCAGGTCTAATGTTATATGTCACATTCCTGGGTTTACCCAGCCCAACAGACCCACAAAAACTGTTTTTTTGTAAATATAAGTCAGCTCTACTCTCATTATACCCTACAACAGGCCCCGCATAAAAGTATTCATCTTCAGTGTATCTGGACGCCTCCTGGATTCGAATTTCATATTCTTCTTCCATTAATCTAAGAAATACATGTCCACTGTCTGCGGCCTTCCTGAGTTTATCAATATCTAGGGTTACTGTTTCAAAATCATCCAAATCTTTCGAGAACTCAAGAAAACTGCTGTTGTTAACCTCTATTTTTTGAATGATATCATTGTCGTCCGAGATGTCTTCATTGCTAGAGCCAGAATAAACAGAAAAAACGACAATCCCCAACAAAATTAACATTGCAGCGGCTAGAATTTTAAAACGCATAACATTGCCTCAAAATAACATTGCCTCAAAATAACATTGACTTAAAATAACATTGACTTAAAAATTAATGAGTTACTATATGTATTTGCTAGAATGTTTATCAAATTATGTAACAACACAAAAAGAGTTAGAAAAACAAAAAATATTCTATGAAGTAACAGGAACACAAGTTAAGCGCTATTCAGCTAAATGGCTATTTTAAAGGTTATTTTTTTGATTTAAATTGTTAAGTGGCGTTTTTCTTTTTGGGGTTTATTTCTTCAAACCTCGGAGTACATTCTGCAGAAAACCCTTTTTTTCAAAATACTGCTGATGATAATCTTCAGCCATATAAAACTCGGAAATCGGCACAATCTCAGTGACTATCGAATTTTTGAAAACCCCTGATTTTTCGAGCTTTTCTTTTGAAGCTAACGCCGCAGCTTTTTGCTTTTCGTCATGGTAAAAGATAACTGAGCGGTATTGCTTTCCGACATCAGGGCCCTGCCTGTCCTTTGTAGTGGGGTCATGGATTTTCCAGAAGACATCAAGTAAGGTTTCATAAGACACCACTTTCGGGTCGAAAATCACACGAACTGCTTCGGCATGCCCGGTATCGAGGGTGCAGACCTGTTCATAAGTAGGGCGTTCAAAATGGCCGCCGCTGAAGCCAACCGCAGTTGCAACTACACCTTTAACCTGCCTGAAAGCCTCTTCAATGCCCCAGAAACAGCCTGCAGCAAAGGTTGCTTTTTCCAGGCCGCTTCCGGGATTTTCGAAATAATCAGGATTCAATTCAGCTTTTTGCTTTTCTTCCACTCTGTTTCCCCCGTAAGAAAATTATGGCTCTTTGTTGTTTTGTGCGGCTATCCTCATAATGTACTCATAAAAACCAAGGACAGTCTTGAATTGAAAATCAACTTATCCATAGGGAATAGCGAAGAGCCAAAATTATTTTTTTCTGTATTTTCCCATCAACTCCCCTTCAGCAATAATATGCCCTATCATTTCATTTTCAAGGCTTTTTCTTACTGCTCCTGCTTTAAGGTCCAGATTCTTGTCCAGAGCATAGACCCGGAAGAAATACCTGTGAGTACCTGAGGGTGGACGTGGCCCTCCGTATCCAATTTCCTTGAAATCGTTTAAACCCTCAACCCCAGGTATACTATCTTCTTCTATTTTCGCCACAGGCTCTATGTTCCAGACAATCCAGTGTGTAAATGTCTTTTCGGGAGCATCAGGATCGTCTACTATGAGTACCAAACTCTCAGCCTTTTCAGGAATTCCTTCGAATTCCAGTGGTGGATTTATGTTTTGCCCATCACATGTGTATTTTTCTGGAATACTGCCGTTAGATACAAATGCGCTGCTAGAAACCTTTATACTTTGAATGTTCATGCTCTCATCCCCTTTACCGGTTTCGGGAGACTCCTTATTTACAGGTGTCTGGGTTTTCTCATTCTGGACACACCCCGAAATGAAAACCATTGCTGCAAACAAGAATATCAGAACAACTGTACCGGTCTTTCTGTTCATAGATGGCACCAGCTCCTGACAGCAGGAAAACTGCTCAACACTGAAATATTAAAGCTAAAGAGATATAACTTTAAGGCTTAAAGCTAAGGCTGGGCTATAAGCAATCTCAAAATATCGGTTTCAGCATAGTTAGATACCTGATTTGAAGCGTATACTCCTTCAGTAATTATTTCAAGCAAGAGATCTGGCAGGCACAAGGTTAGTTCCTCCGCTAACCTCGTCGTAAAGCCTTACATTAAATCTCAGAAGAAAAGCCCTGCAAGTCGTCTTCAGGAACTAATGATAAAACCCTGAGATAAGCAGTTTAGTCTTCCACATCAAGGGATTGAATAATATCGTGGACCGTAAGTTCTCCTTTAGCTACGCGCTGGACAAGTGGATAGATAAATGAGCAATCGTCCATTGCAGCCCAGCGTGCTTCTCCTACCCGCCTTACAACTTCATCCATTATTTCGCCACATTTCTTGCAGTATCTTCCTTCACTCTCTGCTCCACAGCTTTCGCATTTCATAAAAATTCCTCCATAATCTATGGGAACGTAGAAAATAAATAAATTATGGTAACGTGTGAGCATATTTGTACAGTCAGGATAAATCAGAGGCAAAAAAGGGAAATCGGAATCAAGATAAAATAAAATTACTTTAGAGTTACTTCAAAATTACCACAAGGCTGTTAACTATAAGGCTGTTAACTATAAGGCTGTTAACTATAAGGCTGTTAACTATAAGGCTGTTAACTATAAGGCTGTTAACTATAAGGCTGTTAAATGATTTTGGCTCTTCGTTGTTTTGTGTGGATATCCTCATAATTTTCTCATAAAAACCAATGCGGGCTTGAGTTGAAAATCATCTTATCCATACGGAATAGCGAAGAGCCGCCTTATTTTTAAATTCAAGTGGCAGGAAATTCGATTATTCGATTTATTGAAGCCTACATAGAGGCATACATGCCTTATTTTCCTGCCCTTTGCTATCTCCACCAAATGATTCCAGGACGCAATCAAGCAAGATTGGAAAGAATCTCTTCGATTTCCTTAACCCCTGAGCTTTTTACAGTTATTTCTTCCCTGCCGCGTACTCCTAGCCCAAGTTCTACCGCCCTTTTGATCTGGGGCTGGGACCAGACTGAATGATCCTGGATTTTCGGAACCGTACCAAGGGTTTTCAGGAGAGCAAGACCCGTAACATCGTTTGCGACCACATCCGAGCTTGCCAGCACAATACCAGGCTCTCTAAGAGTTCCAAGATCAGGGCCTCCGGTCACAAAGCATTTTGTTGCATCCGAAATATAGAAATCAGGCTTATAAATGAGATTTGATTCGGCAATCATATTCCCGAAAAGCGCGTCCATGTGCAGGCCGTGAGGAAGCTGTCTCCTGTCCGTGTCTGCAGTTATGCTAATCTGTGATTTCAAGCCCATGGTAAAGGTTGCAGTCCAGTGAGTTTTGATTACAGGAAGCGCAATCACATAATCCACCGAATCAAGAAATTCGGGAACATAAAAACCTACAGGCCAGGAAGAAGCACCATCAGGCTTCATATGATAGCGCTTCATGTGGTCAAAAGTAAGGATTTCGTCTGCTCCTTCTGCTTCCGCAGCCTGCCAGAGCCCAAGCTTCCTTAGCACCATTTCAGTATCCAGCGTGGTCATTGATTTCTCAGCAACAATAATTTTTTTAGGATTGCATTTTCTTGCTTCCCGTATAGCTCCCTTCAGGACCTCGGGATTTGTCGAACCCGGAGACGGATCTGCGGTGTTTGCATTTGGCCTGATCAGTACAGTAGATCCTTTTTTAATCCCAAGCCCTCCTGCAAGTTCTACTGCCACTCTTACGGATTCCAGAGTATCTTTGTTTCTTGAAAGCCCAATAACTGCCATACTCAAAACTCCCACATAGTAATATGTAGCCAGAAATATAAAAATATAGCCAGATATATAAAAACAGGGAGCTAGTAAGCTTCCAAGAAGTTACAAAAAAGTTACAAAAAAGTTACAAAAAGTTACAAAAAAGTTACAAAAAAGTTACAAAAAAGTTACAAATCAAAAATGATAAAATAAAAAATTTGTAAAATTATTCCGAAACTTTCATTTCAGGTTATATTTCCTGTGAATGAGCCTGTTCAGCAGCAGGAAAAAGTGAAAATTACCAAAGGGGATTACTGGTTCAGTTTACACTCACACATCTCTATAAGCGCCCCTTCTCCAATCCTTGACCCGCGTGCAATAAGCATATCTCCTGCCTGAACAACCGTATTGCCTTTCGGAGCATAGACCCAGCGGTCAGCCCTTTTTATTGCCATTACGTGCAGCCCGGTCTCAGTTTCAAGCTTCAATTCAAAAAAAGTCTTTCCGACTATAGGAGAGCATTTCTCTACCTGGAGCCTGGTTATGACTTCTTCGGAATTCCTGACTGCGAGGGTTATAATGGGGTGGAGTTCTATGTCCCTGAGCACAGTATCCGCAATTCCGTAGGCGGCATCGGAAATTGCTTCAGAGGCACTTGCAAGGTGGAGGATTCCCCGTAGCATGTTCACATCCTCAAAATGCTTTGCGGTTTCAAGCACCCAGTGCTGAAGTTCATATTTCATAGAGTCCATTTCGGACTCCAGGGCACTAACCTCATATGCAATATCCTCGTTGTCAAAAAGAATAGCAGAGTATGCAAGCCCTACTGAGAGTTCGGACATGTTCTTCATATCTACTATAATATCCACTGCATGCTCAAGGTCTTTTAAAAGCTTATTGTGCTCGATCTCCTTAGGTACGAATTTTTTTGTTGTGGCCATCTCGAAAAATAGCGTGACTCCTTCATCATGCCCTCTGGCAATCAAAACATCGCCTTGCCGAAGACGAGTTTCCTTGTCAGGGTCATAAATCCAGTCTTCGTTTCTCCTGATGGCAATAATCCACATGCCTGTCTCGATATCAAGCTCGAGGTCGCCAAGAGTGCGTCCTGCCATTGAAGATTCTGCGGCGACTGTTGCCCTGACTATGGTCTCTTCCGCATCCCTGAGGGCTATTTTCAGTTCCATCGGAATTCCCATATTCATGAGAACTATCTTGGCAATATCGCCTGCGGCATTAGCGATATTTTCCGAACACGCAGCAACCTGTAAAACTCCCAGGAGGCCTTCGGCCTCGTCAACCCTGCGTGTGCTTAACATCGCGGCCATTTTAATGTGATAATCGAGGGTATCCATCTTATCTTCAAGATTAAGTACCTCTTCAGCAACGTCCTCATCATCGTAAATCATTGCAGAGTATGCAAGGTCTACCATGAGTTCGGAAGTGTCCTTCATCTCAGTCAAAAGATCCTTAAGATTCTTTGGACTGTATCTGAATTCTTTAGGGAACATGGTCTCTAGATCAACTCTACCTTGTGCTGGTGTGTATGAGTATATACTAATAGTAATTATTAATTATTAATTATTACTTTTTGATTATTCAGGCTTTAAGAACCTGATTAAAATATAATATATTAATAATATTACAACTGATATTTTATTGAAGTATTTTATTGAAGTATTTTATTGAAGTATTTTATTGAAGTATTCAAATGTTTTTATAATATTTTTAAAAAGTAAAGAGCTATAAAAATTCCTGTAACCCCAACGAGGTCTCCAAGGCTTGCTATGAAAGGAATGACCGTATCATCAGGGTCTATCCCGAACCTGTGGGAAATAAAAGCTATGGCGACAGTTGCAGAATACACAACGACAAGCTCTATGATAACGGCTATGAGGCTGATTTCCAGAAGGGTGAGATAAGGCATCCCGAACCCCAGGAAACTGCTTGCCAGATAGACCAGTATACTAACAGAAATTGAAGAAACAAATCCTACGATTGCAGCTGCAATAACACTATTGTGTACGACCGGGTTACTCCTGAGATTATCTCCGAGCCCCATGTGGAAAGCCGATGAAAGCCGGGCTCCAAGCATGCTGCCGGTATCCCCTCCGATTTTGATAAGGGAAGGAATTAGAATCAGTATCGCTGGCATAGATATAAGGCTTTTTTCTCTTGAGTTAAGAAGCTGCCCTACAAGGATTCCCATTACACATGTGATTATAAGTACTGGTAGCCCTCGCTGAATGATACCATTGATTGTGTAGTAAGGAGTATGATGCCCTCTTTTCCTCAAAACATCACCACCAATTTGGCAGAGAGGAAAAGCATGAGCATAGAGACAATATCCCCGATAGTTGCAATCGAAGGCGTAACAACATTATCAGGATCAAAACCAAATCTGAACATTCCTACAGCCAGTAGAGCTGCAACAAAAGAGAGAATTACCCCGGATGTAAAGGCTGAAATCACACAGATAAGGGTAAGTTTTAAGACTCCGGCACTTTCAAAGCCCAGAGCAAGAGTTACAAAGTGACCGAGGATTCCGAGAATAAAAGCGGTAATAACACTCAGGATCAGGGAACCGGAGATATTATTCATTAGTTCGGGATTATGCCTGTCGAGATCTGTAATCAGCCCCAGATGAATTGCACTGCCAAGCCTTGAACCAAGGGTCGAGGAAATATTTCCCCTGAGCCCGAGCACTCCGGGATAAATCACAAGCAGTCCTGGGATCATTCCAAGTTCATCTGTCATTCCCGAAAGTATAATTCCTGCAACTACTCCCCCAACAGTAGCAATAAGTTCAAAGGGCAACGCCTCACGTACTATTGATGAAACACTCGCGTACTCGCTCAGGTATTTTTCAATATACTGGGACTCGAAAAGGTCTTCGTCCCTGTGAGACTCTGAGGGCATGCGCTTGTATTACACGCTGATAATATTAAAATAATCGCTAACTCTTAAAAAAGTCTGTCAAAAAATTTTCTACCTTTAGGCTCATAGGACTGGATAATAAATAAGTCGATGTGGGATGCTAACCAGCTCGATCAGTTTTTTTCGGTTTCCGGAAAAAAGATAAATAACTTGCAGCCGTTACCTTATAGACATGGTAATAGGGATCACAATGATAATAGTGAAAATGAATAAGGAATCACAACTAGTCAGATATTACTAAGAAATAAATAATAATAAATATAAAAATGTATCCTTAAATGGATATTTAGACTATGATAATATTCAAAATGGAAATTGTTTTGCCAGAAATATTGCAATTTCAACATTAGCTGGATTAGCTACAATTTGTCAGTTTATAAGAATGTATCGGGATAAACCTATAAATACGAATCTTTATATTAAATTTGAAAACAGCTAAAACAGCTTATTCTTAAATATCCCATATGAAAGAAAGGCATCTGACGTTGACAAAAAAATCAATGGCATGTTATCTGAAAAAAATATACCAGACTTTGTTTGATCAACCTAAATATAATGGTTTCAATTTAATTCGAAAATATAAATAGCTTTTTGATGATGGAATAATTACCCACGAAGAATTCCAAGCAAAGAAAAAAGAAATATTGGATTTGTAAGCAAGATATCTACCTTAGTTCCGCATTTTTAAGCACATAACTGTCGTCTGATATCGATACATGTGCTTAAACTTAAGCACATCATATGCAAGGTAAAATTATTAAATTGCAATTATCTGACCTCACATAAATATGGATAAGAATATATGCGCCTAAAAAGGCGGAAGTTAGGTATCTAATTTCAAACGAAACAGATTTTGTAAATTACGCTTAGATGTTCACTATAAAAAAAGGGATCTTCATTGTTCATTCTTGAGATATTTCAGAGCAGGAAGTTTCAGTATATACAGTTGGCAGTTATTCTATTTGCGATGTTGACAGTAATAATAATGCTTGCAACTTTTTTGTCTTACTTTTCTTTTCTTGTTTTCTCTTGCTCAGGTCAGAATTGTACGTTCGTAGATCTACCTTCTTTTGTTAACCAAAATTCATCACAATTTGTAAGCATATTCGCTAACACAATACTTACTTTAGGGCTTGTCATTTTCTCAGCACTTAGCTTATCATCTTCACAGGATGCGTTAAGACAATCAAAAAAAGAACAAAAAATAAAAGACATAGAAAACCGACTTGAGAAGTTCTACATACCAGTAGAAGACATAATAAATGGTAAATTGAAAAAAAATCGTGAACAAACAATAAACGGATGGCTACCAACTAATTATATTGGACTTAAAGACCTTAGAAAATACAGTTATCTAGCAGATAAAGAAACATACAAGGCATACGAGACATATATAGAATCAAATTGTCAAGAGACAAAAGAAATCACATGTCAAGATAAATATAGCAATAAACCCAAAGGTTTTACGGTATGCGAAGATTACAAGAGTGGTTGCCATCACCAATATGATAAATGTCCACATAATTTAGACTACTGCAAGCATTACAATGAATGCTCACCAAAAGACCAATCAGGTATTATACAAGACAATACTAAATGTAAATATTATATAAACTTAAAAGAGAAAATAGCAAAAGACATAGAAGATTACAAAAACGAGTTATTGAAGCTAAAAAAATAATATATGTGAGTAGAAGCTTACAGCATACTCAGAATCTTAACAGCTTTGTTACTTTTTTCATTGTTCATCGGTTAAGTGATGAATCGAGACAAATTGCGTCAATTATCTCAACATTAATTAAATATTTTAATAAATTATGATCTGGAACTTGGTGTCGATTTCATGTAAATAGGCTACAATTTAAGGTCGGCTTCTAATGCAAAATCGATAGCTTTCAGGCAAGAAATTCCTTAACCGATGAACAATGAAAATTATTATTTTTCTTTTCTGACTCCTTTGAATGGTTTCCCATCAGCTTTTACGTCTATAAATTGCCCCGTTGTAGTGTCACGCTTTACCCATTGATCAGTTGTTGGATTATACGTCTGTGATCTGTCTTTGACAGCTCCAATTCTTCGATTGTCGCCAGTTGGATTATTTTTTGCTATATAAATCACCTTATATTGAGATATTTGTTTCAGTAATAATATATAGTAACGTGCATATATTTAATACTTTCTGACTTTCCAGCATAATGTATAAAGTATCATTAAGCAATTATTATTTCTATATACAAAAAACAAGTCTCACAACCTATGAAGTCATTTTTGAAGATTGATGGATAGTGCAAATAATATTGATCTATTAAAGTAAAGCATTTCTTTCGAAATAAATAATATAATTATGTAGGTTGGTATATAAAAATAGTATTACGGGTGACCGCGCATCCTAAACTGGCTGTCCGACAATTGCTGTAAGTAATAATCAAATTCCTTCTTTTTCGAGATAAGAGTTTTACATGCCTTATATTTCACATGTTTTTGTTCTGAAATTGAATTGTCGGACAGCCTCTAGAGAAAGGGATATTCGTGATCCTCCGCATCCCAATGTAATAAATTAAAGAGTAGAGGACCAAAATCAGTTATATCAGTTTTTTTCGGTTTCCGGAAAAAAGATAAATAACTTGCAGCCGTTACCTTATATACATGGTAATAGGGATCACAATGGTAAATGTGCTGCCAGGTTATGAAAAGGCAGCATACCGAGAATTGAAGAACATCGAGGGGATTAAGGATGTTTACCATGTCTTTGGGGAGTATGACTTTGTAATAATAATAGATGTTGAAGACATGACTCTCCTGAACGACGTGGTAGACAGAGTCAGGGAAAGCGAAACTGTAATAACCACCAAGACAATTATCGGAGCAGAACTTTAATTCTCCGGCTTAAATATTAGTGCATTCTGCCAGAATAAAACAGAAGGAACGACAAAACGAAAGCAACATATTTTTTAGCATGTCATGGCTTTCTACCTTAACCTTTTATTGAGATCGAAACTGTTGGGTATTTTTCTTTTAAAAAATACTTAAACACATCCACGTGCTTGAAACAATTAGTGATGTAGAAAAATAACAGTGCTTCGATACTTTAGAATTACTTCTTATACTTTATGGAATGTCTTAAGTATATCAAATCCATAAACGTACATCATCAATGATGCAATACCAGGACGAACTTTATAGAAGTTTGCCTTTTTATATTTAGAATTGTTTTCTCTCGCTCTTCAAATATAAGATAATAGGATTCACGATTTAAACTACAAAACCAACAGCCTTAAACTCGTAACTTTCAAAACTTAAATTTCAACTATGATATCTATTGTACTTTATTTTGTATCATAAATATGTAATTCTTAATTAATTTGAGGTAAGATGATTACAAAAATTTAATTTAAAATGTGATATTTTGTGAAAGTACAAAAATTCAAATCTGAAGAGATTTTTGGTTTAGTGTTAGGCGCTGTATTTAGTTTTATTATGTTCAGGTTGTCTTTTAAGACGAGCGATGTATTACATTTTTCTAATCAAATAGTTATTTGGGTTAATATAGGTCTTACCATTTTCTTCATAATACTGGGGCATTATATAGTCTCCAGAAAAGTAATTGACGAAAAAAAGAGAATTGAAGACATAATAGGGCTTAAAAGTAATTTACTGGGTTTTTTCCTATGGCTTATTGTAATAATAATTGCAACCTTGTTGAAAATAGAAATTAATAAGACTGCGATTATATCAGGAGGTTACATTACAATACTTTTGATCACTCTTTACATGGAAAAGAGGGAGGTTAAAACACAGAGCCTTATGCAGATAAATTAATGAGAGCTATGTAGCCAATGGAATAATGGTGCATAATTGCAGATCTGCCCTCATTCTTGTTCCTAGATCTGCCCTCATTCTTGTTCCTAGATCTGCCCTCATTCTTGTTCTTATAACAATTAGGACTTACGCGGTTGAAACGAGAAATCGATAGCGTTAAACCTTTAACGGTCTAAAAAGAATCTCTGACTACACTGTTTATTGTGGTTGATTTTATATTTCAAGTGCGTAAATCTTAAACAATGAAATATGATAAGTCAATGCTCTTTGAGAATCGGGATTTTACAAAACAGATGAATCAAAACTTTGAATTTCTTGATACTAAAACAATTAGCATTAGATAACAGTAAACGCTAAAATCATAAAACACTGGAAAAGTAAAATACTAAAATCGCAAACAATAGTACTGTGATTCCGAAGTAGATTCATAAAACGTGACCTTTGAATAGCTACGACGATCACATATTTTTTTCAGGAAATAAGGAATTGATTTTGGAATCGAATCACTAGAAAAGTAAAATGCAAAAATAGTAAAGCACTAGAACAGTAAGGCGCTAAAACCCTAAAATCTTAACAATCGCATTACTTTTAAGGCAAAAATTCCTACTTTAGATATATGTGCAAAAGAATATTTAAAGTAGTATAAAGTTACATTGATTTTTCAACCTGAGGTAAATTTTCATGGAATTCACCATTGCAGAAGAACTTGCCAAAAATCAAAAGTCAATAAGCGTTGCAGAATTTTTTGAAAAAAACCGACAGATCCTGGGTTTTGATTCGGCTCCTCGAAGCCTCATAACAACCGTAAAAGAAGCTGTTGACAATGCCCTTGATGCCTGTGAGGAAGCAGGAATTCTGCCCGATATTCTTGTCCAGATTGAAAGAACCGGACAGGACTACGTAACTGTTATTATAGAAGATAACGGGCCAGGAATTGTAAAAGAGCAAATTCCCAAAGTTTTTGCAAAGCTTCTCTATGGTTCCAGGTTCCATGCCCTCAAGCAAAGCAGGGGACAGCAGGGAATAGGGATTTCCGCAGCCGTGCTCTATTCCCAGATGACTGCGGGCAGGCAGACGAAAATCCTCTCCAAAACCGGCTCCGGTAACCCTGCACATTATTACGAACTTATGATCAATACCAGCACGAATGAGCCCGATATCCTGAAAGACGAGATAAAAGACTGGTTCCGCCCACACGGGACTCAGATCGAGCTGGAAATGAAGGCTGCCTACGTAAAAGGAAGAAGACAGTCAATTTCCGAGTACCTCAAAGCTACTGCAATCGTGAACCCCCATGCAAGAATTACCCTTATAGAACCTGACGGCAATGAGGAAGTTTTTGAAAGAGCCACGGATAAGATGCCCGAGCCAGCCGAAGAAATCCTGCCCCATCCTGAAGGTATAGAACTTGGCACTCTAATGAAGATGCTCCATTATACTGAGCGCCAGAAACTTGCCCCGTTCCTCCGCTACTCTTTTTGCAAAATTGGGCTGTTGACTGCCGAGGAAATCTGCAAAGCTTCAGGGCTTGACCCTGAGATCGACCCTCATGCCCTTGGCCGCCACGAGGCAAGAAAGCTAATTGAGGCTTTTGAGAAGGTAAAGATCATGGCTCCTCCTACAGACTGCCTTTCCCCAATAGGAGAAGAGCTGATTTACAGGGGGCTTGAAAAAGAAACGAATGTGGATTTTATTGCCACAAGCACCCGAAAACCCGCAGTATATTCAGGAAATCCTTTTGTGGTGGAAGTTGGACTCGCTTACGGGGGAAAACTTCCAAAAGAAGAAAAGATCAGTATAATGCGTTTTGCTAACCGTGTGCCTTTGCTTTACCAGCAGGGAGGCTGTGTGACAACACATGCCGTAGAAGACATTAAATGGAAACAGTATGGCTTAAACCAGCCCGGAGGGGGAGTTCCTGCAGGACCGGCTATCCTCCTTATCCATATTGCTTCTATTAACGTGCCTTTCACTTCAGAATCAAAAGATGCTATTGCTGACATTCCTGTGATTAAGGACGAGATTGACCTCGCGATCAAAGACGTTGCAAGAAAGCTCAAGCACTACATGAGTAAGCAGAGCAACCTCAAGAAGCGCCGGGAAAAAGAGATTATTATTACAAAGGTCCTCCCTAAGATGGCTGTAAAAGTTGCGAACATCCTGGAAAAAGATGTCCCTGACATTAATCCAGTTGTTGCAAAGATTATGGGAAACCTGCTGGTACACAGAAAAGTGAAGAAAAATGAGGATGGGACTGCAGACGTTATAATAAAGGTCAAGAATTTCGGAACCTCTACATACTCTTTCAGGGTTCATGAAATGCTTCCCTGGACAATACTCGGAGCAAAGCCCGAACCAAAGGTTGTGACTCTGGGCAATGATTACGATTATGTATGGGATATCTCCGCAGCAACTGGTTCTTCAAAGGTTCTAAGCTACAGGATAGAATCTGCAACCGACAAAGAACTCGGGAAATTTCCGGACCTTGTTGTGGAAGGGCTTGAAGAAGAGCTTGTAACCGGGGCAAAAGCCTTTAAGGGGGCGTAAAAATGGCTAGAGAAATAAGTAATAAAAAAGCTCAGCGAGACATCCTGGCAAAAGAAAAGCTGTTTGGGCTTGCAGAGAAGATTTATAACCAGTTTGAAGATGAGGTTGTCCCAAGCATCAGCCTTCCAAGCCGGACAAAGTCAAATCTGGAATATTCCGACGAGAGCGATGTCTGGGTCTACGGAGACCGGGAAAGCGAGAGAAGTGCAAAAACCGTAAAAGGGGCATTCCAGCTCCTGAAAACTACTTACGCCACCGAGTTCCTTATAAACGAGCACCTTGCCCAGAACCGCGGTTCAACGCTTCGAGAGCTTTACTATATCTCGGAAGGCTGGGAAGCTGCGAAATTCAAAGAACAGGCTGAGAGCGACCGTCTGATCGAAGACCTTGAACTTCTCACAAGCCTTCAGAGAGAGTATTTCCATATGCGCCCTGAAGAAGACGGAGCTACCATGTTCGGGCCTATTGAAATTACAGAGCAGACAAATCGCGGAGAACGGAATATTCACTGCCAAAAGGACGTGGGGGAAGGAGGGTACCAGATTCCCTTCAATGTGGAAAATATCGAATTCAAAGCCCATGATGCAAGCATGATTATTGCTATAGAAACCGGTGGTATGTACGCACGTCTAATGGAAAACGGGTTTGATGAAGCCTACAATGCGATCCTTGTCCACCTCAAAGGCCAGCCTGCCCGTTCAACCCGAAGGATTATCAAGCGCATGAACGAGGAATTGGGCATCCCCGTAGCCGTTTTTACGGACGGCGATCCATGGTCTTACAGGATCTATGCCTCTGTTGCCTACGGGGCTATAAAAAGTGCTCATCTCTCGGAATTTATGGCAACCCCCGCAGCCAAGTTCCTTGGCCTCCAGCCCTCAGACATAGTTGAATACGAACTCTCGACCGACAAGCTTACCGATCAGGATATAAATGCACTGCGTAGCGAACTTTCCGACCCGCGTTTCGAGTCCGACTACTGGAAAGAACAAATCCAGCTCCAGCTCGATATAGGGAAAAAGGCCGAACAGCAGGCTTTTGCAGGCAAAGGCCTTGATTTCGTAACCGAGGTATACCTGCCCAATAGGCTCAAAGATATGGGTATGCTGTAACACCCGAGTTCCGTCACCCGAGTTCCGTCTCGGGAGGACGGTGCCCTTTTCGCTATGCTACGCTTCGCTCAAGAGGGCTGAATTAGGGGTCAGGAAGGCTACATTCTCAACGAGCTCAGGGCGTCTGATTTACCCGAATTTCGTTTTGGACCATGCAGCGGGCGTGGTTACAACCCTCTTTTAAAGGCTTGAGCGAAAACCCTAGTAACGTTTGAGTTTGATGAACTTATCCCCAAACCCTATCGGCGTGATCACAAGCCTTTTCAACCTTAGTTCCCAAATATTAAGCGCATAGATGTAGTAACGAGAAGATGTGAAGTTACCAGATCTCGATTTTGAAATTTTGCTACAAAGATCAGGTGCTTAAATTTAAGCGCATACTCCGATATCAGGAGACATTTATGCGCCTAAAAATGCGGAACTTAGGTTTCAAAAAAGGCTTGACCGAAAAACCAAGCAGCAACGTGGTCGGCGTGATCAACTGGCGCAACAGTTGCAGCGCAAAGGTTGTGGTCAGGCGAACTAGTTTATAAGATAGTGATATAAGTTGTTACGGCTTGAAAAAATACTGAGTAAAGGTACAGATACCTTTTTTTCGTTCTTTCGCAGTTGTGGATCTAAGAGGCTGTTTTAAAATTAAATATTTCTGTAACCAGATTGTTCGTTAGTGCCAGCTCAAAATAAAAGAATTCCTTATCCTAGTGATTTCTCCAATTAAAAATGAGAAAAATTAAGCCTCATATTCCGAGTTGCAGAACCAATAGAGACAGAAAACGCATTCATTCCTATCGAAAGATATTAAACGCCATCTTTTATTTACTACGTTCGGGTTGTGCATGGTGAATGTTACCACATGAATTTCTTCATTGGAAAACTGTTACCGCTATTTCCGTTTTTGGCGGCTTGATGGAATTTGATAGCGTGTAAACGTTGCACTGAGAACAGAACTGAGAATTGCAAATGGGAGAGAACCAGAGCTTAGTGCAGCAATTTTAGATAGCTAGTTGGTTAAAACCACAGAAACACCAGGAGTACGCGGTTATAATACTGCAAGGCTCGTATCAAATCTTTAAGCAAGTGAAAAGGAATATTCAGACAGTCTTAGGGATAAGACTTAAGCAAATTGATAAATAAGTTCTATTTTTGTATATATCCACGAAACGAGAGATTAATAACATCCAAGCAATAACCATACCAATACCAAATTTCTCGAATTTGGCGAAATATTTATATTACGAAAACGCCTATTTCGTATTATGACAAAAGTAAAGTTACATCTCGAAGGATTAGGACCAATATATTTAGAAGAAAACAATCCTGAGTCTCTCGCAAAGATTCTTTCATCGCTGGCGGAAATTTCCAAATCTCAGCTGCAATCCAACCATAACCAATACTAATTACCAAATTTCTCGTATTTTACGAAATACGTATGATGTTAAAACGCCTATTTCTGATTATGATAAAAGTAAAATTACACCTCGAAGGAATTTCGTATTATGACAAAAGTAAAGTTACATCTCGAAGGATTAGGACCAATATATTTAGAAGAAGACGACCCTGAATTTCTCGCAAAGATTCTTTCATCACTGGCGGAAATTTCCAAATCTCAGCTTGTCAAGGAAATTAACTCAGATACAAATATCAATATGCCAGAAACGAAGACTTGTAAGCAAGAAAACATGAACACAACTCTTCCAACTGTCAACGAGGTTGTAAAATACATTATCTCTAAAGAAAATTTTGCGCATGATAGTGTAGAGTTGCTGAACAAATTTTTTGGTAGAAGAATAAAATCGAAAGACGAACCGTTAATATTTTTATCTTTCAACAATATAGCCAGAAGAGCTAGGGAGCGGATAAAAAAAGATTACAATATTAAGTGGGATACTACCGAACGCAAATCTTACGATCGCAATACGCATCCAATAGTATACAAAATAAACATTGAAAAAAAAGATAGATTCAGTGGACTAGGAACTTTATTTGGTTCATCAAATGAGTGATCGTGACTGGTTGGCTTATAGTGAAAGGAAAGATGATGGCTACATAACTTAGAGGCTGTCTTAAAATTCAAATCATTCATACATTTGGATAATGGACAATGTTAACTTTAAAATTTATACCGTAAATTTTTTCAGCAATTCAGGTACAGATTGACCTAAAGATAATCTGTAATCCTATCGGACTTACGCACTAGAGGTATAAAACCAAATTCAATAAGCATTATTGATTAAAATTATATTTTAGACATTTAACGGCTTAATATTAATGCTTCTCAATTCAAGTGTGCAAGTCCTATCCCAATTGTAAACTCAAATTTAATTTTAAGACACGCTCTAGTAGTTATGCTGTGCTATTCTGGCTTTTTTGTGGTCATTTTCTGTTGTTATAGAACCTGAAGCTGGTTAAGTTTATATAAATACATTTTAAGTTACTGTATAGATATTTGGATTTAAAGTAAACTGTGAGTAAATCCTATAGGGTTTGTTGTACAGCATGAGATTCAATAAGTATGCCGCGAGAATCGGATTTATTCAGGGTTGGCTTTTTTATCCGGAAATTACTAATTGTGATGCCTAAAAAGATTTTGTAACTATATATGTAAAAATCTGCTGATTAACAGTGTAAATGCCGCGACTCTTACTCTAAATCCTTTTGAGACAAGAATTTTTGCGAGCGAAACAGCAAATATTAATTTAAACTAAAGACGTATTAAAAAATTAGTATGAAAAGCGCATATTTGGGCATAAAATTATGCTAAAAATTAGCTGTTTTGAGAGGATTGATACTGAAAAATCTTGTGTAATTTTCAGGGAATCTAAAGGCTTAAAATGTATGAGCGCATATTGAATTTGGTTCGTGGTAGAAAAGATAATATTAATATATAAAAAGCAGTAAATAAAAACTGTAGTCTTATTGGATTGATACGAATTCTAAGATCTATTTTGACAAAAGTTTCCCCGCGAATTTTTTAAAAAAATGTAATGTTACGTGATTTAGATAACTCTACTAGATTTTTATGGAGAATCAACTAAGATGAGTGATAAACAGGTTTACGATGCTTCGCACATCCAGGTGCTGGAAGGCCTGGAGGCTGTCCGGAAGCGTCCCAGCATGTATATAGGGAGCACGGATGGTCGCGGGCTCCACCACCTAGTCTATGAAGTAGTAGACAATAGTATTGATGAAGCTCTTGCAGGCTTCTGTACCAGGGTAAATGTTACAATCAACCCGGACGGGAGTGTGACAGTCCTGGATAATGGAAGAGGTATACCTATCGACCTCCATCCATTTCACAAAAAATCAGCTCTTGAAGTTGTAATGACTGTTCTGCATGCAGGAGGGAAGTTCGACAAGAACACCTATAAGGTTTCAGGGGGACTGCATGGAGTAGGGGTTTCTGTTGTAAATGCACTTTCGGAATGGCTGGAAGTTGAAGTGTCAAGAGAAGGCAAGAAGTATTTCCAGCGCTATTCCCGTGGAAAGCCTGAGGCTGACGTTCAGGAAATCGGAACTTCAGAAACTACAGGCACAAAAACTACTTTTAAACCCGATGAGAAAATTTTTGAGACACTTGATTTCGATTACGAGATCCTTTCAAACCGTTTAAGAGAACTGGCTTTCCTGAACCGGGGCCTTATTATCAGCCTCAAGGATTTAAGAACCCCAGAAGGGCAGGCTGAGATTTTCACCTACGAAGGGGGAATAGTGGAGTTCGTGAAGTATCTGAACAATAAGAAACAGCCTCTTCACGACCCGATTTATTTTGAGCGGCAAAGGGACGACATGGTAGTAGAAATTGCAATGCAGTACACAAGCAGCTATACAGAAAACGTGTACTCCTTTGCAAACAACATCAATACCCACGAAGGCGGAACTCACATAATCGGTTTCAAGACCGCACTGACAAGGGTTGCAAATGACTATATTAAAGCTAACAAGCTTTCCAAAGAAGACATAAAGCTCACAGGCGATGATGTAAGGGAAGGACTGACTGCAATCATCAGTGTCAAACTAATGGAACCCCAGTTTGAGGGGCAGACCAAGACAAAGCTTGGAAATAGTGATGTCAAAGGAATTGTGGACTCCCTTGTAACTGACGGGCTTGCGGAATACTTCGAGGAAAATCCCAAGGTTGCAAATGTTATTCTTGAAAAAGCCCTTCTTGCCCAGAAAGCCAGAGAAGCTGCAAAAAAAGCAAGAGAACTGACCCGGAGAAAAAATGCTCTCGAAGTAAGCACTCTTCCAGGAAAACTTGCGGACTGCTCGGAAAAGAATCCTGCAGCCTGTGAGATTTACATTGTGGAAGGTAATTCGGCAGGCGGTTCGGCAAAACAGGGTAGAGACAGGAGTTTTCAGGCTATTTTACCTCTCAGAGGCAAGATCCTGAACGTGGAAAAATCCAGACTTGCAAAGATCCTGAAAAACGAGGAGATCATTTCCCTAATCACTGCCATTGGAACAGGAGTCAGCGAGGACTTCAACCTGGAAAGTGCCCGTTACCATAAGGTCATTATCATGACTGATGCTGATGTGGATGGAGAACACATCAGGACTCTTCTTCTCACACTGTTCTTCCGCTATATGAGGCCTCTTATTGACGAGGGATACGTATACATTGCCCAGCCTCCTCTCTACCGCATAAAGAAAGGCAAAGCTGAGTACTACATACACTCTGACAGGGAACTGGAAGCAAAGAAGAAAGAACTCGGGGAAAAAGGACTTGGAATCCAGCGTTATAAAGGGCTTGGAGAAATGAACCCTGAACAGCTCTGGGAAACCACCATGAAACCTGAGAGCCGGACTCTTTTACAGGTGACCCTGGAAGATGCGATTCGGGCTGATGAGATATTCAGAATCCTCATGGGAGATGAGGTTGAGCCACGCCGGAACTTCATAGAAGCGCATGCAAAAGAGGTCGTAAACCTGGACATCTGAGGTGGCTAAAAATGGCAAAATATGAAGACGAGAATAAATCTGAAGATGAATTGAAAAAATCTTATCAGTCTACCCTTATCCCCGAAGATAAAGATGGAGAGCCGGAAAATGAGGACGGTTCGGCCGCCCTTACACAAGAAGATCCAGGCAAAAAACTGGAATTAAACGTATCCGACCCTGCTTCAGATGATCCCGAAGACGAAGGTCTGGAGCCAGAAAGGAGTGGGGTTACTACCATCCTCATCGAAAATGAGATGAAACGCTCTTACATTAACTATGCAATGAGTGTAATCGTTGGAAGGGCACTTCCCGATGCCCGAGACGGCCTAAAGCCAGTTCACCGCAGGGTCCTTTTTGCCATGAAAGAGGCAGGGATTACGCATGACAAACCTTACAAGAAGTCAGCCCGTGTGGTAGGAGACGTGCTCGGTAAATATCACCCTCACGGAGATACTGCGGTCTACGACACTATTGTGCGTATGGTCCAGGATTTCTCTCTTCGTTACCCTTTAATTGATGGGCAGGGAAATTTCGGGTCAATAGATGGGGACGCGGCTGCTGCCATGCGTTACACTGAAGTCCGTATGGACAAAATCGCAGAAGAGATGCTGGTAGACATCGACAAGGAAACAGTCCCCTTCATGCCAAATTACGACGGGTCAATAGAAGAGCCCGAAGTCCTCCCTGCAAAACTTCCGAACCTTCTTGTCAATGGGTCCACAGGTATTGCAGTAGGAATGGCAACAAACATGGCCCCTCATAACATCGGAGAGGTCATCGACGGCATTTTCATGCTTATTGAAAATCCTGACGTCACAATTCCTGAGCTCATGACTGTAATCAAAGGGCCGGATTTTCCTACAAGTGCTCATATTCTTGGGACAGCAGGCATAAAATCGGCTTATATGACCGGAAGGGGTTCTTTAAAGATTAGGGCCGTTGCCGAGATTCAGGAGTTAAAAAAAGACAGACAGCAAATTATCGTAACCGAACTTCCTTACCAGGTAAACAAAGCCAGGATGATTGAAAATATTGCCCAGCTAGTTCGGGAAAAGGTAATCATGGGAATTTCCGACCTTCGTGACGAGTCTGACAGGGAAGGAATCAGGGTAGTTATCGAGCTTTCTCGAGGCACGAATCCAAAGGTTGTTTTAAACCAGCTTTATAAGCATACTCAAATGGAGACTACTTTCGGGGTAATCAATCTGGCTCTTGTTGGCGGAAAACCAAAAGAGCTGAACCTGAAGGAACTTCTTGAGATCTATCTTGAATACAGGGTGGAAATTATCCAGAAGCGTACCCTTTATGACCTCAAGAAGAGCGAGGAGAGAGCCCATATCCTTGACGGGCTCAAGATCGCCCTGGATAATATCGATGAGGTTGTCGCTCTGATAAAAGGCTCGGCAAATGCTGATGAAGCAAAGCAGGGTTTAATGGAGAATTTTTCCCTTGACGAGGTCCAGTCCAAAGCTATCCTTGATATGCGCCTGCAGCGCCTGACAGGACTTGAAACCCAGAAGGTGCTTGAGGAGCTTGAAGGGCTTGTAAAGCTGATAGGTGAACTCAGAAAAATCCTTGAGAACGATGAGCTCAAGTACGAAATAATCAGGAATGAACTTCTGGAGCTCAAGGATAAGTATGGGGATGCTCGCAGGACAAAGATCGTGCAGGCTGCTTCTGAAGTTAGAGATGAGGATCTGATTCATGAAGAGGAAGTTGTTGTCACGATTACCAATGGAGGCTACATAAAGCGCATCCCACTCAAGACTTACACTATGCAGCGCCGCGGAGGCAGGGGTATAATCGGCATGGAAATGAAAGAAGAAGACTTCGTGGAAAATCTCTTCATTTCCTCAACCCATAACTATATCCTTTTCTTCACAAACCTTGGCAGGCTCTACTGGGAAAAAGTATATGAGATCCCTGAAGGCTCCCGTCAGTCCAGAGGCAAAGCCATAGTAAACCTTCTGGAGCTTAAGGAAGGCGAAACAATCAATGCAATGATCCCGGTCAAGGAATTTGACAAAAACCACTACCTGCTTATGGCAACAAGGGCAGGTACCATTAAAAAGACTCCTCTCTCGGAATTCAAGAACCCGAGAAAAGCAGGCATAATTGCAGTCACCCTTGACGAAGATGACGAGCTTGTAAGAGTTCTCCTTACCAATGGCAAAAAAGAAGTCCTGATGGTTTCAAAGAAAGGCAAAGCTATCCGCTTCTATGAAGAAGATGTCCGCCCGATGGGCCGAACTGCAAGAGGTGTCCGGGGTATGACTCTTGAAGGCCCGGACGACGAGGTTGTCAGCCTGGACCTTGTTGACGAAACAACAACCCTCCTGACGGTGACCGAAAACGGCTTTGGCAAGAGAACCGAGTACTCCCAGTACCCTGCGCACCGCCGCGGTGGAAAAGGCGTGATAACAATCATTACCAACGAGAGGAATGGCCCTGTCTCAAGAGTCCGATCCGTAGCCGATGACGATGAACTTATCTTCACCAGTGCCGACGGCATCATTATCCGCATTCCTGCTAAAGAGATCTCGATCCAGGGCAGAAACACCCAGGGTGTAAGAATTATGAATCTAAAACCCGGCGACACAGTCGCAGGTATAGCCAGGATCCAGAACGGAAAAGCCGAAAAGAACCTTAAACTCACAGCCTTTAATGATAAAGAAGCCGCAGAAGCAACTGGAGCAGAAGAGGAAGCCGAAGCTCCGGAAGGCGAATCTGAAGGTCTAGATGAGTTTGACGAATTGGAAGACCTTGAAGCTGCCGACGAAGCTGAAGAAACCGGGGAAACCGAAGAGGATGAAGTAGAAGAGGATGAAGTAGAAGAGGATGAAGTAGAAGAGGATGAAGCAGAAGGGGATGAAGCAGAAGAGGATGAAGCAGAAGAAATTGAAAAAGAGTGAATAACGAATACGGGTGAAGAAAAATAATTCTTCACTCAAACTGTTGCCGGAGTCAAGACTTTTTAGGGATTTCTTTCCGGCGGCGGGCTTTTTTCCGGAGGGGAGCCGGGCGACGGACTTATTTTCGGGGCGGGTTTTTTGAATCGATTTTTTTGAGGGATTGAGTACCGGAAGGTGTGTTTATTCATTATCTTCAGAACCTTATGCTGCGAATCTAAAAGTTTACTTATATAGACCTCGCTGGCGTTTTATAAGTGTTTATAAATAAACTCTAAGCTGTAATTTAGTGATTAAAAAGAGTAAATGTTTTCTGATTGCCGGTTAATGTTACGATTTTTTGTTGTTCAGGGACTATTTAAGTTTTGTTGATTCTTAAAAACAGGTTCTGTAAGAGCTGAGTCAATAGAAAGTCCATAGAACGAACAGAGATTAATGGAGAAAAATCCTGTAAGATCCATATTAATTATCATCTATACTGGATTTATGTATATTTGTTGTGATGAAATAAAAAATTTTTCTTCTATATTAATATATAATGTTAAAAAGTTGTATATACTTAAACTACATTTTAGCTTATAACTCAACCATTTTAGATAAATTGTGTAAAGTATTTTCACACACAATATTACCTGAAAAATGGTGAGGGAGTTGATATAAAGGAGGAATTAAAGAATGCAAGAATTAGAAGTATTACCCCCGATAAATGCGGCAGTTGGAGAAATATTCGAAATTTCAATCCCCTCGAACCCTTCTTCGACCGGCTATAACTGCTTACTGTCAGAGATGCCAAGTTGTGTTTACTTTGTAGAGTCAACGTATGTACCTGATGAGCCCACTATACCGGGAAAAGGTGGAACCAGCAATTTCAAGTTTGTTGCAGTCGAAAGCGGGAACGGTCCAATTATTTTCCATAGTGTAAAGTTCTCTCAGCCGCTGGATATATTGGAACCTACTCCTATGCAACAAAGGTTTGTTATAGTAGAGTAATGAAATGGCATTATTTTGCCACCCACTTTCCATTTTTTTGTTATAGCTGTTCATCTGTTTTACTCGAAGTTTCAGTCAAAGTTACTACTCCTCAACCTGTTTTTTTGCGGATTTTTTATTCAGGGCCAATTATTTCTGACAAAAATCAATGAGATTCCACAGGAGTAAAAACGTTTATGGAAATTTCCGGCAGCGGGCTTTTTTTCCGGAGGGGAGCCGGGCGACGGACTTATTTTTCGGGGCGGGTTTTTTGAATCGCTTTTTTGAGTGAACTACGCCGGTAAGTACAATTTTGAAGACTTTCTGAATTCAGGGCCGGTTAGAAGAATTTCGAGGAATCTTAAAACGGGGTACCATACGACTGAGAAGCAGGCGGCGAAGTGCGAAATTTCCAAAATGATTCTTGGTTTTTTTTGGAGATTAGAATTATGAAGCTATGATAATAAATTGAGGGATACGTACATGTCTACTTTTAAACTAATTCGAAATCTCTATATCAAAGACGTTCTAATTTCTACACTATTTATTAATGTGGTTCATAAAAAAATACCCGAACTTGTGACGGCATAAATCATTCAAATATAAGAGAGGTTTTGAATGTACGAAGAAAATGGTTCCAAGAACGTGGGGGATAAAGGCTACGGAATAAATGCCGGTGGGGATGTACATATTGGTGATATTAGTGGGCAATTTGCAATTGGTACAAATATATCCCAAGTTCAATCTCCATCACCTACCGATATTGAGAACCTTAAGAAAAGTCTCCTTGATTTACAGAAAGAACTCTCTAATCTGGATCTTTCTTCCGAAGACCAAGATATCATCAAAGGTGATATGAGTGCTGCTATCAAAGAAGCCGGAAAAGAAGAGCCAAAATTACAAAATATCAAATCAAGGGTTGAAAATATCATTGAAACTCTTAAAGACGCCGGGAAGACAGTAAAAAACATATCAGAAATCTGTGGCTCGATAAAGATAGCAGCTACTTTACTCGGTATAACGCTCTGATTACGGCTTTATAAGAATATTCTTTTAATTAGAGGTTTATCACATGGAAGCAGATGAGCCTTCGGTTCCAATAATAGACGTGGGTGGAAATTTTACACAGGGGAATATCTCCGGTCAAAGCGCCATAGGCAGTAATATATCGCAGATACAGTATACTAACTGTACTTTTGTCTATCCTGATGGCTCAACTAAACAGGGATATTCATGGATTTACACTCAAGGAGCCAGACTTATTATTGATCCGAAAAGAGTATTCGGAAGAGAAACAGAGCTTGAGAAAATTGAGAATTATTTAGAAGATAATAGTGCACTCGTTATTACGGGTCTTCGCGGAACCGGCAAATCTACTCTGGCAAGCATGTTCGTTGACAGAATGGGAGAAAGTGGAAAATTTGCTGGGATATATTGGCGAAAAGTGGATGAAACTACTGATATAAGTGAAATTATAGGTAGCTTTTTTACTGTTATTGGCAAACCTGTGAAAGACCTAGAACGCTACAAGATCTTAGATCAAATAAACCTTCTATTTAATGAATTAAACGAAGCTTCTTATCTTCTGGTTCTGGATAATTTTGAGGTTATACTTGATCCCCAAACGAACAAACCTTTGGAGTCAAAAGTCGGCTTCTCTGAGCTGATAGAATCAGCAAAGGAAAGTTGTATTAGAAGCAAGATTCTGTTTACAAGCTGGGATTCTCTTGCAAGCGAACGTGGAATCAGACCTTTTTCATATCAAATTAGAGGACTGGATACGTCGGCTGGAATTCTTCTATTAAGACACGAGGGACTTCTTAATGAATCGGAAACTGAGTTAAAGAAAGCCATAAAACTGTCCGATGGTCATCCACTTGCTCTTATTCTTCTGGCTCAACTTGTGAGAGAAGAGGCAGATACGCTTTCTACTCTCCTGAATGATGGTTCTCTATGGATTGGTGAAGAGGGAGAAGTAGCAGAGAATATTTTGGCTAAAATTTATAGAAGGCTATCTGAAGATGAACGCGAACTTCTGCAGTATATATCTATTTTCCGACAACCTGCTCCCACAAAGGCCATCGAAATAGTAGCAAATCATCCGAAGTGGACCGAACGCAGGATAAAGAAAGTTGCATTGAAATTGGCTCATAAATCTCTTATACAGAAAACTGAAAATGGTTATTATTGGGAAGAGTCATTGATATGCAGGTATGCAGGAACCCAGCTATCAGAAAAACTAGAGTGCCACAAACTTGCCTGCAAATACTACCTTTCCTTTTCCTTACCAGCCAAACCTGCAAAAAAAGAGGACGTACAATCTTTAATTGAAGCCCATTATCATGCATGTATGGCAGAAGAATATAACCAGTGTATAGAAATTATTGTTAATAGTAATCTTCATCATTTATTGGATTTATGGGGTAGTCCTAGAACACTTATTGAACTTTATACAAAACTATTACCCAACAATCCCCTCAAAGATAAGCCGCTATTAAACATAGAAAGTCATATTTTTGTTCTTGGAAATCTTGGAATTGCTTATAACCAGATAGGAGAGACAAAAAAAGCGATTGAATATTACGAACTCGCATTGGAACTTTCAAGAAATATCGGGAATAGAAATAGTGAAGGAAGTCTCCTTTGCAATCTTGGGATTTCCTACAGAGATCTTTCTAAATTTGAGAAGTCAATTGAATATTTTGAGCAAGCATTACAAATTGCAAAAGACTTGAAGAACAAAGAAGGAGAAGGAAACTTACTTGGAAATCTTGGAAGTGCCTATAGATGTATTGGTAAACTAAGACAATCGATTGAATTTTATGAACAAGCACTAAGAATTGCAAGGGATATTGGGAATCGACGTATAGAAGAGCATCAGCTTGAAAATATTGGTAATGTATATTATTCTCTCAAAGAGTTCAAAAAAGCAGAAAAATATAACGAGCAGGCTATATTAATTGCAAAAGAATTAGGAGATGTCCCTGCCGAAGGACTTATACTTGGAAACATGGGAAGTATTCACAGAAGTCTCGGAAAAGTGGAAAAAGCAATTGAATATCACAAAAAATCACTATATATTGCAAGAAAAATTGAAGATAGACGCCTTGAAGAGAACCAACTAATAAATCTAGGAAATGCTTACAGTGATTTTGGAGATGTAAAAAAAGCAGTTGAATACTATGAACAGGCACTAGTAGTAATTTTAAAATTTTTAGGTGACGAAAAAATAGAGAAACTGCTCGAAAAACTTGGGGATAATTATCTTCATCTGAATGAAGAGAAAAAATCGATTATATATTATAAAAAGACATTACAAATTGTAAAGACAATTGAAAATAAACATATGGAAGCAAGATTACTTGAAAAATTATGTTTTGCCTATGTAATGTCTCGTAACATAGAAAAAGCAATCGAATACGGAAATCAAGCAATATTAATTTCGAAAGAAGTATGTGACAGAAAAATCGAGGGAGAAAGCCTTGAAAACTTTGGTTTCATCTACACACTCTTAGGTGATCCAAAGAAAGCGATTGAATATTACTTACAAGCATTATATATTTCAAGAGAACTAGGTGACAAGTCTATAGAAAGAGAAAATCTTCGAAACTTAGGTTCTGCCTACTACCAACTTGGAGAAGTTAAGAAAGCAGATAAATACTACGAGCAAGCCAATTTAATTAAAGAAACAAGTAAGTAAGTATGCAGAGTGGTTAGAATAATCAAATTGGAAATAAGTAACAGATGTGGCAAAGCAATCAAACGGAAGTTAAAAGAAGAAAAACTGAAATTATTAAGAAATGAAAGACAAAGAAGAATATGAATATACGATGACCTATAGATTAGAGTTTTTTACCCAAACCAATTCTCCTCCAGCCTCTTCTCTCTTTCCTCCTGCTCACTCGCATAAACCACATACTCCCCGCTCTCCTTATCAAAAACAAATCTGTCAACCGTTTTGAAATAAGCCCAGTATTTAACATACTGATCTCTCGCATTGCTCAGCGTAACAGTCACCAAACCATTTTCTTTCGAAACGCTGTAAACAGGATAATCGATTTCTTGAGGAACGGCTGTGCTGTAGAGTTTTCCGGCTCTTTCTACATACGCAGAGGCGTCGGGAACGGCGCTGGTCACGCTAATTTTTCGATATAATATTTTTTGGTCCCGGACCAGTAGCTCACCTCCATAATCCTGTAATGGGTGGAATTATAAGGATGTATGAAGTGAAATTTTCAAGTACGGTTCCTGGGGAAGAAAGGAAGAATAATCCTCCCGACTTACCCGAAAATAACTGAAAATCGAAAAATAAATGAAAATCAAAAAATAAATGAAACAAGATTTAAATGATGAAAAAAGCAAATGAATCTATGTGAAATATTCAGAGTTTTCAAATAGAAAACTTCTCCTCTCCCTTTTCTGTTGTCTCTTTTTCCTGCCTGACCTGAGTAATCAACCTTTCAAGTTGGTCCCGTGAGATGCTTTTATGCTTTTCTTCGGTGCAGACCTTGACTTTCTCGATCAGGGCGCAAAGTTCCTCCCGCTCAAGGCATAAGCCTATGCTGTTAATAATGCCTTTTAGGGCTTTTGTGCCGGTGTGCTTTCCTACGACAAGGTTGCGCTTCCCGCCGACCATTTCCGGGAGGAAGAGTTCGTAGGTGCGCGGTTCTTCAAGAATCGCGGCAACGTGGATTCCGGACTCGTGGGTAAAGGCATTTTGCCCGACAACGGCTTTATTTACCGAGGGTGTAATACCTGAATATTCCGAGACCATTTTAGAAAGGTTGGTCAGCTTTGTGGTGTCATAGCGGTCAATACCGTACTGTACCCTGAGGGCGACCATCACTTCTTCAAGGGAAGCGTTTCCTGCTCTTTCACCGATTGCATTAACTGTGGTATGGAGTTGTTTTGCACCAGCTTCGGCGGCTGCAAGGGTATTTGCGGTAGCCATTCCGAGGTCGTCATGGCAGTGGATACAGATTGAGGTATTAACTTCCTTGAAAATTTCGCTAACAAGGTAGTGTGTCGTTGTAGGGTTAAGGATACCAATCGTATCTGCAAGGCTTACGTACTGCACTTTATACTCTTTTTCTACTTCCTTAAAAGCCTGTTTTAAGCGGTCGATAGGGGTCCGGCTAGCGTCTTCGGCTGCAAAACGTACTTTTAACCCGTGATCGGTAGCGTATTCAATGGTTTCCTTGGCACAGCCAAGCATCTCCTCAAGGCTTCGATGGTACTTGTATTTGAGGTGCATATCCGACATTGCAATAAAAATACTCACAATATCGACATCACATTCAAGTGCAGCATCCACGTCCCCTTTTACTGCTCTTGAGAGACAGCATATCCTTGAATTAAAGCCCTGATTTGCAATTTCCTTAACGGTTTCCTTTTCGTTTGCGGAAACTACCGGAAATCCGGCTTCTATAACCTCTACACCAATAGAATCAAGCTCAGTGGCCATTGCCAGCTTCTGTTCCTTTGTGAACACAACTCCTGGAGTCTGTTCCCCATCGCGCAGGGTCACGTCACAGATTTCGATATCAAGGGGGCGATATTCGATAAAATCCATAAGTTTGTTTCTAGAATACTGCTCGCTCTCTGGCATTACTACTACTTCCTGTGATTTTTAATTATTATGAGGAATATTTTTAATTACTGGGAGGAATATTTTTAATTATTTTTAATGATATATAGATGATTTATCTGAGAAATAACTCAAAGGCTGAATAAAGAGGTACTGGGACTCAAACGTCCCTAAAAGTCAGAAAATCCTGTATCTCGTAAAAATTAAGCATAGCTTTACCTGCATATGTATAAATGTTTTCCTTGGAGGAATAGAATTTCCGGCAACGGCTTCTCGAAAAACAGGATAAAAACGAGCTCAAGTTTGGCAAATTATAGTCATACCTGTAATTGTTGCAACAAAAAACTTCATTGTACCTCATTGGGCAGTTGCATTATTTAGCCTCGGGACTATAGGTTAGGTTATATCAGTAGATTTTTAGTTAAAAGTCGCATGGAAAAATTGAGAGATTTACAGGTCAGAGAAAAGTACTCAACCTGATGGGAAAACTTAAACTATAAGTAAAGGTTTTCCTCTGGGAATATGTAAAGACTTTTCTCAATACTAAATCAAGGCTCTCTCAAGTTAACAAGTAAAGGTTTTCTCAGACTCGTAAGTAAAGACCTGCTCTTTGAGTAATAAGTAAAAAGGCTCGTTCTCAATCAAAAGCTTGCTCTCAATTAAAAGCTTGCTCTCAAGTAAAGGCCCGCTCTCAATCAAAGGCTTGCTCTCAGGTAAGTTTTCTCTGGACCCTTTCATAAAAACAGGTATCTGAAATCCTTACAAAGCGTGCAGGAAATCTGGACTTCTTAAGTTTGACGACATCATCGGGCTTGATCCTGTAGGACTTCTGCCCGTCAATTGCAATAACCGCCTCTTTTTTTGGAGCCGACAACCTTATAGTGATTTCGCTGTCTGACGGGATAACCCAGGGCCTTGAAGAGAGTTTAAAAGGAGCTACAGGGACAACCACAATAGCGCTTACCCTTGGACTGATGATAGGGCCGCCTGCGCTCATTGCATAGGCAGTAGAGCCTGTAGGGGTTGCAAAAACCACACCATCCGCACGCATAGAGTCAAGAAGGCAATCTTCGACATAAACCTCAAACTGAATGATCTTCGCAGGCTTTGCAGACATTATTGCAATCTCATTCGTTGCAGTCTCAAGCATTTCCCCATTAAGAAAAACATCGACTCGCATTCTGTCGCTGTAGGAAAAACCGTAAAGCACTTCCTCTATAGTTTCAAGAGCATGTTCTGGCTCAACATCTACAAGAAAACCAAGAGTACCCATATTGATTCCGAGTATAGGAAGAGGGTCTTTCATTTTGGCAATATTCCGGAGGACTGTACCGTCCCCTCCTACGCTAATAATAAGTTCCACTCCTTCTCCCCTCATTCTTTCAATCGGAGTACCTTCCATTCCGAGTACCTCAGCCGTAGGAGTGGCGACAAAAATTTGGACCTTTGAGCTGAAATGGGCAAGAATCTCCCTTACCTTTTCAATTACTTCAGGCCTGTCGCAGCGAGCAGATATCCCTATTTTCTTTATCGCCAACTTATCCTCCGAAGAGTAATTCTAAAAGCTTTTCATGCACGTGTCCGTTGGACGCAATCATTTCCACTCTTGAAGTAACATTATCAGGAAGTCTTAAAGAGTTTCCGTATCCGTCTGTAACAAGCCCGCCCGCTTCGGCCAGAATCAACTGCCCTGCAGCCACGTCAGTCACACGCAAAGCATTTCGGACGTCAACAAAAGCATCAAGTCGGCCTGAGGCTACATAACACAACTCGAGAGCTACACTCCCGAATAACCTCACCCTCCTGACGCTACTGTATATCTTTCGGGTTCTTTCTATATTTTGCCGGTAACCATAAACACTGACGCACAATTTCATCAGATCCGAGTTAACGGAAGCTTTTATTTTTTTTCCGTTAAGGTAAGCCCCTTTTCCAGCTTCTGCGTAGTATTCCTCGCGTAATGCAAGGTTACTCACATACCCGAACCTGAGGTCTGAAAGGTCATGAGAAGAAACGGCTAGAGAAACACTATAAAATGGAATTCCTACTGCGGAATTATATGTCCCATCAAGCGGGTCTAGAACAACAGAAAACTCAGGTGAATCCCCTAAAATAAGTTCGCCAAGCTCTTCACTGATAATTCTCATGGACCTGCCGTCTTCTTTAAGGACTTCAACGATAGCGTCCTCTGCTGCAAGGTCTATTCTGGTAGTCGGAGTACCATCGGCTCCCATACAAACAAAACTGCCTGCAGCATCAGTACCTGCAAGATCACAGATAGAATCTGATGCGGCTTTAAAAGCCTCTCGAGATAATTTCAAAAATCCTGAATTTGTTGAATTCATGTCTTAGCCATTTTTTCCAATTAAAAGTTCCAAATCTTATTTTCTTCATTCAAAAGATAAGGATTTCGAATTTTCGGTCTTTGAGGTAGTAAGAGATACAATGCAAAATATATAATTTATGTATGGAATTTCTGGGTCCAAGAAATCCAGTTCCAGATATTCAGGTTGAATATCCAGAAACAGTCAAAGCCGGAGTCTATATAAACTTAGATTCCGGCACCTTATTTTTATTACTTTTTATTCAGGCCAATAGCCTTATTTGTCTTTTCAATTGACTTTGCACCGTCGCTTTCAAGTTCCATCATGGCCCTTATAGCATCCACGTTTTCCGGAACTACAATAGATTCCTGATGGACAGCCTGGAAGAAATAAAGCTCCTTGTCCTCTACAGTTATTGATTCAGGCCAGATGCAGTTCTCCCACATATCATTTCTGGGGCGCTTCATATCCCTGGCAAATTCTATAATTTCTGCTGTAGACGACATACCCAGTCCCACGAAACGGATTCTTGGCTGGGAACCAAAGATGTTTTTAACATCATCTACAGTGCAGTCCTTCTCAACTTCCATATTCACGGTGTGCACGTGCATCAGAGTTGTTGGGATCTTCAGAGCTGCACTTGTAATATTAATCTGTGGAAGCACACTTTTTACATCAGGCCCGTGGTGGGACGGAAGCTTGATTGGGTCGGGTACGATTGCATTAATTGGCCCTTTCTTTACATCATTAGGATCGGTTGCCCTCCTTGCAAGAACTACCCTGACCTTTTTTACCCCCAGTTCTTTGTCTATCGGGTAAATGGCCCTGCAAAGAGCTGTAGTATTGCATGAGACTACCCTGACCAGGTCGCGGCCCACAGCCTGCTCGTAATTGCAAATCGCGTTAAATGAGAAACCTGCAAGTGAATGATCTTCGCCGCCCTGCCAGATTGCCTTTACCCCGGCTTTTTCATACAGAGGCTTGTTTCCTTCACCGATTCCTCCGGGCGTACAGTCTACAACCAGGTCAGCCTTTTCGACCATTTCTTCAATTGTGCCGGCTGCAGGCATCCCGGCTTTCTCAAAAGCTCCGAGATTTGCAGCTGGGGCATATATGTCATATCCTAGCTGATGAGCCACTGCAGCCTCATAGTTCGGCTTTGTTTTGGAAATTCCGACAACTTCCATGTCATCCTGAGCCCTAACGGCATCTGCAACTCTTTTTCCTATGGTTCCATAACCATTTACTGCGATTTTTGCTTTAACCATTTTATCCAATCCTTTTTAATCCTATTATTTTCTAATTTTCTAAATATAATTTAACTCATTTATTTTTATACTTATTAATGTGCAAAAGTTAATGCCAGCCCAATGATAAAAATCAACTGTTGGTCAGAAATTTCTGTCTCCAAAAAAAATTTTATTCCATAGTTACGTAACCATTTACTGAGATTTTTGCTTTACCATTTCATCCAATTCCGTTTAATCCTATTCTATCCAAATTGATATATAGCCTAAATCACCGAAAATTTAAATTTAGCCGGATATCGTAATTCTGGACAGGGGATTACATAAGTCTAGAGTGTAGGCATAAATTTAAAGTGTATCCCGAGATTATAACTTTTTCTATAATCTTGGCCAGTTTGTCGAAAACTCTCCTACACATAATCCAAGATATTGCTTTAGCAGGCTTTCTTCGAATGTCTTGACTTAAGTCTGTATCTGGTATCCTGGAACACAGAGTTATAGGTAAAGTCAGATAAATGCTTTTCCGAGATATCTTATCAATTAAAGAAACTATAAGACAGATTCCTAAATTCTAGAGCTTACAGACCCTTTTCCGAGAGGTTATGCCTGAAAAACAAGTAGGAAAGGAAAAAGACGATAAAGGCAGAAAAAAGGAAACGAAGGCAGAAAAAAAGAGAGAAAGACAGAAAAAAGGAGAGGAAGACAGAAAAAGGGAGCGAAAATCAGAAAAAAGGAGATAAAGATAAAATGACTCTTTGTTGATTAATATATGCAAGTTATTATACTGAAACTATTATATAAACAAGTATCATATTATTTAGTACAGATAACTGCATGAGTTTGATATCCCATTTCTGAAAAAGCATTTGAAATACTTTTGAATGTCAAAGAACCTTGGCAAATAACCAATACTGAATTTGATTTAACATCTGAAAAACTTAATATTTGGCTTGATTTTAAACGTGGTCCCAAATTTCCCTGTCCTAAGTGTGAAACCAAACTGCTCAGCTTATGATACTAAGGAAAAAGTGTTACGGCACATTAACTACTTTCAATATTCTGCATATTTACACTGTAGAATTCCAGGAATAAGTTGTAGTAATTGTGGAGTTCTCTAAATAAAAGTTCCATGGGCTCGCGAAAAATGGTATTTTTGGGCAACTCATAGCAGATTAAAGGCAATAATTGAGGTTGCTAAAACCATTAAAAGTCATTGGGATGGAATTCTAAACTACTTTGATTCCAGGGTCACTAACGGAGTTGTGGAAGGTATTAACAGTATTGTACAGTTGATAAACAGAAATGCAAGAGGGTATCGAAACACCAAGTATTTTATTACTATGATTTATCTAAAATCAGGAAAGTTATATTTCAAACTACCCCTATGAAATGAAGAAGAGCCAAAAACATAAATCGAATAAAGAGAGACCATCTTATATTTCGCGAGAAATATAAAAAAGATATTAGAGTCAAATTAATATATTGAAATGATATATTTCTTTATGGAAAAAGGGAAACAAAGTAATAAAAAATTCCTGGTAAAATGGGGTATATAAAAATGGGGTATATAAGGCACTGTAATGACACTGTAAAGACACTATGAAGACACTGTAATGATTTCATTATAAAAACAATAATTGAAAATCGATTCAATTCCATGTTTTCTTTAGCGTTTCCTGATCACTGTGGACTTTGTGAATGAGGCAGTCGGAGTTTTCATTACATTCTTAGTTCTTATGACCCAGGTCTCAGGAAAAGGGAACTCCAAAACTGAATATGATGCAAGCTTGGGGGAGCTGTTAAATTGGCAAATAGAAGGCCCTTGAATCTCGGGACGGTCATCTCGGTGCGCGGCAGCATTGTAGATGTATTGTTCGAGAAGCACCTGCCACCTGTATATACGCTGCTACGCGCAAGAAAGGAAAGCCAGATTGCCATAGAGGTTTTGACCCAGCTTGACGCTCATCGTGTCCGCGGAATTGCTCTGACACCTACCGAAGGTCTTGCTCGAGGCATGGCAGTGGAAGATACGGGTGGGCCTTTGAAAGCGCCTGTTGGTAGGGAAATCCTTTCGCGAATGTTTGATGTGTTTGGAAATACCATAGACCGCAGGCAACCTCTGTCTGATATCCAGTGGCGCTCAATCCATCAGACTCCGCCACCGCTGATGCGTCGATCCACCACGTCTGAAATCTTCGAGACTGGAATCAAAGCTATAGATGTGCTGGTACCTCTTGAACGCGGAGGTAAAGCGGGCTTATTCGGAGGAGCGGGCGTTGGAAAGACAGTATTGCTAACCGAGATGATTCATAACGTAGTCAAACAACACCAGGGAGTGAGCATATTTTGTGGAATAGGCGAGCGTTGTCGAGAAGGGGAAGAACTTTATCGTGATATGAAAGACGCGGGTGTGCTTCCGAATACGGTTATGGTATTCGGCCAGATGAACGAGCCACCAGGCGCCCGTTTTCGTGTAGGGCATACGGCGCTGACAATGGCAGAGTACTTCAGGGACGACGAACACCGGGATGTGCTGCTGCTTATAGATAATATGGCTCTTCGCTATTCTGTATGGATAAG
Source organism: Methanosarcina vacuolata Z-761 (assembly GCF_000969905.1). Lineage (NCBI taxonomy): Archaea > Methanobacteriati > Methanobacteriota > Methanomicrobia > Methanosarcinales > Methanosarcinaceae > Methanosarcina > Methanosarcina vacuolata. The sequence goes on along the minus strand of NZ_CP009520.1, from coordinate 2,580,638 downwards.
ATAATTTTCAACTCAAGACTGCATTGGTTTTCATGAGAATATTATGAGAATATCCACACAAAACAACGAAGAGCCGATAATATTTTCAGGTTTATTCAGGCCGGTTCCGAAGTATCCGGCTTGATGGGGCAGATGCCTTCACGCCTTGGATATCAGCCGACATTGGGAACTGAATTATCCGAGTTAGAAGAGCGCATATCTACCACCGATGCCGGAGCCATAATGTCGATTCAGGCTGTGTATGTGCCTGCTGATGATTTCACTGACCCTTCGGCTGTGCATACATTCTCACATCTCTCGGCATCAATTGTCCTTTCTCGCAAGAGAGCAAGCGAGGGGCTTTATCCGGCTATTGACCCTTTGCAGTCAAACTCCAAAATGGCCACACCTGGCATTATTGGTGAAAGGCATTATCGCCTGGCCCAGGAAATCAGGCAGACGCTTGCGCAATACTCAGAACTCAAGGATATTATCTCAATGCTTGGCCTGGAGCAGCTATCGCCTGAGGACCGCAATGTGGTAGCCCGCGCTCGCCGCCTGGAACGTTTCCTGACGCAGCCGTTTTTCACCACTGAACAGTTCACAGGTATTAAAGGCAAATCCGTCAGTCTTTCAGATGCGCTCGACGGCTGCGAACGTATCTTGCGTGATGAATTCAAAGACTACCCTGAAGGCGACCTTTACATGATCGGAACAATTGACGAAGCAATAGCCAAAAAATCAAGCCGGGAAAAATCATGAATTCAGAACTCATGAACGCAGGAATCATAAATTCAAGACTTATTAATCTTACGATTCTTCTGCCTTTCCAGGTCTTTGCCGAAAAAAAAGGCGTATCACGCATAGTCGCAGAGGGCCGCGAGGGCTCATTTGGGCTCTTGCCACACCGACTCGATTGTGTCGCGGCTCTGGAGCCTGGAATTCTAACATACGAAACCGAATCCGAGGGCGAGATTTATGTGGCAGTCGATGAAGGCGTACTCATCAAGACCGGTCAGGATGTACTTGTCTCTGTACGTGATGCCATTTTCGGGACAGACTTAAGCCAATTACAAGAGGCTGTAGAGAAAGAGTTTTTGACTTTAGATGAAAACGAGCAAAAAATTCGTTCGGTAATGGTAAAATTGGAAACCGGGCTTATACGCCGCTTAGCGGAGTTTCGAAATGTCTGACAAACTATCAGAGAAACCTTTGGAGGATGAATCACCTCTGGCCCGTCAGGTTGGGACAAAAGCTGAACGCAAACTCAGGGCGCAACGTCATGTGGACAGGACTATCTGGCTTGGTTTAGGCATGATGGGACTCATAGGCTGGTCGGTAGCAATTCCAACTTTAATTGGGGCTGCAATCGGGCTCTGGTTAGATAAACACTATCCAGAAAGCTTTTCCTGGACACTCACGATGCTGATCATCGGCCTTTTTATCGGCTGCTTGAATGCATGGCACTGGGTAACCAAAGAGCGCCAGAAAATGCAGGAGGAACAGGAGGATTACAATGAATGAAATATTGAATCTTGTCTTGTCTCTGATAGCTGGTTTTCTGCTCGGAGCTGTTTTCTTCGGCGGGCTCTGGTGGACGGTTCGGAAGGGACTTTCATCCAGAAAGCCCGCGTTCTGGTTCCTCGGCAGCCTGTTGATACGGACCAGCATTGTCATAGCTGGACTCTACTTCGTCTCGGATAGCCATTGGGAGAGATTGCTAACATGCCTGTTTGGGTTTTTTGTTATGCGCCATATAATAGTCAGGCTTACCAGACTGCCAGATGAAGACTCAAACCAATTGACAAAGGAGGCCAGTAATGCGACTTAGCCCTGATGAGCTGATTTTCTGGCAGTACGGCTTTATCAAACTCAATGCCACGATTGTATACACCTGGGGACTTATGCTGGTAATGGTAGTTGGTTCAAAAATCATTACCAGCAAACTCTCTACTGGTCTGGAACGTTCCCGCTGGCAAAATATTCTGGAAATTATTGTCACAGGCATCCTGGAACAAATTGAGGACGTTGGCCTGGACCAGCCAAGAAAGTATCTAGGCTTTTTGGGCACGGTCTTCCTGTTAATCGCCGTAGCCAATCTCTGCATCATAATTCCAGGCTATGAACCGCCAACAGGATCTCTCTCTACTACGGCTGCTCTTGCATTATGTGTGTTTGTAGCCGTGCCACTTTTCGGTATCGAAGAACAGGGAGTTGGTAACTACCTTAAGACGTACACAGAGCCGACAATAATCATGCTGCCATTTAATATTATAAGTGAAATCTCCCGCACGTTAGCTCTTGCAATCCGTCTGTTCGGCAATATTATGAGCGGCTCGATGATCGTTGCCATTTTGCTTACCATCACACCGTTCATCTTTCCGGATCTCATGATAGCACTTGGTCTGCTCGTTGGTATGGTGCAGGCCTATATATTCAGTATCCTGGCTACGGTTTACATTACTGCCGCCACGAGGACCAGCAAATCCAGAAGTGAAACTGGACAATAAGAACTGAATAGCAATTCTAACAATGGAAGGAAAAACTATGGCTTTGGACACCTATACAACCATAATCGCGGTGGCATCAATCGCCACTTCTGGTATCACAATAGGTATTGGGGTTATCGGACCCGCAATTGGTGAAGGGCGAGCTGTTGCGACGGCCCTGAGCTCACTGGCACAGCAACCCGACGCTTCGGCGACCATTACCAGGACGCTGTTCGTTGGCCTTGCTATGATTGAGTCTCTGTCTATCTATTGTTTCGTTGTCTCAATGATTCTCATTTTTGCCAACCCGTTCTGGAACCGTGCACTTGCCTGAAATAAAGAGGAAATAGCCTATGCTAATCGATTGGTTCACCGTCATTGCGCAGGTGATCAACTTCCTCATCCTGGTGTGGTTGTTGAAGCGTTTTCTTTACAAACCGATACTCAATGCAGTCGACGCACGCGAGAAGAAGGTCGCAGATGAACTTAAGAATGCGGATGCAAAAGAAGCAGAAGCTCAAAAAGAGAAAGAAGAATTCAAGCGTAAGAACGAAGAGTTCGACCAGCAGCACAATGCTCTCATGAACAAGGCAAAGGAAGAAGCACAGGCCGAACGTCAGCGGCTTTTCGAAGATGTGAGGGAGGAAGCCTCCGATTTGAGAGCAAAACAACAGGAGGCATTAAGGAACGAAGGACAGAACTTAAGTCAGGAAATCGGCCGCCGGACACAACAGGAAGTATTTAACATAGCTCAAAAAGTACTGACCGATCTGGCTGAAACCAGTCTGGAAGAACGCACAGTTAACGTGTTTGTTCAAAGGCTGCGCAATCTGAAAGATAATGAAAAGAAGCAGTTAGCCTCAGCGCTCAGTACATCACCAGGTCAGGTGCTCATCCGTACTGCATTTGATCTTCCACAAACACAGCGTGATTCTATTAAAAAGGCGATTAAAGAAACTCTTGGTATAGAAATTCAACTCAGGTTTGAGACTGCACCAGACCTTGTCAGTGGTATCGAATTAAACACAGACGGACAAAAAGTTGCGTGGAGCATTGCGGATTATCTTACATCGATGCAAAAAATTATAGACGAACTGCTGAAAGAACAGCCTGAGAGTAAAGCCAAACCCAAACCTCAAACCAAAAATAATAAACCCAGATCGGAAAACGAATTCGAGGCTGAAAAGGAGCCTGAGGCTGAGACTAATAAACCCAGATCGAAAACTGAATCCAAAATTGAAAACAGACCTGAAACTGATTCTAATGCCCGGATCGAAAAAGAGTCAGAGACTGAACAAGAGCCTGATGCAAAACAAGATTCAGAGTTTAAACAAGAGTCAGAGACTGAACAAGAACTTGATGCAAAAAAAGTCTGAGGCTAAGCAAGAGTCAGAGTTTAAACATCAATCTGGAACTAAGTCCGAATCTGTGGCTAAGCAGGAGATTAATCCCAAACCAGAGCCTACATGAAGAGCCAGTTAACATGGAACCTAAAAGTCTTAAAGACGTTTTCGACAAAGTTTTTACCGAAATACATCAGGCCAGGGAATCAGTGACCCCTACGCTCATCCCTCAGGAGGTGGGCAGAATTTTGACAGTTTCAACAGGTATCGCAAATGTATCTGGCCTCCCTACTGTGGGTTTTGATGAACTTATAAAGTTTCCAGGGGATTTGTTTGGGATCGCGTTTAATGTTGATGAAAAAGAAATCGGTACCGTTTTACTGGGTGAATACTCACATCTGCATGCTGGAGATCAGGTTGAACGCACTGGACGGGTTATGGATATTGCCGTAGGCGAAGAATTGCTTGGACGAGTTATTGACCCGCTAGGCCGTCCACTTGATAATAAAGGACCAATAGTTTCCAGTAAACGCTTGCCTATTGAACGGCACAGTCCTGCAATTATGGATCGAGCTCCTGTTACCGTGCCTCTCCAGACCGGTGTTAAAGTTATTGATGCGTTAATCCCAATAGGACGCGGTCAGAGAGAATTGATTTTAGGGGACCGCCAGACTGGCAAAACTGCAATTGCAATCGATACTATTCTCAACCAGCGCAATTTTAACGTCCTGTGCGTTTATTGTGCCATTGGCCAGCGTGCATCAGCAGTTGCCAGAGCAGTGGCAAACTTACGGGAAAGGGGCGCAATGGATTACACGATTGTTGTTGTAACTGAAGGCAATGACCCGTCAGGGTTAATCTATATCGCTCCTTACGCTGCGACCAGCATTGCAGAGTATTTTATGGAAGCAGGTCGAGACGTGCTGATTGTTTACGATGACTTAACCAATCACGCACGCGCCTATCGAGAACTTTCTCTTTTACTTCGTCGGCCTCCGGGACGGGAAGCATATCCTGGCGATATCTTTTATATTCATTCACGACTGCTGGAGCGGTCTACGCACCTGCTCAAAGAACTTGGTGGCGGATCACTAACTGCTCTCCCCATTATCGAAACCGAAGCGCAGAATATTTCCGCCTATATTCCAACTAATCTGATTTCAATTACGGATGGGCAGATTTACCTCTCACCTTCGCTTTTTGAATTGGGTGTGCTGCCTGCAGTTGATGTTGGCAAATCCGTTTCCCGAGTCGGCGGTAAAGCACAGCTTGCTGCCTATAGAGCAGTGGCTGGAGACCTCAAGCTTGCCTATTCACAATTTGAAGAACTCGAAGCGTTTACCCGGTTCGGTGCAAGACTAGATGAAAATACACGAAAGCTCATTGATCATGGGAGACGGATCCGTGCCCTTCTGAAGCAGCCTCAGAACTCTCCTGTACCCGTGCCAGATCAGATTGTTATCCTTGTTGCATTGAACTCAAAACTCTTCGATAATGTGCCACTTGACAAAATGGTGGAGGCTGAAAGCTCCCTGCGCAAGGCAGTACCAGATATTCCTGCAGACGTGCGCGATCGGTTCAAAGGCGACAAAGAATTGAGCGACGAGGACCGTGAAACTATCCTTGATATTGCCCGTAAAGCACTGGAACCTTACCAGCCAAACCCTGAATCCAAACCGAAGCCGGAAGCTAAAACTGAAGAGAAAACTGAGTCAAAAACCCAAACTAAGGGTAAACCCGAGCCAGGAACTAAAACCGACGAAAAAACTGATTTAGGGGCCGAAACTGAGGAAAAATTAAGTAAGTCCGAAGCCCAGACTAAAAGCAAGTCCGAGCCGGAGGCTCAGGATAAATCATGACCGAAAACACTCAGAGTCTGCGTACAAAGATTGATAGGGCAAAAGATCTTCAGTCTGTCGTCCGCACGATGAAAGCCCTGGCAGCTTCGAATATAGGGCAATATGAAAAATCAGTTATTGCGTTATCTGACTATTATCACACAGTAGAAATGGGTTTGGGCTTATGTTTCAGGAAAATTGCACTCATGCCAGCTCCGCAAGAAGGAAAAGGACAAAAGAATACACGCTTTATAGGGGCTGTCGTTTTCGGTTCAGATCAGGGACTTGTGGGTCAGTTTAATGATATAATTACCGGTCATGCGGTCAGGGAACTGAAAGCTTTGCCAGGTAAAGCTCAGGTCTGGGCTGTAGGAGAGCGTGTTTATTCGCGCCTGACAGACGAGGGCCTGGCGCCGATCGGGCTTTTTAATGTACCAAACTCGGTTAAGGCAATTACCCCTCTTATAGCGCAAATTCTTGTGGAAAATGAGAAACTACGCAGCCAGGATGAAGATGCCGAACTCTATCTATATTACAACCGCCACAAAACCAGAGTTACCTACGAACCGGTTAGCCAGCGGTTGCTGCCATTTGATGAAACCTGGAGAGATGACCTGACCAAACTTTCCTGGCCAACCAAAAACTTGCTGCCTGAGGTAATTGGCGATATCACAGAGACCTTACGGGCACTCATCCGCGAGTACCTTTTCGTTTCGCTTTTTAGGGCATGTGCCGAGTCCCTTGCAAGTGAAAATTCTAGTCGACTGGCAGCAATGCAACGTGCCGATAAAAACATTGAGGAGCTGCTTAATAATCTCAGTGGAGAATACTACCGTGTGCGCCAGAGCGGCATTGATGAAGAGCTGTTTGAAGTCGTGTCAGGTTTTGAAGCTCTGTCCAGGTCCCATGGATCTCATCGGTGAAAAAGACTACCAATAATACCTGATACTTTGAATTAAAAAAACTACTCAGTCAGTATATTGTCAAGTTATAAGCGCACAATTGAATATTACTATTTCTATTTATTCAAACCTGTAGGAACTATGGTTTATACTGCTTGGTATAGACCTAGAACAGAAAAAGCGTTACCGTGAACATGCACACGTTTTGCTCACACATAAGTGCCCGTGTGTGATTATATGGGCATGTGTATTGCAGATAGAAATAAATCAAAAAGCATTTACGTTACTTACTTCATGAAAACTGTGATGGAAATTGGAAATTATCGCCTAAAGAGAATATTAAATGAGCCAGAAGAAGTAACTAATAAAATACTAAATGATGTCACAAGTAAATATGAAGCAAGTGTACATACTAAAATTAGAGTTGCAGATGTGCTTGAAATAAGAAACAGTGGACTACATGACAATGAATATAAATATGCGTTAATGGCTCATTTTGATTTTTTAGTCACTGATAAAGATCATATACCAAAGTTTGCAGTTGAATTTGATGGATTGCAGCATAAAACCGATGCGTCAGCAATTCGTAGGGATGAGTTAAAAAACAGTATTTGTTGTAAATTTGACTTGCCTCTTCTAAGGATAACGTCAGCATATTTTGAGAAAATAGGACGATTCCCAACAATATTGAGCTGGATTACCGAACTTTATTTTTTACAGGAAATTTTCTACAATGCGAAAGACAAAGGACAAATTCCTCCCGATGAGCCTTGGATGTGGTTTAGTGTAGTTGGTTATGACCCAGTTGTCCGTTATAGAGTATTTATCGAAAAAGCCTATGAGAAAGGTTTATGCTGCGATCCATTGATAGGGTTTATGTCTGGGCGTTCTAAAGATAGTAAATCTTATGCCACTCTATCTATACTAAAACTCCAAAATGACAAATACATAATCGACTCAGTGGAATGTCTTGCAATAAACTACTTTGCAATACCAGCACGTGAAATTGCGACCGAAATTTCAGCTTACAATATATATAAAGAATTTAAAAAATATCTTGAAAGATATAAAATTAATATTTCTACACATGATGAAATATCAAAAAAGCAAAGGGACTTTATAAAGCAACATAAGCTATGCGCCTATAACCTCCAACTAATAGAATAATGCTCCCGAATGCGATACCTGTTTCACTAGCTATCCCATCAAGTAAGGCAACAGTTACTGGTCTCCACTCAGAAATCTACAGAACTTTACGCCCACTGGTGTAAAATCATATATCTTATCTTGCCATTGGCTATCTAAGTTAGTGATAGATTCATCCCAACCGCTTGCTCCACCACCATCAATCACGTCAAATATCTTAACAATCAATCCTCTCGATTCCAATCTAGCCACTATAGGAACGACCTCGCTTAAATTAGGGCGAAATAATTTTAAAGGAACTCCACTTTGAGTTTCTGCTGATTTCTGAAAAAACTTCCCTAAAAAAGAAATATCCGCATCTGAAAGTTCATTAAATAAATGGAAAAAAAACCTCTTTTCATCAAAATTAATTTGATTTCCAAGTAGAATACTATTAACAAATAATTCAGCATACTTAGTTCTTCTACTTTCTTGATATTCAAATTCGACATTATCAATAGCAATATACATTAAATGAAGAATCTCATTGGGATCAGTTATAGCACATAACTCATTTATTTTTTCTTCGAGAACTCCCATTTGTTGGCTGACATCTTCAAAGAATTTTCCAACGTAATTCCATCTATTGTTATTCTTATGTTCCATAAAAGCATCAACCACAACTCCTATAGACGGAATTGACCTAGCTATAGAAATAAGACCTGCTTGAATTATACTTTCTCTGGCATCCATTTGTAAACTGTTTACATTATCGTCATACATTTAAAATCACAAAAGTTAAAATGTGCATCCTCTTATAAATAAGGACGGAACACAGTCAGTAACAAGACCAAAAAAGATAGTGGCAGATTCTATTTATGATGATGCGGCAGGTACGACAGTACCTGCGCAGAAGAAAATAAAAGCTTCAATTCCAGAAAACAAAAAGCAGAAAGAAGAGAAAAAGAGGAAGACCTAAAAGATTTAGCAAAGAATCGTATTGGAAAAGATCAGTAGTAGAAAGGTTCTATTCAAAAATCAAAATTAGGTTTAGAAGAATTATTCTAAGGTATGAAAGGCTGGATAAAATATACAGGGCGTTAGTAATGAATAGCAACATTTTTTATTTATTGGGAAAAGATACAGAAGTCATTTTGAAACGAACTCAAGAGTAAACAATTGTGAACTCAGGGAAATAAATATTGAATAAAACTATTGCGAAGTTTAGAAGAATCTTTGTTGAATAAAAGAGTTCATAAGTCTGAAAAGTCTCAAGTTTTCCTGAGTATCCCTAAATTTGTCTGGGAAATCTCACATTTAACTATAGATAATTATATATCTTTTTACAAAAATTATATATTATGAGCTGGTATGCGATAGGTGCAGTAGACAGAGCTCTCTCAAGAACAAGAGAAGCTCTTCTTGAACCTTTTGATTTCTGGAAATGGGTAAAACTCGCAATCATCACTTTTCTGTTAGGCGGGGTTTCGAGTTATGGAAATACGAGCAACTACAATATAGGTTCAGGAGACTTAAAAAATAATTTTTCGTTTATTGAGCCCGGTCAGATGCCTGATCTTCCTTTTGACATGCACAGTATTGCTTTCGGATATATTTATCAGGTGCCACACCTGGCAACTGTAGCCGCATTAATAATCTCCCTTATTATCCTGGTCTTGATTTTTTCGTACATTTCCAGTATTATGGAGTTTGTTTTTGTGGAATCCCTTGTACGAAATGAAGTAAAATTCTGGGCTTATTCAAGAAAGTTTCTGGGAAAAGGATTCCGCCTCCTGCTTGTACGTTTAGTTTTCGGGCTAGTATTTCTCGCGCTCTTCGGACTATCTCTTCTTCCTCTTATACCCGTTATTCGTGAAGTACCTTCAGACTTTTCCTTGCCTGCCAGTCTTGGAGGATTTCTCTGGATTGTCGGTGTAATTATTGTGCTAATTATGCTTGCAGTTGCAATAAATTCCCTTTTAAGCCTTGCAATTCCGCTTGCCATTTACCGGAATAAAGGAATTCTTTCGGCTTTCAAGCTTGTTCTCGGAAATTTCAGGAAAAGCTGGCGCGAAGTTATAGTTTACTGGTTTGTCAGGCTACTACTCGATATAGGAATCACAATTCTTGCAATTTTCCTTTTTGTACTGGTGGTACTGGTTTTAGGGATTGCTTTCCTTATTTTCGACGTGGCTCTGTACTTCCTCTTTTCGTCCCTGTTATCGGACTTTCTTCTCTGGCTACTCCTGATCCCCTTTATCGTTATAGAACTGATTTTGGTTATGGGAACTCTGTTTTTCCTCGGTGTACCTCTTTCCGTTTTCCTTAAATACCATCTGTTAAGTTTTCTTGAAGCCTGGTATGAAAACGCAGAAATTCCTTTCTTTGATGCTCCTGCTCTGGAACCTGAAGTTAAGGTTGATGAACCTGAGCCGAGTTTTTGAGCTAAAAAGAAATAAAGAAAGAAAGTTCATGATATTGAGCTAAGTTTCTGAACGAAAAGGAAAAGTTCAAGGCTCTGAGCTTGTTTTGCCCCGGATGGGAAGAGCTCAGGGCTCTGAACCATTGTTCCAGCCGATTTTATAGTCAAGGATCAATATTTCTTCCCAATCTCAAGTTGAAGGGTTAACCACGGAAAGCACGGAAAACACAGAATAAAAGGAAATAGGGGTATAATTCTTCCGTTAAAGATGGGCCATCTAAGTACTTGAACTTACTTTATAACCAAGGAAGACACGAAAGATTCGATTGATGTTTTAAAACATCTGAATGTCAGCAGTTCCTTTAAAATCCATATTGAGTCCACAATTCCTGCTTCTCTTGCAGGTGTATTTTTGCATTCAACTCCTCTTTCATCTTTGTACTTTAATCCTCCGCGACTTCATATAAAATTTAATATCACCGAATTGACAACTAAAAATTTAATAATTATATATTTAATGTTACAAAAGCTAATAACTGAAAAACTAACCTTTACTACAAAATGCTCTTTGTCAGGTCTGCAAAGCTGATGGAGTTTCTTTTTTCACATGAAGTCCTGGAGAGAATGATAAATTGACGGGTTCAGTTTTCGCTCAGCAAAACTGTGCCCAATATCGGTGTGCTTTGACGTAACTTCCCCATAGCACGAAATCGTTCCATTCTTCAAGATCTATCTCTGCTTTCCTTAAATAGATCATATTCTGAAAAGTTGAAAAGTCCATGTCGTATTTCTGCTTCATTTCGGCTATTTTCTTGTCGTAGTAACCGGTTTTTTGTTCAGCTTTGTTGTGCACAAACCCCTGTAAAATTTTTTGTTCGTCTTTGTTTAAACCGATTTTAGCCATACTATCTATAGGCTCAAGGAGTTTTCCAGGCATTTTTACATAACGACCATAATGACAATACTCAATGGTTTCCCCCAATATTACCACCTATTATTATTCTGTTCCTTTCATTTAAATGTGTTTGTGTGCTTACTCGCTTTTTAAGTAAAGCTCCCTGGAGTTAAACAAAAATAAACTTAGAAACTAGGAAATATTCCTTATAATATACATATTAATGTTTTATTCATTGTTTTTTGTTGAATTTATGTATTTAAAAATTTATAAAGTTTGTGGAAAAAGCAGTAGATATTATAGAAATCCTTACACCCAGAAATTCAAGCTTCTGCCGCTGGTCAAAGGAAAAATAAACTTTAAAAACTGATAGGTTTTAGAAAAGCCCTTGAAAAGAGCGAAATCTTAACAACTCTACTCGAAAGACAAAAACTGACTTTTAGGCAGGACAACAACAGAGTTTCAAGAAAAACAATAGAGTTTTCAAAAGCGAAAGGCTGGCATCCAGGTGTTTTAAAAACATCAATTGAATAAAGGTGGACCATCTATTTTTATGGGGAGCAGAATAAAATGGAAAGTTTTATAGATTCTTTGAACAACTAAATTATTCAATCTATATTTTTTGAAAAATACTATAAAGGACGAAAATATAATGAAAACAAAAAAATCACGCCTGGTTGTTTTAGCTTCAGCCATCTTTCTATTACTATTTATTATGTTTTCACCTACTGCATTAGTAACAACTAAAAGTTCTTCTTCCACGATATGTGCATAAATATCTAAGTTCCGTTGCAAAAAATCCAGCTTTGTTACAAGATCAGTGAAAATTTTCACAACTAGGAAAGTTACTCAATCTCACCACGGAGAAGATGATACACAAAAGTGTGAATTATAGTATCAAACTGAGGATATTATTATTTTTGCAACAGAACCTGACCATTGGATCATGTTACTTCATAGCTGGCATGTGTATGTTTTCGTACTTCGTTATAATGCCATCATTCAGATTATACAAATTATTCAGGACAGATTGAAAACAGGAGTTAAAATGAAACTACCACTAAAAATAATAGGTATCTTCTTAATCTTCGCTCTGCTGACATCGTGTGTAGCAGCAACTGAACCCAAAGATCTCCCGACAAAAGAAGAAATAACTGATTTTATTGCTAGTATACCAGTATCGGATAACTATATTAACACAGTATTTGATGCCGTGAAAGATGAACAGCCTACATGGAACTGTGATACATGGGAAGATAAAAATGGCAATCAGATGCTCAGCTTGTATTATGTAGATCCAGACTCATCAAAAGGATTCGATAGCATATACTTCAATGAGTTAGGGGAAGAGATCTCCATGCGTGGAGTTGAAGTCGATCTGGTAAATAAGTACATAGGAAAGGCTGTTTCTGATGAAAGCAAAGAGGATGTAAAAGAAACTGAGGACGAAGAGGAAAACGATTCGACAACAGAACCTGAAAACATACAAACAGGTGCGGTAAACAATTATGATACAACTATTGTAAACACTTATGATAATTCACAAACTAACACGCAAACAACTACTGTAAACAATTATTATAGTAAAGAACCTGAAAATACACAAGAAGAACCTGAAAACACACAAGAAGAACCTGAAAACACACAAGAAGAATCTGAAAATACACCCGAAGAAACTGAAGAAACATCAGCCGACCACTCGGAAAAATCTTCTGCAAGTGTTGACCTTCACGGCGAAAAAACGTCAGTCCTTAAAGGAGAAGATATCCTGCTCAAGCTTTCAGCCGTGAATTTTATCACAAAACCTACTATGCATGTCCAGGCGATTATTATCCCTCCGTCCGGGATGAGTGTTTCTTCCTCCGAGTTTGTTGAGTCCGGCGCGGGACAGTACACAACTACATATGATATTGAACCCGGCAAGGGAAGGGATATTGAAGTGAGAATTGCAGCCAACCAGGTTGGCGATTTTACTGTCACAGGCAAAGTAGTTTATTATTTTGGAAATAACAAAGAGGATGGAGAATATTACACGCTCGATCTTCCTATTCATGTAGAAGATTCAACCCCTGAAACACCCATTTCCGAGGATAAGTCCGTTACCATTCCTATTCCTGATACACCTGGATTTGGAGCGGCAAGCCTCGTAATGATATTGATAATGGTATTTCTTTTAAGAAAGGAGTAAATAATAACAGTTTAAAGAAATGTATAAGAGTTATTACTCAATTTAGAAAAACTCCTGCATTTCTTTTTTAGAAAAAAGGGAGTTTTTGTGTTTACAGTTTTTATACAGTTTTCAATATATTATCTCAGGATGGAAATCAATATATTTCCAGAATTATCAATAATTCTGGCTCAACTTTCAAAGAAACGCTATTTTTGCTTTGATTTTCTCCCAAACGCACATGATATTCTTTGAATAACGGGCACATGATGTAAAATTTTTAAATCGCAGTTATCTTACCTCATAGGTAATGGAAAAGCATCTATGAAACTAAAAAAAGCATATCTGAAACTGAAAAGACGGAAGTTGGAACTTATACAATTAAAAAAGCTACTTTTTTACAAGAAGTACAGGATCACAGGCAGTAAGATGACCCCCATTGCATGGGATTTTCTGACATTCATAAAAGAGGAGAGCATTCCTATTGGGGTTGAGATCAAAAAAATAAAAAAACCGAAAAGTCCTGTGAAAAGATAAACCATTACTCCAAGTCCGATAAGGACACCTGCACAGAGTTTACTGTAGTTAACTTTCTTTAGAAAGAGATGGGCATTGTTTCCTATCCAGATCGTAGAAAAGTAGGAAAAAAGCGCAGTTAATACCATAGCGGCAAAAAAGAGCAGCAGTACAGGTAAATTAAGCGTATTTGTCTCCAAAATAGTTTCTATGGCAACCATTGCCCCACTTCGGGTTCTTCCGATTACTACAAAAGCGACCAGCCCGAAAATAGCATTCGAAGTGTTTACTCCGGAGTTTGAAACTATGAATTCCTTAGAGCTCTCAAGAGTTGAAGGGTTACTGGCATAAGGGTCAGAATAAAGGGAGGTTTTTAACCTTCCTAAATCAGATTCTGAAATTTTTTTCTTAAGCGGAATTCTGTCAAAATCAACTTTTGCAACAAGGCCTGTAAGTAGTGCTGCAATCGCTGAAGAGAGGCCTGGTAGCCATGCAACAAGTGAGCCTGCTGCGCTGCCTGTAAGGATTCCCCTGAGAATTCTTTTTCGAGAAAGCTTGAGTGCCGATACGGACTCCTCAGGAATATTTGAGCTTGTGAGAAGGCTTATTATTAGTTGGGAGGCCCCAAAAAGCCCACTAAGCAGAGGTAGGAGTATCGACGGCTCTCCCAAATTAACAACTGGAACCATAAGAGATTCCCTATCAAAAGCAAAGAGTCCAAGTACGCCTGTGATCAGAAACAAAACCAGAGCAAAAATTTTGTATTTATATTTTGCAAATGGGCTTTTCTCCTTTGAATCTTCAACACTTTCACCTTTTTCACTTGCAAGCATTAGAAATACGATTAAAATAAGAATCAATGCCATATGCGCTTCAACATAAGGATAAATGGCCTTAAAGAAAAGCGAAAACGGAAGTACGAAAATTAGGGAAGCAACTACCGAGCCCGCGCTTCCCAGTGCTGAAAGCCGGACTGCTTCGGCTCCTGCTCCGTCAAGCAGAAGCCTGTGCCCTGGTAGGACCATTAACGCAGTATCCCCATCCGGTGCCCCTAGAAACACTGAAGGGATTACGTCATGAAAAGTCTGGGAGACAGCATTTGAGAGAATAATTACAGCAATGTAAAAAGGTGAAAGCCCTTTTTCAGCCAGGAAAGGGGCAAGGGCTATAAGGGCAAGCGCAAAATTATTGTTATGCACTCCAGGCAGGAGCCCTGAGATTATGCCAAGCAGGTAACCTCCTAAAACTGATAAAAAAAGTAAAATTAATGAGATATCTTCCACCCGGCCAACCCTCTAAAACTTAACTAAATTTTTGTTATTTAAATCCAACTTTTGTAAAGATGCATTAGAGATTATACTACGCACTGTTTAAAAATATATCTGATGATTGATGATTAACTACACTCTGTTTCTTTCTAACAAAAGTATTCATGATATTGCCTACGCAATATTTCATCTTCTTAGATTTTAAAATGTAATTGTTACACTCAATTTGAAGACGATGCCAAAAAATGTTGATTTCAGTATAAAAATCGCAAAAAATTAGTTCTGAGGAAGTGTGGTAACCAAAGCAGTAATGCCTGGTCAGTTCTCATCCACCAAAAAAGATTTACTAAAATTTTACAGTAGTCTACAAAAAGTAGTCTACAAATATTTGACTCATCTGTATTTCCAAAATTTACCTACGTTCCCAAAATAAGGGAACCGAAATTATGCTCACAAAATCCTCTGAAAAATCAGAGTACATTACAGATAAGCATGTGTGACATAACGCCTCATCATTCTGTGGCTATTAAAATAATAAGCTATCATGCCTATGGAATTGTTGATTAGCTTAACCCATTCATCTTTGCGGTCGTAGTACATGGGGACTATAATATAATACAGCTTATTGTAAAGGTCGCTGAGTTCTGCTGCTTTTGCTTCTTCTTCGGAAAGTTTTTCTTCGGGCTGAGGGCCAATTGCCCATCCTGTTACACCTTCAATCCAGCCTTCAATCCACCATCCATCGAGCACGCTGAAGTTTACAACTCCGTTATGGGCAGCTTTCATACCGCTCGTGCCGGAGGCTTCATAAGGGCGGGTTGGTGTGTTCAGCCATAGATCAACCCCGGAGACCATTTTCGCAGCAAGATCCATATCATAGTTTTCCAGAAAAACAATCTTGATTTCTTTCCTTAAAATTTCAATGTTTTTAAAAATATCTCTGATAAGCTGTTTTCCGGCTCCGTCGTTCGGGTGGGATTTGCCTGCAAAAATAAGTTGAATTTTACCCCGCCTGTTTATTTTTTTGAGCATTTCAAGGTCGGATAGAACCAGGGTTGCCCGCTTGTATGCAGTCATGCGCCGTGCAAAGCCGATTGTCAGGCTCTCATAGTCCATACCCACACCTGTCCTTTTGTTTACTTCATCGATAAGGGCTTTTTTTGCGTTCCAGTGAGCTTCCCAGATCTCAGTGTCCGGAATTCCGTCTATCCGTACCAGAAGTTCAGGTTCATTTGCCCAGCCAGGCAGGTATCGGTCATACAATTTCCTGAAATAAGGAGAAGTCCAGGTATATGAATGGACACCGTTTGTGATCGCCTGAATTTTGTAGCCCGGAAAGAGTTCGCTCGAGATCAGGCTATGTCTTTTTGTGACTCCATTGATATAGTTCGATAGGTTTAGGGCAAAAAGGCTTGTGTTAAAGCGTTCGGCTCCTCCGAATCTCCTGAGGACATCCACACAGTTTTTGTCCCGGATCAGGTCTTCTACAAGCCCGTAATCAAATTTATCATGTCCTGCTTCCACAGGGGTATGTGTTGTAAAAATACAGAGCTCCTTTACTTTCATAGGGTCAATGCCATTACACCTAAGGAGTTCCAGGCCAAGCAGGCTTGAATGGCCTTCGTTCATGTGGTACTTCCGGATTTTGAAGCCCAGTTCATCAAGCATTCTTACCCCCCCGATCCCAAGTACTATTTCCTGCTTGAGCCTGTAACGCTGGTCTCCCCCATAGAGAAAATCCGTAATTTTGCGGTCTTCCGGGTCATTCCCCTCGACATCAGTATCAAGGAAGATAATAGGTACACAGCCTCCTGTAAGGCTTTTACAATTATACAGCCAGGCCCTGATTTTAACTTCTCTGTTTTGGATTTTTACGCTTACCTCTGCTGTGAGATGTGTCATAAAATGAGCAGGATTCCATTCTTCGGTGTGCTCGATCTGGTTTCCGGAAGAGTCAAGAATTTGTCTGAAATAGCCTTTATTGCTTACCAGTGTTACTGCTACCAGCGGAATATTCAGGTCCGCTGCCGAGCGAATAGTATCCCCTGCAAGTACGCCCAACCCTCCAGCATAAGTAGGGATTTCACTGCTGAGCCCTATTTCCATAGAAAAGTAAGAAATCTTCTGTCCTCTCAATACTCCCTGAAGGTCATCCATATTCTCAACTCGCCTCTTTTTATCTTTCGTAGAGATATATCTAAAAATATATCATCGGTTATATATCAAATTGACCTTGGAAATCATGTAGAAATAGAATTGTACCTGAGGCAGAGAGAATAAGAACCGTTACAAATGTGAGATAATAAACAGGTCTATAGTCACGCCTGTAATTGTTGCAACAAAAAAACTTCATTGTACCTCATTGGGCAGTTGCATTATTTAGCCTCGTGCCTTTAAAAATAGATTAGTTAGTACTAAATTGTAGTAACTAAGTTGGTTGTCAATCTTAATATGATATATATTTTTCTTAAAGGTTTTCTCATATATGTTTATTCTTTTCTATAAAATCATTATGTAGATTCCAATTTTCAAGTCTCTACCTTCTGATGCATTCTAAAACTCAAATAACAAGCTTTTTAATTTATTGCGTACTTCTATATTTACAAAGCACAAAATGTAAATATCCGAAATTTATTCAAAGCTTCCTGTAAGAGATTTTTAAACTACGGAGAACGGGATGTCCAAAGTGGTTTCGAATTCGGCTAAGAATGGGAATGGCAGGCAGAAAGCCTGTAAATACCTGAATGAAGTAGCTTTATGTAACGCTCTTGAGATGGCAAAGGAGCTGGTCTCGGTAATAAATAAAGTTCCTGTTACGGTTTTTCTCTGGAGGCCGGAGAAGTACTGGCCTGCTGAATTTGTCTCAGAAAACATAAAGAAATTCGAGTATACTGCCGAAGAATTTACATCCGGAAAACTTCTTTATGGCAATATCATACACCCTGATGACCTGGGAATGGTTGAAAGAGAACTCTCACGGAGAATAGAAGAAGGTTACGTGGACTATTCTCAGGAGTATCGTATCCTGACGAAATCAGGTGAGATACGTTGGGTTGATGAAAGGACTTTCATTGAAGCGGATAAAAATGGAACTGTAAAGTACCTTATGGGAATAGTTATGGATGTTACTGAGCGGAAAAGAAAAGAAAAATTGCTCTACATCCAGAGGGATCTGGGCATTGCACTAAGCATTTCCAGTTCCATGAACGAGACTCTTGAGAAACTGCTGGATTCCTGCCTCCAGATAGATGAGATCAATGCTGGAGGAATTTATCTTATCGATGAAGAAACAGGAGATATGACGCTTGCCATTCACCGTGGTTTTTCTCCTAATTTTGTCGAGTATGCCTCTCATTACAGTGCCAATTCTCCTAATACGAAACTTGTTATGATAGGGCAGCCTGTATACAAACAACACATAGACCTTCTTCTCACTTCGAGAGATGACGTACTCAGACATGAAAATCTCAGGGCTACCGCAATTATCCCCGTAAAATCAGGAAAAAAAGTTATTGCAGCTTTTTATCTTGCTTCGAGCCTTGAACTTGAGTTTCCAGATAGCGTCCGCACTGCCCTCGAAACTATTGCGACGCAATTCGGAGTTTTTATATCTCGTATCCGCCTGGAAGAAAAACTAAAAGAATGCAGAAAGAAGACAAAGTCTTAAATAAGATATTTTTTGCTCTTTTCAGGATATTCTTTTCAGGAACCAGTAGTTAAGAGGACAAAGACGTATAGGCAAATTCCTTGAAACCTAAAAGATGTTTTCAGATAGAGCATTCACGCATTAGTAAGCCTTTCTTTATGTCTTCTTCAGCTTTTATCAATAACTTTTCAGGAGTTTTATTGGCAAAATAGACAAATTACTTCACTTATCGTAAGTGCACTATTCAAACGTGAGATAAGAAAATAGGTCTATAAATAGAATAGTTATTAACTATACTGGCTATTAATCCAGATGTTGTATATATATTTTTCTCTTATGTTATATCATATCTATGTGCTTTTTTTTGTAAGATCTTTTTATATATTCTCACATTTAAGTCTCTGCATCCTGATACATTTGAAATCTCTAATCACAAGCTTTTTAATTTATTGTGTACTTCTATGCTTGCAAAGCAAAAAACGTAAATATCGGAAATGTGTTCAGAGCTTCCTGTAAGAGATTTTTTATCTACGGAGAATGAGATGTTCAAAGTGGTTTCAAACTCGGCTAAAAATGGGAATGGTAGGCAGAAAGCCTGTAAATACCTGAATGAATTAGCTTTATGTAATGCTCTTGAGATGGCAAAGGAGCTGATCTCGGTAATAAATAAAGTTCCTGTTACGGTTTTCCTCTGGAGGCCGGAGAAGTACTGGCCTGCCGAGTTTGTCTCAGAAAACATTAAGAAATTCGGGTATACCGTAGAAGAGTTTACATCAGGAAAAGTCATGTATGGCAATATTGTGCATCCTGACGACCTGGAGAGAGTGGAAAGAGAACTCTTAAGAAGGATAGACGAAGATTACGTGGATTTCTCTCAGGAATACCGCATCCTGACAAAATCAGGCGAAGTGCGCTGGGTTGAAGAAAGGACTTTCATTGAAGCCGATGACAATGGAATTGTAAAGTACCTTAAGGGGATAGTCCTGGATATCACTGAGCGGAAGAGGAAAGAAAAACTGCTCTATATCCAGAGAGACCTTGGAATCGCGCTCAGCACTTCCAGTTCCATGAACGAGACTCTTGAGAAACTACTGGATTCCTGCCTCCAGATAGATGAGATCAATGCTGGAGGAATTTATCTTATCGATGAAGAAACAGGAGATATGACGCTCGCCATTCACCGTGGTTTTTCCCCTAATTTTGTCGAGTATGCCTCCCACTACAGCGCCAATTCCCCAAATACTAAACTTGTTATGATAGGGCAGCCGGTTTATAAACAGCATATAGATCTGCTTCTCACGGCAAGAGATGATGCACTCAGACATGAAAATCTCAGGGCTACCGCAGTTATCCCCGTAAAATCAAGAAAAAAGGTTATTGCAGCTTTTTGTCTTGCTTCGAGCCTTGAATTCGAGATTCCGGATAGCGTGCGCACTGTCATTGAAACCATTGCGACGCAATTCGGAGTCTTTATATCTCGTATCCGCCTGGAAGAAAAGTTAAAAGAATGCAGAAAGAAGAGAAAGTCTTAAATAAGACTTCTTTTTGTTCTTTCAATCCTTTTTAACTCTCTTCAGTCATTTCTTATTTTCTTTTGGCCTTTATTTTAACTTCCTTCGGCCTTTCTTTAACTCTTTCAGTCCTGCGTTATCTCTGTAAGTCTTATTTCACTATCTTTTTGATATACTCTGGGAAAAATCATGAAGCTATAACCTTGATACTACCACCGACTGAAGATATAAGTAAAATTTATAAATTTTGTCCCTCTAAACTGTATGGGGGAAAGACAGAATGAACCGCGTTTTTCCTTTTTTGTATTATAGGACTAAAAGTTTGTTTAAGGACTTTTAATTATTACATGACTAATACTTACTACAGAGTCTATTACAGAGTCGGAAATTGTTCAAGATTGGAAGTCATAAGATTGGAAGTCATACCACGGGATTAGAAAGACTACGCCAAATTTATAATATTATGGCAGAACCGGGGTAAAAATCCAATCAATTGGGGTTTTAGCTGAGAGCTATAAACATTTTGGTGGGGACTATGGCAGAAAAGCTTAAAGATAAGATTTACGAGTACCTTTCAAATCATTACTACCTGAACCTTGCAACCGTAAGCCCGCAGGGCAGGCCAATGGCACATACAATGGCATATGTATCCGAAGATGCTGTTGTATACGTGGCAACCAATAAGAATACCCGGAAAGTCCAGAATATTATGCAAAATCCTTATGTAGCATATACTGTCGACGAGGATGATCCAGACTGGTTTGAGATGAAAGCCCTTCAGATTGAAGGAAAGGCATCAATAGTTACCAATGAAAACGAATTACGAGAAGTAGGGGAAATAATGGCAGCCAAATTTCCGGTTGCTGCAGACACGCCACCTGACCCGGAGAGTATCATGATAAAAATCAAGCCAGAAGTTATCTATTATCTTGATTACAGCGTTAAGTTCGGGTATAGGGAGCAGGTGAACCTATAAAACCTGCATTTTAATTTTTGGGAACAGCCAGTGCTGAAAATAATCCCTTCGTACTTAATGTGATTTCTTTTCATGCTTCTGATATCTCCTGAACTCTTCTATGCAATTGTCTTAAAGTTTGTGAGCAATCAGACGATAAAAGCCTGGCCGACGAGATTGAATAAAACTTGACTAATGGAATAATAATTGGCTAGCAAAACTGAACAAAAGTTAACTGACAGAAAGCTGACTGACAGAAAGCTGACTGACAGGATAGCTATCTAAGAAGTAAGGTAAAAAAGGAATAAAAGAAGCAAATCAAAGTTATCTGAAGTCAATATGATTTTTAAATCAATATGATCTTTAAATCAATATGATCTTTAAATCAATATGATCTTTAAATCAACGTGATTTTTAAATCAACATAAGCTTTGCTTCTGTTCCGGGTTTCTATTTCAGACTTCTAATGGAATCACTACTTTGTCAATCCCATGTATTACTCCATTAGCTGCAACGATGTCAGGCTCTATTACAGTTGCATCTCCTACCATTATCATTCCGTTAGTTGTAGTATTCACAGCCAGCTTTTCGGTCTCCAGGGAAGACAAAGAATCAATATTTTTAAGATCTGCAACCCTGTATTCTCCATTGATCACATGATAGGTTAGCACACGGTTCAGCTTATTTCTATCATTACGAAGGTCGTCAAGCATGCCTTCTGGAAGGCTCTCAAAAGCTATGTCAGTAGGAGCAAAAACAGTATAAGGCCCTCCTTCATTAAGAGTATATTCAAGTCCTGCATCCCTCGCAAGTGAAGCAAAGGTAGTATATCCTGCCTCTTCTGCAGTATGAACAATTGTCTGATTGTTATCCAGGACCTGGTTTTCAGAAGAAGTTTCATTGCCCTGGCCTGAGTTTTCTTCATCCAACACTTCCTGGCTCGAGTTCTCTTCACCCGGGATTATGACTTCTTTCCCTTCATCCAGGGAAGTTTCTTCCTGACCAGACAGTAACCCTTCTCCAGTGTCCCCCTCTGCCGATTCTGTAACTTGTTCTGTTACACCAGGGGTAGCACCTTCTACCGGAGTTACCATTTCTTCACTCTCTGTCTTATTTTCCTGAGCATTTTCCGCACAGCCGGAAATAAATACTATTGCTAAAAGTAAAACTACAAGAGTTCCAGATTTTCTAATATTTTTTCCCCCCAAATATATATTTAAAAGATATACTTTATAATTAAATTTTCATTTCATAATACATGTTCTTTTGATATAATCTTATCTATATTTGCAGGAAAATTATGTTAAAAAGACAGCTATGCCACTGAAAAGTAAATTCTCATTTACGCTGGTGCCCACCGAGCTGGAGACTAACATTTGATTAATAATTTGTTTAGTTTGAATTCTGAGAAAGCCTCTAAACCTGGTTATTCTTCTAACCATGATTAATGACAACGTTTCAAAACAGTTCTAAAACTCTTCTAGTTTCTGTGTAAAGTTAGTTATTGGATTGGCTCGTTATTAGGGAATACTAATTTATATATTTTGTATATATATATACTCTAGTGTACAGCGTATGATAATTATGTATCATAATATTAAGCCATGGGGAAGGTATCTCAAAGAATACGTCAGAATGTTTAACTTAACACCTGACGATCTCAAGCGAAAGATCCTGGGTTGTGGAGACGGACCTGCGAGCTTCAACGCAGAACTTACAGAACGAGGCGGAAATATCATATCAGTTGACCCTGTCTACTTTTTCAGTGCTGATCAGATTAGACAGAGAATTCATGAAACCTATAATGACATTATTGATCAGACCCAGAAAAACCAGGATAAATTTATCTGGCAAGAAATTGGCTCAGTTGAAGAACTTGGAAGAATAAGAATGTCAGCTATGGAGAAATTTCTGAAAGATTTTTCAGGAGGCGTGGTGCAAAATAGGTATGTATCTGGTGAACTTCCCTTTCTGCCTTTTAGTGATAAAGAGTTTGATCTGGCACTGTGCTCGCATTTGTTATTTCTCTATACAAAAAACCTATCACTGGAATTTCATTTGAAATCGGTAGAGGAATTGTGCAGGGTTTCAAATGAGGTCAGAATATTTCCGCTACTGGACGTAAACGCCGACCGATCACCATATGTCGAGCCTATAATTAATTTTTTAAGGGCAAGAAATCGAGATGTAGAGGAAATAAAGGTAGCATATGAATTTCAAAAGGGTGGAAATACAATGTTAAGAATTTGTTGAAACATTATGAGATAACAGGTTTTGACTTAATCAAGATTTAAAAAATATTATTAAACTGTATTTTTTGAATACGTCTACTCCAAGATTCTCTATTGTCATTGAGCTTCAATGTTTTCCCCTTTATATTTTAAAGCTCGACTTAACCTTTTCCATGAAGGTTATTAAAATACATAAATCCGACTTTCGATACACAATTCTGACGCTTAAATATATAAATTTATACTGCAACCATCTTGATGGTGATATCATGGTAAAATTAAATGAAGAGATGAAAACTGCTTTTTCGAAGGTAAAGATCTTTCCCGTAGCTACGGCCTCAAATGAAGGAATTCCGAATGTGATACCCATAGGGTTCTGCCAGCTTGTAGATGATGAAACAATCTGGATATCAGATAACTTCATGGCCAAATCCCTGGCAAACCTTAAGGAAAATCCAAACGTGGCAGTCTATGTATGGGGACCAGACACCGGCGGTTGCTTCCAGATAAAAGGTAAGGCTGAAATTATCATTTCCGGAGAAAAATTTGAAAAAATGAAAGCAATCGTGCATGCAGCAAAGCCCGGGCTTCCTGCAAAGAACCTTATAGAAGTAAGGATTAGCGACGTATTTCAGTGCGCTCCCGGCCCTGACGCAGGAAAGAAATTACTCTAATCAAATTTAACCATATCTTCAGCATAATATCTGGATAAGCACTCATAAGTACCTGGATAAGAAGAATAAACTATGGCTGAGAGTGTAGAAATGGTTGAAAATAAGGAAAATGCCCCTGTTTTTTGTGAAAAGTACTGTATAGTCTGCAAGGGTGCAAGAGAAGGAAACAAAATTTGCAAGGCTATCCAGAATATTGAGTTGAAAATCTTCGGGAAAAACGGCTGCATCTGGGGAGCCGCAAGGACAAAATATTACGGAGTCACTCCTGATAAAAAACTCCCTGTGAATTCAAAAAATAAACAAAAACAGAACGGTAGAAGGAAATAAGGAACAGGTATCTATTCTTCCTGTTCCTACTTACTTTCTTTTGTTTTCTAAAATTTTTTTATTAATATTGCATTTTATCTGTAAATATAGATAAATTTTTTATGATTGATTTCATAGGCAAATTTGTTAATGCCCTGGATTTTACCATACAAGATTATCTGGGTATGGAAGTTTATCTGGGTATGGAAGTTTATCCGGGTATGGAAGTTTATCCGGGTATGGAAGTTTATCCGGGTATGGAAGTTTATCCGGGTATAGAAGTTTATCTGGGTATGGAAGATTATCTGGGTATAGAGATCTACAAAGAAAAATCTCAAACATAAAATTACATGAAAGAATCCTAGAAACAAAGATTCACCAGAAAAAATCACGAAAATAAAACTTCCAGAAAGGATTCCAGAAAAAAGTTACAAGGAAGGACATCCGAATTATGTCTGTACTGAGCATTGTTGCTTGTGGAATGCTCGAAGACGAGCTTGTACATGTATTATCAAAAGACCGTGAGTTACAGCAGCTAATCGTTGTGGAAAACCGGGAAAGCTCAGGTTTCCTCCGTAAGCTCAGGTTGAGAAATTGCAACCCAAGAACAGCTTTTTTGGACAGGGTACCAATGCTCCTGAAGAGCCGCTCCAGCCCTGGTTTCATAGTTCCTGCAAGGCTTCTTTCAAGCTTCCCGATCCTCAAAAAATTTTGCAGGAAAAAGAAACTCAGGGAAGAGGTTATTGTTGTCGTAAACCTGTTAAGCTTGGACCTGCATGCCGATCTTGAGATTTTAAAGGCTGAAGTTTACAGAAATATCCATGAAATGTCGTCTTTTTCCGACAGAATCCTGGTTTTTTATGGGATCTGCGGACATGCACTTGGAAAACTGAAAGAAGATTTCTCGGATCTGGAATGTCCTCTTTTCTTCCTGAAAGACCAAAACGGAGAAATCATAGAGGACTGCATCAGTCTGGCGCTTGGAGGAAACGAGGCTTATGCAAGGGCTATGACCAGATTCCAGGGCATGGGCACGATCTACCTGACCCCAATGTGGGCTTCTAGCTGGAAGAAGCTGGAAAATAAAAACGGGAACCGGGACTTTAACAACTATTATCTGAAAAATCCACTCTACTGCCTGGCTGCAAAAATCGATAGCGGGCTTGTAGATAGTCCGGAGTTCCATACAAATGTTAAAGAGTTTGCCCGTACTTTTGATATGAAAGTTGTGAACATAAGAGGAAATCCGAAAATTACCGAACAATCATACCTGAACGCTAGAGACGTTACAACTGAAAAACAATAATGAAGCTGGTTTAAGCTTTTATTGAAAGCCTATTCATTTATCTTATCTCTTTAGGTAGAATCCCTTGATGAAAAAGGAAGAACAAACCTCAATTGATCTTAAACTCTGTCTAACATCTACTAAAATTTATATACTTTCTCACCTTTTTAATATCAATAATATATTACTTTCAAGCTAGTGTCAGAAAATTTAGTTATTGAGCTCATCCCAAAACCCATTTTTGCTCTCAATTATCAGGATCACTCCGATAAGGACTACTCCGATTATTTTCACGATCAACAGCTCGGGTCGTCACTTGAAATACAAAATATATAAAACGAATTTTGAGTTTTGGGATAAATTCATTAATTATCTAATGAGTTCAAAATCATTGTATTCTGATGAGAAGCTACCAGGATTATGCTCAACAATTAAATTGCCAAGACACTAGTTCTTATAATAAGTTTTTGGGGTGTCTGGAATAGATATTAGTAAAAAGGTTCTTCTAATAACTTTCTTAATTTTTGGCGTTCTCACAGCTGCGTTTACACTCACCCATAATATGCAGCTTTCCAATTTTTTAGAGCTTGAAAAAGTGGACACCGCGGACAATGTAGAAAGGGTGCAAAATGTCATTTCAACCGAGCAGGGATATCTTAATCGTACAGTACAGGATTGGGCTTGCTGGGATGATACTTGCAGTTTTGTTGAAGACAAGAATCCGAATTATACGGAAGTAAACCTTCAGAATCAAACTCTTACAGGAATTAAGGTTAATGTGATGCTTTTTGTAAATAAATCCGGATCTGTTGTCTATGCAAAATCAGTAGATATGTATACTGGAGAGGAAAAACCAATTCCGAAAAAGCTTCTTAGAATGGTTGAAGACGGAACTCTTCTTTCAAAATCCGAAAATGACAAGAAGAGCGGTTTCGTTTTGCTCGATGAAGATCCTATGTTTGTTGCCTGCCATCCGATCCTTACGACAAAATATAATGGGCCTATGAAAGGCACCTTGATTTTTGGGAGATATTTCGACGACGTACTTCTTAATGATTTCAAAGATTCTACTCGTTCTTCCCTTTTAATGTACAGAATTGATGAAGATTTGCCTCCTGATTTCCAGACCAAATTAAAAAGCCTTTCAGAGAACCCGGATAGAACTATTGTCGAACCCCTTAGCGAAAATAAAGTAGCTGGCTATTTTGAATTGCTAGATGTATCAGGCAAGCCCGCTCTTATTATAAGAGCGGATTTTCCAAGAGAACTCTATAAGTACGGTGAGAAAACCCTGAATAACATGTATTTCTTCCTTTTGCTAACCGGTCTCATGACCGGAGTAGGGGTTAAATTTGCGTTTGATAAGTTATTTATCTCAAGGTTAATAGGAATTGATAATTTTGTTACCAAAGTCCGGTCGGAAAAGGATCTTTCCCGAAGATTGCCTCTTAAAAACAACGATGAACTTTACCGTCTTTCAAAGGAAATAAACAGAATGTTAAATGAAATAGAGCTTGCCGAACAGGAGTTAAAGGCACAGGAACGAGAAAAGAAGGTCCTGCTTGACTCTCTAAATGAGCTGGCTATTTTCGTAAACCCTCAACTTTATATTATCTGGGCGAACAAAGCTGCACTGGAATTTATGAAGATAGATCTTCAAAAAGCAATGGGTCAATGCCTTAAGAATACCCCTGATATAAGTATACCATTATCCGACTCCCTGGATCTTGAACAGATTTTCATGACAGGTAATAAAAAATCAGGAGAATTTACTGGGAAAGATGGCAGAGTCTGGATTGTTCAGGCAATTCCTGTAACTGAAGAGGGTGGAAAGATTATAGGAGTCCTCGAAATGTGTAGGGACATTACGGAAAGTAAAGCCACAGAAACCCTCCTTCAGGAAAAGCAAATCGCAGAAGCCGCAAATCGTACCAAGAGCGAATTTCTGGCGAATATGAGCCATGAACTGAGAACCCCGCTTAACTCTATTATAGGGTTTTCTGATCTTCTGTATGAACAGGTCTACGGCGAACTGAATGAAAGACAGCTAAAATCCGTCGGGAACATCTCGAAAAGTGGAAAACACCTTCTGAATTTAATAAATGGCATCCTGGATCTCTCTAAAATAGAAGCTGGAAAAATGGAGCTAAGTTATAAACAGGTTGATCTTGCCAGTAAGCTTCACATAATAAAAAATCTTTTATATCCTATAGCCGATCGGAAAAATATTCAAATTGAAATCTATATAGATAGCAGCCTTTCCAATATATATGCTGACGAAGCCCGTTTTGTTCAGATAATGTACAACCTTGTGGATAACGCCATAAAATTCTCCTATGAAAACGGGTTTGTAAAAATATGGGCAAGAAAAAAGGGAAATATGGTAGAAATAACTGTCACGGATACAGGAATCGGGATTAAACCTGAGGATCAGAGTAAACTTTTCAAGCCTTTCAGCCAGGTGGATTCGTTTTTGTCCAAGCAATTTCAGGGAACTGGGCTTGGTCTTTCTCTGGTTAAACAGATTGTGCAGTTGCACGGCGGATACATATGGTTCAAGAGCGAACCTGGAGAGGGGAGCACCTTTGCTTTCGTGATTCCGATAGAAGGTATTAAAGTCGAAGATGGGACTGCCAGGTTAGATGGTAAAGTACAGAGTTAAAAGATAAAACGGCGGAAAAAGATAAAAAAGCTGAAAAAAATTAGGACTTACGCAGTTGAACTGAGAAATCAATAGCATTAAACCTTCAACTGTCTGAAACACAAAACAAGTCACAATTTCGAAAGTGCTTGATTTTGTACTCCATGTGCCGTAAGTCCGATAAACAAAAAAGCTGAAAAAGATAGGAAAGCTGAAAAATAAAAAGTTGATTTTGCCAGATCGCGAACTCAACTCCTGCAAGCGCTTGGACTCGACCATTCCAGTTTAAAGTTAAAAAACAAGTTCTTCCACTTTCTGACCAAAATCATGACTGAAGTCAACACGCAGACTGGTGGCTTTGATCTCGGCTTTCTGCAAACTCAACAATTCTTCCAGAGAAAAAATTGCATACTTGTTTTTTCCGCGCCTGTATTTTTTCAATTGATCGTAGTCAAAGCAGAGATTATCATAGCTAATTACATGTCTTAACCATTCTATCGGAATTGCAAGGCTTAACAAAAGCGGGATGGCAGTTTCAAAATAAAGCCTGCAAGCTTTTTTTCTTGACAGTTTGCACCATTTATCTATTGTAAAATTTATTTTGTTATCTTCAAGCGTCAAAACTACAGGATAGATTTTACAGAATATAGGCTTAAAATTCCGGCACTCACATTCTTTATTTTCTTCACTTAAAAATGGACACAACTTCCCTAATTTTAATACATGTATTAAAGTTTCGTCATCCATTTTCAGAGCATCAAGGTAGCGAATTTTGAATTCCGAAACACTTATACCCAGTTTTTTTGCCATATATT
The DNA here is from genome assembly GCF_000969905.1 of Methanosarcina vacuolata Z-761. Classification (NCBI taxonomy): domain Archaea; kingdom Methanobacteriati; phylum Methanobacteriota; class Methanomicrobia; order Methanosarcinales; family Methanosarcinaceae; genus Methanosarcina; species Methanosarcina vacuolata. The sequence continues at coordinate 2,551,630 of NZ_CP009520.1, read as the reverse complement.
CCTCTTCCCCGGGCAACAGAGTTCCGATTTTATTATGCTCGCACACTCCACCACATTCCCTGCAGATTTTTAAAGTATTTTGATTACTTCCACTGAATATATTGTGAAAGTTTTCATACATTTGAATTGGTATTTTCTTGTATAACACCCAAAAACCTCTTTGAAAATCTGTATATATTTTCACATTATTTGCCTGAAATCGACCTGTAAACCCACTCTTATAGCATTACCATTGCATATATTTTTCATAAGTTATATTTACATGTATTCCTGATCATACTTCCTTTTTCAGATACTAAAAAATAATAATCAGATTATATTTAAAAAGACTAATTTTGAAACGTCCATCTTACGAAAAAAATATATACTATAAAAGTTTTAAAAGATGCCCCCACCTTTCAGGAGTCAAGGGGTGAGAAAATATATTAAGTTTAACTCTAAATAAGTAAGACCTGGGACATCTGTTAATCATTAAAAAATAAGAAGAAATAGCTTCCAATAAAAGAAATTTTTCGATCCCGGCAAGACAATCTGAGGCTCAAAAATGAATCATGAAAGGAAGTGCCTCTGGTTTTTCGCTTCCCTTAAATGAAAAGAACGAAAATCTCTGAGGTGTTCCTTCCCTTCTTTTTTCGAATACCGATTTCTCAAGGATCTAAAACACTTGATAATTCTGCGAAGATTAAAAATACCTTATCCGCCAGGTGTTCAGTTCGGATAACTTTCCGGTTGTTCGTCCCAGAATGCTGGAACATCTCCGTTCTGTTTCCCTACTTCCATAAAGTACTTGTCATTGTAATAATACCAGACTCTTACAGCCGGATATGTACTTTCCAGGTACTCATCATAATCGATGTCTGACACATCCGCAGACACTATAGAGCAATTGTCATCATCGTAGTAGGGTCCTTCAGTTGGGTCAAGTGGGAACCATTCCCCGTCTTCATAAACTTCTACCCAGGCGTGTCCACCACTGACATTTCCAAAATCTACTTTTCCTATAGCCACACGCACGGTACTTTCATTATATTCTCCCGAAGCAATCAGCAGGGATGCAAGAGTATTTGCCTGTTCTTCACAATCACTGACAGGCTCTCCATAATCCGGATTGCTGGAATATGCAGGGGTTTCATCAAGAAACTCTGTTGGAGTAAGCCATTTTTCATCTACACCGTTCAGGGTCTCATCGGATACCCAGGTCCACGATAAAGCGGCTTGATAGATCTCGTACTTATCGTCAAGATCATTTTCCTCAAGGTAAGAGGTTACAGCATCTGCATATGGGGTAACACAGGATTGATAGTAGGAAGTGTTTTGCTGCGTTATGTATTGTTCGTCCAGAAAACTCCTGGCCCTCATGTCAGGAGATATCCCTTTTGAAGGATCTTCTCTGGAGACAGCAGGAGGTAACTGTTGAGGTCCTCCGTTATTATAAGTGGGTTGGAAATTTTGTGGCATATTTATGTTTCTTTCTCCAGGAGACAGAGAAAATCTCAAATTTAAGTTTTGAAACTCATGTACTCCACTTTCAACAATACCTACGAAACTGCAGCACTGAACCCCAAGATTCTGAGGTTCAAAAGATAACCAATCTAGAGTATTCCTGTATTCTGGACTGTTTCCCATTTCTACATTTCTAGCACTCGCACCAGTACAAAGAAATATAGCCAATATAAGGGCAACTGTCAAAATTAGATTCATTTTTCTCATTCAATCATCTACCAGTATGTTTTGCAATTTCTTCATATTCTCACACTAATTTTTTCTGTTCATGATTCAACATGTCAAAAGCCCAGTTCTGAAACTCAGGTTCTGAAACTCAGGTTCTGAAGCTTCCTCATAAAATTCATAAATTTTTCTCAGTGTAATGCATATTTTTTCCACAAATTTTCTATATAGATTAAGAATTTCTGAATGGAAGCAGGAGACGAAAAATGTAGAAATCTTCAAAGTTTTATTGAGGTTAAACCGTGACTCTTTAACTGATATAGAGTTTTTCTAGAGTTTTTCTCCGAAAGTCAGTGAGTCCGGCAACTCAGTCAAACTCTTGATTCCCGGTACTGCCATATCTGATAATCTACACCTTCCGTTTTCTTCTTCGTCTCAAATTAAGCAGGAAATTAAGAAAGAGGCGATTCCTTTTCTTTTCCGTTTATTCGTATCTCAGTGCATCTACTGGTTTTAACTTTGAAGCCCTGTATGCAGGGACGATTCCTGAGATTACTCCTATTAAAACTGCCAGTAGAAGCCCGAAAGCCATCAGGTCAGGAGCAAAATAAATTTCTGAAGAACCTGAACTTGCTCCTCGCATCATTTGTAGACCCAGCATAGGGAAGAGAGTTGAAACAAATGCTCCAAGAATATCTCCCAGGATACCACCAACAAGGCCAACCATTGCGGAATTAAAGAGGAAAATCATTAGTATATCCATGTTTTTTGCCCCAATGGCTTTCATGGTCCCGATCTCCTTTGTCTTTTCCAGGACAGAGGTAAACATCGTGTTTGCAATCCCGACGGCTCCTACAAGCAGGGATACGGCTGCAATAGCTCCAAGAAACAGGGTCATTGAACTCGTCATTTCGGTAACAGACTCGGCCATCGATTTAGAAGCTGTCACTGAAAAATCCCTGTCATCTTCCTGAATAATGTGTCTTGAAACCATGAGTTTATCCACGATATCTTCCATCAGTTCATCAACCAGATCTTCACTCCTGGTTTTCACCGTGATGCTATCATAAACACCTTCTTCTGCGTCATCAAGCAGGTTTACTGCCCCATCGATCGGCATGTAAATGCTTCGGTCTCCACGTCCACCTTCTTCTTCCAGGATGCCGACAACGCGTACGGCTTTACCGTTTACAGTTATTACCTGATTGACCCCTATTTCCTGGTCATAAATTCCACTTGCAACCCCGCTTCCTATAACTGCAACATATTTATCAGCCGGTTCAAGCAATCTTCCGGATTGTGTTTTCAGGGTAGTCATGTACTTCCAGACCTGAGGATCCACACCAGTAATTGAGAGAGTTGCATTTTGCGCTGCGTAAATCACTGATTCACTGCCGGAAATATCTCCTGCTATGTACTGTATTCCATCCAGGCCATGGAGAGCCTCGATGTCATCATCTGTTAATTCAGCATCTGTTGATGAACCCCTCATCCCAGGAGGGCCAGGCATGTTGGATGACGCTTTGGTATACCCCGGACTTATGGTTATCTTCGTCAGGTCCATTTCGGCGAGCCTGCTCTGCACCTGTTCCTGCATAGCATCTCCAAGGGAAAGGATGCCAACAACAGATCCGATCCCTATAACTATTCCAATAATGGTCAGCCAGCTTCGGAGCTTGCTATGCACAAGCATGTTCAGACCCATTTTCAGGTACGTTGAGTTTCTCATCTCGCATCTTTCCGTTCGTTGCTGGGATTTTCGCTTAAGCCTTTTTTAAAAAGGCTTGCAGACAAGCAGTTTTTTGAAAAGGTTTGTGTTTTTCATCTTGCACCCTCCCATTTTCTATGGAGATTTCCTTTTCAATCTCTAATTGTCTCTGCACCTGTCCCTGCACCTGTCCCTGCACCTGTCCCTGCACCTGTCCCTGCACCTGTCCCTGCACCTGTCCCTGCACCTGTTCCTGAGCCGTGCTTCTGGTCTTCAGACTTTTTATTTCCGGATTTTTTCTCGTTTTCGGCCTGTTTTTTTCTGCGGTAAACGAATAAACCTGCTATTGCGACCGCTATTAAAACAATATAAATCAGATATGAACTGAATACACTGCTGTTACCTGCCGCTCCTATCCTTCCTCGTCCCTGTGCAGTTACATTCCCGGTAGTCGTTTCGAGTTCTACTTCCTTATCAACCGTTACTCTTTCCCCTCTTGCATCCGTATATTCAATCTGGACTTTCAGGGGATTGGAAACCGTGGAAGTCACATTTTCGTCTTTCTCGCTTGCTCTTGCAACCCCTGGTGTTCCTCCACTTTCAGCACCTCCAGGACTCTGTATGCTCACAACATTGAAAGATGCAATTGTATAGTCCCCTTTCTCAAGGTTTCCAACAATCGTTGAAGAGCTTCCTGATACCCTGTAACCGTCCTGATCAGGGACTGAAACTTTCACGGAATAAGCCATGTTGTTGCCCACATTTGCAACTGAAAGGGAAACTTCTCCCTGGTCGCTTTCTGAAAAAGAAACATCAAAATCAGTTTTCCCACCAACGAAAAGCCCTGCTGTGGTAGCAATGCTTTTCTCATTCGATTCATAGTCTTCAAATTTGAGGTCTACATTCAGAGTATAGAGTCCAGGGTCTGCGTTTACATCTGCCATTACAGAGTAAGATACGGTTACGGAGTCACCTGCAGCCAGGTACTTGATGTACTTTGTATTATCCGAATATACTGGCAGAATTACCCCTTTTGGGTCTTTCCAGGAAACTACCATGTTTTTCAGAGGTGAGTTTCCGGTATTTGTTATTATGAATTCCAGAGGTTCTTCCTGTGCCAGGTCAATGCTTGCTTTGTTTATGGTAACAATCTGCGCGTACTCTTTACCCCTTACCTCAAGCTGGACGGTTTTTGTAGTAGTAATCGTGTTTAATGAGGACCCGCTTTCTTTAGCAGTGGTGGTAATATCGATATCATATGTGCCTTCTGAAACATTGGCATCTGTCATAAGCTTGAACTTAAGGACTGCTGCATCGTCATCATCCTGCCGTGCATTCAGGTAGGAGACTTTTTTTGTCAGGTCTTCTCCGGAAACCTTACTGAAAGGATATTCAGGGTTAACTGTGACAGCAATGTCTTTCAGGTCAGTGTTTCCTACATTTTGCACGCTGATAGTGAGTTCAACAGGTTCTCCAGGACGGGCAGCATCAGGGTTCTGTTTAGCCAGGTTTACTTCCAGAGATGCGGACTTTATATCCCCATTAGAGGCAAGCGCAGTCCCAGCCTCAGGATATGTGAACGCTGAAAACAGCAGTAAAAATATTAGTAAAGAGCACTTCTTCATTTTAATTCCTCAATTTAGATTTATTTCATTTTTCGTACCTCGTTCATTTTTCATACTTTGTTCGTTTTTCATACTTTGTTCGTTTTTCGGATGTGTTTCTATTTTTTCAATCTCGCCGTCTCGGATGTACACAATTCTTGTTGCATATTTTACAAGTTCAAGGTCATGTGTTACAATGATGATCGTCTTACCTTCACGTTTCTGCAGCCCATCCAGAAAATCCAGGATATAATCTCCTGTTTTACTGTCCAGGTTTCCTGTAGGCTCATCTGCCAGGATTATGGGCGGGTTTACACCGAGGGAGCGAGCTATTGCAACTCTCTGCCTCTGTCCGCCTGAAAGCTGTGATGGAAGGTTCTTTTTCTTATCTGAGAGTCCGACAATTTCAAGCAGATATGAGACTTTTTGTCGGGCTGTTTTTCGATCCTCTTCCTGGAATTCCATAGGTAAAAGCACGTTTTCTTCCGTATTCAGGGTTGGAAGGAGGTTAAAGCTCTGGAATATGAAGCCAATCATCTGTCCTCGGACGACGGCGAGTTCGGATTCACTTAGTTCTGAGATGTCTTTAGAATTCAGGCAAACAGTACCTTTTGATGGCATGTCCAGACAGCCCAGCAAATTCATAAGCGTGCTTTTTCCACTTCCACTGGGGCCCAGGATTACAAGGAGCTCCCCTTCATAAATCTCAAGGTTTATTCCTTTAAGAGCCGCAAACTCAACTTCCCCCATCTGATAAATTTTCCAGACATCGGTCAGTTTGATAAATGGAATCTCTACGTTCCTGGAGGCATTCCCTGAATCAGGACTTTTAGCAAAATTACGGGCTGGACTGCCGTAAGGGCTATTTTTCTTGAACCCCCCTGGACCATTTATATTGGAATCATTCTTCGATTCACTGTAGAAATCTGCTGCTTTCTCAAGTGGCTTTAAAATTGAGGTATTTAATTTCTTTTTAAATATCTCTATGATCTTGATAAGCGTCATACATACCCTCTAAACCATGTTCATGCTTCAGAGTTGTCGGATTAATTTTGATTTTGTTCATATCTGCCTGAATCATCGAATCTTAGGGCACATAATTATCTTTTTTATACTGTACTCAAGTTTTACTGTTATTTAACTGTCCTTCTTGAATTACAGGATTAGTAACGGATAATAGTGATATGCGTTTAGTGGTATGCGTTTTTGAGGCACCTGCGAGCTGCACAGTGCCTCATCTATGGAGTAGGATTTAAATCGATCTTCGTTTTTGAGGCACCTGCAAGCTGCATAGTGCCTCATTTTCTGGAGTGTAGGTTTGACTGCTCCCTTCTATCGCTTCTCAATGGTGAACTTTTGTGTTGATCTAATGGTCGCTAAGAGTGGCGAGGTATCCTGTTTCTATTTGCTTCTTTCCCATTGAGCCGTACAGGATTAAAGGTATCTGCTAGATGCAGATACCTTACCTGTCAGTTTCTAGGAGAAGGCAGTCATCTCCTTCATTTGCATTTAATAATAAAAGCATACTTAGCAAAAATAGGAGATATACGGAATTAATTTATCAATGAAGCTTTTCTAGGCGTTAGTTATTGAATTTAATCTTTAATTGCATTTTAAGTAAAAAATTAAATCTCAGTAAAGTATTATTTGCTAGGGGGTCTTCTCAAAAAATCTTCAGACCTTTCATAGAAGCCGTTTTCTTCGACAAAACTAGGGTTTAGAGTGTTATTTTTCAGGACTTTGCCCCAGTTTCGGAATTTTACCTGAGATTGAAAGGCAAGGATTTTCCAGTACTCATCTGATTTTTTTAGATACATGCCCGAGCTAACAGGACATGCTTGAAAGCTGGAGTAGCTAAAAATGGAGTCGTTAAAAATGGAATAGCTAAATCTGGAATAGCTCATTAAAAAGTATTTGCAAAAGTTATATATATGAAGACATAGTGAAAGCGACCACTACGAAATCCCAAACTTCCCCATATAATTAATTTTTTATTTACATTCAAGTTTTACTCATTAGGTCTAATCTTTTTCTAAAAAAAATCAGAGAAGGCTTATTTAAGTAATACTCTGTGTTTACTATTCCTATCAACGGTAATGAAGTAAGGAGTCCTGCATTCAGGAAAGAGGATATTCATGAGTGCCCAACAAGAATTAACCTGATTTTAACTTAATTCTGGGAGTATTTCATCTTCTGGAAAGTTTTTTTCCTTCCCCTTAATTTCTGGTTCTTATTAAACAGACAATTAAGAAACATAGGTTAAAAGTTTTTAGATTATGAAAAATATGCACTAATTAAGTTTTATTTGCAAATAAATGAGTTTTTTAACTTTTAAATTGAAAGTAAACCTCTATTTACGTCTATTTTTTGCAAGTATATTTATTTCTTTTTCTGCCAATTAAGGGAGCGCACAGCAGTCATTGGAGAACAGCAGAACCGCTATGTAAACGGTTCGTGAAGCAAAAATCAATAAAACGAAAATCAATCAAACGGACTGAAATTGATAATCTTACAAAAATGTCGCTGTAAATATTAAAAAGGAGGGAGGAAATGAAAAAAATAAAGCTCAACTATCTAGTAGACCTGGCACTTTTTGTTCAATTTGCCTTGGTCGGTTATTCAGGTCTTATAATGTATTTCAATCGCTATTCTGCAGGTTCACTCTTAAGATTGATCCATGATAAAGTTGGAATCCTGATGCTGGTTTTCTTTGTTGCCCACATTGCACTCCATTGGAGATGGATCGTGTTCACCACAAAGAACTTTTTCAGAAAAGAAAAACAAATCAAAAAGTCGAGAAAAGTAAAACTCAACTATCTCGTAGACCTGGCATTTTTCGTTCAATTTGCCTTGGTTGGTTATTCAGGTCTTATAATGTTCTTCAACCACCATGCAGCAGGCCAAATCTTGAGTTTGATCCATGATAAAGTTGGAATCCTGATGCTGGTTTTCTTTGTTGCCCACATTGCACTCCATTGGAGATGGATCGTGTTCACCACAAAGAATTTGTTCGGAAGACAAAGAGAAATGAAAGAGGGTGAAGTTATCGAGGCAAACTATATGCCTGTGGACTAAGGTCGGTAAAAATCTAAGGCAAAAAAAGAATTCATTTGTCATCAGTTAAGGAATCATCGGTTACGAAATTATCGGTTAAGGAATCATCGGTTCAGAAACCATAGGTTAAGGAATCATCGGTTAAGGAATCATCGGTTAAGGAATCATCGGTTCAGAAACCATAGGTTAAGGAATCATCGGTTAAGGAATCATCGGTTAAGGAATCATCGGTTCAGAAATCATCGGTTAAGGAATTCTCGGTTAAGGAATTTTCTTGCCTGAAAGCTATCGATTTTGCATTAGAAGTCAGAAGTAGTTGTATTATGTAATAACAACAAACGGTGACAGATATGGCACTAACATCCGTCACCGTATATCAACCGTTGTTTAAATATATGCTTTCTTAATGATTTTTGTAAGCTCGTCTCTGTCAATTAAACCTATACTATTCGCTTTAGCTAATTCAATTGCAGAATTTGTAAAATAGTTATTCGTAACTACCAAACCTTCAGTACATTTGTATAAAGCTTTAGATGCTACAACTTCCTGTACTACTTTATTTGAAACTTTACTTGAATACCGTTTAACTTGAACAGCAGTTTTTTTCCCATCTTTTGATAGAATAAGATCTGCACCTTGATCGCCTGTTCTTCTGGTCCCTGTTACTTAATATCCTAAGTTTTCAAAAACAGACTTCAAAAAGTTTTCAAAATCCTCGCCTTCCATCACATCTATTTTAGTTAATGTTGCATTTAGGTCTCTTGACCTGCTTATTTTTGGTCTTTCTCGCTTTAACCATTTTGTCAACCAGCTAAAAAAATTCCTTCCGGAGACATTTATCGTATCTAATCCTGGATTTATATCTCTTGACCTGTTTATTTTTGGTCTTTTTTGTTCTACCCCTTTTCTAATCCTTTCAAAAAATTCTTCCAGGCGATCTCTGAACGGCTTATTTGTTCTTCAGGATTCCACAAAAAAGCAAAATTTAAAAATATAATTGTCATCAAAAGAAACAATATACCCACTATCGGAGTGCCTAATATGGTCAATAACCCAAAAATAAAGCTAACCGATGCTACAATAAGATAACCTATATACAAGACAATGTGTGAAAACTTTGGTTGCGGTGGAGCTATTAGAGTACCAACTTCAAATTTAAAAGTTGTAATTGCAATTAAAAAGCAAACTAAACTCCAAAAAAACAATCCTTCTGATAACATACTCAACCCTGCAAACACAAATATTGATCCTACAAAAAAATAAATAAATTTCCGGGAAATATTTGAAAACTTAGGTTTTTGCTGGGGTACAGGAGTACTAGATATTGGGGAATCTGCTATAGTATTATCTTCTGATGAAATTGGTACTGTACTCACATCTGATGGGGTTGTTAGAGTACTTTTATCTACCACTGACGAAAAATCTTCCATTTTTTAGTCCTCTTTATAAAAAGTAATAATGAAAATAATGTTTTATTCCAAAATCATTCCACTTTTTTAATTTTTTATTACCATGACCTATTGTATCGGATGATATACTATTTCGCTTCAACTTCGAATTTTTTTCTTTTACATAATCATTCCACATTACCAAAGTGAAGCTTAAATATATTCAACATTTAATTTTTCAGCTCGACTGCTGCTGTATTGAATGTTGAAATTTCAAATGGTTTTGAATCTGCGAAATCATTTCAGAATACAACAAATAATAAAAATAGAGAATTAATTAAAAAGCTTTCTTTTTTTAAAATTCATTATTATAAATATATTACATGCAATACTAATTATTGAAAAACGACAGTGTGCTAATTTTTCTGAAAAATCACAACTATCAATAAGTTATCAAGTATAATTAAGAAGTTATCAAATATACAATTCCGTATCGGAAGGTCAATTTTCTCTATAGTACACAAAAACTTGATTTAGAGCTCATCCCAAAGCTTGAAATTTGCTTCTTGGGCCTTTAATTTCTACTATTCAATCAAACACGAGATCATGAAAATATCTTTGAAACCCCTTAACGATTAAGAATAAAATATCTTTTGGGATAGGCTCAATAAATTAAAATTAAGATCGATAAAAATAAATGTGGTACGGAATCAAAGAGGAGTGGTGAAACTTTGAAAGCTCTGGTTATTATAGATATGACTAACGATTTCGTATATGAGACCTACGAACATGAAGGAACGTTATATGAGGGAAAACTTGTAGCCCCTATGGCAAAGGCAATTGTTGACAAAATAGCCAGGCTAATAATAAAGGTAGTAAAAGGGGGAACAGTCAGTGTTATCAGGATTCCGAAAGATCACCTAAATGCCTTTATGAACCCCGAACTCGAACTGAAAGCTGCAGAGCTGGGAATCGATGAAGTATTCATGACGGGCCTGGTTGAGGAAGTCTGCATCTACGTTAATAGCCTTTGTTTCCTTGAAAGGGGCTTTCGAACAAACATCGTAAAAGGCTGTACTGCGCCTTTTGATGAAGAAAAAGGAAGAGAGGCTTTTAGTGAACTTACGGGATGCGGAGCAAAAATGGTTGATGATATTCCTGAAGACATCAAAGTTATCCTGCTCCTCGAAGACGAACATGATGAAAATTCCGAAGAAATAAAGTCAGGAGCCTGGCCACCCCACAATATGAAAGGAACCCCTGGGGCCATGACCGTAAAGACGATCAGGAATGTGCTTGAGGGAAGGTATAATTGAGTAAGCTAAAAGAATCGCCCCGAATATTGCTGGATGACTGGCTTAAACCACAACTCAATAAATGTAAGGATATCAAATTCATCATGCTGAAGGTAAACTTAAAGCTGTCAAGCTCTGTATAGAAGAGGTTATACTGCTTTGTTTTGATCACGAGCATAATTATATATTAAAATTTAATTAAAGTCCTGTTAATTTCTTAATCTTACTACTTTTGTAACTATTCAGGGTATAGCTAGCGGCGCTCCTTTGAGCGCCGCAAGAATACCCTCTAAAACAGGTAAACCATTCTTTCTTATTGTGGAAATATATGCTCTAATTCTGCAGAAAGCTTCCGCTCCCCGTGTAGTTCTGAAAGTTCCTGATATTTTCTGCTGTAGTTTCATCATCCTGACATCTCTTTCTGCTTGATTCAGTAGTTCCGATCAGACTGACTTCCGAATGGTAAAAACAAATTGAACTTACATTTTATCCATTAATTTTCAAAGTAGACTATATTATTGATCAGATATTAAAATTCTTAAGCTATAACTTTCACTTACGTTTTTCAAAAAATCAGATCACATTGAGTAATTTTATAGCATACGCTATTAGGTTCTTAAATTTTAATTTGAGATGAGTTATATTATAGTTAATCGAGTGCGTAGCACTCGATTTCTTTCTTCATTGACCCATCTCAAACAATCCAGTAACACACTAACAGGAATAAAATTCAGCGACCTTAGTCCATATCTTACAACTTTTTTTATGTCTTCATTTATTAATGATTTTAGCTCATAAGCTGTAATTTCTAGAACTGACTTTAGCATATTTAGCACATTGTACATGATGCATTGAATAATAAAGAACAATACTCTTGCTACTGGAGATTTTGTACATGATCGTATCTTGAACTCGTTTTTCACTCTATACCCAGTTTCTATATTCCATCGTTTTCTATATTCTTCAGGAATCATCTTTTCAAATTTCTCAATTGATTCTGCTTTTTTGTTTGTAGCAAACAGAAGATACTTTTTCTTTTTATTATTATATATTGCCACAACATTGAAAGAAGGTCCTCCTTTCTGGAATCGATATTCAAAAATAGTCGAAGTATTTCCATACTCTTTTTGATGATTTTTAAGTTCTCTATTGATAACCTGAGTCGATTTAGCTGCTATAACAAAATTGACTTTAAGTTCATCCAACTTTGAAATTACATCTGTGTTAAAAAATTCTTTATCAAGGTATGTTGTTCCTGTTTTTACACCTATCGTTTTAAGTCTTTTGAATAAAGATTCGATTAAAAGAGAATAATTCTTGTTCAAACTATTGATGTCTATTACGTCAAGTGTTAAGTGAGAAGTTCCAATTATATCAAGAGTACAGAACGATTTACCCCATGAACTACCATTCTTTAGTTTTATTCCTCTAATACCAGGAGTATTTTTGTCTCCATAATACGAAATGTCATGAAAATCAATAGCTATATCATGAATATTGTTTTCAAGTTTCATCATCTTGAAAAGCTCAAGATTCATTTTTCTAAAAGAGGAAAGAATATCTTCAATTTTATTTTCTTTGATGTAATTGAAAATAGTATCTGCTGAAGGTATTCTTAAGTCAGGATTTTTTCTTTGCAAATCATTACTTGCAGATTCAAGAGAGTCTGTAGAGGATGTTGCGGCATGCAGCAATATGTTTAAAGTGTCCTGACATTCATAATTTGCAGATTCTGGCAAAGTTATTATATTATATTTGCTAATCAATTCAGATGATACAGCCAGCAAGCTGGCTGTATCTGTGGTCATGGAATCGTTTTTTGTTGGCATTAAAAATAAATTCCATGATCTAATAAAACTTTTTTTCGGCTAATTCTAATTAGTTACTAATGTTCTAAATTCAGCATTCGGAACTTGGGTTATTCGGAACTACTGTTGATTATTCTCAAACGGAACTTTCAAGTCTTTCAGGAATCTCAGAATCTTTTCTTTATGTTCTATAAACCTATCAAGCAGATTCCTTGCTTTGGTTTTTGGATGCACACCACGTTTTCCTTGTCTTTCAGGATTTAGAGAAGGTGGATTTTCTTCAATTCCTTTCGCGACTACAGTATCGAACCTTTTTTCTAATGCCTTAACTTGTTCAAAATCCAGATATTTGCCCTGCTCTTTGCACTCATCAGTATACTTTTTCATTTCAGATAACAGCTCATTCATATCTTTAGCCCATTGCTGTTTATAACTCTCCTCAATTCCAATAAGTTCTCTTTGGAGATGGGCATTGCAAAGAGCATGATCACAATTATAACCGTTGTAAGGTTTCCATCCATCATGAACTGCTACCCCTTTAAACTCTGGAAGAATTCCCATAGCATCAATAGCTTCTGATCCTCTTTTCGGATGAGCAAAATAACAAGTGTATTTGTCAGTAGAAGCTACATGAAGCCAATGTCTTTTTCCGTGAACTTTCATTCCAGTTTCATCACAATGGATAACAGGAGAAGAGAGTAACTTTTCTCGAATTACGTTTTCAAATTCTTCAAGGTTCTGGAAACATTCTCTTTCTGCTTCAATAATGGTAGCAGAACTGATTTTTATCCCCATTACATCATGAAACAATTCAGAAATCCTTTTATAAGGAATGAAATGGTGATTTTTAAAGTAAATTGCTGAAGCTACGATATTAGGACCATATTGAACTGGGGAATTTACTGATTCTGGAAATTCAGCTTTATTTAACCTTCCACAGCAAGGACAGATCTTAATCTGACTTTGATGTTCTGTAACAATAAGATTTACAGGGGGAATATCAAAAACCTGTCTTTTCTCATAAGCTTTAACTTCAACATTATTAAGATTATGTCCACATTCTTCGCAACAGTTCAAAGAATGCTCTATTACCTAATCAGGATTATCAACCATTTCGAGAGTTGTCCCGGGATGACCTTCTTGACCTCCAGGTTTCTTGCCACTCTGTTTACGGAGACTCTTTGGATTAGGTTTTCCTTTGGAAATATAGTCACTAGAAGGAGGTTTACTGCTGTTTCGGCTGTTTTGATTTAAGCGAAATTCTAAAACTTGCAATCTTTCAGTGAGGTCTTTAATTTGAGATTCAAGACTTATAATATAAGCAATAACTTCAGGGTTTGAAGCACACAGGGCAAGAATCTCTTCGCGTTTCATCAAAGGTAAAAATAACTTATTGTAGATCCAATTTTTCCTCTAAAAGAGGAAAAATTGTGTAGCCTTAACAAGGCTACCTGAATAGTAACCTACTTTTTTTAATTTTGTTAATTTTTTAATACTTCAGTAGCTACTTGAACACTAATCTTACAGGCAATATCTAAAGCCCATTTTCCTGCTTTCTGAAGATATTCATATGTTTTAGGCCCATCACGTTTCTTGGAGAGTTTTCAGCTTCAGCAATGTTGCCAACCGAGATATCATTCTCAAGTATTTTTGCTTCATCTTATTAAGAATTACTTTTCAAAGTTAACTGTAGTTACAGCCTTAGTAATATCGTTTTTTGATCGTTTTTTGATCGTTTTTTGATCGTTTTTTGATCGTTTTTTGACCACCCTTTGACCGTTCATAAACCTATGTATTTTTATATGTCAATGGATTCGTTTATCTTTACAATTATAATAAATATATATTGTATTAAACTTTCTTTATAATATGACATATATAAAATTCTAATACAAATATAGGAGTATTTTCATGAACGTTTTCAAAAAAACATTGACTTTAGTGATACTTCTTGTTGTTATGTCAAGCCCTGTGCTTGCAGCAAATGATCATCAAGAAAATGATTATCATGGACATCCAAAAGTTCCTGCTGGTATACCATCCACTGTAAAGAATGGAATGGTAAATTCATATTCAACCAACTGGGCTGGTTATGATGTAGTTACTTCCACGGGTGAAGTAACCAGTGTGAAAGGGTCATGGATTGTACCTGCAGTTAACTCAAAGGTTGGAAATTCATATTCTGCGAACTGGATTGGTATTGATGGTGATACATCAAGTACTGTTGAGCAGGTAGGAACTAGCAGTGACAATCCCTCTAAGAATACTGCGAGCTACTACGCCTGGTTTGAATTCTATCCTGAGCCCTGCTACAAGATTGATACGATACAGGTAAAGCCAGGAGATTTAATGTCTGCAGAAATCAAGTTTGAAGATGGAGTATGTTATGCAAATATTACTGATAAAACAACTGGACAGTCATACTCAGCAAAACATGCCGATACAGGTTATGAAAAGAAATCTGCCGAATGGATTGTTGAGGCTCCCTGGTTCAATAGAATCCTGCCGTTAGCAAACTTTGGGACTACGTCCTTTGGATCTGATTATACCTTTATTGATAGTACTTGCTCTGCTGCAATTAATGGTGTTTCTGGTAATATTTCTTCATACGGATCTTCAGTAAATAGTATCACTATGGTAAATAATAAAGGGCAAGTAAAAGCGCAGCCTTCTGCACTCAGCAGCAGCGGTACAAGTTTTAACGTAGCCTGGAAACGAGCTAGTTAAACTTCTTTTCATTTATTTCCTTTTAAAAGAAATACATATAATGGATTTTTAGTCATATATGTGAACCATAGGACGTTGTTTAAGGATATCAAAATTAATAAGCATTTGATGTAAACACTTATCGACAGAGTATATGACTGATGATTTACAGGCAAACTTAATAAAAAAACAAACTATTTGTATTACTCTAAGTAATTATCCCGCTGGTATTATATACAGGAACTTACATAGTATATATTGTTCACAAGGAACTAAACTGTAAAATGAAGCAAATTCAGGACAGAGTAAAATTCGATCCCGCAATGAACTTCATTGACGTGCAAGCTTAAAATGGAGCAAATTCAAGACGGCTTGAAAACCGATCTCGAAATCTACTTCATTGATGCGTAAGCTTAAAATGAAGCTAATTTAGGGCAGTCTGAACCTGATCCCGTATTATACTTCATTGGCGCGTAGCTATAAGGTGGAGCAAATTCAGGACGGCTTAAGAACCGATCCAGTAATATCCTTCATTTATGGCGTAAACTGCGAGATGAAGCAAATTCAGGACAGTCTGAAACCTGATCCCGTAATAGACTTCGTGATGTGTAAGCTTAAAATGGAGCAAATTCAAGACGGCTTGAAAACCGATCTCGAAATCTACTTCACTGACGCATAAGCTTGAAATGAAGCAAATTCAGGACAGAATAAAATCTGATCCAGCAATAAACTTCATTGTTGCAGACTAAACCTTGTGAACCCTTTATTCACTCTTTTAATCAAACTTAAAGCGTATAAACATCGTTTCTCTTCTTTTACTGCTTTTCTCAGCTTTTCATTCCTGATGTTTAACAAGCAACATCATGATACTGTTTTGAAACAAAGTGAACAGAATACTGGTCACTGATATACTGACTTATTTTATCGAGTGCCATTATTTTCTTCAACGCATCCATAAAAAATAATGCAGTATAAAATCTTGATATTAAACGAAATGATAACCTCCGTCACTATATCTTACCAGAATTGCATTCAGGTCATCGTCCAGTATAAGATTCTGATTATTAATCGAAACGTAAACATTCATAGGAGTTCCATAAGTACGTTCAAATGAAGTTCTAACGAATGTGTGGTTAGTTAAATTCATCTGTGGGACATCTTGAGAATTTCTGGAATAGTGCTGATAGGTTCCATTTCTTAGAAATGCTATTTTTTCAATCTCGTGTGTGTTAATTAGTTCCTCTCCGGCATCATCAACAACAAGAAGACTGTACGTATGTGAGTCCCTATTTTTTACTGGAAGCGTTGTTATGTTTTTTTCAGGTTTGACTTCCAATGCATAGACAATTTTGGTCCAGCTTATTTCATCGGGAGAGTAGAGAGAAGGTTCCATCACGTTCTCCGGATCTGCCTTATTGAAAAATTCAAATACACTTCTGTTTACCCAGCTGCAAAATAACGGAGTTCCTTCACTATTTAATTCAGAAGGGTCTTCAGAATAAGGCGGTATACCAAACACCGTTGAGTAATTGAAGCGTTCGGCAACTCTTAAAGCTTCAATACTTTTCTCTAAAGAGGCTGAGGAAACAGGAGTTTCGTTATACATCAGTAAAAATGATTCATTGTACAGCGAATTAACCTGAAAAACCACAGATCCGTTTATAGTTTGTCCGGGAGACAGAGTTATATTTTCAATTTTATTTTCTTCTTTGAGGCTTGAAAGCACCTCCAGATGTGATCTCTCATAAAAACCGTAAGGGTCCAGATTTGTAGTATTAAATGTACGATTTCCATCACGTACATGAAGTTTGTTTAATCTAAAATCGAGGTCGTTTGAACCGTTATTCTTTATTGAAAGGTCATATGCCGCGTAATACTTTTCATTGAGATTATATCCGAGCTTGACTTCTGCGGGATCACTTGATCCACGGTATTCTTTAACTCTGTATATGCAAAGCCTACCATTTTCCTGTTTTACTTTTAATTGAATGTTATTAGGAATTATTAAAACCGTATTTTTATCGTCTGCAAGCTTTAACTCCAGAGAATTGTCGGGTGTGAAAACACGGATTGTATTATTGTCATTGGTTTTAATGATCTGCGCGTTACTTATCCAATCAATTTCCAGATCATTCTTGAGGTATTTGCTGAGATTATTACTTTCGTTACCCGGGACATTATCCCAGCTAAACAGGTAACTTAATACATTTTCTGAATTATCGTGCATATAAATACTTGAGAAAGATGTTACTTCGATTTCTGGGATATTTTCTTCTTCGGATGACAGGGTTGTTGATGATTGATTTTCTGGTGTTGTATTTCCTGACCCTTGATATGCCGATTCATTTGATTGAGTGACATTACTTTCTTCAACGCATCCACTAAAAATGGTAAAGATTGTCAGAATAAAGATTAAAGTTCGCAATCCCAATCATCCCCGGTCAATTTCAATGGGTTTTGTAGAAATCCTCTGAAATAAGAAGTTTTCATTAATTTGGAAAGAACTACATTATATATTTTTGTTTGTTTATTTTCAGCCTCTTGGAGCTATTTTAGATATATTTTCTACCGAGCCTAAGTTTTGATTACATCCAAAGACACAAGTAGACAATTATTTAATCAACTGACATCTTAAAAGTACTTCAAAATTGATAATAAAATGTTCGGAGAAAGGTTCGGAGAAAATACTCGGACTTAATCAGAAAATAAATATATTTCTGCCTAGGAATTAGCTGAAATCTTAGGAATTAGCTCGCATGCAGTTGAGAAACAGATAACAAATCTTAAAGACAAAGGGCTTTTAAAGAGAATAGGTCCAGATAAAGGCGGATATTGTGAAGTTAATAAGGAAAATAGAGAACTTAATTTTTGAAAGTAAGTTGAGAGAAAAGTTCGATGAAAAGTTCGGTGAAAAGTTCAGTAAAAAGTTTGAACACTGAATTGAATGAGGCTCTGGCAGCGTAAAAATGAAATCCTGATTATTAAGGGAAATGAACCCCTAAATTATTAGATATCGCTATATTTATCTTTTGAGAATCATCCATTATAATATCCTGATTATTAAAACAAATAATGCCAACATCCATATTTCCATAACGTTCAAATGAAGTTTGAATGATTGTAACGTTAGATAAATTTGTCTGTGGAATGTCTATACTCTCTCCTGAATAGAGTTCATAGGTTTTATTCCTGAGAATTGCTATTTTATCATCCCCATAAGAATCGGATGTGTTAATTAGTTCCTCTCCAGCATCATCAACAACATTGATACGTGTTTTTCCAGAAAGCATCGTTATGTTTTTTTCAGGTACGACTTTTAATGCATAGACAATTCTGGTAAAATTCATGTCATTGGGAGAGGACATCAAAACGCTATCAGAATCTACCTTGTTGAAGAATTCAAATACACTTCTGTTTACCCAGTTGGGATATATGAACGGATACACTCTAAGGTTCGGTTCAAAAGCTTCAAAATCACCATTAAAATAAGGCGGTATGCCAAAAACTACTGAGTAATTGTAACGTTCTGCTGTTTTCAGAGCTTTTATACTCTTTTCAAAAGATGCTGAGGAAATAGGAGTTTCATTATACATCAGTAAAAATGACTCGTTATACAATGAATTAACCTGAAAAACCACAGATCCGTTTATAGTTTGTCCTGGAGATAGAGTTGTATTTTCAATTTTATTTTCTTTTTCTAGGGTTGAAAGTACCTCCAGTTTTGATCTAACATAAAAACCGTAAGGGTCCATATTTATGGTATTAAATATCTGATCTCCATCACGTATATGAAGTTCATTTAATTTAAAATCGAGATTTTTTGAACCATTATTCTTTATTGAAAGCCCATATGCTGCGTAATATCTTTCATTGAAATTATATCCAAGTTTGTTTTCTTCGGGGTCCGCTCCGCCATATTCTTTAGCTCTGTATATACAAAGCTTACCATTTTCCTCTTTTACTTTTAATTGAATGTGATTGGGGGTTATTAGAACCGTATTTTTATCGTCTGCAAGCTTTAACTCCAGAGAATTGTTGGGTGTGAAAACACGGATTGTATTATTGTCATTGGTTTTAATGATCTGCGCATTACTTACCCAATCAATTTTCAGATCATTCTTGAGGTAATCACTGAGTTTTTTACTTTCGTTCCCGGGAACATTATCCCAACTAAACAGGTAACTTAATACATTTTCTGAATTATCATGCATATAAATGCTTGAGAAGGACGTTACTTCGATTTCAGGGATATCTTCATCGGATGACAGGGTTGTTGAGGACAGATTTTCTGGTGTCGTATTTCCTGGCCTTTGATATGCTGACTCATTTGATTGAGTAAGATTATTTTCTTCAATGCATCCACTAAAAATAATAAAGATTGTTAGAATAAGTAGTAATATTCGCAATCCCAATCATCCCCGGTCAATTTCAATGGGTTTTGTAGAAATCCTCTGAAATATGAAGTATTCATTAATTTAGAATGAACTACATTATATATTTTTGTTTGTTTATTTTCAGCCTCTTGGAGCTATTTTAGAGAAGCTTTCTACAGAGCCTAATTTTTGATTACATCCAAAGACACAAGTAGACAATTATTTAATCAACTGACATCTTAAAAGTGCTTCAAAATTAAGAAAGGAAGGTTCGGAGAAAAGTTTCAATACAGAATTATATGAAGCTCTGGCGGCGTAAAACAAAAGTAAGTAACAAAACAAAAGTAAGTAACTTCGCAGGTTCTTTTCAAAAACCTGGAAATAGCTTATATGTTCTATTTTTGTACTCCTCATATTCTGAACCAAAAGCTTCTTGCAATGCCTCTTCTTCAACACGTATGCGGTACTGATATGCGATTAAGCTTAAAAGGAATGCAACGAGCGCTCCGAACCAGGTTCCAATCGCTAGAGTAATCCCTATCAGGGACAGCATACCTCCAGTATAGGATGGGTGTCGAATATATCTGTACGGTCCATTTGTTACGAGCTTTGCTTTTTCACGAACCTGTACCTGCCCAGTAAAATACTTTCCAAGAATCCAGATTGACCATTCGCGGAGTATAATACCGACCGCAATCAAAACAAGTCCTGCATATTGGAAATTTCCGCCGAATATTCCTATATCAGAACCACGTAACGTAAAAGCAATAAAGAGTACTGACCAGGCCATTGCTATAATGATCCAACAAGAACCCTTATCCTTATTTGTCGTCTGAGAATTCTTCCTGCTAAAAAGAAAGTTTATAATTTCACTTAAAATCCACACACAAAAGAGAATCATGAAAGATGAAACTGCAAATTGAGAAGGAAACCAATCATCAGGAAAAACTGAGCGGTGTTGCAATTGAAAAATGGCAAATAATAGCAAAACAATAACCATTGACGTGATCGGAGCATCCTCGAAAATATGACTACCCAGTGTCTTTTTCATAATAATTCTTCCTGAAGTACTAAAAGGATTAGTGATTTATTTTGAAACTTAAACAATCATATTAATTTTTTATTCAGAACTTACATTACAAATTTTGGTAATGTTAAATATAAATTTCGAGTAGAATGGGCGAAAGTTCGGTGAAAAATTAGAAGAAAAGTTGGGGGATAAGTTGGGAGATAGAATTAAATGAGGTTCTGGCGGCATAATGAGAGTATATAGGAATAAATATCCCAAAATAATCTGTTTGGTTCAGCCAAATTCTAAAAGAGAACGATTATATAAATTAAGTTCTTTTGAAACTCACGGAGATCCAGATGACTGACACTGAAAATCTACAGACACTTCCAACAGGACGGAGCTGGACTACAATCAATTCGGTCTGTAAAATAACGTCTGGTTTTGCATTTAAAAGCAAAAACTTTTGTGAAAAAGGAGTCCCAGCAATAAAAATATCTAATATCAGTTATGGCGAATTTTTATGGAAGCACCAATACCGACGTTAGAGGAAGTTCTGAAATAGTTTTTTTCTGCTTTTCCTTTATAAGTTTCCTGTAATTTTACATTTTGACCCCCTCCAAAAAAACACAACTTAATTTTTTTATTCACACAGTTCATTGATAATTGTGATTCCACTTCCATATTAATCACGTATGATTTACTATATGTCTTTATATATTCCTAAATTTTTAACTATTTTTCTAAATTTAAACTGAATTTTTTTGAACATTGTGGGATTCAAGTTAAAATCATTGATTTTGTTGAGCATATGCCCACATCTAATTCAATAAGTTTGTTCAGTTGTTGCAAAAATCACCTTATTTTTGAGAGGGGGGTCGAAATGTAAATGGTAAATAAAAATATTTTGAGATAGATCTAAGAGAAAATCCAACTCAAAAAAACTAAACAATCAAATAGTAAAATTTGCTTAAGTACCTTCATGAAGAGGGCAGAAGTTAAGGATCAGGAATCATTTCAGAAATACATATTAGAAAAAAACACTATAAATAAGAGGAAAATTATTATATGTATTCTTCTAAATGTTATTTTTCTCTATATGTCATTTAAGTTACTTACAGGATTTATTTTTGAAATATACTTGACCATAGGTATAATTGGGACATCACTAGTAGGGTACTCAGCAATAGAATCAGGAAAATCAATAATTGAATTTTCCTCGACAAAATGGAATTATAATTTAGATAAAGCTGAATCTCTATTAAAATCTAAATTATATACTGGAATTGGAACAATTTTTCTATTGACATCTCTTATAGTAGGCTACTATATCAATTGTACAGTTTCAAGTTAATAACAAACGTTCTTAACTCTTCTTGCTTAAGAAAAATGTAAAAAAGATTCAAAGACTTACAGTTAATGACTTACGTCTTTAATAGAAACGTTATAGATTTTCCTCTCCCGAACACCTTTCAGAATTCTCCTTCCCTTGCCAGTTTATACAATTCCTGAATCCTCAACTCAACAACGTCCATCGCGTCTTCAAAAAGCTGCCTGTCGATTTTGATCCCGAAGTATTCCTTGAGTTTTTCTTCCGGAGGCATTGTCGAGCCTGCCGAGAGGTACGCAACATAGTTTTTGTTAAAAGCGTCTGGCTCTTCCCTGTACTGTTTGAAGAGAGCAAGGGTTATTGCCTTTGAAACCGCGTAGTTGAAGGTGTAGTAGTTGCTTGTCAGGTAAATATGGTTGATATAAGTCCATTCTGCGGAATCTTCAGGGTAATACTCTACTGAACGGCTCCTGTATTCTTTAGAAAGGTCGGTCCAGATAGCATTAAGTTCCGCTCCGCTTACCGCTTCTTTTTCTGCACAGAGCCTGTGTGCTTTATATTCGAATTCCGTAATCAAGGGCTGCCTGGTAAAGAAGTTCTGGTAATCATCGACCTGCTGGGAAAGGACTGCAACTGCGGTATCCCTATCCGAATTTTCGACAATGTAATCAACAAATAGCTCTTCATTGAAAGTAGAAGGAATTTCCATTTCATAGATCGTACCTGTGCAGTAAAGGTAGTCTACGAAGTTGCCCATAAGGTAAAAATTAATGGTATGTCCCATTTCGTGGGTTAAAGTTTTCTGGTCTCTGATAAGGCCGTCATAGTTCATAAAAATCAGAGGCGGAGCTTTCAGCGCACAGGAATCGGTGCAATAACCCCCTGGCTGTTTTCCATGCTCAGGGTCAGGGTATACATCTATGAAACCGCCAGTAACCATTTTCAAAAAGATCTCTTTGAAATTGGGGTCCATCCTTGAGTAGGATTTCTGAATCTCTTGCAGAGCATCTATGTAAGCGTATTTCTTTCCAGGCTGGTTCGTCAGCTGCAGAATAAGGTCATATGGTTTGAGCACGTCAAGCCCGAGCTTTTTCTTTCTGAACTCATTGTAAGCCTCAAAAACCTCTTTCCCCTGCTTGAAAACGGCATTCATGTCCTCAACCTGGGCATGAGTTAGATAGAGGTTATACAGGCTGTAGTCATAGAAATCCGTATAGTTCAACTCTCTGGCAACAAGGTCATCAAGCTTGGCTTTTCTGGAATACAGAGCTGCCATGGAATCGGATTCATTAATCAGGTGGTAGAACCTCTTATCATAACAGTTTTTTCTGTTTTCCCGGCTCGGGTCTGTTGATAGTAAAGTACTGTAGGACTGGGAATTAACAGAAAACTTCTCTCCGTTCTCAAGCGTGATTTCTCCCGCCTTTGTAACCTTATTCGTGATCTCGGAAAGTGCTTCAGTTTCCAGTTTCATGCGCTGGTTTTCAAGTTCTGCAAGATACGCAGCCTGGGCTTCATCCCTTGGCCTGTGCTCTATAAACCTCATATAGTTGGCTTCAAGATAGGCCCTGTAAGACTCAAGTCCGGGTTCTTCGGAAAAAAGCCTGTTCCATTCCTCTTTCCCAAGCGAGGTCAATTTTACAGTTGCAAAGGCTGTGGCTTTCTTGTATTCGGTAAGCAGATCCTGAACACTTCCAAGCAGGGAAATAAGGAACGATTCATTAACGTTTTTACTGAGCTGAGTATATGCATAAGTATACAGGACATCAATCGATTTTGAGTAAGCCTTTTCGGTTTCCAGATACTCAAGCATAACAGGCCCTGACAATTTTTCAAATTTCAGACGAAAAGTTTCGTTTATTTCCTGTGGCCCATTTTTTAGTCTATCGAGCTCTTTCGAAGCATCTTCCCTGCTACTGAAAAGATATGCATCATTCCATTCTGTCGGAACCTTACCGGGATCAAGTATCTCGGAAGTATGTTCATTGCCTGCATTTTCATTGCCTGCATTTTCATTGCCTGCATTTTCATTGTCTGTGCTATTGTCTGTGCCTTCAAAAGATTTCTCCAGCTTTCCAGAAGCCCTGCCTTCCGGAAAAACTGCAAGAGACAGTAATGCTCCGAGAGCTAGAGGGCCTTTGAACATCCCTGAAGCTATAAGCCCTTTAACCGATTTTAATTTCATAAGATCGCTATCCTCTGGTATAATATCAAACTTGGTATAATATCAGAATATCCATCTGTGATATATCTGTTATATTATCTTTCCATTGACGTTGATCTAAGGACCATTGGTTTCATTAATATCATTAATCTCATTGACTTCATATTTCACTATGATCTCATAGTTTCACTTAATTTATGTAAAAATGCTATTCGTTTTAGACCTATTACTATATACCAACAAATATAATAATATGTTGCTTTATTTTAGTCAAAAATCCTTTTTATTTCGATAGTCAGGGACTATTTAAGCAAATATGTCTGTTTAATAGGTTTACTCAATAACAGGTTTACTCAATAACAGGTTTACTCAGTAACAGGTTTACTCAATAATAGATTTACTCAGTAACAGGTTTACTCAGGCTAAAACTCTTTCTTCGTAATTCAGTACGCTTTCGATTTCTTTTTCCGGCACCGGTTCCAGTTTATCAGGAACCTTTTTTGAATCGGTCTGAATGTGAACTACGCGCTGCGGTAAAGGAATCTCGATGCCATTTTCTTCCAGGGTCTGTTTTATATCCCATAGAATCCTGGTTTTTATTCCGAACCACTCGTTCACAGGCGCCCAGATCCTTACAGTAATATTTACCGAGCTG
The DNA here is from genome assembly GCF_000969905.1 of Methanosarcina vacuolata Z-761. Taxonomy (NCBI): domain Archaea; kingdom Methanobacteriati; phylum Methanobacteriota; class Methanomicrobia; order Methanosarcinales; family Methanosarcinaceae; genus Methanosarcina; species Methanosarcina vacuolata. The sequence continues at coordinate 2,526,868 of NZ_CP009520.1, read as the reverse complement.
TCTCCAAGGTCGCTTACGAAAACCGAAGGTGAAGGATTCAGGAGGGCAAATGGTTCTTTGTCGATAAGATCCTTGATAAGCCAGATTGCGGCATTGGCATCGTCGCTATAACGGATCCTGATTGTATGCTCAAACCTGCGGACAGGATGCTCTACAATATTTGTGATATTTGTTGTAAAGACCTGCTGGTTAGGGATGCGAACAAGGAGCCCATCATAAGTCCGTATAAGGGTAGAAATAATTCGGATATCTATGACATAACCCGCCACATCACTGATTTGAACCTGGTCCCCTATTTTAATTGGCCTTTCGACCATCAGGAAAAAACCCGAAACCAGATTTCCCACAATGTTCTGGCTTGCAAAACCAAGGACAATACCTGCCACCCCTCCTGCCAGCAGGAACCCTGAAGGATTAATTCCTATAAGACGTAGATTAGAAAAAAACACGATAGTAAGTATGCCATAGTAAACGATTTTGATGATAGTCTCCCCTGCATCCTTACTGACCTTATCTTTGAGAGACCTGCGCATATAAAGTGAAAGAATTTTAGCAAAGAAGGTTGAAAAAGAAAGAATAAGTATAAACTTTATCACAGATCCCAGAGTCACGGTGCCATCAAAGATGGGCAGGTTGGTGTCAAGGAAATCAAGATCTACAATCAAAATCCCCACCCCATGTAAAATTTAAGAGGTACGAAGCCAAGCTTCTGAAGGCTATATACCCCAAAAGCTTCTTTCCTGGATTTAAAATCTTTAAGAGAACTGCTCTTTAGCTCCCCGCTAAGGTGCTGCAGATCGAAACCTGTTTCAGCTGTGTTTCTGTTGAGGATGTCCATACGCGCTCGCATGAAAACATCGCCAGCATAGTAAAGTTTCATACCATATGCACTGAAAACTACTTTTGAGATCGAAGCCCAATCCGAGGAGGTATTTCGAAGAGTCAGTTCAATAATCCCTTCCTGCAGAGGGTTAGGGGAAGGAGAAATTGAATATATCTGGCTTTTCCAGTGCTTACAGATGACTCCGTTTGAAACCTCTCCATAAAGGGTAAACTTCTGCTTCACCAGGCTCAGCACATCAAGAAGCTGAAGGTTTTTTTCTTCTTTATCCGCGATAAAAACACCTATCTCTATAGGAAAAGTCAGAAAAATCTTCCTTTTAGCTCCTCCCGAAAGCAGCAGGTGTTTCTCAAATTCTATAAGCAGGTTTGGAGTAATTTCTTTAGGAGTGTTTAAGGGCTCTACTGGATTTATAATCAGGCACTTTTCATCTCCAAGAATAATTTTCTCTACATTTTCCGTTCCTAGCGTCCTTCTGTATATCCACTGCTCTCCGGTTTTTTCCACGGAAATGGCAATTCCTTCCTGTTCAACTGAAAAAGGGGGATTATAACGGCCGTACATAATATCCCGAAAACTAATACTTTTTAAAGAATTGTCTAAATTTCTTAATATAGATGTACTACATTATAAAAATTTTGCTTTTGAATCCATTTTCTAAACGCATATGATATTCTTCGAATAACACGCACAACCAATGAAAGTGCTTGCAGATGGCAGCATTTTCATGGCAATCAAAAGAAAAACAGAGTAAAAGCCAGGAGAGAAGACAAGGAGAGAAAAAAAAGGAGATAAGAAATAAAGGAAAGATGGAAAAGCTGACAAAAAGAGAGCTGGTGGAAGACCTGACAAAACGAAAATTGGATAAGAGGAGCAAAATGAAGGATGAACACGGATAAAAAAGAATAAAAAGCTCAATGGAATGCTTAATGGAATAGGAGACAAAAAGAAAAAGTCTCCAGGAAAAAAGAAAGTCAAACCCATCTCCTTTTCTTAAAATAGGCAAACATGCTGACTGCTAGAAGGATCATTCCAAACATTACTGTCGGATATCCCCAGCGCCATTTGAGTTCAGGCATATATTCGAAATTCATTCCGTAAACGCCTGATATGAAAGTAAGGGGAATGAAAATCGTTGCTATGACCGTCAGGACCTCCATAACTTCATTCATCCTGAAGCTTATGCTGGAGAGATAGATATCAACCATTGAAGACAAAATATCCCGAAAATCTTCGACGGTATCTATTACCTGGATGGTATGGTCATAAACATCTCTAAGGTAAACTCGGGTAGTCTCTTTAATAAGATCAGACTCAATCCTCTGCAAACCGCTTATCAGCTCCCGAAGAGGCCAGATAGATTTACGGAGGGTAATCATGTCTCTTTTATACTTTTGAATAGTCTTGAGGGTTTCAGGCCTTGGATGTAATACCAGCCCTTCTTCAAGGTATTCGATTTTATAACCAAAATGCTCAAGGATCACAAAATAGTTATCGATAACAGCGTCAATAAGGCCGTAGGCAAGATAATCCACCCCGCTTTTCCGCAGGCGAGAAGCCGGATTTTTAAACCTTTCTCGCACCATGTCAAAAACTTCCCCCTCCCTTTCCTGAAAAGAGAGGACATAGTTAGGGCCGATGATAATGCTTACCTGGTCTATAGTGATTTCTTTCGTTTTCGTATCAAGGAGAATCATTTTTAAAACCGAATAAATATATGAATCATAATCTTCAGTCTTGGGCCGCTGCCTTGTATTGAGTACATCTTCAAGAGTAAGAGGATGGATATTGAAGTAGCTTCCGAGCTTTTCTATAATGTCTACTCTATCCAGACCGTCCACGTTTATCCAGAAATTGAGATTGGGATGGTCTTTAAATTCCAGGCAATCTTCAATCTTCTCCAGTTTTCTTTCTACAAGCTCTTCACTATTATAGGCCAGGACCCTGATTACTACCTTGTCTACCTTCTTTTCTCCGACATGGACAAGCGCTCCAGGTGCAAGTCCAATTTGTGATCCTCTTCTTCCAGAAGTCACCATGCTTATTTCTCTGCCTCAGATTCTAATAAAAATAGATTATTCAGTAATTAAAGCTCTATTGATTTAAGCCTGCGCACGTTTTTTATCCAGATAATTATTTTGAAGTTTCAAAACAGTTTGAGTAGTCTAAAAACAGTTTGAGTAGTTTTAAAACAGTTTGAGTAGTTTTAAAGTATATACGACTTACATTTAAAAAAAAGCATTTTAAACGCTTGCAGGCAAATTTCAGATAAATATATGTATTATTTGTTGGATATAATAATAGAATAATTATATAAACGTTTTTCCAGGAATTGGGAACTGGAAAAATTGTCATTTTTAGGACAAAGATCTAGGGAGTGGTTAATTTGGTTGGAACTGAAATTACGAATAGTTTTATCAACATAATTGATCAGTTTATTGCATTCATTCCTACTTTAGTGGCGATACTCATATTGATTATCGTAGGAAAAATAGTAGGAACTTTTCTTGGAAAGCTCGGAGCAAGGTTTCTGGATAAAGTCGGACTCGATGACCTTGTCGACAAAACCATAATTGGTGGAATGATAAAACGAGCGCAGATGAGTACGGTAGGTTTTTTTGATGCCGTAATCAGGTGGTTCATCTACATCATCTTTGCTATGATCATTCTGGACCTGCTGAATATCCAGGCGGTGAATAATTTCGTCAGCATGATCGTACTCTATATTCCACTTATGGTCTCCGCTTTCATAGTGCTACTTGTTGGTCTACTGGTAGTTGACTTCATTAGTGACCTGGCCAAAAAAGTACTTGTTTCAACAGGAGTAGATGAAAAGTTTGAAGAAACAGCTTTTGGAGCCTCAGTCAAATCTGGAGGACTGACAGTATCAGGAATTGTATCCGGACTGATCAGGCTATTTGGGTACCTGGTATTTCTCTCGATTGCCTCTAATATCTTAGAGTTGACCATGATTACTCAGTTATTTATAAATATTACTCAGTACCTGCCACGCCTTTTTACAGGTATCTTGATCCTGATACTCGGATTCCTTTCCATTGATGTGGTCATGGACTATATTTCCGGTGCTTTTAAAGGCATTAACGTAGAAGAGGTAAACATCTTTTTCCCTCTTCTAAGAGGCTTCCTGTATCTGATAGTAATCTTGCTTGCTCTGGATACTATGCTGGTTAATACGAGCATACTCTATCTGTTCTTAGGGCCACTTGCATGGGGACTTGCAGTCGTGATCGCATTTAAATACGGAGTTAAAGACGCAATTGTTGCATATGCCAAAGAAAGGAAGTAATTCCTTTCTTTCATTTATTTAAGACAACTCTTACCAGTCCTGATTAATCGAGTATATTTTTCACATAACCTTTCCTGCAACAAAACCTGCATGTCTGAGGAAACTGAAAGGTAAAACCAGATAGGATGAGATGTAAAAAGGGAAAGAAGGATAGAATGGGATGTAAAGAGGTAAAAAAGGACAGGATGAGATGTTAAATCGGTAAAGAAGGATAGGATGAGATATAAAGAGGTAAAGAAGAAAGAAACTAAAAAATCCTATAAAGGAACTAAAAACCCTATAGAACACGGAGAAGGAACTTTCAGAAGGAACTTTCCGTTCACGAAACTACTTTTTTCGGTTTACTAATCTATGTTTTGTAATTCATTTCGCTTAAATTTCCTGAATATTCAGGCTGTAACAACTTTCTTTGCCTAATTATAATTTGATACAGTTCCCACTTTTATACAGTTTTAATCTTTTTTAAATCAATATTTATTTAAAGCTTCTTGCCAATCAAGCATGGCATGGAAACCCCCGATAACCACACTTCTTTTGCAGAGAATATGTCTTATTTTGACACAGTATTGGAGCAGGCATTTACGTGGTTTTCAAATAACTTTGGTACATTTTTATTCATACTTTTTATTGGCCTGATCACTGCCATTGTCGCGAGGAACGTAAACAGTCTTCTGGAACGCCATTTCGTAAAAGTAAGTAGCAGGCTGCATATGGACCCCACATCCTTCCGGATGTTCAGGCATATTGTGGTCGCATTAATTTATTTTATGGGGATTGTTGTTGTTATTTTTAGCATTCCCAGTCTTCGAAACCTTTCGGTTGCCCTCTTTACCGGAGCAGGGATTGCAGGGATAGTTATCGGTTTTGCGGCCCAGAACACACTGAGCAATATTATCGCAGGTATTTCCCTTGCCGTTTTTCAACCTTTCAGGGTTGGAGATCGGCTTGATATTATGAATGAATATGGAAAAGTTACGGACCTTAATCTCAGGCACACTGTCATCATAACCTGGGATAACAGGCGGCTTATAATCCCGAATTCCATGATCAGCAATGAAGCGATAATTAACTGGACTATAGAAGACCCTGCAGTAATCTGGCCAATAGACGTCGGAATAAGCTATGATGCAAACATTGACCAGGCGAGAAAAATCATGATCGAAGAAGCCCGGAAACATCCAAATGTAATGCCCCCGCAGGAAGTTCAGTACAGCGTTGTAAAACCCAGCTTAATCAAGTCCGAAACACTTAGAATGGGATTTATTGACCCTCCGGTGCTTCATCCCGTAGACCCGGACTTCAGGGAGAGAGGAGGAGTTAAAGTAAACGTTGTCGAACTGGGGGAGTCTTCCGTAAATCTCCGCATGAATGTCTGGTTCAAAGACAGGAGTGTTGCGTACAGTTCAGGATGCGAAATCAGGGAAGCTATTAAAAAGCGTTTTGATAAGGAAGGCATAGAAATTCCTTACCCTTACAGGACTATTGTGTATAAAACCGATCTTGGAAAAGAAAAGAAGGCAACTGAAAAATTATCCCATACAGAGGGAGATAAAGTTGAATAGGCCGTAAAATAGTTGAATAGCGTAAAATACCGGGCAAAAGATATTGACGATTAAGCAATTAGCCGGTTGATGAGAAAATCAAGTAAAAATGAATTGAATAAAAAAATTAGGGATGAAAGGTCAAAAGGGGATTTCACAGTTCCCTTTCATCAATTACTCTTTTTGTCTTTTTCATACTGCGAGGAAGTTCCCCTATCTTTACGCCCATAACGTCCACAGTTACGCCTATAAAGTCCTTGAAAGCTTTTCCGAGAGCTTTTTCGGTTTTTGCTTTCTTTGCGGGGTCTTCTGCATCTTCGATCTCGACCCTGAAAATCATGCTGTCCCTTCCGTCCTTACGGGTAAGCAGGATCTGGTATTCGCTGCTTACGCCAGGAATCCTGTGGACAAGGTCTTCGATCTGGCCAGGGTAGATATTTACAGCCTTGAACTTTATGCGGTCGTCCGACCTGCCAAGGATCCTGTCAATTCTCGGAAAAGGACAACCACATTTACAGAGCCCAGGAATTATCCGGGTCAGGTCTCTTGTCCTGTAGCGGATGAGGGGAGCCCCTTCCTTTGTGAGAGTTGTAATTACAAGTTCTCCAAGCGTGCCGTCAGGAAGCTGCTCGCCCGTAATAGGGTCAATTATTTCAAAGAGCAGGTGGTCAGACCAGTAATGGACGCCTTCATGAAGAGAACAATCAAGGCCTATTCCTGGCCCGTAGATCTCGGTCAGCCCGTAAATATCAAAAGTCTCTATCCCCAGCTCGTTTTCTATTCGGCTGCGCATCTTTTCGCTCCAGCGCTCCGAACCTATAATGCCTTTCCGGAGTTGAATCTGAGACTTAAGCCCGCGCTTTTCAATCTCTTCAGCAAGCAAAAGCGCATAAGAGGAAGTGCTTGCAAGGGCTGTGGACTTCAGGTCAACAAACAGCTCAAGCTGTTTTTCGGTATTTCCCGGGCCTGTAGGTATGGCCATTGCCCCCAGGCGCTCAGCACCAAGCTGGAACCCTATTCCTGCAGTCCAGAGCCCGTACCCCGGGGTAATCTGGATCCTGTCCTGATTGGTAAGGCCTGCCAGCATGTAGCAGCGCATCATCATCTCGGCCCAGACATCCACATCTTTTCGGGTGTAAGGAATAATTATGGGTTTTCCTGTAGTCCCGGACGAGGAGTGGATCCTTACGACTTCTGAGTCAGGCACGGACTGTAACCCAAGAGGGTAAGCGTCTCTGAGTTCTTCTTTATTCGTAAAGGGTAGAAGCTTCATGTCATCAAGCGACCTTATATCCTCGATATCGACATTTGCTTCCCTGAACTTTTTCTGGTAAAAAGGACTATTTTCAACTACGCGCTTCAGCAGTGCCTTCAATTTTGCAAAGGTATCTTCTTCCGAGATTTTGGGATGGTAAAGCTGTACATTGGGATCAAGTTCAGCCTCAGTGGGTGCTTCATACATATCATTTCACCTTCTGCTCCTCAGTTCAGGTGCTGGAGACAGATCTAATACATTTCCTTGCGCGTTCGAATGCGGCATCGTTTACAGCCCTGTATTTTTCAGGGATTTCGGCGTCCAGTACTGCCTTTAGAATTTCTTCCGGAAAAGGTAGTACTCGTGCGCCTGCGGCCGCTCCAAGCATTGCAACGTTTGCAGCTCTGTATGTCCCTACCTTGTCTGCAAGCTCTGTGAAATCGGAGCAGAGAATATCAGGGTAGTATACATACAAAAATGAGATCAAAGCTGCAGGGTCATACTCAGGGCTTCCAGGCGGCCTTGATGCCGGCGGGATGGCATGGGTATTTACCAGAACCTTTCCGCCCTCCTTGAGAAAAGGCAGGTTTCGTACAGTTTCTGCAGGTTCCAGGCCTAAAAGCAGGTCTGCCTGTCCGATGGGAATAAGTGACCCGGAAACTTCGTCTCCTATCCTTATATGGCTGCTGACCGAACCTTCCCTCTGAGACATGCCTATGGTTTCGGCAGTGCTTACGTGGAATCCGGCCTTCATCGCAGCAAGTGCAAGCAAGCGGGAAGCAAGCACAACACCCTGCCCACCAACGCCTGCAATAAGAATATCATATTTCACAGCTTTACGCCTCCTATGCAGATGGCTTCCGACGGGCAGATCTGTGCACAGAGCCCACAGCCGCTGCAGTTGTCCTGTATGACAGGCTTATCCCCAGCAAGGTTAAGCGCAGGGCAGCCGAGCTCTTTTATACAGAAACCACAGCCTGTGCAGACTTCAGGTTTTATTGTGTAATATTTGTCGGGTTTTGTAATCCCTACACACTTGCCTTTGAAGACCAGAACCGACGGCCCATTGAAATTCATGGCTTCCTTTGCGGCTTTTATACAACTCTCCAGGCTGTCCGGCTCTACAGTATTTACTGTCCTTACAAATTCAACCCCACAGCTCCGAACAACGTCTGCAATCTCAATGGCCTTTGAGGTATTTCCAAGTACAGTTAAGCCTACACCAGGATGGGGCTGGTGTCCTGTCATTGCAGTTGTGCGGTTGTCAAGGACTGCAAGGGTAATGTCAGCTCCGTTATAGACAGCGTTTATCACTGCAGGAATGCCTGAGTGGAAAAAAGTAGAATCCCCGATAAAGGCTACATTTTTTGCCTTTGGGTTAGTACGGGAGAGCCCGCCTGCAAGGCTTATCCCTGCACCCATGCAGAGGCAGGTATCTACCATGTTAAGGGGATAGGCGTTTCCAAGGGTGTAGCAGCCAATGTCTCCTGAGAAAATCGTATCAGTTTGAGACTCTTTTTTAAGCTGTTTTGCAGCCTGTTTGAAAGCGTAAAAAACATTTCTGTGCATGCAACCGGCACAGAGGGTAGGGGCCCGGATCGGAAGGGGAGGAAGCTTTTCTCTTGAGACAGCAGGGGAAGCATGAGAAAGGCGCAAACTTTCCCCATACGCTGCAAGTGCGCGGTTGATGCTGTCAATGACAATATCCACATTGTATTCCCCACTCACAGGGAAAAAGCCGTTCTTCTTTCCATAAACATCTACAGGCAGATGTGCTTTTCCTATAAGCTGGAGCACCTGTTCTTCAAGGTAAGGGTCAAGCTCTTCGGCCACGATCAGCCAGTCAATGCCTTTCAGGAAAGAAAGAGCTGCCTTTTCCGGAAACGGATATACTGTCCCGACCCTGAAGAGTGTAAACAGCTCTTTAAAACCCCTTACAGCTTCTATAGCCTCCTTTACGTAAAGGGCTGAGACGCCTGAAGCAATAATCCCTATTTTTCCCGATCCCGATACCGAATTGAAGGAAAGCTCGGAAAAGCGTTCGGAAAACTTTTCCTGCACACTTTCAAGCCAGGGGTGCCTTTCGGCAGTAAGCTTCGGAAAGATCGTCCACCGCCTATCCTTTACAAAGCCACCCTCAATAGCTTCAACCGGAGCAGGTTCTGCAGCTTCGACCACTACATCCCCGCAACTGTGGGAGACCCGCGTGGTAGTTCTCAGGATAACGGGAATTTCGAATTCATGCGAAAGCTCAAAAGCAAGCTTTGTCAGTTCGTAGGCTTCCTGAGGGGTTGCAGGGTCCAGGACAGGGATATTTGCAAAATGCCCGAAAGCCCGAGTATCCTGCTCAGTCTGGGAAGAATGAGGCCCGGGATCGTCGGCAACGAGCAGGACAAGAGCTCCTTTTACCCCGATATAGCTCAGGCTCATAAGAGGATCGGATGCAACGTTTAGCCCTACCTGCTTCATGGTTACAAGTGCCTTTGCCCCGGAATAAGCTGCTCCAACGGCTGTTTCAAGTGCAACTTTTTCATTGCTGGACCACTCGGCATAGATTCCGCACCTGTTTGCATACCGGGCAATCGTTTCCAGAGCCTCGGTCGAAGGAGTCCCGGGATACCCTGTAACCACCTGGACGCCGGCTTCTATGGCTCCAAGTGCGATGGCTTCATTACCCATTAACAACTTTTTATCCGTCAATAAACTCATCTCGAATTCAGGGTAATATTTTAACAGTTTGATACATCTATAAGAAAATAATTAAAGTTTAAAAGAATTTGAATTCTCAAGCTATTTATTAAAGTCATTTTGAGAATTTGAAAATCTATTTTAAAGTCTTTTACCGCAATTTTACGTCACGGAAAAGATGATGTTCATCTATGTACAATGCTGCCTGGAAGAAGTACGTAAAATTTGCATATAAAGTTTTTGTTTTATGAATCTACGTGGTTATTGGTTTTGATATAAATAGATATTTTTTGACAACATTGTAAATAAGATCATTATTTATACATCCAAAAAGCAGTGTACTGAAAGTTCTGTAAAAAACAAATTTTAAAAAGTAGTTACATCGAAAACGCAATCGTGGTAGGCCAGTTTTAGATGTAGTATACAAAACGTGACTTAAAATTACAACAAATTTGGAACACTGCTCATCCAAAAGACAGAAAATATGTAAATATCTTTTTAAGGAGATTTTAAGGTATACAAAATGCCCTTTTTGTTATTTTGGGAACATATAGAAAATTATATAACTTTAGCGTAGTGAATCCATTAAATCGATAACCCAAGTTGAGATTCATGGTCGATAGAGAATGCATTGAAAAGAATATTGATATAATTTTTGATTTTGAAAAGGAAAATATCAAAAATAATAATCTATTTCATTATGTTCAAACTTTTAGAGAAATAGTCGTAACAAAAAAAGATACTTCTGGATCTATAAAATATCCTTCTGGACAACGTCCTTTAATGGATTTGCAGTTATCTCCAAACGATAAATGGGAGTTAGAATGGGACACATACACATATTTGAAAAAGTTATATAATAAAATAGAGCATCTTCCGGGGTGCAGAAACATATTCTTAAGCAATCTAGAAAAAAAGTTGTCAAATTTAGTTTCTATTGCTGTTCCTATTAACATCAACTGTGTAGATACGGTTTATACAAGCTATAAACTCCACAGCAGCGCCTCCTTAGCATTCTATTTTCTGTTGAAAATAAGTAATTATGACTTAATAGTTAGAGCACTCGAAACAAAAATAAAGGAAAGTGTATATTTAGACAGACATATAGATTCAGATTCAGGAAAAGTCATAGAATTTGAAGCTTACAAGTGCATAGACGATATTGAAGGATTATTTAATGACATATTAATATTTATGCATGTTGAACCTGTCTACTTTGATGAGACTCTTCTTAATTTATTAATTTTAATAGTAAACTGTAATTTTCCGAAGTCACTAAATATCAGGGAAGAGTTTGAAAGTAAAGTTACTACATTGAGATATAACAGACTGAAAACTCAGCTTGAAACCTTTAATGAAGAATTAAACATTCATAAGGAGCAAGTAATTGAAATAATTTCAAAATATGGATTTCCTCCAGCGATGGAGAAATTTTTACTTGAAATTGATGAATTACCTGAGTTATCTAACTGGCAATCAGTTAATAGTGGAATGATTGGAAATTTAAGATCCTTTTTTGAGACACTAGTAAAAAATATTGCCAAAAAGATATTTGCTAAAACTAGGGAAGAATACCCAAAGGATTATGGCAAAAGTGAGTTAGGCAACAAAAGAGCTTACATTAAAAAACATCTGATATTATCAGACAACGATGACAAGTTAATCACTTCTTTTGTAAAATTAAATACACTATTTGATCAAAAGAGATATCCTTTTATCTGGCTTCCTTTTGTCGGCTGGATTTTTGGGATTTATCAGTTCTATCTCTATATTGTGGGCGGCAAGTTTGTACATGATATGAGCATCGAGAGAACCTTAATGGCCATATTTCTGTTCTTCTCGCTGATTCTGGTTTTTGTAGCATTCATTGTGCTCTCAGCGGCCTTGATCCAGATGATCGATTAACTGCCCTTTGAAGTGTAAGCTACCACGGAAAAATATCAAAAACTAGAATGAGAACAAAGAGATTCCAAAAAAGTGTCTTTTTCATAACCTGTAGGGTGTGGGGTTCATGATAGAGGTTTTATCCAATTTAGAGAGATCCCGTTACATACGCTATTTTTCCCCACTGCCCATCTAATATAATGTTACAGTTCTATTTAAACTTGACTCTTAAAAACGAAGAACGAATTTTTTTAGTCATATCTGGTCAATATTATCTAAATCATCCGTATTGAAATGAGAATCTGAATTTATATTCAGGTTTCAAGTTCAGACAGAAAATCCTGGATGATTCGACCCGGAAAAATAGATTTCGTAGCATATCGGAAATTATTTCTACATTTTGCAGCATTGTTAAAGCCATGAATCAGGAAGATAAAACGATAGCTATCTCTGACAAGAGCCGTGAGTTTGGAGCAATGGGACAGCTCTTACGTGAACTCCAGGATGAAGAACGGGAGCAAAACGACAGTTCCCCCGAGGAAACTCCGGAAATCGGGATAACAAAAAATACAACTGAACTGATGGTAGAAATCAATGCAACGTTAAAAGAGATTGCAGAAACGCAAAAGAGTATACTTGAAGAGATTAAAAGGAGTAAATAACTGAAAATACAAGGCCTTTTTAACAAGCCTTTTGAAAAACTGCTTGCCCACAAGCCTTTTCAAACAACCTTTTTAAAAAACTTGACCAAAAACCCGATGAGCGTTTGAGTTGGAGAACCTTATCCCCAAACCCTGTCGGCGTGATCACAAGCCTTTTCAAAAAAGCTTGAGCGAAAATGGTGCGATGAAATTCTTCCCCAGGAACGGCGTGATCAACCGGCGCAACGGTTGATCGAAACCATATGGCAGCGTCGTGGGCAAGCAGCGCGGCATTTGACGCTCTTGATATCCTTAAATCTTATTTTCTCATTGTTTGCTGGAACTTTTTAATATTCTCGATGGCCTTTTTCTTTAACTTAATCATATTTTCCATTTCGCTGATTTTCATTTCTAACCATTGGATTTTCATATCCATCTTCATTAGTGCAATTTCTTTTTTCTGTTCATCAGTTAGCATTTCCCAAATTTCAGGCATCGAGCCGCAATGATGCATATGACTTTGCCCCATCATTCCTTCGTGCATGTTTAATTACCCCCTTTCTATAACATTTATTTCTCTGGCACCTACTGTTATTAAGTAAAGACTCATAAATCAGGAAAAAGCCTCTGGGTGTCATAAATAGATTATTACTGTTGACATATAATAACTAAAGAAATATAAATTAGAATCCAATAATGTATAGAATAAGGCTATGAAAATGAAATTGTGGCAAAAGATATACTGACAATTCTATCTTTAGTTTGAAACTTAACCAGAGAGGTTGAGGATTAAGGTGCGCTATAGCTTTTTTCTGTCATCCACAATAGGTACACCGATCGCAATGATACCGATTTCATTATGTTTTTGGTTTTGGGAAATCTATTTCAAAACAGTATAAATTATTGCTCTAAGATGAAAAATTAACTCAACCCGATCTGACAGCCGGACTTTATAGAGATACTTGATTTCTCAGGTTATATTTATGGAAGGAACGCAGTTCAGTGTTTATATGTGTCGTGGAAGTTAAGCTACAAGTGAACCAGTTTTAAATCTAATACAAATTTATCAGATGTTCTAAAACGATATCAAAAAAACGATTTAAGTTCTTTATGGCGACCTGCCGAATCTCGACCCTTTTATTATAAAAAATAATTTATTTTTATAAAATTAAAATTTTATTGTTTTGCACGATTTAAAGTGGAAATCTGAAGAGACCAGAAAATAATAAAAAGTCTCTCAATTTTATCTTATAATTATCTTATAATCTTGTAAGTATATTCATAGTTTCCGCCAGGCTTTCCGTCTTCATCTCCATCCAGAGCAATACCACGCTCATCCATTATGAATCCTGATCCGGTTTCGCTCCCAAGTAAAGTAATTGTTATTTTGGCACCTGATTCGTCCATAGGATATTCGCCATAAGGGCGGAACATCAGCATTCTGGACCCTATGTCCAGTAATCCGTCCACAGGCTCTTTTGATGCAGAACTTCTAACTATTACGGTTTCTTTCGTAATGGTTGCATTGTTCATAGGCTTATCGAACTCGACCCAGATAGGGTGGTCATGCCTGAAAGCAAAGGTTTGTCTGTCAGGATAGATGGATTTTACCTTTGGAGGAATTTGTCTGTGCTTGAAAGAAGTGGAAAAAGATTTAAAAGCTCCTGGAATAACTCTGTTGCAGCACATATGTTTTTTAACGGCATGTATAATGGCAGCTCCTGCAAGTACACCCATCAGGATTTTACACCATTTATTTATTTTGTGCAGGTCTACCCTCCTCCAGGCTCATTCCACTTCGATTCTATGCTTTCTTTTTTTAGCAGCATGCCTTTTAACAGCGTATAAGAGTGTTGTACCTGCCAGAACACCAAGAATTATTTTGCCCATTTTCATTGAAGGTCTCCCCTTACCTTTTTCCGCTTCTTCTGCTTCACTAAGCATTATTTCTTCCGGCTCAAATTCGGCTTCTACTTCCTTTTCAAGCCTTTCTGACCGGAGTTTATTCAGAAGATATGCGCCAAGGGCCAGCTTAGCATATTTACGTAATATTCCTTTTTTCCCTGGAGACTTGACTGACTTCATTTTCTTCATTATATATGCACTGAGCAATAGCTTACCGTATTTGTTTACATATTTCAATATTGCACCCCCTCAATTTATCCCTTGCCGGATAGCCCCTTGCAATTTCGTCCGGAAAGGGGAGCAATGAATTTAATACTCCTATAAGTATCCTATGGCTCGCATATTATTTAACGGCAACTATATAAAATATTCAATAATTTTTAACTGAGTACCGGCTTGTGGGGATGTTAGATTCCCGGCTAAAAAAACCGAAAACTATTGGAAATGGTGCAGCAATCCCCACATTGAAAAACTGTCTTTAAGACTCTAGAGAGAAGAGAATCTTTAGAAATGGTAACGAAGACCGAATTTTTATGGATTTAGTGGTAGATAACTTCACTAATTTGCCAGAATATGTGATAAATTATTACAAAAATACCATAGGCTTGAACATGAAACATAGTACCAACTTCAAAGTATTAGTATGTCGTGTGGGCTTTACTCATATCAATATCAATATCAATATCAATATCAAAATTCAACAATTGATATAAGTTATCCATAATCGTTATTATTAGGACTAATTTTAGACATAATTAGTGATTGTGCGGTCTATTTATATCGTTTTTATTCTATTTTTGAAACGTGAGTTGTAACTCTGAAAAAGGGAAAAAAAAGTCAGAAATACTGAATATGGAAGAAATTCACTGGAAAATATTGAGTTTCATGGAAGAGGAATATGAAAATATATATCTCTAGTTGCGTTAACCTTCCAAATTTAGGATATATGAATCCAGGTCAATAGTTCTTTTTCAATCCGATGGCGTGTAAAAATATAAAACTTAAAATGTATTGGGCTGGAAATGTACAGAGAGCTAAAAAGCATCTGATATAAAGAAGAAAATAATAATAAAACAAACAATAAAACAATCAATAAAACAATCAATAAAGCAATCAATAAAGCAATCAATAAAACAATCAATAAAGCAATCAATAAAACAATCAATAAAACTAAAAAGGTAAAATCAGACAATAAATACAAAAATATAATTTATAATACAAAAAATAATGTAAAAATAGTCAATTGCGGCTTTTTTGAAGTAAAATAGGTCGAGTCCAAATAGAAAGAAAGTTCCAAATAATAAAGAAAATTTTTAATTAGAATATATTTTTAATAAAGTGAATAATTTTGAATAAAGCGGAAAAGATCGAATAAAATTGAAATAAATAGCCAGAAGGGGTATCCAGAAATATGGCAGTAAAACTTGAACAGCGTTTAACTGAACTCAGGGCAGAATACGAATCCGGACAGAAGATCCTCAAAGACATCGAATTAAAGCTTTCAGAACTTGAAGACCGGAAAAAAAATCTGAAAGAGACTCTCCTTCGTATTAGCGGGGCAATTGACTTGCTCGAAGAGGTGCTCGAAGAAAAAGAAAGTGCGGAAGTGCCAGAAACCAGGGCAGGGCCCGGAACTGTCACAGGAAACGTGGAAGTTCCGAATGTTATAAGACAGCCCCTTGAAAAAGCTATTAAATTTCTGGAAGACGCAGGGCTTACCGCGGGAGAGATTGTTGAGCAAAAAGGAATTCTTCCCATAGGGGTTACGGCAGGAGAGATCCTCAGGCAGGAACCGAAACCAGGCACCCAGTCTCCGGCAGGATCATCCGTAAAACTTGTAGTTGCGGTAAAAGGCAAGCTTTTACCACTTGATCGAAACTCACTGTGCGACGCTTTTTCCGACCGTAGCTAAACAAGGAAAAGGAGGGATTAAAACGGAGGCTTACTCTTCCAGAATAAATATTTCCCTGAACGAACTTCGGAAACATTGCAGGGCAGCAATTTCAGCCTTTTCTGCGCTTGAGCATTCCGGGAGTCATGCATCCCAGAGGCTCTGCCTGGAAAAATTCCTCCACGAATGCCAGGGCGCTTCAATGGTCTTATGGGACAAAAATGATAGAAAACTCGGGAAATACCTCAGATCTGTGATTTCAGTCTCTAATAGTTCCCCTCTTTCTCCAGCAGCATTTTCCGGGATGAAAGCAGCGATTAAAGGAATAGAGAAAGAGAAGACAGAAGGAGTAGGAAAAACTGAAGGAATAGAGAATACTGAAGGAATAGAGAATACTGAAGGAATAGAGAATACTGAAGGAATAGAGAATACTGAAGGAATAGAGAATACCGACAGAACAGAAAAATCTGAGGATATAGAAAATAATGAAGAAATAAAAAAAGCTGGAGAAATAGAAAATAGTCCAGAAATTGAAAAGGCTTTCAGGAACAAAAAAAAGCAAGGTTTATCGGAAGAAGAGCTCGATCAAGGAAAATCGGCTTCTTTTCTATATAACACTGAAGCAAAGGAACTTACCTATCATGGAAACACCTATAAAATCCTGCCTCTTTTCCTGGCTGTAAGAGACCTTTATAGCTCCTTGCCCCTTTTCGAAGAACTTGATGCCTGCGCTGAGCAGCTTGAGAAGGATCCCCAGGATGCTACAGCTCTCTTTCAGAAGGCCGTGCTCATGTATAAGGCCAGGCGGTTTGAAACTGCCCTGCAGCTTAACGCAAAGGTGCTGAAAATTATTCCTGAAGACCACAGGGTCTGGTATAACAAAGGCGTCATTCTCTCGGAACTGGGCCTGCTCGAAGAAGCAATTGCGGCTTATGACAGGACAATTGAGCTTGAACCGTCTTTTGAAATTGCCTGGGACAACAAAGGAGTTGTGCTTGCAAGGCTTGGCAGGTTTGAAGAAGCCCTAGAAACCTACGATAAAATTCTTCGGAGATATCCAGAATATGCTGAAGCCTGGGCAGGAAAAGGCTCCATACTTTCGGCCCTCGGCAGAGAAGACGAAGCCCTTGAAGCTTACAGTTCAGCTCTTCAGATAAGGTCTGAATACCTTGAGGCCCTTACTTCGACCGGAAGTTTGTTTTCCAGGCTAGGCAGGTACGAGGAGGCCCTGAAGGTTTACGATAAGGCGCTTCATCTCGCCCCTGAAGAGCCACGCCTCTGGGCGATAAGGGGTTTTGTCCTTTTGGAAATGGGTAAACAGAAAGAAGCACTTGAAAACTGTAATCGAGCCCTGGAATTGCAACCTGGCTTCGCTCCTGCGCTTGAGATAAAGGTGCAAATCCTTTCAGAAATCCAGAGACAGAAGGATAAAACCTTTAAGTAATTTCTTTTTGTATCCTCTTCAAATTCAATGGGGAATTTTCCAACTCAAAAAATATGCAACAATTTTATCATACGGTTACAAAGTTTTAATGCATCGCTTGAGGTTGTTTTTCAGATTTGGTTAAATTTTTACAATTTCAGTACATACATGAAATTTACTTTTACCCATATAATTTGAAGGGGATACCATGGGTTCAGCTTCACGAGCTATCGCTTTACACTGGCAGATATACCTCTAAAACATCGGCAATGGCTTCAATGCTCATGCCTTTCATAGACATTTTTGGAGATAAATCAATAGTTTGCTCATCTTTGCGAAGATCGTGATAAAAAGTGCCGGTGTGGTCATTGAATACTTTACCGCACCGGTGTAAGATATCTCTGGTTTTTCCCACGACTTATGTAAATTCCATTACCAGTAATATTGCCCTGGTTAATAAGACCATAGAGCTTTCAGTTTTTGTTCGGACAGGAAACGTCA
This sequence comes from Methanosarcina vacuolata Z-761, assembly GCF_000969905.1. Taxonomy (NCBI): domain Archaea; kingdom Methanobacteriati; phylum Methanobacteriota; class Methanomicrobia; order Methanosarcinales; family Methanosarcinaceae; genus Methanosarcina; species Methanosarcina vacuolata. The sequence goes on along the minus strand of NZ_CP009520.1, from coordinate 2,508,991 downwards.
AAAAATTGTGGTTTGGACCTCTTTTTCTAATATAAAAATATGAAGTTTAAATATAATAACAACCAAATATAAATGTCAGTTGATCTTTAATTATCCATTTTATGTTTTATCTCTTTTAGCCTTTGTTTCCCTACTTGAATAATTTCCATCAATTCCTGATACTCACTCAAGGAAATCAAGTTACCTGGGCAGAGAGTTTTTATCTTATTTCCGCCAGAATACAGAAAAACGCCATTCCAGGCTGCAAAATGAGGGCCTGAAAGATACTCACAGGGCAGCTCCCACCTTGAGTCCACATTTTCAAAACCTTCAAAGTGATAAAAAGTAGTTCCGTTTTTCAAGATTTTTGTAAATTTTAAAAGTACATCAACCATGCTTTCATCCAATCTGCAGCTAACCAAGTTATGAAAAAGGAATAGAAAATAATTTTGCCGCTTTTACGGCAATTTTTGAGGGATTTGTTAATCTTACCAGGGAAAGCACTTAAAGCATGAGTTCAGTTACTTTTTCCCCTTTTGCACTGGAAACAGTTACGGATATATCCTTGAATTTGGGTACTCCTGTACCTCCGGTTTCATCTGATACCAGCATGTTGGACCAGGGGCTTTTAGGCATATATGCGATGCCTTTGTGAGGAGTTTCGTATCCAGATTCCATAGCCTTTACCACAACTCTTCCAAAGGAATTTTTTAAAATTACTGTATCGCCTTTTTTCACATCCAGCTGTTTGAGATCTGCATGGTCCAGCTTTATTACCGCCGACAGGTCTTTGTATTCGTTCCCAAAGCGGTTTTCGAGCATAGCCTTATCCTGAAAGATGTCCCTGTAAGTTATGACTTTGACTTTTACTTCGGGAGCTGCAAGAAAAGATCCGAAATCCATCAGAGTGCCTCCATTATTTTCTTGAGAATTACTTCCTCAGACGGGTGCTTTGTCTCAATAGCAGGCTCAAAGCTAACTTTAACCCTATCCATGCGTGTAGCACTTCCCCCTGCTTCTACTCCGTTTATTGCGGTATTCATGTAGATCTTTGCATGCTTTGAAGTCAGGGTTTCACAATGGTCCATAGAGATAACAGGAATCTCCAGCATGTTCTTTGCAATAGATCCTGGAAGGATTAAAAGCGGGTCCGAACCTATTATAAGGGCTGCATCCACAGTTTTTGCCTTAAGAGACTCAACAACTGAGTACTCAGGCCCATGCTTTACAGTCCCATTTTCGAACTTTACACTGTTCACGTATCCAGTTTCTGCAAAGAGGTTTTCGTTAAAGCCCATTGTGTTATAGCTGCTTATCATTGGTATGAGGTGGAAATTTGCTTTTTCATTCAGGATTTTCATAAGCTTGAAAAGGGGTTCGAGGTTTTCAAGCGAGTAAATGAGCCCGCGTCCTGCAAAAATCACTCCGAACTTTGCTCCTTTAAGGATATTTGCCAGCTCAAGGATTTTTTTAGGCGGGTAATTGTAGGAGGTCTTGGGAAGCTTTCCTGAAATCCCTGCAATTAGAGCATCGATAAATTCTGCATCTCCTTTTGGAGGAATCTGGAAGAAATAATTCCCGCAGATTTTTGCAGTATGTGACTTTCGGACATCGATTGCGATGGCTGTCCTTTCTTCTTCCCAGCCCCTCTGCTTTTCGATTCCTCTTGGGAAGTAGGAATGCTTAGAAAGCTGGCGAGGATGAGAGTCCGATGGATCTGTTCCCCAGTATATAATGACATCAGCTTTATTCCTTACATCGTCAAGAGTACAGGATTTAAGCTTATCCTGAATAAGAGCCTCAGCTAGAGGGCCCAGGCAGAAAGAGGAGGTATCATCAAGAGTAGCATTGATTTTCTTTGCAAGCTCGATTGCTATTTTTTGGGTTTCACTGGTAGAAGTCCCAAGCCCGAAGATCAGAGGATTTCTGGCATTTTTAAGGATCGAGGCAGCTTCACTGATAGCAGTAGATTCATCTACAGGCTTATTGTCAACCAGAAAATCTGCTTCACCCCTTCTTGCCTCCTTCATATGGGCAACCCCTACTCTGCAGGCTGTATAAACTTTAGTTACAGTGTTATTTTCGGACTCAACCTCAATGTCGTCACAAAGGAGGCCGCAGCCTGTGCATACATGATAGTTTTTCTCCATATCCGCTTCCTCACACAAACTCGATTGCCTCTACAGGGCAGGTTACTATACAGCCATTACATAGAATTTTGTTCTTTCCGAAACGTCGACATTCCTCTAAATTCTGGGCTTTTACAATGCCGTTTTCTACGCTCAGGACCAGCTTATTAGGATTAGTAGGGGCATTTCCCGAGCCTACTCCGTGTGGATCATTGGCTACGTTAGGAGGACAGGCAACCACACAGTTTCCACAGCCAAAACACAAGTCTTCATGCACTATAAGCCCGGTTTCAGTTACGCCTTCGGAAGGTTTGAAGGTTTCACTTATCTTTTCATAGCTTTCTCTGTACTTGGGTTCATCTTTAAGAGGCGGGCAATCCTCAGGTGTGAGCTCGTGGGCCATGAGAGCTACTGCAAACGCCATACAGGAGGTTTTTCCGCACTTTTTGCAGTTAGTCTTTGGAAGCATCTGATAGAGTTCCATTGCATTTGTCATTACAGGTCACCCTTGAGTCGAATTTTTTATGTCAGTTTTTAATTAAAGAGTATGAAAGTTAAGAAGTATAATTAAAAAGCAAGATTAAGCGTGTCACTGAAAATGTATATTAAATAACCTTTAATTAAATATATCTAAGTACTCTTCCTTAAACTCTCGCTTTTTTGTTTTCGGTGTTACTTTTAAATTGCAGTAAAAATTCTTCACAAGCACTTATAAACTGTCTTCACTCAAGCTTTTTAAAAAACTGTCTTCACTTAAGCTTTTTTAAAAAAGCTTTTGTAAACTGCTTCTCCGATTTATTACGTCATTGCGACATTTTCTATCAAATATTTTCTCAAAAAGTTTGCAATCAAGCCTTTTTTAAAAACGGGTTGTGCTGCAATTGTTGAGCAGCAACCGTTGCGCCGGTTTATCACAAACCGTTGCGCCGGTTTATCACGCCGATAGGGTTTGGGGATAAGGTTATCAAACTCAAACGGTTCTTGGGGTTTTCGGTCAAGCCTTTTTTGAAAAGGCTTGCGGGAAAGCCTTAAGAGTTTGATGCACTTAGGTAAGCAGGCTTTTCTTTCCGGACCTTCTGGGTCAGAAGATCTCGCAAATAAATTTTCCTATTTTCTGGAAAGAAATTCATGAAGCCTCTTTGCAGGCAAACCGAATACGCTGAATTCAATTTAATTCGCTTTGAAGAAAAGTTCGCAGTGACAGTTTCCGTCCCGTTCTACTTCTTCTTTATGATATATACAGGGACATACAATCTTTCGATCTTCCTTTTCATCTCCGGTAACTATTCTGCAGGGGCAATAACGCCGTCCAAATTTTTCAAGCTTAACTGTAAGTCCATCAAGCACATAGTCAAGAGCTTCCTTATCAGGGTTAAGCCTGTAACCTGCTTTGTCTGCATATTTCTGAGTCCATTCATACATTTTCTGTTTTAATTCATTATGATCAGCCATACAAAGAACTCCTTCGCTTTAAATTGAAGCAATCCTGAACCTCGATGAGAAGAATATGTGGATCATATGTGGATCATATGTGGATCATATGTGAATCTACGTGAGCCATTTATGGAACAGGATAAAGTATACTAGAATAAGTATACTGAAGACTTTTAAGTTGTATGAAACACTTAATAGGAATAACCTGAGTGTTTAGCGTCAATTTCAATTGTAACTTATTACTCTAATTTTGTTAAAGCTATTTATAGAATATCTTGTCCTGCAGGAATTAATGGATTAAAGGCGGTATAACCAATTTTTTTCACTCATGCCCATATAACCAATTTCATCCCACTAGCGCCCATATAACCAATTTTTCATTATGATTTTTCTTGAATTGTCCTTTTGAAACTGGTTTCTAGATTACGAATTAAGTTCTCAAACTATAAATCAATTGGTAAAACTCTGGTAATAAGGTCGAACTAACGATGTTAAGGCTTTTGTCCGTTATCCAGTAGATATCAGTCAAACTACGGAAATTCAAAGCAGAGTCAATATTCTAAAGAGTCAATGTTCTAAAGCCAGGCTGTAAAGTTAAACCCTATTGTTATGGCAAGTTAATTATTGGGCATAATTCTTGGTACCTTCTCATCAGCGTACAACGATTCAAAGTTTACTGGATAATCAATAACTAAGTTTTCTTGACACTAGTTAATTAGTTAGCCTGGAGTGAATAAGAAAATTATTATGCCAATAATTATAAATTTCATAGATCTTGCAGGTTTTGGTCAGACAAGCAACGTAAAAGAATTGGGGTTTTGGACCTCTTTTTCCTATAATATAAACATATGATGTTAAAATATATAATACCAATCGGATACAAATTAACCCTCAATAAGCTGATGTCAAACAATTATTAGTTTTTGAAATTTGTGGGAGAATAAGAAGACTTTAAGCCTCAGCCGGGAAGATCCTGATATAAACCTTGGAAAGGTTTACGGGGTCACGACTTTTGAACTTGGGTGAAGGTTTCTAATGTTGACCTGTGAAAATAGAACCAAAATTATTTTCCGAGGAACAAGTCTGGAACCTGAGGCATTGCAAGCCATTGGGCAAATTTGTTATAGGTTCTGGCAAGCTTTTGTGCAAGTTCTATGCCTTTTTCGGTTCCTTTAGTGGGTTTATTCTACTCTGAACTTTTGTCACCGGATTTTACAAGTAGCAACTTTAACTTATTTTTATGTTTAGCTATTAATATCTTCAGTAAACCACTGCTCTTCAATTCTTTAAAAATTCAATAAATTCATTAAATTCGGTCTTATTCGAATAGGTTACTCTTTTCTTATCGTACAATAAATCTGGGATATCAGCATCTTCACAATTGTCTAACTTTAATGGTATAACGATTCTTTTGGAGTTACCGCTAAACTCTCTATTGAGAATTGAGCCATATTCTGCTCTTGTCCAACCTAAGATGGTAAGATTCTTGCTTAGGCATGGAACGACATACTTGCTGTTTTTTAAACCTTCTTCGATCTTTTGAGTGACTGGATCACCAAAATTGATTTGTTCTTTATCAACCCAGTAAGTTACATTCTTCATTTTCAAATCCTTAACTAGAGATTCAATAATGGGTTTATCTTTAGAAGAATGACATATGAAGACATCATATTCAAACAAATTATCAGTTTTTCCTAAGCCTCTAAACCTTTCTTCTCTTCTCTTGTAACCATCTAATAATGATGAAATAGATATGCTCTCATAACTTTCATGGCATTGGATAATTTCCACATTGTTTTTTTCGGCTTTTAATAATTTATCGTACGAGTATCTTTCAGGACAATTATTGGAACAGTTACAAGGTATCTGTTTGCTGACATTTATCTTTTTTATTGAAGCATTAATGTGGTCAAGGTGATAACAGATTACTTCGAGAGCCCCTCTTTTATTATCACCTTTTATCCTAATTTCGATTTGCCTTTTATCAGATTTCATCTCTACAAGAGCAATGGAATTTCGGAGTTTCAATACTACTCCTTCTCTCCAGCAGAGAGGCATACCATTTTCTTTTTTCTCGATGTCCTGATGCATACGCACAATAAAGCGGGTAATTATACCAGAAGGCAGAAAAGAGTCGTAAGAATAATAGAAATACAAGTTTTCTTCATCGTTCCAATCAAAATCTGGAGAACTTTTGGGTAATAGTTCGGGAATAAGATAGCTATTTTTATCTTGGAGTTCATACGAAAGTTCGAATTTATTCATTAACTCCATAAGTTGAGGGTAGATGTCTGGTGGATAAGTTTCTTTATCCCATATCTCATCTAATTCGCTGCGTAACAGTACACCTTCGCGTTGTAGAACAGACTTCGTAGACAAAATTTTATAAAATGCTCCTGTTGCCCATTCAGGTTTTAATATTACTATGTTCCTTAGTGCGATTCTGTCTCTAAAATGAAGAGTTACTCCTAGATCATTTAAGTATCCATCGAGTATATTGATATTTTCGTCATCTAATCCTTCAGACTTACATATTTCGTAAAATTCATTGTAAGTAATGCTATTTTCCTTGACTTCTTCCAGTCTTTTTCTCACTTGATACCATGAATCCACCCATTTAACCTTCATTAAAGGAAGATTCCAGGCAGCTTCACTAATGCTTTCTTTTAACCTAGAAATTCCTCTTCCATCTTTACTGTCAATCTTTAAATAATCAACAATATGGAATTTGCTTTTTAGATCTTTTAAGTCCAGATCATCATCACTTTCATTCACCTTGCTCATTACAAGGATTATCGGGCTGTCCCCTCCAAAAGCCTCAATTGTGTGCAACCAGTAGTATATATTGTCATAATCCTTTGTTTTCCGGGCGTTCCATACTAATAAATAGACTGAGCGTTTTGTCAGGAAAAACTGATGAGTTGCATGGTATATTTCCTGTCCTCCAAAATCCCAGATATTTAACTTGATTGAACTGCTTCCAGAGCCCGGAGAAGGAATACTCCATTTAGATCTCTTTATTCCCTCAGTAATTTTATCTTCTACAAATTTATCAGTAATTAACCTGTTAGCAAGGCATGTTTTTCCAACTTCCCCATTACCTACCAGTATCAACTTTGCTTCATTATGTTCAGTAGTTTTTGATTGTTTCAGATAAGTGAAAATTGCTTCTACTCCCATTGAAACAATTTCTGGAGGGGGTATAGTTAAGGGATTGTCAAATAAGTTAAGTGTTGTAAGATATCTAAGTTTCCAAGTCTCCGGTGGCAATTCAGTCAGATTGTTATGAGATAAATCAAGTAATGTAAGGTTTTTAAGTTCTGTAATTTCAAATGGTAATTGAGTCAGCTGGTTATAGGATAAATCAAATTCTATGAGGTTTTCAAGTTTATTGATTTCACTAGGCAGTTGAACCATCTGATTTTGAGATAAGTTGATTGTTTTAAGTTTTTTAAGTTCTGAAATTTCGGGTGGCAATCTCTTAAGATTGTTACGTAACAAGTTAAGTGTTATAAGTTTTTCAAGTTTTATAATTTCAGATGGTAATTCTATCAGCTGATTATTAATTACAGAAAGTTTAGTGAGATTTTTCAGTTTTCCAATTTCTCGTGGTAGTTGAGTCAGTTGGTTATGAGATAAATCAAGTGTTGTAAGACACTTAAGTTCTGTAATTTGAAGTGGGAAGTTTGTCAGCTGATTCACAGATAAGTAAAGTTCTGTAAGATATTTAAGTTCTCCAATTTCTGGTGGTAGTTGAGATAGATTATTACCAGATAAGTTAAGTTTTGTAAGGTTTCTGAGTGTTCCAATTTCCTGTGGCAGTTGAGTCAGTTTTCTCCAAGATAAATCGAGTTCTGTAAGGTTTCTTTTATAAGCTTCTTTAATAAGCTGCATCACCCTTTCATTTGTCATTGATTTACCTCATTTACATATCAACTATGAAAAAGTTTCAATTTCTTTACTTTCCCTTCACACTTTAACTCTAAAAGCTTTTTCTTTTTATTCAAATATTTTTATCAGAATACAAATTTCCCAGTCATTTTGAAAATAAGTTCCATACCTCTTGAAAACCAAGCTCAAACTTCAAACCCCGATTAACAATTAATACCACCTCTACATTATTCTCTTCATGTCCCCCAAAGCCGGATGGCAGTTCTGGATAGACCGCGGAGGCACGTTTACTGATATCGTAGCCCGCAGCCCTGATGGAAAACTGATTACTCACAAGCTTCTTTCCGACGATCCGTGTCATTATAAAGATGCAGCTATGCATGGAATTCGGCAGATTCTCGGGCTGCCCGGAAACGCACCTCTACCTGCTGAAATTATAGAATCCGTGAAAATGGGAACAACAGTCGGCACAAATGCTCTTCTTGAACGGAAAGGGGAACGGACTGTACTTGTTATAAACAGGGGGTTCGGGGACGCTTTAAGAATCGGGTACCAGAACCGCCCGGATATTTTTGCTCAGAAAATCGAACTTCCGGAACAGCTTTATGAAAGGGTTATCGAGGTTTCCGGAAGGGTCGGAGCCGACGGAAAAGAGCTTGTGCCTCTTGACCTCGAAAACGCAAAAAAAGCTCTTGAAGCAGCTTTCAAAGCCGGGATTCGTTCGGCTGCAATCGTACTTATGCATGCGTACAGGTATCCTGAGCATGAACTCAAACTCGGCAAGCTTGCCAGAGAAATCGGTTTTATGCAGGTGTCTCTCTCCCATCAGGCAAGCCCGTTAATTAAACTCATAAGTAGAGGGGAAACAACCGTAGTGGATGCGTATCTCTCTCCTGTGCTCCGCAGGTACGTTAATATGGTACAGGAATCCCTGGAAGAAGAAAAAGGGGAAGAAGGAAAAGGAGAAAAAGAAAACGGGGAGAGGGAAGAAAATGATAGCGCGAAAAGTGAAGATGGGACAGAAAAAAATAGCGGGGACGGAAAAGAGAACGAAGTTAAGAGAAGTCCCAGGCTCATGTTCATGCAGTCCAGCGGAGGGCTTACGGATGCGGAAACTTTTCAGGGCAAGGACTGTATCCTTTCCGGTCCTGCCGGCGGGATCGTTGGAGCAGTTGCAACTTCGGAAATGGCAGGAGCAAGAAAAATAATCACTTTCGATATGGGTGGCACATCTACGGATGTAGCCCAGTACAGCGGGGAATACGAGCGAAGCCTTGAAACCGAGATTGCAGGAGTACGCCTGCGTTCGCCTATGATGCGTATTCATACGGTTGCAGCAGGCGGAGGTTCCATACTTCACTACGAAGGAGGCAGGTTCAGGGTAGGCCCGGATTCTGCTGGTTCGGACCCTGGGCCGGCGTGTTATCGAAAAGGTGGGCCGCTTACGGTCACTGACTGCAATGTCATGCTTGGAAAACTGCAGCCTGAGTTTTTTCCCAGAATCTTTGGGCCCAATGCTGACCAGCCCCTTGACTCCGAGCTTGTGCGCAGGAAATTCGAGGAACTTGCAGAAAAGGTTTCAAGCAAAGGCAAAAATGACGGCAATATCCGGACACCCGAGCAGGTAGCCGAAGGCTTCCTTTCGGTTGCAGTTGAGAATATGGCAAATGCTATCAAGAAAATCTCTGTCCAGAGGGGATACAACATAAAAGAATATACCCTCTGCTGTTTCGGAGGAGCTGCTGCCCAGCACGCCTGCAGGGTTGCAGACAGCCTTGGGATCAAAAGAATTTTCATTCATCCGTATGCAGGTGTGCTTTCGGCATATGGCATGGGACTTGCAGACCAGAGGCTTATTAAAGAGCGCTATATAGGCAGCGAGCTCTCGGACACGCTGGTAGAGAGTTTGAAAACAGTGTTTTCCGAGCTTGAGAATGAAGGTCGCCTGCTCATGCTCGAACAGGGCGTGCAGGAAGCAAAAATTACTGCACTTTATAAGGTGCATATGCGTTATGCAGGTTCGGATACTCAGCTTGTCATCGATTTTGCGGATACGGCTGGTCTACGGAAGGATTTTGAGGACGCCCACAGGAAGCGCTTCGGGTTTGTAATGGATGGCAAAGCCATGGTTGTTGAAGCAGTTTCCGTAGAGACCATCGGAATTAATGAGAGGGTCCTGGACCCTGTGCTGGAAAGGGAAGAGAATCCTGTTTTCTCTCCTGTCGCTACAGTGCTGATGTACAGCAATGGTGAGTTTCATGATACCCCGGTTTTTCAGAGGGATGAACTCAATCCCGGAACCCATGTGAGTGGCCCGGCAGTGCTCATAGAGAAAAACACAACCATTGTGCTCGAACCCGGCTGGGAAGGCACGATTACTGAACGCAACCACCTTTTCCTTAAACGAGAAATTCCGCTTCCAACCCATACAGCCATTGGAACTAATGTTGATCCTGTGATGCTTGAGATTTTTAATAACAGATTCATGTCAGTTGCCGAGCAGATGGGTTTTACCCTGCAGAACACGGCCCATTCGGTAAACATAAAGGAGAGGCTGGATTTTTCCTGTGCACTTTTTGACAGTCAGGGAAACCTGGTAGCAAATGCCCCTCATATCCCTGTACATCTGGGTTCAATGGGGGAGTGTGTAAAAGCACTTATCAGGACGCAATTGCAGGAAATGAATGCAGGAGACATATATTTGATCAACTCCCCTTACCACGGAGGAACCCATCTTCCTGATTTCACGGTTGTTACCCCGATGTTTGGAAACTCTAGAGAAATTCTTTTCTACCTGGCTTCCAGAGGCCATCATGCCGATGTCGGAGGGATCAGCCCAGGGTCTATGCCTCCGGGTAGCAGGACCATTGCCGAAGAAGGGGTGCTGAGCGAGGGCATGAAAATCGTAAAACAGAGCCATTTCTGTGAAGAAAGGCTAAAGGCCTGGCTGGGCTCGGGAAAATACCCTGCAAGAAACCCTGACCAGAATATTGCCGATATCCGCGCTCAGATCGCAGCAAATGAAAAGGGACTTTCTGAACTGCTCAGGATGGTTGAAGAATTTTCCCTTGAAACAGTTGAAGCTTACATGGGCCATGTTCAGGATAATGCCGAGGAAGAGGTCAGAAGAGTTATTGACAGGCTTGCAAACGGGAAATTCACGTATCCACTTGACGACGGGAATGCAATTAAAGTGAAGGTCACAATTGACCGCAGGCGTAGGGGTGCTATAATTGATTTTACAGGTACTTCTCCACAGCTCTCAAATAATTTCAATGCTCCCGCATCGGTTTGCATAGCTGCTGTACTTTATGCCTTCAGGACGCTTGTAAAAAGTGATATTCCCCTGAATGCAGGCTGCCTGAGGCCGCTTGAGATTATTATTCCTGAGGGTTCCCTGCTAAGGCCCGAGCCGCCGGCTGCTGTTGTTGCAGGAAACGTTGAAACCTCGCAGTACATTGTTGATGCCCTTTTCGGAGCTCTTGGCACGCTTGCGGCTTCCCAGGGTACAATGAATAATTTCACCTTCGGGAATGATGATTTTCAGTACTATGAGACCATTTGTGGAGGTTCCGGGGCAGGTCCGGGCTTTTCAGGAACTGATGCTGTGCATACGCACATGACCAATTCCAGAATTACCGACCCTGAAATACTTGAAACAAGGTTTCCGATTTTGCTTGAGGAATTTTCCATCCGGGAAGGAAGCGGTGGAGATGGCAAGTTCAGAGGTGGAAACGGGGTTGTCCGAAAGCTCAGGTTCCTGAAAGATATGAATGCTGCCATTCTTTCAAGCCACAGGAAATTCCCGCCTTTCGGGCTCAAAGGTGGAATGCCTGCAAAATGCGGAAGAAACGCAATTGTCCGCAGGGACGGTAGTGTTCTCGACATTGGAGGTCAGGCCGAAGTTGAGCTGAAGTCAGGAGAACTTTTTGTGATCGAAACCCCAGGCGGCGGGGGATATGGTAGGAAGGAAGACTAAAAACTGTAAACTAAAATTCATGCGTCTTCGGTTAAGTGGGAAATAGTAACAAATTGCACCGATTTCCCTAATATTTATCAAGTTTTTTGAATGCTTTAGGATTCAAGTTGAAATCATTGATTTTGTTGAGCATGTGCCCATATCTGATTCAATAAGTTTGTTTAGTTGTTGCAAAAATCACCTTTTTTTGAGAGAGGGTCGAAATGTAAAGAGGATACGAAATTTTTTAATCTTATCTTGTTGAAATCCTCTTAGAGTCTTCTGAAAGGCCAACACCGGCATATTAAGTTAGAACCGACCTCTAATATTGAGTGCACACTCCAGTTCTGAATATGCTAGTGCATCGATTCCAAAGTATGTCAGAAATGAATTTTTTGAAAACCACTGAAAGCACGGAAGACACGGAAATCAGTAGTAAAGGCGTGTTTCTTCCGTGTTTTCCGTGGTTGTAATATCCAGATAGAATCACTCTGCGACCGGCTGCATTTTCCGTGTTACAAAATTCCATGTGACTTTAAAATAATATTTGCGTCATAAACTGTGTTTATTTCCTTATTATATATATATATTTGAAACTCGATATACTAGTTGTAAAAGTCAGTGATCATAACACTTTTCAAATAGGTTATAAGTTAAACAGGTTTAGGAGGAATCTTCAATGAAAAATTTTAAAGATTTTACGACAATATTTATCCTTACTCTTTTTTGTCTTGTGTTAATTAGCCCTGCAGCTTTGGCGGCAAATAGCGTGATTGACAAAGAAACTGGACCCGCTGAACCAGGTTTTTTTCATACACCTAACTATGCAAACGACGCAGCCTGTATTCAAGCGGCACTGGATTACTCAAAAAGTGGGGATACAATAACTATCCGCAAAGGGGACTATTATATCACAAAAGGAATATATCAAAAAAATAAAAACCTGAATATAATAGGAGAAGGAAACGTAACTCTTCACATTCAAACTTCTAATACAGAATATAACGATATTTATTTCGGTGGATCACAGATCACAAGCGGAACCCTGAGTACTGATGCCAGGAAAGACTCATCTCAAGTGGTCTTAACTGATGCTTCCAAGGTTAGCAAGAATGACTTAATTAAAATCTGGAAAAATGTTCCTTGGTGCCCTTCAAATTATCCTGATAATTATCCTGATCAAATGACAGGAGAAATTTATGCTGTTAAAAGTGTAACAGGAAATGTTGTTACTTTAAATCAACCACTTCTTAGAGACTACAAATTATCCGAGACTGTAAATGTCGAGGTGTACAGACCTGTTCAAATACATATAAAAAATATAAGGCTAGAGGATACAGGTGAGGCTATGTCTCATCATGGACTGGCTATGCAATATTGCAAGGATAGTTCTGTCACTGACTCCTGGTTTAATGAATGTGGTTTCGGTGCTATTTGTCTGTACTCCTGTTTTAATGTGAGTGTTAATAATAATGAGATTTACAATTCAACTCTCCCTAATTCTGGGTACGGTGTAAACGTAGCTAGCGGTACGGCTTTTGTCAATATAGAACAGAATCACATAGAGAATTGCAGGCATGCTATAACAGGAAATTCAGCTGAACTCAAGTCTTTAAGTCGAGATGTCTTTATTGCCAACAATACTCTAATAGGAGCAAGTATCACCGGCTCTAATGTTGTTGATGCTCACGCTGATACTATTAATTTTGTAGTAACTAGAAACAAGATATACCCGCAAATAACATCTGAAACCCTGTACTATTGTACATTTCTGGAATACCGGTCACCGCAAGAGCTTCCATTCTATTTTGCATTTTCAGATGGCACACAACAGTCTACTTTCTCTAACAATGAAGTTTTTGGCGGATATGGAGGGATATTTGCACGTGGCGCTGTAGGTAACGGAGTACACGTTTACGAAAATAACACATTTAATGATATGTTGGGTAATATGTATGAAGGAGGAAATGGAACGGATGAGACGCTTATAATAAGGAATAATATTCAAAACAGTGGGATGCGTGGAATTATTTTCCCATTTTACGGAGGTTTCAAGGATATAGTAATAAATGAGAACACTTTTAGCAATCTATCTCATCAGGGAGTGTATCAGAAGTTTCTAATAAACGGGGTAAACTCAGATATTTCTAAAAACACTTTTGAAAACCTGGGCCGGGAAGGAATATATATCGATGGGAATTCCTTGAAAAATGGTGCTGTGAAAATACAAAATAATATCTTAAAAAATGTGAATACCTCAAATTCATCCTCCGGAGTCACAGTCAAAAATGTTCAAAACCCCGAAATCAGCGGAAACAAGATAATCGAAGGCCCGATATTTTCTGTTGCTGCTTTTTTGGAATCTCCAAATCCATGAAAAGCCCCACTTAAGGTACAGTTTTATGACAGAAGTACAGGTTTACCAACTTCATGGTAATGGATTTTTGGAGACGAGACAAACTCAACAGCCAAAAGTCCAGCTTATAACTATTCAAATGTAGGGAAGTATACCGTTAGTTTGACAGTAAAGAATGCTAAAGGCAGTAATACTAAAACTATTTCTGGATATATTAAAGTTCAGTAAATAATGAATTCCCTAAATTAAAAACAGTAAAAAAGTAAAGGATAAAGGACAGTGAGAGTCATCGAGCAAGTCTTACTAAAAAAGCAAAAGTATTCTTTTAGTCAGACTTGAGAATTACCTTTTTTTACAATTTTCAGTAACTAACTCTCATAATCCAGTTTATTAATTTATTTTCAGCTTGTTTAAGATTTTCAAAATTCTCCTCCTACTTCTTTGCACCAGTGCAGCCAGATATTTCTTTGCATATTTGCCTCTCTTCTATACTTATTCCATGACAAACCTTTCTAGAATTTTTTACACTTGCCTGATTTTTACAAATTTAGGGTTTTAATAAAAAAGTTTAAGAATATAAACAACTTAAAAATATTAACATTTTTATATGGTAAATCTATAAAAAAAAGGAGTAGGATAATGAAAATTAACAAAAAATTATATTCAGTAACCTCAGTATTAACAGTTCTGATTTTATTTTTAATTCTGATTCCATCTACGGCATCAGCAGCTTCATCGTCTGCAATCACTGAAACTCGGATAACCGACCATGGAACGGCATCCAATCCAGATATCTATGGAAACAATATAGTGTGGCAGGATAACCGCAATGGAAACTGGGATATATATATATTTGATCTCTCAACTAAAAAAGAAATTCACACTACCAATACAACAGATCAGATAACTCCTGCTATTTATGGAAATCTGGTAGTTTGGGAGGATGGGCGCAACGGAGGTCATGACATTTATATGGAAGACCTCTCTACAAAAAAACAAACTCGGATTCCTACAAGCGGTGCAGCATCGACGCCTGACATCTATGGAAACAAGATAGTGTATGTCAAGCAGGCTTTTAATGAGAGGGAAAGTTGGTATGACCTCTACATGTATGATCTTTCCACAAAAAAGGAAACTCAAATACCAACGGAAAGCTCAGCACACGGTCCTTCCATTTATGGTGATAAGATAGTGTGGTTAGACTTTGACGCATTCAACGGTGGAAACTACTATATCTACATGTATGACCTTTCCACAAAAACCCGAACTCAAATCGCTAAAGCCTACTGGGGTAAAGGCCAGATTGGTGTGCCTGAAATTTACGACGGCAAGATAGTTTATAGTGCAGATTTCAATTGGTCGGATAACATGTATGATGATATCTACATGTATGATCTTTCTACTAAAAAAGAAACTCAGATAACTAACATTTCAGGTGTTCAGGCGTGTCCTGTTATCTATGGCAATAAGATAGTGTGGGAGGATGATAGTGGAGATGATGGTAATACAAATCATGGTATCTACATGTATGATATTTCCACTAAACAGGAAATGAAAATTAGCGCCAAAGAATCGGCATACTATCCTGCTATTTACGGTAATAATATAGTATGGCAATATAGTGACCGTTATGTAACCGGCGACATCTACATGGCTACTCTCGGTTCAGACCTCCCTGTAGCTGCTTTTTCTGCATCTCCAACTTCTGGAAATTTGCCCCTTAAGGTTCAGTTTTCTGATAAGAGCACAGGTTCTCCAACCTCATGGAAATGGAACTTTGGAGATGGAAAAACTTCAACATCCAGGAATCCTGCACACACGTACGCTAAAGCCGGAAAATACACTGTCAGTCTAACAGTAAAGAATGCAGCTGGAACAAACACAAAAACAATAAAGAACTATATAACTGTAAAAACAGCTCCTGTAAAACCTGTTGCTGCATTCTCTGCATCCCCAACTTCAGGATATGCACCACTGAAAGTAAAATTCACTGACAAAAGTGCCAATAGTCCAACTTCATGGAAATGGAATTTTGGAGATGGAAAAACTTCAACATCGAAGAGTCCTACATATACCTACAGTAAAGCAGGAAAATATACTGTCAGTTTAACAGTAAAGAATGCTGCAGGAAGCAGTACGAAAACAATAAAGAACTATATTGTTGTAAACGCGCTGAAAGCTCCGGTTGCCGCTTTTTCTGCTTCTCCAAGGTCAGGAAAAGCACCATTGAAGGTGCAGTTTACTGACAAAAGCAGCAATAGTCCAACTTCATGGAAATGGAGCTTTGGAGACGGAACTTATTCAACAGCCAAAAACCCTGCGCATAAATACAGTAAAGCAGGAAAATATACTGTCAGCTTAACAGTAAAGAATGCTAAAGGCAGTAACACTAAAACTATTTCCGGATATATTGTAGTAAGCAAATAATGAATGCCCTAAATTGAATAAAGTGAAAAGGTAAAGGCTAAAGGATAGTGAGAGTTAGCGGGCAAGTCTGAATAAAAAAGCAAAAGTACTCTTTTAAATCAGACTCGAGAATTACTTTTTTTACAATTTTCAGTAACTGACTCTCATAATCCAGTTTATTAATTTATTTTTATCTTATTATGATTTTTAAAACCCTCCGTCATTTCTTTGCGCCAATGCAGCCAGATATTTCTTTGCAGATTTGCCTCTCTTCTATCATTATTACTTGACAAACCTTTCTAGAATTTTTTACAATTTCCTTATTTTTACAAATTTAGGATTTTAATAAAAAAGTTTAAGAATATAAACAACTTAAAAATATTAACATTTTTTATATGAGGGAGCATCCCAAAACTTGATTTAATTTAGGTATTGCTGCTGATATTACAACCTCAAAGTATGATTTTCACACTGCTTAAATTTGGCAATTAATATTTAATTAAGTTTATTAAAGTGTTAATTGTTAGGGACTTTGGTCATACAACTTATATTGATGGTTAAAAGTTGTAAAGTTTGGAATTCAGTCGTGTGCAAAATTAAAGATTGAAGTCAAAAATCCAAAACCTCGATTAATTATTTACAAGAGATCTAAAGAAGTAATTTCGAGTTTTGGGGCTAATTATGAAAACATATAAAAGAAAAGGAGTAGGACAATGAAAATTAACAAAAAATTACAGTCAGTAGCCTTAGAATCAATAATTATGATTTTATTTTTAGTTCTGGTTTCATCTACGGCATCAGCACAAACTGAACCAGATCATCATAACATTACTCCACCAGAAATCACAAGTGAAACAGGGAATACACCAGATGACCAGGTTCTGTCCGAGGATGTAGCTACAGAAGGAAATGCGACGGCTAGAGAATCTATACAAGCTGCAGCACCAAATATCCCTAAGACTAGAATTACTACTCATGAAACGGCAGCCAATCCAGATATCTACGGTGACAAGATAGTGTGGCAGGATAACCGCAATGGAAACTGGGACATATACATATTTGATCTCTCAACTAAAAAAGAAATTCACACTACCAATGCAACAGATCAGATAACTCCTGCTATTTATGGAAATCTGGTAGTATGGGAGGATGGGCGCAACGGAGGTCATGACATTTATATGGAAGACCTCTCTACAAAAAAACAAACTCGGATTACAAAAAGCAGCCAAGCATATGATCCTGCAATTTATGATAATAGGATAGTTTGGCAGGACAAACGTAATGGAAATTCGAATATCTACATGTATGATCTATCTACTAATAAAGAAACTCAGATCACTACCAGTGGAACAGCATACAAACCTGATATCTATGGAAACATAGTAGTGTGGAAGGACGAACGTGATGGAAACAACGATATCTTCATTTACGACCTTTCCACTCAAAAAGAAAATCAAGTTTCCACTAGTGGAACAGCAGATGATCCTAGGATCTATGGTAACAAAATAGTGTGGGATACCCTTTATGACTATCCCTCGGCAATCTACGTATACGATCTCTCCACTCACAAGGAAACTCGAATTTCTGATGGGATTTCATACAAGCCAGACATTTATGGTAACAGGATTGTGTATGAGGATAACCGTAACGATGTAAGTGGAAACACGGATATTTACATGTATGATCTCTCGACTAATAAGGAAACCATGATAACCTTCGAGGACTTGGAAGATCATGATAACAATCCGTATCAGGTAGATCCAGCTATATATGGTGATAGGATTGTGTATACAAAATGGTATCCGCAAGGCGACATCTACATGGCTACTCTCGGTTCAGACCTCCCTGTAGCTGCTTTTTCTGCATCCCCAACTTCAGGAAACCTTCCACTGAAGGTACAGTTTACTGACAAGAGCACCGGGTCACCAACTGCATGGAAATGGAGCTTTGGAGATGGAAAAACTTCAACATCCAAGAATCCTGCACATACGTACACTAAAGCCGGAAAATATACCGTCAGTTTAACAGTAAAGAACGCAGCTGGAACAAACACAAAAACAATAAAGAATTATATAACCGTAAAAACAGCTCCTGTAAAACCTGTTGCTGCATTCTCTGCATCCCCAACTTCAGGATATGCACCACTGAAAGTAAAATTCACTGACAAAAGTACCAATAGTCCGACTTCTTGGAAATGGAGTTTTGGAGATGGAAAAACTTCAACATCCAAGAATCCTGCATATACCTACAGTAAAGCAGGAAAATATACTGTCAGCTTAACAGTTAAGAATGCTGCAGGAAGCAGTACGAAAACAATAAAGAACTATATTGTTGTAAACGCGCTGAAAGCGCCGGTTGCTGCTTTTTCTGCAAAACCGACCTCCGGAAAAGCCCCGCTAAATGTGCAGTTTACTGACAAGAGCGCCAATAGTCCAACTTCATGGAAATGGAGCTTTGGAGATGGAAAAACTTCAACATCCAAGAACCCTGCGCATAAATACAGTAAAGCCGGAAAATATACTGTAAGCTTAACAGTAAAGAATGCTAAAGGCAGTAGCACTAAAACTATTTCCGGATATATTAAAGTCCAGTAAATAAACACAGTAAACTCACGAATTAATTGAGGAAATATAGTAAACTCACGAATTAATTGAGGAATATAGTAAACTCACGAATTAATTGAGGAATATAGTAAACTCATGAATTAATTGAGGAATATAGTAAACTCACGAATTAATTGAGGAATATAGTAAACTCATGAATTAATTGAGGAATATAGTAAACTCACGAATTGATTGATGATTTGCTAGATTCCTCAAAATTCCTTATTTTTTAATAATACCCACATTCGGCAGTATTTTTACAAAAACTAATATTTTCCATGCTAAAGTTTTTGGAACATATTCAAGTAATTATGGCTCATGATAGCGCCTGGTGAAAATTGAATGATATCGTTTTTTGGTTTAGAACTTAGTTTGACAGCATTCCCTAATTGATACTGAATATTTTCCTTCTTTTTGGTCTAATTGAGCTTGACAATTCGTTTAAATTTTTAAAAATTTGTTAGATCTTCTATGTAATTTCATTCCTTTTTGCTACCATCCTTTGTGCATTATTTCTTCGATTCAAAAAGACATTCTGTTGCAGAACAAAGTCCTTCACCTTCAAGTTCAAGGGTTGAATGCTCTATGTGATGTCCCTCTAAATTGCTTTTAATAGATTGCCTCATTTTATCCGGTGTTTGTAAATATTTGTCTTCCACAACTACATGAGCTGTTAAAAGAACGGTTTCTCCTTCCAGAGACCATATATGGAGATCATGAACCATCTTCACTCCTTCAACCGATAAGATAGATTTCTTAATCTCATCAATGTCGATATACTCCGGGACTCCTTCTAGAAGAAGGTTAAATATTTCTTTTGCGTTTTTAGAAACTCCCCATAATACAAAAACAGTGAATCCGATTGTCATTATAGGATCAATAACTGGTTTGTCCCAGAACCGTATAATTATCGACCCGATAAGCAGGACTATCCATCCCAAAATGTCTTCCAGAAGATGCCAGGATAATACTTTCTCACTCTGGCTTATCCCTTTCTTTAATCGAAAATATCCCAGGCCATTTATGGTAATTCCAATGACTGCAATTAAAACCATTCCTTCGGCGTTTACAGGTTCCGGACTGATCAGACGCGGGACGGCCTGAGTAAGTACAAACAACGATCCGGCTACAAGTACAATAATAGTAAACGTTGCAGATAAGAGAGATAACCTTCGATATCCAAAAGTCATTTTACTTGTTGCAGGTTTTTTTGCTTTTATTTCCGCGTACCAGGCTATTATTAACGCAAAACTGTCCGCAAAATCATGCAATGCATCAGCTATCAGTGCCAGGCTGTTTGTTAAGAATCCTCCAATCAGTTCTATGAATGTGAAGAGTATGTTCAAAGCCGCAGCAAACCCTACATTTTTTTCCCTATCCCCCATAAATAGTTCATTAACTCATGTTGCTGTTAAACCTTATGTTCCAATGGAACTGAGAACTTAAAACAGTAAGGTCTGAAATTTTCAGGTCTGAAGTTTTCAGGTCTGAACTCATATTAGTTCATAAAAAAATTGATGCAATAAAGATTAGATAATCTTTTATTCGTAAAATTATATAATATCTACTTAGTCTCTTTACTGATTTATCACATAATTGGCTGGGTAAATAATCCAGGTTTGGATTAATGTGACTTTAGTAATAGATGATTCAGATATTATTACATAACCTGAAAAGATCTTAATTACAAACTGTACATTAACTTTGAAAATAAAGCTATTTGGGGGAAAATAAATGAAAAATAAGGGGAGGCTATGTTCAATAGCTTTAGCTTCAGTATTCCTGATTTTTGTTTTTTTGATTTTAATCTCAGCTGCAGCTTCAGCGGCTCAAGTTACGAAAATTGGTACTGGATACGATCCTGCTGTTTATGGTAACAAGGTAGTATGGACAAATGGAGTTGTTATTCATCTATACGATCTGACCAACAAAACAGACACTACGGTTAGCTCTTCTGGAGCATCATGTCCTGATATTTATGACAACAAATTAGTGTGGCGTGATGAAAGCAGTGGAAGACCAAGACTTGCCGTGTACGATATACCAACAGCCACAAAAAGTTATATCACACGGAATGTAGACCAATATAGCAAACCTGCTATTTACGGCAACAGAGTTGTCTGGAGTGCAAATGAAAGTGTGTATCTGAGGGATATATCTAAATCCAAACAGACTAAAATCGGAAGCGGTAGTAATCCCGATATCTACGATACAAAAGTGGTTTATTATTCTTATTCGGAAGATCCAAACGCGGATATGGCTATCAGAATGTATGATCTCAAAACGAAGAAAAAAATAACTGTCACTTCATCTGGAGATCCAAATATACCACGTATATGGGGTAATAAAGTCATCTGGGCTGACGTATATAATCACCAGGGATATATTGCGATGTATGATATCTCAACAAAGAAAACCGTAGACGTCACACATCAACTTGACACCGATCCATCTGGGAATGAATACGGTGCCAGTACAGGGACGCACATTGACATACAGGATGAGAAAATTGTATACAATAAATGCGTTGATGATTATGAAGGCAAACCTGGAGTATATGTGTATAACATATCAACAGGAAAAAGTACACTGGTATATAAGTATCCTGAAGACGTTTATACGACGCCAGAAATATACGATAATATTGTTGTATGGGGAATAGACAAGAACTATGTTGATAGTGCGGATGATAATGATATCTATTTATGCAACCTTGTAGACTAACCCGAAAACCGACAGCAACTTTTGATGCTGATATAACATCTTGTGTATCTCCTCTCGAAGTTCAGTTTACAAGTACGACACATTTATTCGAAGAATATCATGTATGTTTAAGAAGGAAGCATCAGCGACAACCAGAACTTAAATACAGCCAGAACTAAGGAGACATATAGCAAACGGACATGATATTCTCCGTAATTCCTTCTTCTCTTGCAGGTGGTCCGGATGAAGGGCAGATAGGTTGTGTATGCCTGTATAATATAGCCTTGTTGCAGTGCTGACGATATTGCCGCTATTCTATCGGCTCCACAAAAATCCGGGGCTGCCGATCTACAAAATACTTTTTCTTTGACACTTTGATGGTCGGCGTGCAATTAACTGCTTCGATTATTTGAGGTTAAAATAATAAATCTCATTAAAAAATTCAATCTCAACTGATATATCTATACGATTGAAATTTAATCCAAGTTAATTATATATTACTTGCCTCTGATGTTTACATGCAATAGCATAGCGAACAAACAGTATATGAATTCTCGTCAACTGATCATTGTATGAGAATTCGATTTTACTATTTTTTTCAATTTTGCACTGGCACCTTGAACCTTATAACAAATTCAGTCCCAGAACCTCTTTTGAGTTCAATTTTGCCCCCTAACTGGTCTACCAGGACTTCCACTAACTGTAAGCCAAGAGATCTGGAATCTTCTATATTAAACTCCTCAGAAATACCAGTCCCGTTATCCGAGACTATTAAAGTAAAATCAGTGACGTTATAATTTTCTTTTGTTCTTCCCTGCTTTTCATCTGCGTGCTTTACAGAGTTTTCTTTGCGAAGTTTGATTTGAATTTTCCCATTATCTCTGCCTAAAAATGCGTACTTCAGGGAATTTGAAACAAGTTCATTAATGATTATTCCAAGTGGAACAGCGACATCCATATCAAAGAAAATGTTTTCTTCCAGCTCGACGTTCAGGCTCGTATTGATATTTCCAACTCTATAAGTCTGGAACAGATTTTCAACAAGCCTTTCAAGGTATGCCGAGAAGTTTAATGTATCTGTTCTTTTGCCTTCATGGAGCTCTTTGTGGATAAGGGCGATTGACATTACTCTATCCTGACTCTCTTTGAAAGCGTTAAGAACTTCCACATCCTTAGCATATTTTCGGCTTCTGAACTTTTCAGCCTGCAGGTCAAGAAGAGAAGAGATCACTTGCAGATTATTTTTAATTCTGTGATGGATTTCTTTTTTTCTGGCTTCTTCAGCTTTTACAAGTAGTCTTTCCGCATTGATTTGCTCAGTAATATCTCTTGCAATAGCTGAGATAGCAATCAACTTTCCAGAAGCGTCAAAAACGGGAGAATAAGTTATTGAAACATTTGTCATTGTGCCATCTTTTTTTAGCCGTAAAGTTCTGTAATGATGGACTTTTTCTCCATGTTTTACTTTTTCAATTATCTTTTTTATTTCCCCTTTTAGATTATCCGGTTCCAGTATTGAGACATTTTCACCCAGAATTTCTTCAGCAGAATAACCGTAAATATGTTCTGCCGTTTTATTCCAGCTTGTAATAGTACCATCAAAATACTCTGTTACAATAGCATCATTTGATGATTCCACAGCATCCGCTAATATTCTGATCTTCTCCTCTGCTTTCTTGCGATCTGTAATGTCCTGAATTGTTCCCCTCAGTCGAATTGGACTTTCTGTCTTATCAAAAACAACTTTGCCCTGCGCGTGGACTATACGTTCTTCGCCATCAACTGAGATAATCCTGTGATCAATGCTAAAGGACTTTCCAGCTAAAGCACTTTTAATGGCATTATCCACATAGCCTCGATCTTCGGGATGTGTAAAGTTTAAGAGCTCACGATATGTATGAAACAGCTTTTGGGGAGCGCACCCAAAGATAAGGCACATCTCATCAGACCAGTACATTTCATCAGTTGCAAGATTCCAATCCCAATTTCCAATATGGGATAATTTTTGGGCTTCAGAGAGTCTTCTCTCTTCCTCCATCAGTGATTCATAAGCCTTTTCAAGCTCTGATGTACGTTCTTTAACTTTTGCTTCTAAACTATCATGTGCTCTTTTAAGGGCTTCTTCTGCTTTTTTGCGCTCAGTTATATCCTGCGTTATACCAAAGCCGCCGGTCACCATCCCGTCTTTGTCAAATTCAATATATGCTTTTTCACGCACCCATTTGATCTTCCCGTCTACGACAATTCGGTGTTCGATGTCGTATGGTTCGCCCTCTAATCCCATCTTCCATTTTCTATCAACATATTCCCTGTCATCCGGATGAACTTTTGAAAGAAAAGTTTCATAGGTTAAAGGGATACCTTTTTGGACACCGAAGATGTGGTGATTTTCATCAGACCAGGTTAGTTTGTTTTTGCGCACATCCAGACGCCAGCTTCCGATATTTCCCACGGTTTGAGCACGATCGAAATCCTCCCTGTTTTTCTCTAGCTTATCCACAAGGATATCGCTTTTTGCAAGCGACTGAGAAAGCTTGAAGTTACTGTAGCTTAGTTGTGATAGTATACTGGCAAGTTTCACGAAGAATGCCATTTTTTTGTTCACAGATTCCTTACTTAACCGTGGAACTTTTTCAAACGCTGCTATGTATTCCTCCTCGTTGAAACCGTATTTTCTAGCCTGGGATCTGAAAAGTTCATAGTCCACAGTTTCGTCTTCAAAAAAGAACTGCCCTGAGAAAATATTGGCAACGTGCTTACCGCCTACCATGACTGGGGTCGCTACATCCCACATATTGTTCTTGCACCTGTAAAGCTTAAACTCTCCAGGGGAAACACCAACGGATAACTTTATGTCGCTTTCTACACAGTTTTTGCAGGTTTCGGGGTTGATTCTATGAAATTTTGTGCAGATATCCTGCCATGCGACGCCCGCAATAATATTGCCCTTCAGGTCGATCAGGCCCACGGGAATGTGAACAAGCCTATAGAAATTATCCATGAGAGCCTGGATCGCTGGAACATCAATAATATCAGTCAGATCAAGGTTTGCCACTTCACCAGCTTCACTTTCCGGAAGTTTTTCTTCAAATTCTCTCCAGTCACTTATATCGAATCCATAAATGTTTACGCGTTTTTCTTCAGGTATCGGGTAAAACCTGACAAGATATACTCCTTTTCCCGTTTCAACTTTTATTTTTTCAGGTTTATTTAGGGAAACTACATTCTTTACGACACCTTCGATATAGGACGGCAGTTTCTCTCCTACTGCCACACCCCATTCATGTAATAAGGTCTCACCAGCTTTATTTGAGTAAAGGACAGTGCAATCATTTGTCACACTGAGTACAGGATTCGGATTTGTTGACGGAAATAGCTCCAGGTCTATTGCCATAATCCCCCCTCAAGCTCCTCTATTTGATGGCCTAACTTTACTATATTGTTACGACCACTCACAAGCTTGAGTATCTTCTTTAGTTTAAAAAAATATATCATTTATTAAATTTAAATGCTATCTTAAAATTTATAATATCGCCAAACCTGAAAAACAATAAGAAATGTTGACTAATGCAATACAAAACTGGAAATATATCATTTATTGTAACTATTTGCCATGAAAGTTGGCATGAGAGTTTGCATGAAATTTCTTTCAACTAATTAGTGAGGATGCTTTCCTTTATTAGTGAGGATGCTTTCCTTTATTAGTGAAGACGCTTTCCTTTATTAGTGAAGATGCTTTCCTTTATTAGTGAAGATGCTTTCCTTTAAAGAGATAACTAACGGGAAAAGGGGAAATTTAAACAGGAGATCAAAATGACAGATCCGGTTCAACCACTGGTAAGCTTATCAAAAAAGTCCACTGAACCCCAAATGATAGTCAACCTCAGACGCATCAAGCGTAAAATCCTGATTATGAGTGGAAAAGGCGGAGTTGGGAAAAGCACAGTTGCAGCAAACCTGGCTATCGGACTGGCTCTGCATGGATATAGAGTGGGACTTCTGGATTGCGATATTCACGGCCCGACCATTCCCACGATTTTCGGCATGGAATCTATGAAGCCAGAAGTTAGCGAAGAAGGCATAATGCCAGTTGAGGTCCTTCCCAATCTTTCGTTGATGTCTATAGGCTTTCTACTCGAAGATAAAGACTCTCCCATCATATGGAGAGGACCATTAAAAATGGGGATTATCGAAAAGTTACTGGAAGACGTCGTATGGGGAGAACTTGACTTTCTGATTATAGATCTGCCTCCGGGCACAGGTGATGAACCCTTGAGCCTGGCCCAGTTGATCCCCAATATTGACGGTTCAATACTTGTAACAACTCCTCAGGACGTAGCTCTCGTCAGCGTCCGTAAATCGATCGGATTTTCTAAAAAACTCAATGTTCCTGTTATAGGCATTGTCGACAACATGCATGGTTTGGTCTGTCCTCACTGCGGCAAGCCGATAGAAGTGTTCAGGAATGGAGGAGTGGAAAAAGCTTCAAAAGATTTCAACATCCCTATCCTTGTCAGACTTCCTATAGAGCCAAAAGTCGCAGAAATGGAAGATAAAGGCACAGTTATCCTGGAAATGCTTGAACATGACACGGAATGGCAGAAGAACTTTGAAAATTTTGTGGCCACAGTAGAAAAAATCCTGTACGAAAAATAAGCGAGATAAATAGTTAAAGAATTTAATGCAGTTAAAAATTACGCACCGGGGTTCAAGATCAATTACAGTAAAATCAATTACAGTAAAATCAATCACATTAAAATCAATCACATTAAAATCAATCACATTAAAATCAATCACATTAAAATCAATCACATTAAAATCAATCACATTAAAATCAATCACATTAAAATCAATCACATTAAAATCAATCACATTAAAATCAATTACAGTAAACGCTATGGTTTTAATTTGCGTTTTAAATAGTTAAAAGATTTAATAGCTATTGATTTTTCAGTTCAGCTGCATAAATCCTAAAAAAATAAAATAAGGGAATCAGGCCCTCCCGTTATTGCAGTAATACTTAACTACGTTTGCATTCTCTAGATTGTTCTCTTTCCAGACAGCGCAGGTATAACAAATGCAGTCTTTGTTAGGATTTAAGTCTTTACAGGCAGCTTCACCTGCCGAACAATAGACTCCAGGAACACTTTTCGGCGATGGAGATTTACCTTCTCCTAAATTTTTCGCTTCACTTTTGAAGTTTCCCATTTTTTCCAATGCGCATGCACTCTCAGATTGCACAGGACACTGCGAACACATACATCTCTCGAGATTTGATGCAATATACGGAACTTCTACAGATTTACTCATATTACTCATTTTACTCCCCCTTCAATATTATAATATTTGTGAAATAATATTCATTCCGTATTCTGGATTTATAGGATAAAATCTTTTTCAGTTTTCAGAATTGTTGTGACTTGGAGCTTATTTGAAAAGCCAGCGATATATGTTGAAAAGTTAATCCTGGCAGGCGAAGAAGATGGACCTCCATTTTTCCGAAAAAGCCGAAAATTTCCTCAGGGCCTGTAAAATGGATGAAGAATAAAAGATCCGCCAGGATGCCGGAAAAACTGAATCTTGTCCCAGGAGAAAAGCTTGTCAGGGACCGCACAGTCAGAGGAAATGGAAGCTGTGAAATTACTCATAACAGGAAAAACAATTGAGAATTGCTGAATTTACTTTTCGCGGGCCATCAGGTCATTGCTTTTTCTTAACCCCGGAATCTCACCGGTCGCAAGCGACCGGCTTTTCCGAAAAAAAGACTGAGAAAAAAGACTAAGAAGACGCAAACCTAAAAGAAGAAATAATTATTTCTGGAACAATTACACTGAAGAATTCTGCCAGATCTCAAAATGTGTGGTACGAAATAATCCCCAGGTAATCCAGGAGAACAATAGTAAGTGCCACAAAGCTGAGGATCAAAAACAAACCGGATATCCGTATAAGCTGAGATTTCCCTTCCAGGATCTTCTCAAATTTTTCCTTAGAATCCCGGCTTGAATTTATGTTTATACCATATTTTTTCCTGACCAGCACCATCACCGCAAAAATAAGGCTTATGAGCCACAAAATAAGCGGAGCCGCGTATATCAGGACTGAAACTCCTTCCATGCTCTTTACATCCGAAAACGTTATGGCATGGAAATAAATCCCTTCTAGCAGCCCTGTAATGATAACAAACTGTTTTGCAGTGTCTTCCACGCTGGAAATGGATTCCCCAACAAGTTTTTCGGCATTCTGCTTCCAGAAAGGGTTCGGTTCCGCTTCCCTTACAGGAGCTTCCTCTTCAGCACCTTTTCCTCCGGAATCCTCACTATTCATGTTTTCACTTCATATTCAAATTCTTTCTTGCAATTGGGGCAAGTGAGATCTATAAATAAGCTTTTAGCAGTTTTTCTCCTGAGTTTATCCTTTGTATCAGAAAACCCCACGAGCACTACAACTGTTTCTCCATCTTTAACAACTTTTTCTACATCAGTCTTATATTTGTACCCGCAATGAGGGCATTTAATAAGTTCAATAGTCATCTTTTACCCCAAATTTTTCCAATTATGGTTTTTAAACTCCTCTTCTCTCTTTTTCCCTCTAATCCTGCAATCCATTTTCGAACAAGTTCCCTGTTCGGAGATTTGAGTTCTTCGAATATTTCAAGCGCAGTATAGTAATCCTTTAGGGCAAGTTCATACT
Organism: Methanosarcina vacuolata Z-761; assembly: GCF_000969905.1. Taxonomy (NCBI): domain Archaea; kingdom Methanobacteriati; phylum Methanobacteriota; class Methanomicrobia; order Methanosarcinales; family Methanosarcinaceae; genus Methanosarcina; species Methanosarcina vacuolata. The sequence continues at coordinate 2,480,842 of NZ_CP009520.1, read as the reverse complement.
CTCCTTTTTCTTCGAGTACCCTTCCCATCTGCCCTAATGTTATTGCAATTCCGCTTTTGTTTCCCAGCTCTTCTTTCATTTTCAGGGACTGGTTATACTTTTTCACTGCTTCTTCGTAGTTGCCCTGATCCTGATGAATCATTCCAATTGCATGAAGTACAACTGCAACCCCCCTATTATCCCCCCTTTCCTCCTATTTATATTTTATGTTATTATATATTTTTAATGTTGTATTTAGGTCTCCGAGGCGGTAGTAAATCGTCGCAAGGGTATATTCAGCGTTTGTTCTCGTATCTCCTGATGTCGTGTTGATAGAATCATTTAACAGGTTCATTGCAAGTTCAATGTGTCCCCAGCAGATCATAAGGTCTGAGACATTTTCTACAATTTCGTTTGCCCTTTTCCAATCTTCTGCTTCGAAGTAGTAGTCTCGTGCTTTCAGATAATCCCAGAGACTTCCAGTTTGAGATACCAGATTTTCGTAATATTTGGCAGCCCTGATGAGAAGCTTCTTTTTGTCCAGTCCTTCTTGTTTCAGCTTATCTTGTTTCAGCTTATCTTGAGCGAAATTTCTGACTATTGTATGTTCCATGTAGACAGTCTGGTCATATTTTTCTTTTGAGATCAAACCCCACTGGATTAGTTTTTGCAGGGGCTCTACGATAGAGGAGCTTTCGTCTTTTTCGTCTCCTATAATCCACGATAATGCTTCTTCAGGAACGGCTTCTCCGTAAATAGAAGCATAAAGAAGAAGTTTTTTAGCATCTGAGTCAAGTTTTGAGAAAGATTTCTCCAGCAGGGTAAACTCCATAAGTTCCTTTTTCAAGGGCTTCAAGTCCAGCATTAAACTGTCCACGCCCTGAACCGAAGCACGTTTAGCAAACTGCCCCACCGTCCAGGGATGTCCGCCTATTACATCGTATATCTGCTTCTTTTTCGGAATATCCAGATCTGCTAACTCCGTATAGTTGTTCATCAGCCAGTTGGTCTGCGAGAAATGGAGTTCAGGAAGGGAAATATGTTCAATGCTTTCAGGCAGCCTGCCTTCCAGAGGATCAAAATCGTAACGGGTTGTTATGATGAATTTTGTATTGCTGATTGTATTATTCAGAAGATGTCGGATGAATGCCTTGAGTTCGGGGTTTTCAATGTCTTTTCGGTCTTCGTCCAGGCAATCTTCAAAGTTGTCAAGGATTATCAGGAAACGAAACTGGTTGAGTATGTTTACCAGTCTGGAGGTTTTAATTTCAAGTGGTTCAGGCTGATTAAGAACCTGGTTAAGTTCAGATCTTCCGTTCATCATTAAAAAGCTATTAATTTTGTTCAGGATATCTTCAGGTCGGGTGGTTGAAGTGCACTTCATCCCAAAATTTCCGTCAAAATATTCATTCATTTTTAGCGCAAGTCGGGTTGCAAGAACGGTTTTTCCCATACCTCCAAAACCATGAATAATAGCAGCACGCTTTACATCGGATCTAAAGCCTTTTTCCAGAATTCGAAGCTCTTTTTTCCTGGCAACGAAGCCTTTATTCATCACTGGCAAATCCAGCAAATCTGACAGTTTATTGGGTTTGAACTCGAATTCAGAAGGTTCCGGTTTTATTTTTCCTGTATGGACGCAGTTGCAGTCTGAAAGATACAGAACAGGAGTTGCGAAGTCAAATCCATTGCTCTTTTCCGAATCCTTCATCGCAATTCTGGCCTCTTTGAGTGCAACATCAACCGATTTTCCGCTTGCAATCGTCCTGTAAAAAGTGTATGCAAACTGGATTGCCACGTCATCAAGTACCGAATATTGCATGGCTACTACAGCCGGGATTCTTTGCTTCGAAAGCATACTGGCAAGGTCACCGAAAGCTTCTTTGTTCGAGCCTTTGGCTGATTCACAGGAGCTGAGCACAACAAGCTTTATGCCCATGTCTGTAAAAAGGTCTGCAAGGATTTTATTATCTATGAGTCTGGCTGTTCGATCTTCGGATTCAAATACAAGGTGTCCTTTGCCGTTTCTGCTTACTCTGTGCCCTGTGAAATGAACAATGTGATAGTTTTGCTCATTCAGGTAACCCTGGACGTTTTCAAAAGTGGCGTCTTCTGTAAAATCTACCTTAATTTTTTGGTCTTTCTGGAGTTTGTCCAGGGCTTCCAGAATAATTTCCTGCTCTTTTTCAGTGTTTAATGGTGAAATTCCGGGACCATCTGGACTTGAGATTACTACCAGCATTCGGAGAATGGAATCAAGAGGTTGAGATTCGTTTTTCTTTACTTCAGGTGGAAGCCTTGAGAGCAAAATGCTCCTTCTGGTGATTAAAAAGTCTTCTCCGTTGTGCAGGTATTCCCAGGGCAAAGCTGCAATTTCAGGAATATCTTCAGCAAACTGCATTGAAATCCTGAGTCCGCAATTTTTGTCCTGGCCTTCGTTAAGACGTTTGTTGAAGTACTCTCCCAGTTCACCTGAAAATACAGTATCGTACAGCATTTTTCCAAATTCGATATGAGTTGTCTCTTCAGGCTGCGGTTTGGGAATAATAACTTTTTCTTCAATCCGGTCCAGCATCTGAATAAGTTTCAGATCGCGCCGGAGTTCAAAGTTCTGGGTGGCTTTAGCATCTCCATTTTCAAGAATTGAAGCTGTATACTGGTTGTAGGAACCTTCAGGTCCTTTTGATACTCGCAGGTCCAGGGAATAATAGTCCACAAAAAAACACCTTCTCAGTAACAAAAATTAGAAACTATCAAATTTATAGTTTTGTTTTTATTGTCAGAAGTGACTATAAATATAAAAAAGAAAGTATTTTTTACGAAAATGTAGAATTAATAGAGCTCATAATGAAAAAATGAGTTCATGCTAAAGTCGAAAAAAAGGCCGCCAACTGCTAAAAAATTGAGATTTTACCTCAATTCTTTCATAGCGAGAGAGATTTCAGTTTTCATTCGATCAAAGCCAATTAGTTCCAGCCGCGCCTCGGTGAGAAACAATAAACCTTGATACGCTTTTTTGTTGCCTCAGAATAACATCAAATGATTAACAGAGGAGCGTCGAAAAAAGTAAAATCTGTAAAATCATCTGTAAAATCATCTGTAAAATCATCTGTAAAATTATATGTAAAATCTAAAAATTTATTCCTCTTTATCTCTTCACTCCGGCTTCTCCTCCGGCATATAGCACCCAAAATAGGTATTTTGCTCGACCTTTTTCAGGATATTGTTAATATTTTCGAGTGAAGCTTCCATCTTTTCCATTTTCTTCTCTATCTCCTGTAGTCTGGCAAGAATCTCCTGGTCTGTGGTCATAATTTCAACTCCATATATATTTCCATATATATTTACTAAATTTAGATTAATTGAAGCTTTCGATGTATATTCCAGTATATCCTGCAATCATTTTATAGTCAACGTAAAACCTCACTGCTGGCTAATTTAAGTAAAATCAAGTTCTATTTTTCTGGGAAATGGGATAACAAGGGGGACGAAAAATACCATGTTGAGAATAGCAGTAACCGGCAGTCCGGGTATTGGAAAATCAACAGTTGTGGCAAGAGCTGCTGAAAAACTTGCCGACCAGCCTGGCTTCAAAATAGGAGGCATCCAGACTTCCGAAATCCGGAAAGAAGGAAAGAGAGAAGGTTTTTCGATACGGGACCTTGCTACAGGAAAAACCGGAATTCTGGGCAGCATTAGAGGACGCGGGCCGAGAGTTGGGAAATATCACGTCAACCTGGAAGACCTTGAAAATATCGGGGCAAATGCTCTCAGGAGTGCCCTGGAATGTGATCTTATAGTTATCGATGAGGTCGGGCCGATGGAGCTAAAATCCGAAGCTTTTGTTTCGGCAGTTGAGGTAGTCCTGGAATCCGATAAACCGGTTCTTGCAGTGCTGCATCGGTCAAGCAGTAACCAGCTGGCTCAGAGGATAAGGAAAGAATTCGAGGTTTTTATAGTTAATGAGGAAAACCGTGATGAGCTGCCTGAAAAAATCTTTGCCATATTAAGATGAGGTCTGCGACTTTAAATGACATTTTTCGAAAATAGGATTATCGGTTAGTTTATTTCTATACGTTATATAAATATAAACAGTGAAATATATTCAAGGATAACCTGCAAATTTTTATGATCTGTTATTCCCCTTATATATCTCACATTAATCATTTTTTATATATTTTCGGTCTATTTTTTAGCTCAAAATTTATATTGAAATGCTTCAGTGTTTTGTAACCTTCTATGGGGGCATTCCGGAATTATTCCAGAAACAAAGGGATTTTATTTTCTACCACCGTTGCCGCCATTACCACCGTTACCGCCATTACCACCGTTGCCGCCATTGCCACCGTTGCCCTTTGCTGCATCAGTTATTTTCACTGCGCCACTTCCCTGATGGGTAGTAACTCCATCTATTTCTGTTGCAGTGAAGATCAGTTTAGTGACGTCTGAATTAAGTGCTCCCTTGAAATCACGTACCATGAATATGTATGTATATTTCTCGGTGCTCTCCTTATGCACTGTATAAGGCTTTACACTTGTACCGCCTGGGATTTGAAGCCTCACCGTATCTTCATCTAGTAAAGTAACATCGAAAGGATTAGTGCCGTCATATGTAACTTCCTGGTAAGGATTGCTGTACACTGCCACCCTAATACGGTATGAACCTATTGACGGTAATACAGCTGCCGGTCTGTCAACAAGAGCCGGATGGCTCTCCGTAGGAGAGATAGCAATCCAGATGTCGTCATCATCTCCCAGGGACGCTGCTCCCCCTATAGCAGGCATCGCAATAATACATAATGCCAGTGCCATGATTAATGCCGTAATTTGTCTCATTACTCCCACTCCCATTAGATTTATGTTTACTTGTTTATTTTTTTGTGTTATATTGATGCTATGTCAAGAATATTTCTCTGTTTTGATTAATATATCCCGGAGCTATTATTTTACAATCATATATATATTTGTAGGAATAATTGTTTCTGTACTAGCAACTTCACACATATCTTATTCGATTTCATTCCAAATCCTCAAACGTTAAATCTGAAATTATTCCGGATACTGGATGTTTTTTCATCCGGCTTTCAATTTTAGTGAGGCTTTACCGGCTGATTTATATATTTATATGTTTTATTTTAATAATATTGGATGAAAAAAGAGAAGACTGGTATGAATAATAATGGTACATGGTTTCTTAGATTTAAATATATCAGTATTCTGGCAAATGGGCAGGAAAAAAACAGGACTTAATTTTGGAAGGGTTAGATCTCCAGCCGATTGGATGGATGCATCACGAACAGTTAATCTGTTCTTAATTAATTATTTACTATTGTCTGTTTAAAAATATTAAACATTACATTTTAATATGTTTTTTCTCTTAATAATATATTGATATTCTAATATATTATTGCGGTAATATTTTCATAACAGTAAAAAATTCTTGCTCAGATAACTCCTTAGGAACGTTTGAAATATAACTTCAAGTTTTCACTTCTGGAATTACTCTATAATTCCATTTTCCCAAATAATCATCAAATACAATTTTCATATTTTTCTTGAAGTTTTCACTTACTTTTCTTGCTGTCGCATAAACTTTATCCTTGATAGTCGAAAACACTTTCAATCCTGTTGATGTCGAAGTCTTATCAATCAGACTTTTAACCACATCAATATTGCTGAAAACGGCACCTTTACAGGCAGCCGTTACATGGCAGAATAACCTATGTTCAATTGGGTTATATTTCGAAGTGTATGGTGGGTAATGAGCCATTCGAATTTCAATTCCAATTTCATTTACCAGCTTTTGTAAATCTTCCTTGAAAATATAATGTCTACTTGAGTTGCTTCCACCACCATCTGCAAAAGCCAAAATGCTATATGAACTGGGGTAATTTTCCTTGCCGTAATTTTCCCACCAGTATTTAATACAGTCACAACAAAATTCACTCGTATCCTTACTGGTTCCTAAAGTGATATAGCCTTCATTAAGTTTCACGTCGTATATGCCATGTGGAATTACGACACCATTTGAAAATGTATTGAAGTCATGATCATATACTTTTACCGGTCCAGTACAATAAAATTTTCCGTCTCGGTAGAAATTACCTATGAATTCTTTTTTTAACATCTATACTGATAATCGGATTTTCGCTGTTAGAGTACTCTTCTTTCAGCTCTTTAATTCTCTCAAATTGCCTGTTTCTGTCTTTACAGTCTTTCATTGTGACAGCTTTAGTCATTTTTCTTTCTACAAAACCATGTTTCTTCAATAGCTGCTTTACTACATATGGTGATATATTCATATCTCTCGATTTGAAAGCATTTGAAATATCTTTAAGGGAGAGGTTTGTCCATTTTATTTCTTCGTCTATAGGACTTCCAGCAGTATGATCTTTTAAGATCTCAAAGAAAACTTCATCTATATTTTCCACATTGTCGATGATTTTCTTTTTACCTCCACCAGGCTTTCGAATCCTGTTATCTGGAGTTTCTATACCATTAGTGATTTCATTAATTCCAGCCATGATAGTTTGAAAATGACAGCTCATTACACTACTTATATACTTTTGTCCGCCATGACCTAACTTCATTGTTTCTATGGCTGCGTATCTCCTTCTGTCTCTCTCATTCAAAGAATCAAAAAATGATTTCATTTGCTTTTCTGTTTCTTCAGGGTATTTTTTGCGTAGCATTTAAGTAAAGTCCTTTCTGGTTGTATCAGTTAAAACAGAATTAGCTTTAGGCAATGAATATATTTGAATTTATATTTTTGTCATTCCTTAAATGACTCCTTTATAGTGAGAGCGTCGTAAAAATATATTTAGGAATGATAAAAATATAATTTCAAATTTGCAGTTCAGGAATTTATCCATAATTTCATTATCACAATGATTTATCTGAAATTAGGAAAGTTAAATTTCAAACTGCCTCTATAAAATAAAGAAGAGCCGTAAAGTGTTTTTCCTGAAGTGGCTCATTCTTTTTGAACATAAGAAACACTGTAATTGATTTTCTTTATAACTATAGTTCTTGTATCTATTCAGCGTACAAAAAATAGGCCGAATGATATTGATTTTAAGGTTTCATAAGCATAGAATTACCAACTGTATAAAACCGAAAAGCACGATCAATAGCAACAGTTATGAAAAATTAGGCAATAGAATTTTGTCCATTTTATATTTAAGAAGATGCCTATTGAGATTGTTTTTCCTACGCTGAATAGATACTAGTTCTTATGTATTATGTAATACTACGTTTAAGGAAGATCAATATTGGTGATTTTTATGACCCAAATGTACAACCAGGAAAAGTTTTGAGACAACCTTTATTCATTATTTTTTTGCCACTTCCTTAATAACCCTAACTGCAATACCACTACCAGGGATAACCAGGTTAGCTGCTTCTGTACTTATATCAAAGAAAAGATCGCGGGTCATTACCTTCTCGATCTTCTGGCGCAATGTAATGTCCCCAACGAAGGTCATCTCCCCAGTTAAGCCATCGAATTCAGCAACTGCTGTTTTGCCATTTCTCTCCCACTTATATTCGAAGACGTAGACTGGCCGAAAATAAAGATTCACTATGCTGACATCCTTTTTTTCTTCAGGAGTTGTATCAGGCCTGATTGGTTGAGGTAAAGAGGAGAATACTTGCTGTACCGCAGCTTTTGGAAGCATTTCTGGCGACACATAGGTGCTTCCATCAGTGGAAAGCTCGGGTACATCACTCACTGACTCTTTCTCAAAGAGCAAATATTTCTCCCAATCCTGTTTTTCTTGTCTGCTCACAGCATCGAATATAACTTCTTTACTGCCTTCTGTTATACAGTGTTCAATCCCCATAATAGTGAACTGTCGCGATGTGGTCGCTACTGAGTAATCCTTACCATCGATCGTCACACTCTTAACTTCGGGATCGAGGATCGAAAAGTTATAATCGCGTGTGCGATCATACTCGTAGTGCACATTGCATTTGATATGCCAGAAAGGCTCATATAAGTAATTTTGATCCGTGATTTTAATTTCTTCTGGTTTAGGGCGCGAGATTAAACTTACCAATCCTTTGCTGAAGATTGACGCCTTTTTATCCCAGGCTGTCCTCAATGCGTGCTCCATATCATACTTGGGCAATAGGCGGAAGATTTGCTCTTTACCTGTTGTTCTATCCATGCTATACCCTCAAATTTGTATCTACACGGAACTTTCAGATTCAGATGTCAAGATTCTCTTCATAGTTTCAGGTTCTTCTTTCTTTGTGTTCGGTTAAAGAAGAGGTTAACTTCAAAATGGCTACTCAAATTTACAAAGGATGTAGATTTCGTGGTTCTAAGTACATAAATCACTACAAAATAATACATCACTTATAGTCACGCCTGTAATTTTTGCAACAAAAAACTTCATTGTACCTCATTGGGCAGTTGCATTATTTAGCCTCGTGACTATACATTTCGTATATTAATCGAACATAAATGAATTTCAGTTATTTAATTTCAATTTTATAATTCAGTTATGTAATTTCCCAAATCTATCAACTTTCAACTATAGAGCGGATCAATCTTTCTCGAATCTTAAGTATCTGGGCTTCTTAAGTTAGACTTTTTAAGTTAGACTTTTTAAGTTAAACTTTTCAAGTTATACTTTTTAAGTTAAACTTTTCAAGTTATACTTTTCAAGTTATACTTTTTAAGTTAAACTTTTCAAGTTATACTTTTTAAGTCAGACTTTTTAAGTTATACTTTTTAAGTTATACTTTTTAAGTTATACTTTTCAAGTTATACTTTTCAAGTTATACTTCTTAAGTCGTTATTTCTTAAGTATTTTAACTTTTAACAGTTTTCAGATTTCTTTGCTTGCAGCTTCGGATAAAGTCCTTATGTGGAAGCTTGTATCCAGCTCCTCTGCAAGCTTTCTACATTTTTCCAGGTCAACTTCGGGCACATTAACTACTGTAACCCTTGTACTGATTCCTGCCTTCTTTGCTTCCTTAACAAAATCAAGTACTGCAGAATAAGCATTTTTATGAATCGGTCTGCAGAGTTTGTTATACTTATCTTCGGACTCGGCATTCAAACTTACGGAAACAGAGTCTAGACCTGCGGTTTTCAGTTCTGAGACCACATATCTTCCCGGATTTATAAGGGCTGCCTGTCCATTAGTATCTAGCCTTACTCGAATATTCCGGCTTTTCAGCCAGCGGGTTACTGCCAGCACTACATCAAACCTGATTGTTGGCTCTCCAAGGCCTGTGAATACGATTTCTCTGTATTTTGAAAGGTCCAGTCCTTCAAGGGCTCCTATAACTTCCTCTGTTGTCGGTTCTCTTGAAAGCCTCAGGTCATATCCGTAAACCCCGTCTGCAAAATTACGGATACAAAAGACGCAGTCTGCACTGCAGCGGTTTGTAAGATTAATATAGAGATTTTTATGAGCTTCATAGTAAATTGTGTCCATGAGATCAAAATTTCTTACATTCCTTATAACCATGACGTATTAGTTCATTTTTTATCCTGGAATTGAAAATAGCCTTATATATATGAATTTCTTATCGATCTACTTCTGCTTTTGGTCTATGACTCATGTTTTCAAGCAGAAAGTTTATAGGTGATCATGTACTTGTAAGGTTCGATCTGCAGCATTTAGCTAGCAGTATCTATATTTCAACTCATTTACTCTCCGCATTGAAGTCTATACGGTTTCGATTTAAGATTTGATTTCAATGTTGACAGATGTGTGTTAAAAACCTATGATTGATGAAAAATTGCGATACTCGCAATTTCGAAGGAGAATATTATATGGCACAATTAGCTAAATTCGACGTTCCAGAAGAACTTACAAACAAAGCACTTGAAGCTCTGGAGCTTGCCAGAGATACTGGAAAGATTAAAAAGGGCACCAATGAAGCCACAAAAGCAATCGAAAGAGGAAATGCAAAGCTCGTTCTGATCGCAGAAGATATCGAGCCTGCCGAAATTGTTGCTCACATCGCTCCACTTTCCGAGGAAAAGAAAGCACCTTACATCTTCATCAAAAACCAGAAAGAACTTGGTGCAGCCAGTGGGCTTGGTGTGTCCTGCGCAACTGTCGCAATCGTAGATGCAGGAAAAGCAGGTGAAATGATCCAGGACATTGCCCAGAAACTTGAAGCCCTTAAATAATCCTGATAACATGAGGTGCTAATTATGGCTGATGAAAGCACAACCGGCGGCTTTGCTGCTGAGGTTATTGACGTTATCGGGAATACAGGTATGCATGGTGAAGCCAGCCAGATCCAGTGTAGGGTTCTGGAAGGCAGGGATAAGGGCCGTGTTATTACAAGAAACTGCGTTGGCCCTGTCCGCGTAGGTGACATCCTGATGCTTCTTGAAACCTCAAGAGAAGCAAAGAAACTGACCACCAGATAAGAAAGCGGTGAGATTATGGAACAGAGAAAATGCTATTTCTGCGGGAAAATGCTGGAGCCCGGAACCGGCAAGCTCTACGTCAAGAAAGACGGTTCTACCTATTACATGCACTCTTCCAAGTGTATGAATAACTTCAACCTGGGTAGGCTTCCAAGGCGTACCGAATGGACTGAGAAAGGCAAAATCCAGTTGAAGAAAGCATAAGAATTGTCAGTTTATTTGTTCGGATAATTAAGGTGTTCATATGGAACAGACATACGTTATGGTAAAGCCTGACGGAGTCCAGCGCGGGCTGGTAGGAGAGATAATTTCCAGAATCGAGAAGCGAGGTCTGAAGATCGTTGCCCTCAGGATGAACGTTATCAGTGAAGCTACTGCAAAAGAGCATTACAGTGAACATGCAGCCAAGCCTTTCTTCCCCGGCCTTGTCGGATTCATAACGTCGGGACCTTCAGTTTCAATGGTAGTTGAAGGAAAAGATTCAATTCGGGTCATGAGGGCTATAAACGGGGCTACAAATCCTGTAGATGCGGCTCCCGGTACAATCCGTGGGGATTTTGCTCTGGATGTAGGCAGAAATGTAGTTCATGCTTCCGATTCCCCAGAAGCTGCTGCAAGGGAAATTGCAATTCACTTTAAGGACTCCGAAATCGGGAACTATTCCAGGATCGACGAGGTCTGTTTGTACGAATAAAGCAGGTGCATCAAAGCCTTTTCTCGTTCCTGAAACTTCAGGGCACGATTCAAGGCCTTTGTTCATCCGACCTGCAATATGGGTCCGTCAGGGTAAACCCGGACCCTTCTGGACCTGCAGCAAATAAGACGCGGGAATGAGAGAGGTTTTGCATATGGCCGACAAGAAAAATTTGAGGACTCCTATAGTCTGCGTGATGGGGCACGTCGACCACGGGAAAACGACTCTCCTGGACAAGATCAGGGGTACTGCAATTGTCAGTGGAGAAGCCGGTGCCATCACCCAGCATATCGGGGCAACTGAAGTCCCAATAGATGTAATTATCAACAAGCTTGGGGACCCAAGGCTTCGGGATAGGTTCATAGTGCCAGGACTGCTCTTTATCGATACACCTGGACATCATGCCTTCACAACTCTTAGGAGCAGGGGAGGCGCTCTTGCAGATCTTGCAATCGTTGTAGTGGACATAAACGAAGGCTTCAAACCCCAGACCTACGAAAGCCTGCAGATCTTAAAGCGGTTCAAAACTCCTTTTGTTGTTGTTGCGAATAAGATTGACAGGATTGGCGGCTGGGTCTCACAAAAAGATCTGCCTTTTGCGGCCACTTTCAAAAAACAGTCCGAAGACGTCCAGGCCCGGCTTGAAACAAAGCTCTACGAGGTAATTGGTGAATTATACAACCAGGGCTTTGCAGCAGAACGGTATGACAGGGTTACAAATTTCCAGAAAACCCTGGGTGTAGTTCCTGTAAGTGCTATGACAGGCGAAGGAATTCCTGATGTCCTGATGGTGCTTCTTGGTCTGGCCCAGAAATTCCTTGAAGCAAACCTGCATTACAGTGCAAAAGGTCCTGGAGTTGGCACTGTGCTTGAGGTCAAGGAAGAAAAAGGACTTGGTGCAACGCTTGATGTTATTCTCTATGACGGCACTCTGAAAAAGGGCGATACGGTTGTTATTGGAAGCCTGGGAAAACCAATTCAGACAAAGGTCCGGGCTCTCTTAAAGCCAAGGGAACTTTCTGAGATGCGTTATGAGAGCAAGTTCAAGCAGGTGAATAAGGTTACTGCTGCGGCTGGAGTAAAGATTTCGGCTCCCGGCCTTGAAGGTGCACTTGCAGGCTCTCCAATAAGGGTTGCTACCGAAGAGACTCTTGACGAGATTGCAGCCCAGGTAAAATCCGAGATCGATGAGGTCAGGATTGATACTGGTTCAGTCGGGATTATGATCAAAGCCGATACACTTGGCTCCCTTGAAGCCCTTGTCCATGAGTTCCAGAAAGATGATGTGCCTATCAGGAAAGCCGAAGTAGGAGATATTTCACACCGGGATGCAATTGAGGCTTCGACGGTTGAAGATCCTCTCTATTCCGTGGTTATAGGTTTCAATGTCAAAGTTCACCCTGACGCCAGAGATTTCCTGCAGGAAAGCACTGTGAAGGTATTCACGAGTGACGTGATTTATCGTCTGGTTGAAGATTACCAAAAATATGTAAAAGAGCAGCAGGAACAGGCTGAAAAGAAGATTTTTGAAACAATAATCCGTCCGGGAAAATTCAAAATCCTTCCAGGTTGCATATTCCGTCAGAGTAAACCAGCAGTTGTTGGCGTAAGAGTGCTTGGTGGAGTCGTGCGGACAAATGCCGATGTGATGCTTGAGAACGGAAACGTTGTAGGCAAGATCAAAGGCCTGCAGATCGAAGGAGAGAATATCCCGTCTGCAGGGGTAGGCAAAGAGGTTGCAATGGCAATTGACGGTGCAACCGTAGGCAGGCAGATCAAAGAGGAAGACGTGCTCTATATCAATGTGCCTGAAAGGCATGCCAAAGTTCTTGAGCACGAGATCTACGATTCTCTTTCAACCGATGAAAAGGAAACTCTTGATATTTTTCTTTCCCTGAAAAGAAAAGATAATCCGTTCTGGGCAAAATAATGCTTACAAGTGCGCAATTATATTCAGAAATTATGTTCTGAATGCACGGAAAGCTCAGGTAAAAATTCAGGAAAATCCGGGTTAAGTCTCGGATGAAGAGGCAAGGCAAAGGAATTATTAAAAGTAAATTTGATATTGGAGGATTTCACATGGCTAATTTCAAAGTTGTAGTTTCTGACCCAAAGGAAGGGCGTGCTTACCAGGTCGATGTAAAAGACGCTGAAGCAAATGCATTAATCGGAAAGTCAATAGGCAACGTTGTTGATGGTTCAATTTTCGGTATGTCCGGCTACAAAGTCAAGATCACAGGCGGCTGTGATGGCAGCGGTTTTGTTATGAAACCCGACCTTCCAGGCCCCAGAAGACAGAGAATTCTGATGGCAGTAGGTGTGGGGTATACCCCTAAACATCCAGGGCAGCGCAGGCGAAAGATGGTCCGCGGCAAGGAAATTGCTCATGACATTGTCCAGATAAATGCAAAAGTCGTTGAGTACGGAAGCAAATCCATAAAAGCTCTTCTCGGTCTCGAAGCCGCAGCAGAAGCTCCGGCAGAGTAATTTCAATCAATTTCAAGTTCCCGCCTGCGGGCGGGCTTTAAATAATTATTTATTTGAGGTTCACTGTTTTTTATAAAATATCTTCGTTTTCAATAATATTAGATAATAATATATATTTTACCAAAAAATTTGTTCAAAGCAGTTTGAATTCAATTTAATGAATTTTTCTGCCAATAATTTTAATTATAGTACCTTTTAGTTCAGTAGTTCCGATCAGACTGACTTCCGAATGGTAAAAACAAATTGAACTTACATTTTATCCATTAATTTTCAAAGTAGACTATATTATTGATCAGATATTAAAATTCTTAAGCTATAACTTTCACTTACATTTTTCAAAAAATCAGATCACATTGAGTAATTTTATAGCATACGCTATTAGGTTCTTAAATTTTAATTTGAGATGAGTTATATTATAGTTAATCGAGTGCGTAGCACTCGATTTCTTTCTTCATTGACCCATCTCAAACAATCCAGTAACACACTAACAGGAATAAAATTCAGCGACCTTAGTCCATATCTTACAACTTTTTTTATGTCTTCATTTATTAATGATTTTAGCTCATAAGCTGTAATTTCTAGAACTGACTTTAGCATATTTAGCACATTGTACATGATGCATTGAATAATAAAGAACAATACTCTTGCTACTGGAGATTTTGTACATGATCGTATCTTGAACTCGTTTTTCACTCTATACCCAGTTTCTATATTCCATCGTTTTCTATATTCTTCAGGAATCATCTTTTCAAATTTCTCAATTGATTCTGCTTTTTTGTTTGTAGCAAACAGAAGATACTTTTTCTTTTTATTATTATATATTGCCACAACATTGAAAGAAGGTCCTCCTTTCTGGAATCGATATTCAAAAATAGTCGAAGTATTTCCATACTCTTTTTGATGATTTTTAAGTTCTCTATTGATAACCTGAGTCGATTTAGCTGCTATAACCAAAATTGACTTTAAGTTCATCCAACTTTGAAATTACATCTGTGTTAAAAAATTCTTTATCAAGGTATGTTGTTCCTGTTTTTAACACCTATCGTTTTTAAGTCTTTTGAATAAAGATTCGATTAAAAGAGAATAATTCTTGTTCAAACTATTGATGTCTATTACGTCAAGTGTTAAGTGAGAAGTTCCAATTATATCAAGAGTACAGAACGATTTACCCCATGAACTACCATTCTTTAGTTTTATTCCTCTAATACCAGGAGTATTTTTGTCTCCATAATACGAAATGTCATGAAAATCAATAGCTATATCATGAATATTGTTTTCAAGTTTCATCATCTTGAAAAGCTCAAGATTCATTTTTCTAAAAGAGGAAAGAATATCTTCAATTTTATTTTCTTTGATGTAATTGAAAATAGTATCTGCTGAAGGTATTCTTAAGTCAGGATTTTTTCTTTGCAAATCATTACTTGCAGATTCAAGAGAGTCTGTAGAGGATGTTGCGGCATGCAGCAATATGTTTAAAGTGTCCTGACATTCATAATTTGCAGATTCTGGCAAAGTTATTATATTATATTTGCTAATCAATTCAGATGATACAGCCAGCAAGCTGGCTGTATCTGTGGTCATGGAATCGTTTTTTGTTGGCATTAAAAATAAATTCCATGATCTAATAAAACTTTTTTTCGGCTAATTCTAATTAGTTACTAATGTTCTAAATTCAGCATTCGGAACTTGGGTTATTCGGAACTACTGTAGTTGTGTAATAAAAAAATGCCTTATTTAAATTTTCAACATGTAACTACTATTTGTGTTTTTTACTCAAGTTCTAAAAGAAACTCGCATAAAATGCTAATATTTTATCAATAGGTATCTTTAATTAGGCTTTTATCACTGACCTCTATATCCATCTACATTTTGCAATGCTATTTTACAGGCATTAGATGTAATTTTTTGATTAACTAAGTTACCTTATGCAATTTTTTGCTTTTAACGCTTTTTCGTTAATTTTGGCAAAATTTCAAAAAACCAAAATTAGGGCACCATTACTACCCAAGGTAATGACGATGCCGATAGTCAAAGAAGGGTGAGGTGAAAAGTACTTTCATTTGTTTGTGCCTGTTATTCGAGGAATCTTATGCGCTTTTGAAGAGAAAAACAAAGAGGAAAGAGGTCACTTCATTCCCTACTTGAAGGAACGGGTATTCGTGATCCTTTGCGTTCCTGATGTAAGTTCCTGATGTAATAAAGAATAACTGTGTTCTTAAGAATCTGCTTTGTTTTTAAGATAGTTTATATATATCCACTTTCTAAATTACGCATATGGAAGAAGGTAAAATGAAGAATACAATCACGAGAAGTTTTGAGCTTCAGGACTACAGGATAGAAGGAACCGAACTTTCCGGCTTCTGGGCAGACTTAACGAGCAAAGAAGAACTGATAGTTGAGGTAAATTACGTACCTATAAAGAAAAAAGTCTTCAGTACCGCAGAAATCGAAAAGCTTGTCATGGGAATCCGTAATAAATGTAGCAGCTTTGAGGCTCAACTTCCAGAAAATATAAAATGTGAAGTCACCTTTAAGAATGTTGGAGATAAGATTTACAAAACCAGCCAGTCTGATTTTGAACTGGAAACCAGGGAGCTCGAAGAAGTTCAGGTTGCTTACCGTTTCTATGTTGAGTACTACATATAATCCGTATTGCGCTTAATACGGCAGTTTAAAAGTACTCTCTTCAAATTTAATTCCAAATTTAAAGAAGGGTTAATCGATTAGCGAATAACCTTAAATTTGACAGATTCTGTTAATTAATAAGACTTTTTATTATTTTCTGGTCTTCAGATTTTCTCTCGAAATCGTGCAAAACAATAATAATTTAATCATACTGAAATAATTTTTTATTTTAAGGGAAAGGAGACATCGCAATAGATAAGTCAATGGTAAAAACGGTTGTTAACGGCAAAATAATAATTTCTTTACTTTTGCTCCTGGCTACTTTTTAAAAAAGAAAGGATTTCTCCATATCTCAATCTCCTTTTCTCTACATGGTTCTTTTGCTTGAGCTTCATGAGAATGAAAGGATTAGATATGTTTCATGAGGCCTAACGCCATCTTTGTTAATAAAATTAATATGTAATTACTATGTAATATACTCTTTACTTAACTTAATAATGTATTTTCAATCTTTAGAAAAAGTAGAGGAAAGAATAACTTGCTAGACAGCGAAGTAAGAAATCTCAGACATCCTGCCGAAATACCTCTTTTTGTTATCTGTCTGCTGATCAGTATTTTTATTTATGTCACACTAATGACAGTTCCGCTTTTATATCCTGAAGAACTGGGACCTGAATATATACTGGTAGTTCCGGCAGCGATTGCTTTTCTCTCATTTGTTTCCGGGCAGACCTACGGAGGAATGATGTCAAATGCGATCAAGCTTTCAGAAAAGCAGTTTCCTGAACTCTATGAAATCATAAAACGCCTTTCTCATGAACTGAACTTTAAAGAAGTTCCGGATGCTTTTTTAATCCAGGAAGGCGGACTGTTAAATGCGTTTGCTACCCGGCTGTACTTCCGAAAAAATTATGTGGTTTTTTACGCGGATATAGTTGAGGTCGCATATAGAGAAGGAGATTTTGATTCACTTGAGTTTATCGTTGCTCATGAGCTGGCCCACATAAAGGCAGGCCATGTGACCCTGCTCTACAATCTTTCTATCTTTCCAATTGCTTTTGTGCCTGTCCTCAAGGACTTTTTATGGACTGCCCTGAGCCGGGCAAGGGAATATACCTCGGACAGAATTGCAATTCGGCTTGTCCCTTCAGGCGAAAAAGGACTCATAGTTCTTTCAGCAGGCGAACACCTCTACAAAGTTGTTGATTATGAGGAATACCTTGAAGCCACAATAAGTCCTGAAGGTTTCTGGGTCTGGACTACCAATCTGTTTTCAACCCATCCTGTATTGCTCAGAAGGGTCAGAGCCATAAACGAAGACAGGCCGGGAAAGATTTTTTAAAGATAAATTTAAAAAATCTGTTAGAATAAAGCTGGAAAGTTTTGTCTATTCTCAGAGAGAGCGTCGTAAAATTAAATTTGGTTCTATAATTGGGATAGGACTTATGCATTTGAATTGATAAACGGAGTGTCAAACTGCTAATGTCCAAAACGAAAATTTAAACCATGATGTTTATTGTATTTGATTTTATACATCGAGTGCGTAATATGAATTTAAACGGAACGTTGCCTATCATCCAATTGTAAAATGATTTCATGCGTCTTCGGTTAAGGGATCAGTTAACCATAACATGACTACTGCATCGATTCCAAAGTATGTCAAAAATGAATTTTTTAAAAACCACTGAAAGCACGGAAGACACGCAAATCAGTAGTAAAGGCGTGTTTCTTCCGTGCTTTCCGTGCTTTCCGTAGTTGTAATATCCAGATAGAATCACTATGCGACAGGCTGCGTTTTCCGTGTTACAAAATTCCATGTGACTTTAAAATAATATTTGCGTCATAAGCTGTATTTATTTTCTTATTATGTATATATTTGAGAATCGATATACTACTACATTTATCTACGCATCTTGATTTACGTTACAGGTTTACAGAAAAACAGGATAATAGTAACACGTTTTTAACAGAGCGTATCTTAACTGATGACGAATGTAAATGATTTGAATTTTAAGACAGCCTCTATAGATCAATTCCCAAAATGAAAATTTGGCTCTTCGTTGTTTTGTGTGGCTATACTCATAATGTCTTCATAAAAACCAGTTCGGTTTCGAATTGAAAATCATCTTATCCACAGGGAATGACGAAGAGCCGAGAATTTGAAGTTATATTTTTATCATTCCTTAGTATCAAAGGTTAATGTTTGACAATCTCTCCAGGATATGTATATCTTCCTTTTTCCATTATCGTGCCGATATTTATACTTGTATTGATACCGGTATGCACGTCATCTCCCATAATCACTCCGAGTTTTCTCCTGCCCGAGTCAAGAATCCTGCTTTTTACCATTAATTTTATGTTTTTTCCATCATGGCGGAGGTTTGCAACCTTCGTACCAGCTCCAAAGTTGCAGCGGTGCCCGATAATGCTGTCTCCAACATAACTCAGGTGTCCCACATGAGTATCTTTCATGATAATCGTATTTTTTATCTCTACAGCATTTCCCACCCTGACATGGTTCCCGATTGCAGTAGAAGGACGGATAAAACAATTAGGGCCGATATCGCAGTTCTCTCCTATTATCACCGGGCCTTCGATATAAGAACCGTTCCTGATAAGAGTGCCTTTTCCGATTACAACCTCTCCCTTTATCGTAGCATTCGGTTCCACGGTACCTTCAAAGCTGCTCTTAAGGTCTTTCAGGAGGTACTCATTTGCTTTCAGGAGGTCCCAGGGATACCCTATATCTATCCATCTGTCTCCGAGAGGGCTGTAACCCACGGCTGCTCCACTATCGATCAACATCTGGATGGAGTCCGTAATCTCAAATTCATTTCTCACTGAAGCCTGGGTTCTGTCAATAAAGTCAAAAACAGATTCCCTGAAGAGATATATTCCGGCATTTGCAAGGTTAGTAGGAGGATTTTTAGGTTTTTCTATTATCCTGACAACTCTATTATTCTCAGTTTCAAGCACTCCAAAATCCGACGGGTTCTCCACTTCTTTTACGCAGATGACAGCTTCCTCTGTCCTTGAGACCAGGGCTTTTAAGTCCTCCTTTCCTATGAGCATGTCTCCGTTAAGTACAAGGAAAGCTCCATCAACATAGCCTTTTGCACAGCCTATTGCATTTGCAGTCCCTAACTGCTCCTTCTGCTGTACATACTCTATGCTTACTCCCCATTTGCTTCCGTCCCCGAAATACTCTTTGATCTGCTCTTCGAGATAACCAGTAATGAAGACAAAGCCTTCAATGCCTGCTTCTATGGCTGAATTGAGTATATGTTCGAGGATTGGCTTATTTGCAACCTGGAGCATAACTTTAGGACAGCCGGAAGTTAGAGGTTCCATCCTTGTGCCTTTGCCTGCCACAAGGACAACCGCTTTCATTTAAGTGCCTCCTTTGCTAGCTTTTCAGCCATCTCGAAAATCTCATCAACATTTTCCCGGGCTTCAGCTGTGATTCTAACTTTTGCTTCTGTTCCCGAGGGGCGGATAAGTACCCAGCCATTGTCCATTTCCACGCGAATACCGTCGATATCAAGGACTTTTCCCATGGGCTCGAGTTTAGCCTTAACTTTTTCCATAAACTCTGCTTTTTTGTCATTTGCACAGGGAAGGGCTCCTCTTTTTGTGGCGTACCTGGGAAGCTCTTCTCGAAGCTTGCTTAACTTCTTTTCCTTGACAATCTCAACAAGTTTTGCGGCTGCATAAATCCCATCCGGACAGTAGGAAATCTTCGGGAAAATCCAGCTTCCTGATGGCTCGCCTCCATAGATAGCACCACACTTTTTTATGCCCTCTGCGACGTAAACGTCCCCGACTCTTGTCCTCACAATCTCCGAACCCTTAAGAGAATCCCCAACCATCATTGATGTGTCCACAGGCACGACGACTGTTCCTTTCTTACCGCTGCACTCATACAGCCCAAAAATTGCAAGCATTTCATCTCCTGAAACAAAATTGCCTTTCTCGTCCACTGCCATCATCCTGTCCGCATCACCGTCATGTGCAATTCCAAGATCGGCTCCGAAATCCACAACGGCTTTTTTGAGCATGGAAAGGTTTTCGTCGTTTGGCTCAGGGTTTCTCGCAGGGAAGTGGCCGTCAGGCTGGGCGTTCAGGGTTATTACCCCACAACCAAGCTCCTGGAGGAGATAGGGTGTAATTGTTCCTCCCGCTCCGCATCCGCAGTCCAGTACAACTTTCAGGCTGGAACTTCCTACAAGCTTTTTGATCATATTCATATGGGCCCGGATAGCATTTCCGTCTTCTTCGAACTTGCCTATCAGGTTCCAGGGAACCAGGGAAAAGTCCGCATCTTCAATCGCTTTTTCGATCTCTTCCTGCTGCGCCGAGTCAAAGGCCATGCCATCAGGGTTCCAGAGCTTGATCCCTACATACTCTGAGGGGTTGTGGGAGGCTGTAACCATTACACCACATTCGTATTCTCTGGATGCATATGCCAGGGTTGGGGTAGATACAAGGCCTATTTCTGTGACAGCACACCCTGTTGCAGTCATTCCCGCAATCAGGGCATGCTCGATCATAGGGGCCGAAACTCTGGGGTCCCTCCCGATAACTGCAGTTTTTTTTCGGCTTCCAAGTACAAGCCCTACATTAAGTGCAAGTTCGGGCGTAATTTCTTTGTTTGCTATCCCTCTTATTCCTGAAGATCCGAAGAGTTTCATATATCCCATTCCGAAATTTTCTAAAGTTTTTTTCTCTAAATTATCTTGTTTTTTAATTTTTAAATTTTCGGGCATTTAATTATTCAACTGTGACACTTTTTGCAAGATTGCGTGGTTTGTCAATCGAGCACCCACGAGCAAGAGCAGTATAATAAGCAAGCAGCTGGAGGACTACAACGCTGAGCAACGGAGAAAGCAATTCGCTACTCGGAGGTATTGTAAGAACAACATCCGCATATTTTCCGATCTCGGTGTCTTTATTATCGGCCACTGCGATAACCGTCGCATCCCTGGCTTTTACTTCCTTTATATTGCTCAGCACCTTATCGTAAGTCTGCCCTTTTGTTGCAATAGTAACTACAGGCGTCCCTTTCTCAAGCAGCGCAATCGGTCCATGTTTAAGTTCGCCTGCGGCAAAACCCTCAGCATGCAGATATGAAATTTCTTTTAATTTGAGAGCTCCTTCTAGGGCAATCGGATAGTTAAGGTTCCTGCCGAGGAAGAAGTAGTTATCTGAATGAGCAAAATTCTCTGCACATTCCTTTACTGCTTCTTTCTGGTTGAGAATCTGCTGAATCTGACCTGGTATTTTTCTTAGACCCGTAATGAATCCTTTAACATAATCAGGACTTAGCTTACCTCTTGAGAGGGCGAACTTGACAGCAAGCAGATAAAGAAGTGTAAGCTGGGTACTGAAGGTTTTGGTCGCGGCAACTCCAATCTCAGGTCCTGCTCTGGTATAGAGCACACTGTTAGCTTCTCTTGTAATAGTGCTTCCTACAACGTTTGTAATAGCAAGTGTAGGGCAGTTGTAAGACATTATTTCCCTAACAGCTGCGAGGGTATCTGCAGTCTCCCCGGATTGGGTGATTGCAATGGCAAGGGTTCCATCACTTATAACCGGGCTTCTGTACCTGTACTCCGAGCAGATGTCTATATCGCAATGAATTCCTGCAAGCTGCTCAAAAAGGTATTTCCCAAGCAGCCCTGCGTGCCAGGAAGTCCCACATGCCAGAATCTGGACCCTTGAAAGTTTCCTTATCTCTTCATCGGTCATATTAAGTTCTTTGAGATCTATCTTTCCTTCAAGTTCCGAGACCTTGCCTGCAAGTGTATTGTGAATCGCACTCACCTGCTCGTGAATTTCCTTGAGCATAAAGTGTTCGTAACCGGCTTTTTCGGCAGCTTCAAAGTCCCACTCGATCTTTTCTATCTTCTTTTCGCGGACTTTTCCGTCTCTGTCAAAGATCTCTACGCTGTTAGGAGTTAGAACTGCGGTTTCAAAGTCATTTACAAAAATTACATCCCTTGTATAATTCAAAAAAGCAGTTACGTCCGATGCGGCAAAGTTCTCTCCCTTGCCGAGTCCTATAACAAGTGGGCTGTCTTTCCGGGCAAGCACAAGTTTTCCCTGTTCGTCAGCACAGAGAACTGCAAGAGCATAAGAACCTTCGATCTCTTTTAGCGCTTCCCGCAGTCCTGTAAGAAGTTCGCATTTTGCTTCTCTTCCATCTGGCTTACCGTATATGTGCTTATGCAGGAGGTGTGCGATCACTTCGGTATCAGTTTCCGATTTGAATTCATATCCTTCTGCAGTAAGCTGTTCTTTCAATGCCATGTAGTTCTCTATTATTCCGTTATGCACAACTGAGATCTTACATGGGTTTCCAGAGGTATGCGGATGAGCGTTTATTGTGCTGGGTCTTCCGTGGGTTGCCCAGCGGGTGTGCCCTATTCCGATGTTGCCACTTATTCCTTCTGGGATTGTGGCTTCAAGGTTTACGATTTTGCCCACTGACTTGTAAGTATCGATTCCGCTGCCCAGAATTGAAATCCCAGCAGAATCATATCCACGATACTCAAGTTTTTTGAGAGATTCTATGATGACAGATGCAGCAGAGTTTTCCCCTGCATATCCTACAATTCCACACATTTTTCCACCTTTATAGGGTTAAAGAACAACCGAATGACGGGACAGATCCCTGTATATGGTGTTTCCAGATTCCACCTGGCAGTCAACAGCTATTGTTACTCCGGCCTTTACAAGTACGCTATTCCCAATCCGGTTGTCGTCTCCGAAGATGGTGCCGAGTTTGGGAGCTCGATGAATATTTCCGTTCATAATGATCGATAGACCTTCTTTTTCTTCAACAAAGAAACCTGAGCCAATTGTATTGTTGCTTCCTATTATGGAATTAGAGATCTGCCCATGAGAGTATATCCTGCAGTCATTCATTATTATGCTGTTCTGTATTTCGGTAAATGACCTGATCGATACATTGTCTCCTATTGTTGTGGAGGGAAGAATAACTACATTGGGACCTATATCACAATTTTCCCCTATGACTGCAGGGCCTACAATGTAAGTTCCTGAGCGAATCCTGGTATTCTTTCCTACTGCCACCTTTCCACTGAGGAAAACTCCCTCTTCAATTTCCCCTTCAAGCTTCGGTTCCCTGGCTGAATTTAAGACGATGGCATTAGCTTTTAATAAGTCCCAAGCATGGACAGCATCAAGCCATTTTGATTCGGTAGGGACGGAAGTAATGATTTTTCCTTCGTCAATCATAAGCTGAAGGGTATCGGTTATTGCATACTCCCCGTTTTCGGATATCGGGGTTTTTTCGATGGTTTCAAAGACCTTCGGCGTAAAAATATAAATTCCTGTATTTACAATACGGCTCAGGTCTCCAGGCCTTTTTTCCAGAATTCTTGTGACTCTCTTTTTTTCTTTCAGAACCACACCATAGCCTGCAGTCTCTTCCATCTGAACAGTTAGAAGGCTTGCATCCCCTTCATAATTATTTAGAAGATCCGCTATAGTTTTCGGTTCCACCAGGTTGTCTCCATTGAGCACGAGAAATACAGAGTCCTCGGGGTCAATCCATTTTTTTGCCTGCTCAATTGCATGTGCAGTCCCAAGCTGAGCTTTCTGTTCAACGTACTTTATTTTCACTCCGAAGTTTAGCCCGTCTTCGAAATAGTCCATTATGCGTTCTTTTTTATATCCAACAATCAATATAATGTCAGTTATTCCATTTTTTTCAAGCGAACCTATTACATGCTCTAAAATAGGTCTGTTGGCTATAGGAAGCATTACTTTTGAACGAGTTAGAGTAAGAGGCCTGCAGCGCAGCCCTTCTCCTGCTGCAAGGATAATAGCTTTCATAATTTTAAGAACCTTTTTTAGAATTTATACGTTACCTTCAAAAGTTTTATACGAATAAACTATCTGTAAATATATTTAGAGTTTTATATCTGAATAAGGTACAGCTAACAATAAAAAAGTAATCCTACGTAATTGAGAAATAAGTTCTTCCTACAAGATAAACAACTCCATAACATGAATCCAGTAATTCTAATAAGAATTCCATCCCATTTTCTAGCTTTTACAGGCAATTTTATCTTTTTAACAGTCTCGAAACTTATTTATTTCATAAAATCCTGTATGTCTTTCCTACTTTTTATGTTTTATGCTTCCTAACCTTTGAAAACCCGGACAATTCTTAAGGAACTTTTTCTATTGAACGTTTCATTAACTGCCACACATTTGATATATAGTTGTGACAACATGCTGAAAATATTACTCCAATCCTTAAATTCCTTCGGAATACTTTAGAATTTATATAAAGTCAGAAAGTAAAAAATATTAACTAGTTATTCAGTTTCTGGAAAATCAGTTTTGAGGGTCACTTTTTCGATTAACCCTGAAAACCTGCGTTCATACTCTTTCTCTAAAGCGTGATCGGTCATAAGTCCCATGTTCCTGAATGTTAACATACCGGCTGACTAAAAAGACTTCTATAACCCAAAATAAATAAAATTTCTCTTTTTAGCCTTGAGTAATCGATCATTATAACACCTAAAATTAATAGTTTTCTCAAACAGTTAAATTAATATCAAAGAGTGGCAGTCTAAATAGTCAGGAAATAAATCTTTTTAAGGTGATTTTTATCGTGGAGGGTAAAAAGTCAAGGACTCCTGGCGAGAAATGCCAGGCAGTCTCAGAAGTATACGGGCAAATATTAATGGTTGTGGTGACCATCCTACTTGCTGCATTACTGGTGTATCCCAATATCCCGGAAAGTGCACCCAGGGCAAATCTCTTGATCGAAGCTCATAATTTTACGCAAAATGAGACGACGTCAACGCAGAACGCAGAGACACCAACGCAGGATGAAACGACTCCAGCCGGCTATTTAATTGAGGCTTCTTCGGGGTCTGGAGGTAATATTTCTCCTGAGGGAAGTATCTCTGTGACTGCTGGCGGCAATAAGATCTTCAGTATGATACATGACGAAAACCATAAAGTTCTTGATGTGCTGGTGGACGGAAATTCCGCTGGACCGGTTTCCACCTATACCTTCAATAATGTATCTTCAAGTCACAGTATTCAAGCGAGTTTTACCGTGAATTTCAGTGTGATAAACAACAATACGGTAGTACCGAAGGAAAACTTCACAGTCAATGCAACTGTGCTTGGTTGTGCTTTTAGCAGGAACTGGGGCCAGTCTCCGGTTACTTGCCGCCTTAAGTTAGGGAACTATACTTATGATCCCTGGGGAGATTACACGAATGTATCGGAAGGGAATATCAACGATGGAAAAAATCCTCGCTTCTGGGAGTCTCCAATTTCCTATAATGCGGATACGCCTGTAATGGTCGAAGCTTGCTCCTGGGAATATTTCTGGGAATATTTCTGGGAATATAAACCAAAACAAATCCTTACAGTTAATACTTCGACTCTGCCATTAAATGTGAAGGTCCTTAAGAACGGAGACCCTGTTCCTGATATCCCCGGATTTCAAGGTCAGGACTCGATTGAAGATTTTGTAAAAGGGTACATTGAAAACGGTAGTATCAAGCTCAAGGAAAATGAGGCTATATATATTTTTGAGCTGGGCAATACAGACTTGGACAGCTCCGGTGCTGATTTTCAGGATCTTGTCATTTTGGTTTCAGTAAACGGAGAAGATGCCTCAAAGTCTGCAATTGAATCCCATAAAGCGGACTTTAGTGAACCCCCGGATGAAGGCCAAAATGAAGGCCAAAATGAAAGCCAAGATGAAAACTCAAACGAAACCCAAGGTGGAACTGCCCTCAAGTTCGTAATCGAGCACCTTGGGGGAGATACAATTAATTTTAAATTTAATAATGAGACAAAAGTTATTATTCAGAAAGGAGACGAACAACGCAACCTCAATTTCACGGAGATTGGGGCCTTCAAAGTAGGGGATTCAGTCACTTTTGATCTTAAATATGATGATGAAGAGACTCGCAACAAGTTTACCTTTAGTCAGGGGGACCGCATATTTATAAAAATAGTGGATGTCCGAAGCAAATCCTTAATCTACTCTGGAAGCATTATGATTAAATGAAATATATTAACGGGGATTATATTAATGGAGCTGACCTTTACGGGACTCAGCTCCAAAAACAGAAAATAACTTGTAAAAGCTTATAAGCGTCCGAAGAGGGCCTACTGAAATAGAAATTTACAAAAATTGGCATGTTTTTAATTCTTAATAAAAGACTAGTAGGCTCTTTGTAATAATGCTGCAAAATCTCTGGGTAAATAAGTTTAAGTATAGTACACACATAATCTCTTAAAAAAATTTGAATGAATCATTGAAGTAATTTCAAAATTGAACTCAAGCAGGAAGCAGGTATTATGCATAGGGAATTTAAAAACAGTTTCAAAATAATAGTATTTCCACTGCATGGAATTGAGTTGCAGGGGTTAATTTCATGGTTTATCAGTCTTTAAGAAGAATTTCACCAGATACCAATTATGACCTTGATGCAAATACTTTCACTCCGCTTTCCTTAACTTTATATGCTGTGGCGTTGTAGATTAAAACGCCTCTCTATAAATAAAGATAAACAAGAGGCTTGAGGTAGGAAGAATGAAACAGATAGCTGAATCTATTCGAGATCGATTTTTAAAGCTTGGCATCGACGTACCTGTAGAGGATATCGAAAGCAGACTTGATGAACTGATTACTAAATTTAAAGTTCCTTCAAACGAAGCCCAGCGTAGTGTGACCAATTACTTTTTGAAGAAATACTCTATTCCTAAAAATGAATTTTATACCAGGCAGGCTGAGCCGCAGCTTACCAAGATAATAGATATTTCTGAAAATGGGCAATGGGCAAATATTAAGGCAAGAGTTGTCCAGCTCTGGGAAAACACTCACGACTCAATCTCTCAGGTAGGGCTCCTGGGAGATGAAACAGGAATTATAAAGTTTACCGAATGGAAAAATGCCGAACTGCCTGGGCTTGAACAGGGTGAGAGTTATTTATTCAGGAGCGTTGTCGTAGGAGAGTACAATGGCAGGTTCCAGGTACAGCTTAATAGGAATACTTCTATCGAAAAACTGGATGAGGCTATTGGAGTTGGAGGCGGGGACTTCATCCCGGCTGCAAGGGAGTCTGAACTCAGGAACATCTCTGACCTTGCCGGAGGCCAGTGGGCTACAGTTAAAGGAAAAGTGGTTCAACTTTGGGAAAACTCTCATGAATCGATTGAACAGGCAGGGCTTATAGGAGACCCCACAGGGGTTATCAAATTTACTAATTGGGCCAGTTCCGAGCTTCCTGACATGGAAGAGGGCAAAAGCTACATATTGAAAAATGTAGTTGTCAACGAATGGGGAGGTAAGATCCAGATTCAGCTTAACCGGTCAAGTTCCATAGAAGAACTTGATGAAGATATCAAAGTCGGGTCCTTAACTTCCACATACTTCGGAGCAATGGTGGACATCCAGACCGGTTCAGGCCTCATAAAACGTTGTCCCGAATGTAAAAGGGCTCTGGTTAAGGGTGCCTGTCCCGAGCACGGAAAAGTAAAAGGTGAATACGACCTGAGGATAAAAGCGGTTCTGGATTCCGGAACTTCCACTCAGGACATCCTGATTAACAGAGAACTTACCGAGGAGCTTGCAGGGCTTTCTCTTAATACTGCAATTGCAATGGCCGCTGACGCTCTCGACCCCGGAGTAGTGCTGGATAATCTAAAACATGAGCTGGTAGGCAGGTACTATACTGTAACCGGACACAAGCTTGATCGTTATATCCTTGTGGATTCCATTACACCAAAAACTTCTCTGGATAGAGAGATGCTTGATGAAATGCTGTCGCTTAATGAAACACTTGCCAGGATGGAGGTGCAGTAAATGCCAGGTTTTTTCAGAGAAGCTGCCCGCAGGGTTTTTGCCCAGGAACTGAAGGATTCGAATCTGACTTCAAGGGATGAAACTGATCAGTATGCTCCACAGTATGTCCTGACGCCCACGGGAGCTAAAGTAAACCGTATCTTCCTTGTTGGCACACTTATCGAAAAAGAAGATATCGGCACTGATTCTGAGTACTGGAGGGGAAGAGTTTCGGACCCGACAGGTTCTTTCCTGGTCTATGCCGGACAGTATCAGCCCGAAGCAGCTCAATTTCTTGCCGAGTGTGAACTGCCAGCTTTTGTAGCAGTTGTGGGCAAAACCAGTACCTATACTACAGATGATGGGAATGTCCTTACTTCTATCCGTCCAGAATCTATCCAGCAGGTAGATGAACTTACCCGGGATCTCTGGGTGCTTGATACTGCAAAACAGACTCTTGAAAGGATAAGGGCAATTGAGGTAGAGGAGGATCAAAACTCAAAACTTGCAAAAGAACACTATTCGACTGATACCGGTTACTACCGCACTATAGTCAAAAAAGCTCTTGAGTCCCTCAAAGAAAGGAAATGAAGCCAAAAATAGTAGAAACCATACTATCAAATCAGGCATTCTCTTCAAATTTAATGGATTTTCAACCACTGAAAAATATAATAATTGTTCCATTTTCTCTCATCATATTTTGGGGTAGAAAATGGAACTTGAAGCTTTAAAACAATCGCTGTTTTCACTGGCCATCAATCCTTATAAAATTGATTACTATTCAGCCTTCCGGAATTTATTGATCGATATTGATTTTGATGAAATCGGTATGTCTGAATTCTAACTCTTGAGGATTGAAAAAACGCAATCAATAGCCAATAATCAAATAAAATATATTTTCTGAAATTTACCCCTTGAATTCTGTTAAATCAGGTTAATGATGTTGTTTTTCCTGGGCTGAATAGTTATAATAGTACTAAAAATAGATACAAAACAAAAAAATTTAATGATATTTCGTTTAAGCTTGTTTAATTCCGGCAAACAAAAAGTAAGTTATTCAGGTACACCGGAATTTATGTTAGGGCTGGAGGTTCGCTTCAATTCATTTTAACATTTTAAACCTCTTTTTTGAGCTAGCTCTTTCTTCCTTCTGAGCTTTTTCTGCCTTTTATTTTTCACATTTTCAGTAATTATGCGCTCCGGATTTTCTGGATTTGGGGCCTTTGTTTGGCCTGAAAGCCCGTTCCGGGCACTTCTTGGAATCGGTTTTTCCGCGCACTTCAAAACCCAGGCTGAAACATTCGCCTTTTAGCTCATCAATAGCCGTATAAAATCTACAATCTTGGCATGTAGGCATTCGGATTACTACCTCCAGTTATATGAAGGCCACCTGGTCTTAGTCCCAGAGTGTTTGCCCGGATACAACCTCTGAAGCAAGATATCACTTATTTTCAGATACCTTAAGTACGGATGTATCCTCTAAATAATATGTATCTGTAAATAAAACATTTTTGGTAGGCTAACAGAATGAAGGTAGGGATTTGCATCCGGTCAACAGCCGGAAAATTAAGATAACTAACTAAAGTTATTTATACCCCCCTCCTGAAAGCTTTTGCCGGTTATTTGCGATTATTTTGTAGTTATTTGCTGATTATTTGGCAGCTACTTATTGATCATTTGACAGCCATTTGTTGGTTATTTGATAGATATTTATTAATTATTTGGTAACTGTTTAATGACTATCTGCCGGCCACCTATCGTTTATTTGCTAGCTACCTGTCGTTTATTTGATATTACTTGACAGCTATGGATACCGTACTTTTTTGTTAATGACCGTGTTTGCAGAAAAGTATCTCTGACTGGATGAACGTTTCCAAAAGTGATGATTTATTCATGGAGGACGAGCGTTTTTCCGAGCTGGTTCTTGAGTCAAATCTCTTCATAGTCATCAAATTCAACATCAAGCACGGGAAGCTCAATTACTTCTCCTTCCCTGTTATAGCATGTCCAGCTTTGACTATCATACGGGCGGCCAACTATGATATGGCAGTTGCCTGTTTTTGAAAAGAGTAGCAGGTCAGCCTGTGAAGGGCTACGGTTCGGGCCTGGATGGCTGTGGACTGAACCTGCGGCTTTGATGTTCGGCATCATATAGAGCCTGAGAACGGCATTTGAATCACTGGATTCCGTGCCAGGTAATATAAGAACTTCAGTGATGATGCCATCTTTTTCCTGCAAAAGTCCGGCAAATTCCTGGGGAGCGATGGACTTACTAGCCTCCAGGATAAAATTAAGAGTATCACGAGCTATTCCGTTAATTTGCATACTGGACTATTCTTCTTAAATAGTATATCTTTTCTGCGGTAATGATAGAGTGCATTAATTCTCGCCAGCCGAGTTTTTCCGCAATTCAATCGGTCGGGAATCTTCTGGATTGCAAAGACTGCCAGTAAACATAGAATTAAGGCAGTTAATTCAGGTCGGTGAGTTAAAGTCGGTTGGTTCAATGGACCAGTTTCATAATTCTAGCCAGTGGGTTTATCTACGGCCTGCGTAGACTATTACACCGGAAAGTTTATTTCTTAAAATTTAATGGACTAAGGCTGTGCTAATAACTTTAAAATTATATGGAAGTTTTAATTCTTGGAATTCAGTCGCGTTAAGGCTTTGCTACAATATTAAGTATTGTCAGGGGGTACTGCGATTAAAAATATGCACTCAGACTCAGAGCTGGAAACTGATCTGAAAAAGAACTCCGGAAAAGATCTGGAAAAAAATTCCGAAAAAACTCTGGAAAAGGATTCAGGGAAGGATCTGGAAAAGTACCAGGAAAAAGGCACTGATCCACACACATCCTTATATCAGGAATCACTTGCCGTGCACCGACGGCTTGGGGGCGTACTGGAGGTTGCCAGTAAAGTTAGCCTTCAAACGATACACGACCTCAGCGTCGCCTATACACCAGGAGTTGCCGAGCCGTGCAGGAAGATAGTCAAGGACCCTGAACTTGCCTACCTCTATACCCTGAAGAGAAATACTATTGCTGTTATCACTGATGGATCGGCAGTTCTGGGGCTTGGGAATATAGGACCTTATGCTGCGCTGCCTGTTATGGAAGGAAAGGCAATAATTTTCAAAGAATTTGCAGGCATTGATGCCTTTCCAATTTGCCTTGACACACAGGAAACCGAAGAAGTGATAAAAGCGGTAAAGCATCTGGCTCCTGCATTCGGAGGTATTAACCTTGAAGACATCAGTGCTCCTCGTTGCTTTGAAATAGAGGAGCGGCTACGCGAAGAACTCGATCTGCCAGTTATGCATGATGACCAGCATGGGACAGCCATTGTAGTTTTTGCCGGGCTTCTCAATGCTCTTAAAATTGTGAATAAAAAGTTAAATGAACTCCGTATAGTGATTTCAGGCCTGGGAGCGGCAGGAGTAGCAATTTTCCGGTTCCTGGTTCGAGCAGGAGCAAATCCGTCAAGAATTCTTGTCTGCGACAGTAAAGGGCTCGTGTATGAAGGCCGGAAAAACGGCATGAACCCCGTAAAAGAGGAAATTGCCAGGCTCACAAATCATGGAAAATTGAAAGGGGGGCTTGAAAATGCTTTACCGGGAGCTGACCTTTTTATCGGTGTCTCCGTGGGAGGGATAATCAGTGAGGAAATGGTTCGTTCCATGGCAAAAGATGCAATTGTAATGGCTATGGCAAACCCTCTACCTGAGATAATGCCTGATGCCGCAAAGCGGGCAGGAGCAAGGGTTGTTGCTACGGGCAGGTCGGACTTTCCAAATCAGCTTAATAATTGCCTGAGCTTCCCTGGGGTTTTCAAAGGTGCTCTCAGCACCTGTGCGAGAAAAATAACACCTGAGATGGAAATAGCTGCGGCGCGTGCTCTTTCGGAGGTCGTAACGCTCAGTGAACTTTCTGAAGATTACATAATTCCTGACCCTCTTGACAAGCGTGTAGTGCCTGCGGTTGCAAAAGCTGTTGCAGGTGCATCACTTGAAAGTTGCGTTGCAAGGAAAAGCCATGAAGACAAGGCCTGAGAAAGCAAAATTTAGGCTAAAAACCCGGCATCAGGACAGGTTTTCTGCTTTCTCCGGCCAATAAGCTTTTCTTGCTTTTTTCCTTTGTAAATATCTTCGGCACAAATGCTTCCAAGGACTGTTTTCTTTCTTCTTTTTCTTAGTGTCAAGCTCCATGAATGTTTTCATGACTAACCTTCACGACTAACTTTCACGACTAATCTTCACGACTAACCCTCACTGTTGTATCCGGGAATTTATTTTGAAATTCGGGTATATTCAAGCGTTTTCGGTTAAGTGAGGAATAGTGATAAATTGTCTTCAGTTCCAGAACGTTTGTAAAATGTTGCAATAGATTGTGAGGTGGAACATGGTATTGATTTCATGTAAATATGCCAAAATTTAAGGCCAGCTTCTAATGCAAAATCGATAGCTTCAGGCAAGAAAACTCCTTAATCGAGAATCAATGGGGTACTTTCTCACGGAGCTCATCCCAAAACCAATTTTATTCCCACATCAATAAGAGTTTCAGAATTATTTTTACAGGGTCAGAAGCTCTTATTGATAATCCAGAATAAGATATTCAGAGAAGCAATTTTGCGTTTTGGGATCAGCTCACACAGGACCCTTTAATCATCCCCAAAGCGGTGAAGAATTAAATCGATAGGTTCGATTTCAAACTTCTCAGCGCCAACAAGACAGGACCCTTCAAAATCGCATGTCCAGATAGGATATGCTGAATATTTGTCCACAGTTTCTTTGTGGAACTCCCTGACCGGAAGTGCTCGAAGGTTAACATATTTGTCCAGTTTTAGATCCAGGGTATCGTAAAGAATTTCAGTTAATTTGTTCAGTAAATTTAACAATACTATGGTTCGCTGGAATTCTGGATTCCACAACTCGATTCTTTCTACAATATCTTTAACCTTTATATACTGCTCATATTCCCACGCTTCAAGTATATCATTATTGAAATGGCTGGACACTATTTCATAAACGCCTGGAATATTAATTATTGATTGAAGAGTTTCCTCGTTAAGAAGTGTATCGTTATTGAAATGCCTGGATACTATTTCAGAAACACCCGGAATATTAACTATTGACTGAAGATTTTCCTCATTAAGACGTGTGTAAAGAATTCTGTCAAAATCGTCCTTTGTCATTTTGCTATAGTTCATGTTATCGCCATTGTTTATTGCGTAAAATTCTCAAAGAAAAAAAGGAGGTTGATTTCTAATGAAGCTTCCTCTTTTGAACGGAAACGACACAATATAACAGCTTAGCATTATGACCCTTTTGGAGCCTTTCGGGCTCCTTGTTGATCCGGTGGTTATTGGCCTGGTTGAAAGTGGGGCTATGGAAGGTAAGGACTTTATCAGGACAGAAAATCATAATCCTGGATTAAAGCCTACAGGATCCAGGAAGGTTGTTAATGAATTTTCCAATATGCTGAACAAAAAAGTAAGTTACCGGGGAAAAGAAAGCATCTGGAGCTATGTTATCTTCCTGAAGGTAAGAGAACTAGCCCATAATCTTACGAGCAAAAAGGAAAAACTGGATTTTATTAAGCCTGAATATGAGATTGAGAGAATTGATTCTTATGATATGAGGCAGAAGATTCTTAATGGAGCACTTACGGGAATTTCTGTGACTCTACAAAGCCAATATTAATTCTGACATCTTTACCTGTAGCTTCTGTCAGGCGGTAAGCAGCTTTACTGGCCATATCTGGAGGGACTTCCTGACCTACTTTGCGGCCTATCAGGAGGGATACTTTTACAGGTTTTTTTAACAAGAAATCTAAAGGCATATAGCCGACTGTAACTTTTTCAAGTGTCAAATCCTTTTCTGCATATTCGGGATCTTTGAACATAGCTATCATTTCTCCGTTAATCTCCTGTTCAACAAGAGATGTCTGAAAAGAAGAATAGGTAACAAGCCCAAGAGCTACAGAGAGTGAGGCAATTGCAATGACAAGTAAAGCTACATGCGAGATCACAGAAGAACGGGCATGTACAACTGCTTCTTTCTCTACCGGACGAAAACCGGAAACCCAGAACATTATGAGGGCTGACACGTTGACAGCAAGCAGGTTAACAAGCACGAGCACGGCAGCTGTAATTGCTACTAAGGGTAGCCCCCATGCGAGTCCCAACCCTGCCGTTGCAGCTGGTGGAACGAGAGCGATTGCAATCGCAACACCCACAAGGGCAGACCCTGCATTCCGGATAATACTGATAGCTCCTGCTATACCCGATCCCAGAGCAAGGAAAAGAGAAAGGAAATTAGGGCTGGTCCTCTCGGCTATCTGGGATATTTCTCGGATATCAAGGCCAGGTGGCAAAAGTATCGATTCTTTAAGAAGTATGCCGATAAGGGCACCCACTGCAATTGCGAGCAGAAGCCCTCCAATCTGCATCTTAATTCCTCGAGACGCAAGTTTTCTGTCGTCAAGCACAGTGCCTACACTTGCAGAAATTGCAGGCCCCATAAGGGGAGCCACGACCATTGCTCCGATGATTGTTGCAGCCGAATCAAGCAAGAGTCCTCCAGTTGCAATAATCGTGCTCAGAACAAGAAACGCAAGATAAGTAGAAGTTTCAGGTGCAAGGTTCTCTGCACGTGCAATCAATTCTTCTCGCGAGATACGGGTTCCAGAGTAGCGCTGCTTTAGAACTTCAATGCGTCTTGATACTATAGTTTCAGGTGTCAGGACGATAGTATAGGTATTTTCGCTAATTCCAGCCTTGCGCAATCTGGTAAGTACTGGTTCCACACCAACAGGAGGAATTGGAAACTGGACAAGGGCTTCAAAGTCCTTTCTGCCTGTTTCGTCCCATACGGCATAGTCTATCCCTTCGTCATCTAGCACGGCGAGCACAGGCTGTCGCTTACCCACTGGAATGAGTACCTGAACAAGACGCATAATATGGTTATATATATAATATATATTTTATATTAATTGGTTTCAAAAAATATTCGCAGTTAATCGAATGTTTTTAATTTTAGAACTTATTTTGAAACACTTGTGTGAAGCAGTTGCCTATGGGAAGGAAACTATAGCAAGAGATGTGAAGAACCATGCTGAATTTAAAAGAACTCGGTGTAAGTAAGGAAAACTTTCTCGAATTTCTGGCCGATAACTCCATACAGGACATCTTCAGGCTCATAAATCCAGGATAAATCTCAGAAAATATTACCGAATTTACAGGAAAGCTATTTCATGGAAAATACTTTAAACTGGAAATTCAAAATTTTGCGGGCAAAAGGTGGCGTATTATGGCAATACTCCGCGATTTAATACATAGTCTTCCTTAAAATTCACAACGATATCTTAAGCTCATAAAAATGCAAGATATTATAAATCAATTTGAATATATATTGTTTTACATCTATTTGCTCATGAAAACAGGTGTGGGATGATTCGAAGAGCCATTAGTTTGAACTAGATTTGGGAGAAGGTTCGAGTGTTATTATGGTTTCAGGGGTTGGAAAGCTAACCAGATAATCTTCCCCTATTCTATAAAGATTATCGGATACAATATTTATCTGGAGGCGTTAATCAATCAACCTGTGTTAACGGGTTATGAAATAAAAAATCAGCTTACTGTAAAATGACATGGGGGGAATTGCAAAATATGAAAATAAATAGAATCTCGGTACCTGCTGAGATTTTAGTGTACAGTACTTTTGCTGTTATCCTGACAATAGGAATGAAGGAAATATCTCCGATACTCACAACCGTATTTTTCTCTATCTTCGTCGCACTGATACTTACCCCACCTGTCCGCTGGGTCAAGCGAAAAGGCATTCCCGGAGTACTGAGCGTGCTTCTGGTAATTTTGTTATTAACTCTATTTATCTCGGTTTTCGGGGCAGTGATTGTAGGTGCTGCAATCCAGATTGGAAACCAACTTCCAAACTATCAGAGTCAGTTGATAGAGATCCTGGACGAACTTTTACCGTATCTTCCATCCACCGAAGACCTATCCCTGCAGTCCGTTTTTCGTGGTATTGCATCACTTGCAGTCAGCCTTATGGTAAGCGTCCTTAACGGACTCATAAATGCCGGGACAACGGTTGGAATAATCATAGTCACAGCAGCATTTTTGTTGCTGGGCGCTGCCGGAGCTCAGGAAAAAACAGAACAAAAAGCTGAAGAACAGCTCGTATTCGAATCACGTCTGAATAAATTTGGTAAGGGTCTGATAGAATTTATTGTTATAAGAACAGAGGTAAATCTTGTTACGGCCATCGGAATTACGGTTATTCTCCTTATAGGAGGTATCGACTTTGCGGTTTTCTGGGGTGTCATGGCATTTTTTCTTGGTTATATTCCATATATAGGCCTGGCTCTAACTACAATTCCACCCGCGTTCTTCGGGCTAATCCAGTATGGGCTTATAGGAGCTCTGGCTGTTATTATTGCTATCTCGATAGTCAATGCACTCACTGAAAACGTAATATTTCCTTCACTCGCAGGAAAAGGCCTGAAACTATCTCCAGCTATTGTATTTTTGTCCCTTCTCTACTGGAATTATGTGCTTGGAGCTACAGGAATGCTGCTTGCCACGCCTCTTACCATGGTTTTGAAGATTATCCTGGAGAGTTTTGAGGAAACCAGATGGCTTGCCAGATTGATGGGCCCAGTAGGAAATGAAGCAGAGGCTAAGGAAAGTGCAGGGCAGGAAGAAGAAAACTAAAATCTGGACCGATGAAGAGATACTCGGAAGCTATCGGTTTTGTAAATATACAATAAAATCCGCCTATATTTTTTGCCTGTTCACTCGTAATCTTAACCTGAATTTTATATATGCTCGTTTATATATATTTTAAATTTTATACATCTTTTGTGTTAATACTGCTGTGATTGTTTTTTGATTGTAGAGTTCCTGACAGAGGGGGAAGAAGACTACAGGAATTGTACGAGATTTCATAGCTCATTAATGTGACCACCAGTTATCCGTGAAAAACAGCACAACAGAAACGGGACAGCAGAACTGGAAAGAATTTCAAATGGGGGAGTAAATAAATGGATGAAGTAATGTATGGACCAATGCAGCTTTTAGTCATAGTATTCGACAATCCGAACTTCCACGGCCAGATCCGCCGTGAACTTGAATCAGTCATGAATAAAGGGATGGTCAGGCTTATTGATTTGCTGTTCATATGGAAAGACGAAGCTGGTAACATCAAGTCTCTTGAGGCTACACAACTGGATGAAGAGGAAAGAATGCATTTTGGTGCTGTCGTTGGGGGACTTATAGGGTATGGGGCTGGCGGTGAAGAAGGAGCTATAGGAGGCACAGAGGCAGGAATCCTGGCAGCAGCCCAGGAGAATTATGGAATCACTGAAGAAGATATTCTGGAGATAACCGAGGCTATACCTGAAGGTACCGCCGCTGCTATTCTTATTATCGAACACCTATGGGCAAAAAGCCTGAAACAGGCAATAAGAGATGCAGGAGGAGTACTGGTCTCTCAGGGTATGCTCACACCTGAGCTGCTCGTTGCAGTAGGAGAAGAACTGACAGAAGCGGTTAAATTTGCAGAGAAAAAGAAAAAGGGGCCTCAGGCAGCAGCTGCGTTTTGAAAGGCTGCCTGCTCAAATTTAAGCATTAAGTGTTCTGTATCGAGAAAGTATTCTGTATCGAGACCAATGATACAGTTCAAAGCCAGATATGATACAGTTCAAAGCCAGATATGATACAGTTCAAAGCCAGATATGATACAGTTCAAAGCCAGATGCTGGATCGATAACGTTTGCGGATATTATAATTCAGATTTGACATTATTCAAACTTTTTTGCAGGAAACTCAAAAAATTTTTTGAAATTCAGATGATCAGGAATGATACAAATATAACTTCAAATTTTCAGTTTGGGAATTGATCCATTGTTCCACTTTCCTAAATAATCATCCTTGTCAACAAAACCACCTGGTATCATATACTGGTATCATATTTGTGTCATTCCTTAATTACATTCTGGTGTCTGACTACAGAACCCGATGCGGTTTAATTGTGATGGCCAGGAAGTACTTAGAATAGTTTTATCTAATCTTAATAGGAACGATTTCAATTAAAAAAAGATGTCAATAGATAACAAAACGACTTACTTTGACAGTCAAATTATAAATACCTTCAATCTAATTATTAATTTATCGGGAAATAATCACTGGGGGAGTGAAATATAGCGGATTTGATAGGACTTGCTGTGGTCTTTTTAATATTGGCATTGATTGCATATATATTGGGCGCAAGGGGAGTTGCCGGTTTATCAATGGAGATTGCAAAGTGGCTCGTCATAATCTTTATCATACTTGCAATCATTTCGTTCCTGTTATGACGGTAGCCTTAACGAAGTTAACAATGGCTCTGGATAGCTTATAGACTTGCGCTTATAGACTTGCTTATAGACTCAAGGTGAGAGAGAGCAATATATATCAACAGACCAAGGGCAGTTTACTTTTTCTTATACTGTGTATGTTATTTCTCAGGCACATTAAAAACCAATTTGCTTATTTTTCTTCTCAGATAAGATGATTACACATTAATCAATTCATTTTTAACATTTTATATTTTTTCAAGTCATTTGTGCCAGCTTATATAGAGTTTTTTTAATTAACTTAGCCCTTCTTGAATAATATTAAACTTAATTGAATCTTTTAACAGCGTATTGGCAAATAATACTCCAATATGCACATTAATACCACAATTTCACTATAATATGTACCAATATACTTATATTCCTTTATATTAATTTCCGGTTAATTAATCGAAGTATCACCCATACTTTGAATGTACTGGGGAATCAAATTGAACAGGTTAACTATTTTACTGGCAGTCTTTCTTCTCTTAACATTAGGCTCGGGTATCGGAGCTGCGGCTGAGGTTTACGTCCAGCCTGGAGATTCGATACAAACCGCATTGGATAATGCAGTCTCAGGTGATTTAATTATCTTAAAACCAGGAATCTATACCGAGAATATTAAAATAGACAAAGATAACCTCGTAATATCTTCGGAATCTGGGAATCCTGATGACACGATAATTACGGCTAAGAGCTCAGACAATCATGTAATCTCTTTAAAGGCTTATAACGTGAAAATTAGTGGACTTGGGATTACAGGAACAAAAAACAGCTATGCAGGAATCTATCTCTCAGGAAGTAATAACTGTATCATTGAGAATAACAAAATCCTGAACAACGGTTATGGAATTTACCTTTCGAACTCTAAAAGCAATAAGCTGTCAAATAACGTGATTACAGATAATGAAAAATATGGAATCTTATTATCGGACTCGACCAATAATACCCTCTCCGGAAATACGGCTTCGGAAAATAAAGACACTGGTGTCCATATCAGCACTTCCGACGGTAACACACTTACAGGCAATAACGTATCCTCAAACGACGTTTACGGCCTTTTCGTCTGTCCAGAGAGTGACGACAATCTGATTTATAATAACTATTTCAACAACACCGTCAATGCAGAGGTTCAAAATGGAGTCGGAAATGCCTACAACACAGAAAAGACCGAAGGCGAGAATATTGTCGGCGGTTCCTACATTGGAGGCAATTTCTGGGCAGAACCTGATGGTACAGGTTTTTCGGATACAGCAGTCGATGCGGATGGAGATGGAATTGCGGATTCCGAATACAGGCTCTCGCAAAGTACCTACTCTGATCAGTTACCTCTGATTTCGTCTTCCAACTCACAGCGGTCCGGACCTCCGGTAGCAAACTTCGAAATGAACAATAGCAATGGTTCTGTTCCTCTTTCAGTCCAGTTTACCGACATGTCCGAAAATGCAGACTCGTGGAGCTGGGACTTTGAGAGTGACGGGAAAATCGACTCTTCGGAGGAAAACCCTGTTCACGTGTTTACGACAATCGGAACTTACACTGTTACCCTCAGCGCTACGAATAAAAATGGAACAGATTCAAAAACTGCCGCAGTAATTGTCACACATCCTGTTATGGTTACCTATCCTGTAGAAAACATCTCCGGGAACAATATTACCGATGATTCCGAAGCTGGCGAAAACGCAACAGTTGCAAATGGAAGTTCCGGTAACATGACAAATGTTGAGGCAGGCGGTAACGGAACCTATTACAATCAAACTGAGGACAGTGGAATTGCCAATGTGGAGCTCGATTCCCAGAATGGATCAGAAGCTTCCGGCCTTAATGAAGAAGCGAATGGAGGAATAAACACTTCAAGTGTTGAATATGCACTTGAAAATAAAACAGATGCTCCAGGGTTTGAAATCTTTTACGGAGCAGTTTCCTTGCTTGCTGTGTTCCTGTACAGAAAAGTAAAACCAGGAAATTAAATGAAAACGGCAGATGAATCGAGTAAAAATGATAACTGAACCTAAAAAACGGTAACATAATCCCGCAAAAACTGTAACTGAACCTAACAAAAACTATAGCGGAACCTAACAAAAACTAGGCTCTTCGTCATTCCCTATGGATAAGATGATTTTCAATTCAAGATCGCATTGGTTTTTATGAGAATATTATGAGGATATCCACACAAAACCACGAAGAGCCAAAAAATTAATTAGAATAACGAAAAATTAAATAACAAATTGAGGTTTTTAAACCTTCATTTTTCTTTTCTGTATGACTTTGAAGAGTAAATTGAAGATCCTTGTGAACTCTTATTTACCTCATACTGATGAAGACTTTTTCTGCCTTCTGTACTGATGAATAAGTACATATTAAGTAAATTATAATAATTATCAAATATTACCCTAAATATTTTCAGTGAAGTTATAAAAAACAATTCAAATGATTACTACTGATATTTAAAAAGTTCCATCTCAAGATATTTATCTTCGAAAACGTTTTTTCTACTCTGGCTGCATTTGAATAATACCGAAAAAAACTCCTTTCCATCAGGATTGTTCCTGACCAAATAAAAGAAATTGGGATTATCCTGTATGGGTAATCAGGATTTTCAAAGAGTTGAAACCCTCTTTGAAGGCTTATTTCCTCAATTTGAGGTTTTTAATTGCCTTGAAAATCGCTTCAGGTTAAAGCTGCAAAAGCCGAGAAGCGAAATCCAACCGATCTTTGACAGGAGACATAGCAAATAAGGTTTCTTTCAGGCCGCGATCTTACCTCATTATGATAATGCAGGGATGATTCCAAAAAGCTTTTATATTAAGTCGATGAGGTACTTCGTGGAAATCTTGGGGGAACTTTGAAAAATATATATTTAGTTATTCTCCTTCAAGTTTCAGAAAAAACGACATAATCCGGAATTTGCTCTGCCAGCCCTCTGAAGGCTAAATTGGTTACGGACGCTTATGGAGTTAGAAAAGAAAAAGACTCGATGAGTTTCGTAAGCTGTTCCAGGAATGCAAAAACAGATTCCAAGCTTCGAAAAACAGGCGAAGCGTTCATTGAATTAAGATGCAAATTAGCAGAAGCAAATCAGAATTAATGCAAGGCGGGTAAAACCCAGATCCGTCTTTCATAATCCAGCCATAAATCTTACCCGGGATTCACCCTGCAACTCACTGAGATCCTAAAATGGATCCAACCCATCCAACCTGCGATTCAACCCAAAACCCAACCTGTGATCCAACAGGGGTCTTCCGGATTTAACCCAATCCAACCTGCGATCCAACAGGGGTCTTCCAGATTTAACCCAAAACCCAACCTGTGATCCAACAGGGATCCTCCTGAATTAGCCTCAAATCAGCTTCGAATATTCAGCACCTAACCGAGGATTAGCCCAAGATCCGCATTCGAGTCAGTTTGGGACCCAACAGGACTCAACCCCTGTACAACCTGGAAGTTGACCCCACGATCCAATCCAAGATTTAGCTCCGATCCAATCCAAGATTTAGCTCCGATCCAATCCTGAAGGTCGTAAGAAATCATGCAGCTTATCAAGAAACCCGAAATAGACCTTGTCTCGGAAGCTCAGAAAGAGGTAGCCAGACAAAAAATTGAGCAAAAAGGCCGACATACGGACAAACTTAAAACTTACAGATGTTCAAAGGAATTCGAAACAACTAACTTTGAAACCCTAAACCCCAAAATGAGATTTTTCATTACATACAGTAACAGTACCCTATCTGGTAGTACCTGCAAGGTTGAAAGGCCAGTTTTATCTATCCTGCAAACTGCGAAGAAAGACTTTTCAGGCTTTAACCTTCAGTCAACTGAGAACGTTTTACAAGCAGTCACTGGCAAGGCAACCGAACATTGCTCCTGCCCGTTGACCCAGAGAATCGGGAACTAAACGCAGTAAAACGGTGTTAACATGTCAGTTAACGACTCGGTCAACCGGATAGTGGCAGGTTCCGGTGTAATACTTGCAGGAACCTTCATCGGAATGCTTCTCGACATTATCACCAAAAAAGTACTCACGTCACACCTTGCGCCAGCCGACTTTGGCACATATGCCCTTGCACTCACTGTGATCTCAGTTACAGGTGCAATCGCAACCCTCGGACTCA
This sequence comes from Methanosarcina vacuolata Z-761, assembly GCF_000969905.1. Taxonomy (NCBI): domain Archaea; kingdom Methanobacteriati; phylum Methanobacteriota; class Methanomicrobia; order Methanosarcinales; family Methanosarcinaceae; genus Methanosarcina; species Methanosarcina vacuolata. The sequence continues at coordinate 2,438,302 of NZ_CP009520.1, read as the reverse complement.
ATGAAGGAGTTCCAAGATATATTGCGTTCTTCAGGGGCAGGCATGAGGAACAGAAGGTGCATGAATTAATAATCTCAGCCATGATTATGGGCTTGATTGCAGGCTTGCTTTCAATTCTTGTATCACCCTCCCTGTTCCATACTCTGGCAGGAAATGGCTTTGATGCACAGGGTAAAGTCCTGTCCGTAGTGAAGACTCTTATCTTTGCAGTTCCGTTTACCATACTCCTGAACCTGACAGTAGCAATCTACAGAGGATTCGACCGTACGAATGTTAACATGTATTTCTATAACATTATAAGGCCGGTATCTCTACTTGGGTTTGCCACAGTTGCCGTATTTATCAATGCTTCCCTGAAGGGAGTCGTATTTGCGGATCTGCTCTCAATGATCTTTACCTTTGGCATAATGTCCGTGTACTTTATAAAGAAGCCTCCAATCAAGCAGACAGTCAAGCAGGAAAGGAAAATTCAATTTGGTGACACAACCAGGCAGTTAATAAGGTATTCATTTCCACTCTTGATAACCGCAACTCTGCTTAACATTATGAGCTGGATAGACACAATAATGCTTGGCTATTTCAAGTCGGCTGAAATCGTTGGAATTTACAATGCAGTATACCCTCTTGTAGGGTTCTTGTCTCTGGTAATATCTTCCATAGGCTTTGTTTATGTCCCTGTTACATCAAAGCTCTGGGGTCAAAACGAGACTGCTCCACTTGGCTCAATTTATGAGGTAATGACTAAATGGTGTTTCCTGCTTACATTCCCTCTCTTCGCACTCATATTCGTGTATCCCGAGTACTTTATTACAAAGCTCTATGGGGCGCAATACGTAAGTGGCTCCACAGCCCTGCGTATCCTTGCCCTGGGGTTCATAACAAATTCGTACTTCGGGTTTAACTATCATACTCTGTTAGCCTCTGGTGATTCGGATTTCCTTATGAAGTGCTCGGTCGCAAGTGCAGGCATTAATGTCGCAATCAATTTCATGCTTATACCTGAGTATGGCATGGTAGGTGCAGCTATAGGGACTGCAGTGTCCTTTTCATCCATCGAAGTTCTGATGACTTTAAGGGCCTGGAGAAAGCAGAATATGCATCCTTTCACCTCGATGTACAGGAAATTAACTTTTATCGTTATCTTGATGGTCGGGTCCATGCTCGCAGCCAAGAATGCACATCTACTTACCGGAGCACTATGGGAGTACACAGCCTTCATAATTGGATATTTCCTGATCGTTCACCGCGCAAAAATCCTTGACAATGCTGAAATGAAGATGATAGGCGAGATCAGGAAGAATTTCAGGTATAGACTCCGTCTCCGCATTCAACCACTCAAGACCCTTGCATCATAATTTAATCCGTGCAGGGAAAAGCCGGCAATCTTTATATTTGAAGAGTATCCGCGGCCTGAGCCTTCGTGGATTGAATTGAAAAAAGTCGAAAAGAAAATACAGACAATGCTATAGTTCATCCCAAAACCAATTTTATTCCCAAATCAATGAAAGTCTCAGAACTAGTGTCAAGTCAACAGTAAAATGTCGCATAAAATCGATTGCAATTATTCGGAATCATTGAATCCTTGATGATTGACTCGACACTAGTGTATCGATTACTCAGATAAATTCATAATAAGAAAATAATTGCAGTTTATGACACAAATATTATTTTAAAGTTACATGGAATTATGTAACACAAGACCGGGTATTCGTAACCCTTTTCACTCCCTTAGCAATAAAAATGTTAGGGCATATGGGATCTTTTTTATTCAGAGTAACAGAGGAACTTATTCTACCTTTTTCTGTCCCGGTTGTAACATAAGGTTCTGAGAAAGAGATATATTGAAAAATTTTCTTAATTTAAGGTTCTCAACTCATTTTCAATGTTTGCCAACTATTATTAGACAGTATACTTTCCAAGAAACTGATTTCTTCAAACTGATTTCTTCAAACTGATTTCTTCAAACTGATTTTTCTCCAAATGCGTAATAATAAATCTGGAAAAAATAATATATAGTAATAAAAAATAAGAAGTAAGTATTAAATATTAATTAGTAGTATAGATAATATGTCTCTAGCAAACAGACACAAACCTTAAACCACTTCCTGAATAGTTTAAGTGCCTGAACTTCTTTTTACCTGGTCTGTGAAAGCAGATAGGGATAAGGTTCAGATAATTAAAGAAAGATAGAAGGCTCCGTAAATATTCTCCAAAAAATCTCCATTAATTTGAACTGAATGGTTTGATCTATTTTTACTCACGTCTTTCAGCTTTTTGATGTTGATTTACAGAAAGAATTTCTACAAAGCCAATAAAAAATATTTAATTAGAACTATTTCGGGATATAAAAAGACAGAGATAAGAATACTTAATTTTATTTTTATGTTAAATATGAATATTGAATTCTATCTAAATACAAATTTATCAAAAAAAGTAATACCAAAATATATATAAGTAGTACTCAACAATACTGCCATGTCAAGGCATTGTTTAGAAAAATAACCAGCAAAATGTTGCAAGATATTTAAAGAAGCTGGGATTTCTTTTTAGGCAAAGTTATATTTATAATAAATAAATATAGGAAGAAATAAAAATGCATATTCCAGATGGATATTTAGGGCCGTATACCTATACCGCGTTTTGGATCATTATGATTCCGATATGGTATTACGCTGGAAAAAAACTGAATGCAGAACTTAAGTCCAAACAGGTCCCTCTGCTGGCACTATCAGCTGCTTTTTCATTTGTAATAATGATGTTCAATGTACCTATTCCTGGAGGTAGCACAGGTCATGCTGTTGGAGGTGCAATTATCGGCATAGTCCTGGGTCCATGGGCAGGAGTTATATCTATTTCTGTAGCTCTGGTGTTACAGGCATTGATGTTCGGTGATGGGGGAATAACGGCCATAGCCGCGAATTGCTTCAACATGGGAGTGGTGATGCCTTTTGTCGGTTACTATATTTACAAGTTTATTAGCGGAAATTCTGAAATCACGTCCTCTAAAAGAGTTATTGCTTCGGCTATAGCTGGTTACTTATCTTTAACAATCGCAGCTTTCTGTACAGGTGTTGAATTCGGAATACAGCCCATTTTGCATCACACTGCAGCTGGAACCCCACTTTATATGCCCTACCCATTGAGTGTAACTGTTCCTGCCATGGTACTGGAGCATGCTCTTGGATTTAGCATCCTGGAAGCACTGATTACAGCACTTATTTTTGCCTATATCCAGAAAACGGATACATCTATACTTTATGTGGAAACATCCGAAGCACAAAAGAAAAAAATGAAGAAGGCAGTTACAGCCTGAGGTAAAAACATGGAGAAAATAATAAGAAACTTAAGCATTGGCTTGATAATCCTTATGATTTTTGCACCATTAGGTCTTTTGGCCGTCGGCGAAACCTTCGGTGAGTGGGGACCTGAAGAGGTCAAGGAGAAGCTCGGTTTTGTGCCTCCAGGGCTTGAGGAGCTCTCTGATTTCTGGAGCGCTCCAATGCCTGATTATGCTTTTGCGGGCGGCGATGAGTCGATGACCATGTCTTCTGTAGCATATATTCTGTCAGCAGTGATAGGAGTAGTAATATGCGGTGGCCTACTGTATTTTATAGGAAAAAAAGCTGCCAAAAATTAAAATTTTTAAATATTGCCGTGAGTTTATCATATATTGAAAACAAATATAGCTCTTTGCTGTTTTGTGTGGATATCTTATAATGTCTCCATAAATACCAATGCGGTCTTGAATTGAAAATCATTTTATCCATATGGAATGACGAAAAGCCACAAATATTTGGTATTGTGAGAATTTCAATAAACCCGTAAGTTTGAGGGATCGTTTATAATACTTATAAAATATAGATTAATGAGATTTATTGAAATTCTCTATAATTTGGTTCTCTTTATGTGGAATTCCTTTCCCATAACTTTTGGAATATAAAATTTTGTATAAAATCGGCACCTTTTTGTAATTTTAATTTTTGTTTATTTTTATAATTAACTCATATCATATTTTAATACTAGCTGGAATTCAGGTTTTAGAGTGGGTTAACAATGATCCCAGATTGGATGAAAAAAACAGATACCGTTTCATGTCAGTGCTCAGCGGTGCATCACGGTAAGAAAGGTTTTATAGGAAAAACGATTGACGGAATCTTTGGCTTTTTGGAAGAAGCTTTTGTCTCGGATAGCTTCTCGAAACGCGATGGTTTCCTGCAAAGTTTGGACCCTAGAGCCAAGCTGATTTCCATCCTGACCGTGATATTCGCAACGAGTTTAATCGGAGACCTGAGAGTACTGATCTTTGTTTATATGCTTACTCTGCTTTTTGCATATCTCAGCAAGATCGATGTCTTATTCTTTATCAAGCGGGTGTGGCTCTTCATACCAATTTTTGCAGGAATCATCGCCATACCAATGATCTTCAATGTTTTCTTTCCAGGAGACCCTCTTATCAGGTTAGCTTATCTTGGCCCTGGGGCACACCTGGGACCGTTTTCACTCCCCGAGAGCATATATATCACCAAACAAGGCGTCAACTCTGCTGTGATATTTATAATGCGTGTCGCAGCATGCGTATCTGCCGTAGTTTTGCTTTTTCTCACCACGCCTCAGCAGGTTCTTTTTAAATCTCTGCGCTCGGTCGGCGTTCCTAAAATCTATGTTTTCACGCTGGAGATGGCCTACAGGTACATTTTTCTGCTAACTGATATGGTGCGGGAGATATACATTGCCAAGAAAGCCAGGACCATAAAGACTGGAGGCATGTTCGAGGAGCAAAAGTGGGTTGGTGGACGAATCGGCTATACGCTAATAAGGTCTCTGGATACAAGTGAAAAAGTTCATGCATCCATGATGTCCAGAGGGTACAATGGTGATGTTAAGATAATGCAGGAGTTCAAAATGCGCAATCGCGATTACATTTCAGTGGCAATTGCGATATCCATGAGCGTATTGCTAGTGTTGATCTCCCATAACATCATAAGGTGATATGAACATGGAAACAATTTTTGATGTGAAGAATGTATCATATACATATGTTGGAAAAATAAATGCATTAAATGATATCAGCTTCAAGGTGATGCCAGGTGAGCAAATCTCTATAATGGGTTCTAATGGGAGTGGGAAATCGACTCTACTGACCCTTCTGGATGGACTTATATATCCTACTTTGGGAGAATTCTATGCTTTTGACAATGAGATAAGCGAAGATGTTTTCGATGCCATTAAAGATAATGAATTCAGGTCTTATTTCAGGAAAAGAGTAGGATTTGTCTTTCAGAACTCAGATGTACAGCTCTTCTCGTCCACAGTTTATGAAGAGGTTGCCTTTGGACCCCTGCAACTCAATATGACTCTGGAAGAAGTTAAAACCAGAGTGATAGAAGTCCTGGAGATGATTGGAATTACCAAGCTTAAAGATCGATATCCTCATACACTGAGTGGAGGAGAGAAGAAAAAAGTCTGTATAGCCGCTGTTTTGGCTAATAACCCGGATGTCCTTCTATTGGATGAGCCCACTGCAGGATTGGACCCAAGGACTCAGCTCTGGTTGATAGAGCTATTACAGGAACTTGGGAAGGCAGGAAAGACGATAATTACCGCTACTCATGACCTTGAAACAGTAGCGCAGATTAGCAAAAGAGCCATAGTAATGGGTGAAGATCATAGAATTGTTGTGGATGGAGATGTGGAAAAGGTGCTCAATAACAGGGAACTTTTACTTTCTACAAATCTTATCCATGAACACATGCACGTTCACGGCAAGCTTATGCATGAACATTTACATGCTCACTATAGAGAGCATATACACGAGTACAAAAATTGAGTTGCTTTATTTCATTTAAATTATTTTCAGTCATTATTTTCCAATTCTTCACACAATATATATTAAAAAAATCTTCTAAATGTTCCTTTTTATTTTATTTTATTTTTCTCTTCATTAATAATTTCTATTTTAGGGTCCTTAAAAATTGGTCCGCTTTTTAAGGATTAATGAGCTTTATTTTTTAGATTAAATATTGTTTCATTATCCCCCAGAGTAAAATACATATGAAAAACAATTTATTTTGTATTTAAAGTAAAATATTCTTTCAATTTCAGTTTTAGATGCTGATTAGTCCTTCTTTAATGTTAAATTTAGTATAAAGAAAAAATGTGATCGAATGCCATAATTACAAATAAATATAGTTTGTCAAAAATAAAGTTATTATTACATTCGGTTCTCAATTTTAAAGCTTAATTTTAGTTATTATTTTAAAATTTGGATTTTTCGAGTGTATTTTTGCTTGGGGAACTCAAATTACATACATATAATCTCAAATAAGCATTTTGGGATCTTAATTTACACACTGATTTTGGAGGACCCTATTCTATTTTCTTTTTTACTCCATCCTTTGCAGAAACAGCAAAGTCCACAAAATTTAATAAGAACTATTTAATAAAAGTGCAATATATTACATATCGGGGAAAATATGAGCCGGGAATACGTAAGAAATCTGGTTACCAGAACGATAAAGGAATGGCTGGAAGATGATGCAATGACTTACAGCGCCGCGCTGGCGTATTATTTTGTACTGAGTCTTCCTGCTCTCCTGTTATTTTCAGTATCTATAGGGAGTATTTTTTTGAAATCTGAAAATCTCCAGAGTACAATAATAAACCACCTGCAAGGAGCCGCTGATGAGAGAATCATCAATATGACAATTCTACTTTTCGAACGTATTCCGGAACTAAATTCTCTCTCAATAAGCGCATTAATAGGTTTTGTATTTCTTCTCTGGAGTGCGAGTAACGTTTTCAGGCAATTGAAGAATTTCCTTGAGAGAGCATGGGATATCAAACCCGCTGAATCCAGTAGCATTAAAGATTTTACAAAGGATGCAATCATGTCCTTTGTTATTGTTATTTTCTTTGGAGGGCTGCTTGTAATGAGCATATTTGTTGAAGGATTTCTTTATGCGGCTTCAGAATTGTTCCAGCAATTTCTACCATTTTCACCTGTAATTGCTGATTATACAGGTCCAATAGCCAGCTTCCTTATTCTTGTGCTGTTTTTCATACTTGTGTATAGAGTGCTTCCCGATAAGAGTTTTGATTTGAAATCGGTTTTTGTAGGGGCTCTCGTAACAGCATTTCTTGTAACAATAGGAAAATACGCTATTGCACTTTTTTTTGCATACAGTAACCCTACAAGCGTATATGGAGCATTAGGGTCTGTTATAGGATTATTTCTTCTATTTTACTATTCCTCAATTATGATTACGCTTGGTGCGGAGTTTACAAAAGTTTATTCGGAATCTTAAAAATGGGTAGTCCGCCATTATTCGGTTGATTTTTGGTATTTCATCGTTATTCGGTTGATTTTCTGGTATTCCATCATTACACCCTAGATTCGGCAGGTAAACATATAAGTTAATATAATTAATTTTCATATTTCTTTTCTTGATCTTCCATGGCAGATAAAAACAACAGTAGAAGAGTTGAATCCTCAATAAAACGTACAAGCTTCTTAGGTCACCTTGGTCTTATTGCTGGAGTTTTCCAAGAGCTTGAAGTTGACAAATTGATCGATGAGAAACTTCCTAAAGAACGAGATCACAAGGTTCCTCACTCCGTCTGTATCCTTGCCATGGTACTCAATGGTCTTGGTTTCATAGGGCAACGTCTGTACCTTTTTCCTGATTATTTCAGGACTATTTCTATAGGAAGACTTTTTGGAGACAGCGTCACACGAGAAGACCTGAATCAATATGCTATTGGAGAAACTCTTGACAGAATCGTAAAGTATGGTCCTACAAAACTGTTTACTGAAATCACTCTTCACATTATGAATCGTCTACCTATTCCTGTCCATTGTTTACACGCTGACACTACAAGTGTCAGCGTTTATGGGGATTATGAAGACGAAGAAACTGAGTATATTGATATTACTTTTGGAATACCCAAAAACGGAAGATGGGACCTCAAACAATTTGTTTTGAGCTTGATTGTTAATCAGCATGGAATACCACTTTTCATGAACACCCATTCAGGGAATGCTTCAGACAAAAGCACAATTCTGGAAGCAATCAAGTCTCTCAAATCAGCTTTAAGACCTGAAAGCAAAGTGTACTATGTAGCTGATAGTTCTTTTTACACTGATAATAATATCAAGAACATAGGAAAGTCATTCTGGATCAGTCGTGTTCCTGCACAATTACTGAGCAAAGGAACTGCTAAATGCAATCTAAACCTGAAACGTGAAAGCGACGAAGATACTCATTTTATCAAACTTTGTGGATTATGGTGGAGTAACAAAAGTGGGTTTTGTACTCTCTCATAAAATGAAGAAAAAAAGAGTACTCCTCAGAAGAGCTGAAAAAAGCTGAAAAAGCAGAAAAGTCGCTTAAAAAACTGGCAGGAGATGACTTTTTCTGTGAAGAAGATGCATTAAAAGCAGCAGAAAAATGGATTGCAGATTTCCCTTCCGTTCTTTTTGAAAAAGTAGATTTGAAAACCATTAAAAAACGCGAAGCAGGTAAAAAAGGCAGACCTTTAAAAAATGAAAAATTAAAGACATATTATAAGATTGATGGGGTTATAAAGGTTAATGATGCTTTTGTTTTAAAAGAAATGGAAAAAATGGGACTTTTCATTCTTGCAAGTAATGATATCAGTCTTTCTCCTGAAGAGATGCTGAAGTATTACAAAGGACAGGATAAAGTAGAAAAAGGATTCAGATTTTTGAAAAGTGATGCCTTTAGCATATCGAAGGTTTATCTCAAGAATAAATCAAGAATTGAAGCGTTGACAATGATAATGGTTCTCTGCTTAATGATTTATTCTATTGCAGAATGGAAATTAAGGACAAAGTTAGAAGAAGAAAATGAAACGGTTCCAGATCAAAAAGGGAAACCAACAAAAAGACCAACAATGAGATGGATATTTTTCAAGTTTCAGGGAATTACAGAACTTATAACGCAGAAAAAAGGGAAAACAAAGTCAGAAATACTGAATATGGAAGAAATTCACTGGAAAATATTGAGTCTCATGGGAGAGAAATATGAAAATATATATCTATAGTTGCGTTAACCTGCCGAATCTAGGTTACACGGTTGATGTTTTCGTGATTAATTTTCCGGTGCTGAAAAAAATGCCTTATGTTTCGTGCATCAAGCATGCTATTAACCTTACTGAATTGCAAAAAAGGTACGATAAGCCACTAAAAATGTTTTGGAAATAACACCAACTAACTAATAGTGCAATGACCTAAAAATGCTCACCTCAAGAAATAAGGGCTAATTATTCTTTTAATTTTGATTCTGTCTTATTTTACGATTTGTTTTTCATGAAATTCCGGTATCTGTTAAATCCTGGTATAAAAAGATTTGTTAAAGAGCTGTATCCGACTGTAAACTATCCATAAGTCGATCTTAAAATTCTCTTTGAGACCGGCACCGGGAATCTTCTTATACTATTAAAAGAAATGTGAGAAAAACGTTATGTACTAGTAAACATAACGCATTATTTGCCATATATTTCCTCTGACTAACGCGACTTATAACATAATATTGCCTTGTCAGAAAATACAGGCATGAGTAAAATAAAAAAACAACTTGTATTGCCGCAGGTTCATTGTTATCAATTCTGAATTCAACCGCGTAAGTACTTAATTATAATAATGTTTTGAGTAGGTGAAATTGTGAGAAAAGAACTGATAGTTCTGTTAGTAATATTAGGAGTATTCCTTGCAATAGGGTGTACTGGTAATGGAAATGAAGCTACAAACGAAACTGTTACTCCAGCCACAAACGAAACGGGTGCAGCCACAAATGAAACGTCGGTTTCTGAACAGAACCCTGACGCTATAACAGTATCTGCCGCTGCCAGCCTTACCGAAGCTTTTACGGATATGGAATCCCAGTTTGAAACTGAAAACCCTGGCACGGATGTGAATTTAAATTTTGCAGGGTCAGGAAATCTGCGTAAACAGATCGAAGGAGGAGCTCCAGTTGATGTTTTTGCTTCTGCTGACCAGAAAAACATGGACATGCTTGCCAATGAGACCCTTATCGACAACAGTACCAGGAAAGACTTTGCTGAGAACTCCCTTGTGCTCATAGTCCCTTCAAACAGCGATCTTAATATAACCGGAATAAAAGACCTGACAGCCTCAGATGTGGGGAAAATCAGCATTGGAAACCCCGAAACTGCCCCTGTAGGCAAATACACAACCCAGGCATTGACTGACGCAGGACTCTGGGACCAGCTAAAAGATAAGACGATACTTGCTGAAGACGTTAAACAAGTACTCACATACGTGGAAAGAGGAGAGGTTGATGCAGGTTTTGTGTACATGACCGATGCAAAGGCCGCAGACCCCGGAACTATAAAAATCGTTGCTACCGTCCCTGTTAATACTTCCATCAGTTATCCTATAGCCTTAGTTTCTGCTTCTGATAACAAAGAAGAATCACAGGAATTCGTGGATTTCGTAACTGGAGAAGAAGGACAGGAAATACTGGAAAAATACGGATTTACTCCAGAATCCGAATAAAAAATAAGCTAAAAACATAAAAAATGATTTCCATGCTTGGCAAGATATGGTTTCCTTTATTTCTTAAGCTCCGGGCATAGCCATATCTTCTATTCTCTTCCTTTGCGTGGCGTTAATCATGGCTTATGTGTTTGTAAGGCCGTGATTTTCGGGGAAAAGGGCTTGCGGGGTTATTCGTGACCCTTCCCCTTGTCCTTCCCACCGCTGTAACTGGTTACCTTCTTGTGAATTTGAAATGCCATCTCTAGCCTAGCTAATCAGAGAAAAAAACTCGGTGAGTGGAAGGTGAGAGATTTCCACTCAATTTGAAGAGGATACAAAAGTAGAGTTATAAAGCTATAGTCTCACTTTCTTTTTTCCGCTTGAAAATTGCAGTTACTCTGCCTTCTTCATCGATATCGTTCTTCATCAGAATCAGTTCCCACCCTTCATTTCCTATTCTTTCAAGTTCGCTCATCAATTGCGGCATGTTTAAGCCGTTAAGCTTGCGAGAATCATACTCCCATAGATGTATCATTTATTACGCCCCCGTTGACGATAAAGATAAATTTTTTAATGTTTATATTGGAATAAAACTATAAATAACCTGAACAAAAGAAAAAAAGCAATCAGGTATTTGCCTCAAACAAAGCTATCTTTTTCCTTCTTCAGGCTTGTTTTGTCGGGATGATCCATACAAAAATTCGGGTAAATTAAACATCCTGAGATAGTTGAAAACGTAGTCAAGCATCTTTATTATGATTCAGCCTTCTTGAGCGAACGAGGTGAGCGAAAAGGGTTAGTCCACCCGAGATGAGAATCTGGTGACGGAACTCGGGTTGGAGAGCAGCAACTCTAACTTCGGGCAATGGAAACCGAGGCTGATAACTCAATTATTATATATAATGTCCAGACTTTTAATAAACAATGATCAAAATCAGCTTCAAGCAGGGAACGCTTCTTATAGAAGGTAATGTGAGAGTTCCCAATGCAGTCTGGGATGAAAGAAGCGGAAATTTTAGAGCTCTTGCTCTTTATTACAGAGATATAACAGATTATCTGAAAAATTCTAAGATCCCTTTTAAAGACGAAGTTCTTGACCTCTTCCCCTGTCCTGACCTGGCAGCAGCTTATGAAGCGTCCGGAAAGAAACTTAAGTTAAGGGATTATCAGGCTGAAGCTCTTGTGACCTGGGGAGAAAATAATAGATGGGGAGTGCTTGTCCTGCCAACAGGGAGCGGAAAAACTCTTGTTGGGATCAGGGCAATTGCAGGCTGCAATACCCCTGCCCTTGTGGTTGTCCCGACGCTTGATCTGCTTGAACAATGGAAAAAACAGCTTGAAGAAGCCTTTTTAATGGAAATCGGAAAGCTTGGGGGCGGGGAGAAGAAAATTCTTCCGATAACCGTTTCCACATATGACTCTGCTTACATTCACGCCGAAACTCTCGGGAACAGGTTTGGTCTCCTTGTTTTTGATGAAGTCCACCACCTGCCTGCAACCGGATACAGGAGCATTGCTGAGTTTTCCGCAGCGCCTTACAGGCTTGGGCTGACAGCCACTTACGAACGGGAAGACGAATTACACTCGGAGCTTAACAGGCTTGTCGGGGGAAAAGTATACGAAAAGCACGTATCGGAACTTGCAGGCAGCCACCTTGCTCCTTACAGAATAAAACGGATAGCTGCTGCACTTACGGATGAGGAAAGAAAAGAATACGACAAATGTTATTCGGCTTATACAGATTATCTCCGGAAAACCGGGATGGTTCTTCGGGGGCCAGGGGATTTTCAGAAACTGGTTATGAGAAGTGGGAGAGACCCTGAAGCCAGAAAAGCCCTTCTTGCAAGAAACGTAGCAAGAGAACTTGCTTTCAACACGGAGTCTAAAATTGAAAAGTTAAAAGAGATCCTGAATACACACAGGGAAGACAGGGTCTTCATTTTTACGGAACATAACCGTCTTGTCCACCGGATTTCCAGGGAATTTCTTATCCCTGCAATCACTTACAGGACGCCTGCAAAAGAAAGGAATTCCATCCTTGAGAAGTTCAAGGAAGGAAAATACAGGGCTGTAGTTACTTCAAAGGTTCTTGACGAGGGCATAGACGTCCCCGAGGCAAACATAGGGATTATAGCAAGCGGTACAGGGAGTAAATTAGCGTATATCCAGCGCCTGGGAAGGATCCTCAGGAAGAAAGAAGGAAAAGAAGCCATACTCTATGAGATTATATCCGAAGAAACGACCGAAGCCGGAACTGCCAGGAGAAGAAAAGAAGCTGTTTCAAATCAAAAAGGCTCTGGAAGATCAACGCAGGAAAATCAAATGAAGAGAGAATCAGGAAAGGAAAACCAGATAAAAAAAGAACAAGGAAAGGAAAAACAGATGAAGAACGAAAAAAGCTCAGGAGGCGGCTCACCTGCTCACTTCTGACCTTCTTGTAACCCGCATCTCCGGAGGGAAAATAAAGCCTGTATACGCAGCTTTTGATCCCGAAAACCTTGAACCTGCAAGGCTTCTGATAGAGACTTTCGAGCAGCATATCGGAAAAACCTATGGTGACCTTCTGGCTGAACTTGATGGTTACGAGGAAATGAATTACCGCTTTATCCGGGGTCTTTCCCAGCTGCTTGGAAGGCGCACCGTTATAGAAACAGATGCAGCTGTTGACCCGTCTCTGGCGAGAGAAGCTGTTTTTGAAGCCTGCGGAGGCATGGCACTTTCTCCTGCCGAGAGAAAAGAGGCTCTGCGAAATGCTGCAAAAAAACTTTCAATTTCGGAAAAAGAACTTGAAAAAGCACTCTGGGCGGACCTTGAGGAAAACCAGGTCGTCAAAAGTTTCGTACCTCTTTCTCCTGCAGAAATCCTAAAACAGTACAATATTTCTCTGACTCAGACTCTGCTTTTCCGTGCAGTTGACCTCGATATCTGGATAAAAGGCGATTTTCAGAAAATCCTCTGGAAAATCCTTCGTTCGGGGCTTATGTATTCCCTTGAAGATACTGATGAGGAAACAGGCAAAATCGATAGAGAAATCAATAGAGAAATCAATAGAGAAAAAGAAGGAAAGGAAGGAAAAACCAGAGAAAACTTCGAAGAATTAAAAGCCGTTCATCTGCACCTTGACGGGCCTGCCTCTCTTTTTCGGATCTCGGAGCGCTATGGGAATTCCTTTGCAAAAATCTTTCCTGCACTGCTGAGGTCAAAAGGCTGGAGGCTCAAGGCAGGCATTCTTCACAAAGGCTACCAGGGGAAACGCATCCTGAATTTTACCCTTGATGACTCAGAAAAGTTTTTCAAAATCACTCCTGAAGCAGCAGTGTACCCAGAGGCCCTTTCGCCAGAGCTTCAAATTAAAGAAGAAAAGGAAAAATATGAAGCTGGGAAAGAAACTGGGAAAGAAACCGGGAAAGAAACTGGGAAAGAAACCGGGAAAGAAGCTGGAAAAGAAGCCAGGATTGAGGAAATCGATGCCGAAGAAGCTACATATGACAGCACTCTTGAGCAGATGTTTGGCAGCCTCAGTCTGGGAAGCTGGAAAATAAAAAGGGAGCCAACGATTCTTAAAGCCGGAAAATACGCTTTTGTTCCGGACTTCTCTCTCCATAGGGACGGAATGAGGGTATACCTGGAAATAGTGGGTTTCTGGACTCCCGAATATCTGGAAAATAAGATTGAGAAGCTCAAGCAGGTAAAGGAACCTGTAATTCTCCTGATTGACAGAAAACTCAAGTGTTCTGAAAAGGATTTCCCTTCGCAGGACGTAATCTTCTTTGACAAAAAAATCCCTGCAAACGAAGTCATGCAAATACTCAGAAAGTACGAGGGAAAAAAGCTTTTAGAAGACCGGTCAAGACTGGAGGAAATGGAATTTCCAATTTCAGGAGAACTGGTAAACCTTGAGGAAATCGCAGTCGGAAAAGGAGTCCTGCCAGATGCTTTAAAGGAAGTGGTTGCAGACAGGCTCGCAAAAGCTGGAGAACTGAAAGAAATCGGGGAGTTCGGAAAAATCAGAGAATCAGAAAGAACTGGAGAGTTCGAAAAAGCAAGAGAGTTAGAAGAAATCAGGGAATCCGGAAAAGCCGAAGAATTCGGAAAGGTCGAAGATCTGGAGAAATATAAAAATTACGTACTCCTTGAAAACTACTTAATTCACAGACAACTGCTTGAGAGAATAGATCAAGAACTTGAAAGACCGGGGGCAGTAGAAACGTATGCTGATGCGGTAAAGGTTTTTGAAGGTTTCGGGCTTGACCGCAGCCTCTATTATCCAGTGCTTGAACAGCTAGAGTATAAGGTTATATGGGCAGGGCTGAGTGAGGAGAGTGCAAGGGTGAAGAAAACAGGAGTTTGAATAAAATTCACAGTAGTTTGAACTAAAGTTTTTAGATAAAAACGGGTTGAATAAAAATATCCTATGAAATAATGGATAAATTTAATAGGTTATGTAAATTTATTTCCAAGGCCTAAACTTCTCTAACTTCACTTCTTCAAGCCAATTTTCATTCCAGTTTACTCAGTGTATTCCACACTCTTTTTTACAGGCTTAAAGAGCTTCATAAACTCGTGCACGTCCTCCGGAAAATCCGTACTGACAACAAGCCCTATTTCTTTTGCCTCGCCGGCTGAGAGAGGAGTGCTGTGGATCATTTCTCCGCTGACCAGTTTTTCGACCACTTCATCGAGCCTGCTTTCCCCAGCCGGGCCTGGCTGGATTTTGCCTTCAAGAAGCTCTTTTGCAACATTTCTGGTGAATTTGAGAGCTTTTCTTGAGATATCGCTCATAACAAGGGTGATGTCATCGGATTGTTCCTTTTTTGTTTCTGCAGCATATATCCAGGAGGGAGCAGGGTACATCCCGCGAATAAAGTCTCCTATCTGGGGGTCGATTGGCCCGATAACCGCGTCCTTATCCATCACGATTTCATTTGCGGCAAGGGCGATGATTGTGCCTCCTGACATCGAATAGTGAGGAATAATAACTTTCGTGTTTTTCGGGGGCCGCCGCAGGGCGCGTGCGATCTGGATACTGGAATGGAGCTGACCGCCTGGCGTGTGCAGGATCAGCTCAAGCGGGTAATCTTTGTATTTTCTTATCCAGCGCAGGATCTGCTCGGCATCTTCTTCATCTATGTACTGGTAGGCCGGTATCCCGAAAAGAGAGATTGCCTCCCGCCTGTGAATCATAGTGAGCACCTTGCAGCCGTGGCTTTTTTCCATAGCTTTCAGTTTTGCCATGCGCCGCAACCGGATTTGTTTTAGCTGCGACTGCGGGTAGATTATTGCATAGAGAAACAGAAGTACAAACAGAAGGGACATTAAATCCCAGAGACTAATTGTCGTGCTGTCAAGCGTAACCAGAATATTCCCCCAAAAGTCTCCCGCGGGCATCTTTAAAGCTAATTTTTGACCACTTGATCAAAAGGTAAGATAAAATCGGAACCAAAACAACCCTCGGGTTTAATCCCATTATAAATTGTCTTGCAGGTTTTTAATTTTTGGCTCCCAACCGCAGAAAAAGGTCTACTTCCAGTAGTACAGGAAAGGCCCTGAAAAAGAACAGGAGTTCTGCAAAAGGTTATGGAGAAATTATCCTGAGCCCGATAATCCCTGAGAATATTAAAATAACACAGAAAGCCCTGGCAAAGTCCATGGGCTCATTAAAGAGCAGGACTCCAAGAATCGTAGTGCCGATAATCCCGATTCCGGTCCAGACCGCATAGCTGGTTCCGATTGGCAGAGTCTTCAGGGACTGGGAAAGAAAATAGAAGCTAAGAGACATGCACACGACGGTGAAGATGCTTGGATAAAGCTTCGTGAAACCTTCCGTATATTTCAGACCTATTGCCCAGGCTGCTTCAAAAAGACCTGCGATAAAAAGAAAGAACCATTCCATTTTCGTTCCCAACCTGCTTATGTGAATTTTTAGAGTTACCCGTGAGGATAGCAGTCAAAAAGTGTTAAAAGCCTTTTTATTCTTATAACCTTGCATGTGAAGAGCCTGGAAAAGCCTATTCGTTTCTAAAAAGTACGCTAATGAATGTAAATCCAGATTTAATAAACCAGCAAAATCAGCAATTAAAAAATCAAAATAGAAGTCTGAACTGGAACTCAAACTGGAAATCAGAACTGGAAATCATAACCGGAAATCAGAACTGGAACTCAAACTGGAACTCAAACTGGAACTCAAACTGGAACTCAAAACTGGAACTCAAAACTAAAAATCAGAACTAAAAATCAGAACCGGATATTGGAATTAAAACCAGAAGAAACAGACAATAAACCTTTAACCCATGTGGAATAATATTTCAGTATGGCAGCCCCGAAGTACCTGAAACGTTACTTCAAGGTGCAGAGAGATGAAATGCCTTCCCTTTTTAAGATAACCGAAAGAATTCCGGTCCAGTTTGATCCAGGCATGCAGCTTGAAGAGCTAAGGAAAATTCATGGTAACGAGATCGAAGAGTACCGAAAACTCAAAGAAGACCTTGAACGAGAAGCCGCGGAAGTCCTTGACTATAAAAATGCAAATGACAGGCTGGCATTTTTTACCAGAAGCTTCCTGGAGCTTCCAAAAGCCAGTCCCTCTCTTCTTGACCTTAAAATTGCGATTGTAGACAGAATGCTGAAAAAATGCCAGTGCTGTGGGTGGCGCTGTGAGGTTGACAGGAAAGCCGGCGAAAAAGGATTCTGCAGGCTGACAGACCTTTCCAATTATGCTTCTGAGTTCCTGCACATGGGAGAAGAGCCTGAGCTTGTACCATCTCACACGATATTTTTTACAGGCTGTACCTTTGCCTGCGTTTACTGCCAGAACTGGGATATTTCGACCTGTCATGATGCTGGAATTCGAATTGAGCCCAGGAAACTTGCAAAGCTTATCGACCTCCGGAGAATGCACGGGGCAAGGAACGTAAATTTCGTTACCCCGACTCCGCACGCGCATACCGTCCTGAAGATAGTCCGGGAAATCTCTGTAAATACGCCTGTGGTCTGGAACTCAAATATGTACCATTCCCCTGAAATTGCAGAAATCCTCGAAGGGGTTGTGGATGTCTACCTTGGAGATTTCAAGTACGGAAACGATGTATGCGCCCGGAAATACTCAAAAATAAAAAATTACCTGGAAATCGTGCAGCCAAATTTCGAATTCGCCTACAAAACCTCCGAAATTCTCCTTCGCCATCTTGTGCTGCCAGGCCATCTGGAATGCTGTACAAGGCCGATTGCCGAATGGGTTGCAAAACATATCCCTCAAATCAGGTTCAACCTGATGTTCCAGTACAGGCCATGCTACCGGGCTATGGAGTATCCGGAGATTGGACGCCGCCTGACTCAGGAAGAAGAGGTTAAGGCGATCGATATTGTGAGAGAGGCAGGGATTGAGGATTTACTGGTCTGATTGTACATGTAAATGAACTGTGCTGTTTTTGGAAGGAAATGGCAGAAGAGTAGGTGGGGCCCACATTCAACATAATATATATAAAAAAGAATATATTTATATTTGAATTTACAAATTACTATTTATGGGGAGGGGAAGCGGA
Organism: Methanosarcina vacuolata Z-761; assembly: GCF_000969905.1. NCBI lineage: Archaea > Methanobacteriati > Methanobacteriota > Methanomicrobia > Methanosarcinales > Methanosarcinaceae > Methanosarcina > Methanosarcina vacuolata. The sequence goes on along the minus strand of NZ_CP009520.1, from coordinate 2,420,242 downwards.
GTCTGTAAATTTCTATTAATAATTTTCACTTTTAGTTTGCTGGTTCAGGGGACCTGGGCAGCAGAAGCAAATAATGAAACAAATACGAATTCAAATGACACAATAGCAGAGATTAATGGCTCAATAAACGGTAAAATAAATGGTACAATATATAACGAAACAAATAAAACAATAATTGGCACTATAAATGGTACTGTAAATGGCACAGTAGATGGTACTGTAAGAAACACACAAATGTTTTCATGGGCTCTTCTATTACCACTTTTTTTTGGGTGTTTTCTTTTTTTAGGCTGGGTATGCAGATATTTCCCTGAATTAACTTCTTGTTTTGTGTTACTTATGTTATTATTGTTATTAGCTGTGATATTATTAATAGGATCTACCAAAAGTAATCTAGTACTTTTATCGATTCCGTTAGTACTCCTGCTTTTATTATACGAGTTGTATTATGAGATCAAAGAACTAGACTCTAAAAATAGAAAATTAAATTTTGTTTTATTACTTGATGCGATATTATTAATATATTTTATAATAGTGTTATCAAATTTTACTAAATATATTTTAGTACTCGAATACATTTTAGTAATTTTAGTTACTATTTTATTAATACACCTGCTATTATTATACGTTGCTTATAATAAATATACAAAAATAGAGGATGATACAAAACTAGATAGAAATATAGAAGAGAACTTTCTTTTCAAGGCAAGAAGTATTAACATAATTGGCGCCCTACTTATATGGCCTGCCATACTGGTTTATTTTTATTATTATAAAATACAATATGTTACCTTTAATGGAATTGAGGATTTAAAGTTCCCTGTCTATATAATAACTGCCTCGCTCATTGGTATTATCTCTTACAGTCTTTTAAGCATCGAACAGAATTTCAGTTACCTTATTCCGGAGTACGAAAAATTAAGCAAAGTCTGGTCGTACCTCCGGAGATTCCTTATTGCACCTTTTATAGCGATCATAGGTTTTTACTTGTTGATTTACCTCTTACATATAAATATGGCAGGAGATCTAAAGGATATAAATCATTTTTTTGTATTCGTATTTTCTTTTATTGTTGGTGCATTCACCAAAACAATAGAAGAATGGATATATGCATGGGTTCAAAAGTTTCTCCCAGGGGATAAAAAGATTGAGTTTGAATCCAGAATCCAAAATGAGGTTAAAAATTCTGACTTTGTCAAAAAACTGGGACTTGACGAAGAGGTTGCATATAGGCTGTACAATGCGAAAATACGAAAAATAGATGAACTTGCATTTTGTAATCCTAAGTATCTGTTTAATAAATTTAACAGTAATATCCGAGACCTAGAAGGAGCAGATCTTCCTGCTGAAAAATCTTATTTAATTGAGTCCATTAGAATGTATGTAAAAATGGCACAAGAATACAAGGGAATGGATGAGAAATCAGAATTAGTCAAAGAACTAGGAATGGGCAGAGATCTGGCATTCAAACTTTATTATTTCGCAGATATAAGAAATATTGATGACCTGAAAAACTGTAATCCAAATGATGTATTTGAGAAAATCTGCGACTGCAAAAGCGAAGCAGAAGCATTAGCAAATAGCGAGAATAAAAATATTGAAAAGGTATATGAAGAGTTATGTGGATACTCAATGACAAAAATCAAAGAGTTCCAAGAAAAAGCACAGAAAGCAGAAAAAATAGCTGGTGGAATAAGTTTAAGCTGAAAACGAGGTCGTCGCCATGAGTCAAGAGATACAACCGAAGATAATACATAATCAGGAAAATCTGGGTACTGCAGGCAAGCTGGAATAAGAAGGTAAAGTTTCTTCCACTTTTTAGGAATTCATTTGCCTTTTTCAGTTCATCCTTTTAAGTCCGAAACATTATTGGGTCGTGGGTTTGAATCATTGAAAACCGAAAGCGCAAGAGTCTCTCAATATATTCATTAAATGCGTGGGATGTACTCGCTTTTTCGGAATTGATCTATAATTCGGGGACACGACCCATTATTGCATGATACTTATATTCATAGTACATTGATTGTATATAGCGCATCTCTAAATCGTGTTTGTTCGCAATTTTCTGGATTTTGTAAGGGTTGTGGGTAAAACCGTAAATGTTTCTCGGACGGTTTTTTAAGGCCGACAATATTGAACTCTGAAAATCGCAACCTACTCGGTACAAAGCTTTTAAAAGCCCTGCATTCGGTGCAAATACTCCTAGTTTCCACAATGGGTATAATCGCGGGTCCAGTATGTCAAAAAATACTATTTTACCGTCTGTACTGAGATACTCTGATGCCTTAGCAATAAAGTCATCAATTTCTTGAAACGTTAAGTACTGAATCACTCCGGCTGCAGTTATTCGATCAAAGTTTGAGTCAAGGTTTTCCCAGAGTGTCTCATGGTCAGCAAGTATAAGGTCAATATTATTACATTTTCTTTGACTGATTCTTTTACTTGCTTCTCCAAGCATGGATGGGGAAAAGTCTACTCCTAAAAGCTGGTCATATTCAGGAGCATAGTAGGTCAGGAGTTCTGCAGAACCACACCCGAAGTCAAGCAGCGTTTTGCCTCCGTCGAGGTGGAATAGTTTTTCCCTGGCTTCCATAGCAAGAAACTCCTCAGACGAATATCTGTGCCCTCCGTGTGTCTTATCTTTAAAAAAGCCTTCCCAAGTATTCTTTGGCCCCATATGTGTTTTTTTCATCTTTTTTCTACTTTCTACTTCCATGCCTCTTCCCCCTGATCTAATTCTTTACTACATATAATTTTTAATTTATATTTTAACAACTATGCTATTTATCAATTACATAATTTGTAATGAAGTAGCAGAGACTTCCAATTAATTTATTAAATAGAAAAATAGCGTATTCTGTTCTCTTCCAGAAAGAATCTTCAGGTCCCCTTATCTTAAGAATAGTACGCTATTTTCTTCACTCCCCCTAATACTCCTATTTTTGATAATGAAATATATACTTGATCTCTGGAAAGATAATGTCACTGAAGAATGCTAAGCTGAAGATATATTAACAGTACAAATTTCCAAAATTTTTTAGTATCAAAGCTTTTTTGAACTTTGTCTTATTTTAGAAAGTTAAACTCTTTATGAAAAATTTTGACATTCATATTTGCCGTTATTTTATAGTCTCCTTTATATTTTTAAGACCTTATTATATAATTTTAGAAAAATATATATAACATTAGTAGGAACTAACTTACCGTCTTCCGAATAATCATAAAGAAAAACGTCAACTACTTCCAAATAAAAATGGGACCGAAAAAAATGGCAGATACAGAAGGATTACTCCTCGAGATTGCTGATGCGGTAATCTCCTGTAAAAAGGAAAAAGTAATCGAAACGGTAGGAAAAGCGAAGTTAAAGCTCCCCCCAGAAGAGATCATAGAAAAAGGGCTCTCGTCAGGCATGAACCAGGTAGGAACTCTTTTTGAGAGAGGGAAACTTTTCCTGCCCCATGTGATGATGGCAGCCGACGCAATGACTGCCGGGGTAAAGCTGCTTGAAGAAGATTTGCCAGCAGGCACACAGGAAAAGAAACTGGGGGTTATCGTAAACGGAACTGTCGAGGGCGACGTCCACGATATCGGCAAGTCAATAGTCTCTACTATGCTCCAGTCCTCAGGTTTTGAAGTTTATGATCTTGGCAGGGATGTGCCTACAAGGAATTTCGTAGAAAAGGCAAAGGAAGTCAATGCTGATATGATCGGCATTTCCGCCCTTATGACGACGACCCTTCAGGGGCAGAGGGAGGTAATTGAACTCCTCAAGGAAGAAGGGCTCAGAGGCAAAGTAAAGGTTATGGTAGGCGGAGCCCCTGCAACCCAGTCCTGGGCTGACAAAATCGGTGCAGACTGCTATGCTGAAAACGCAAGCGAAGCCGTGGCAAAAGCAAAAGAACTGCTGCTATGAGCCTCAACTCTCAATAAAATCGATATCATCTAAACTAAGTTTGTCAAAAGGAGAATCATAAAAATGGCAACCGAATACGCTTTGAGAATGGGAGACGGGAAACGTGTCTTCCTTACCAAAGAAAAAATAATGGAGGAAATCGAAGCCGGTACTGCAAACGCTGCCGACCTTGGCGAGATCCCTACCCTGAGCGCCAATGAAATGGACAAGCTTGCAGAGATCCTTACCATGCCCGGCAAGGCTGTGAGCGTCGAACAGGGTATGGAAATTCCTGTAACACACGACATTGGTACTATCAGGCTTGATGGTGATCAGGGCAACAGTGGAGTTGGCATTCCTTCCAGCCGTTTAGTTGGCTGCATGATGCACGAGCGTGCTTTTGGTGCCGACACGATGGAACTCGGGCACATTGATTACAGTTTCAAGCCGGTAAAACCTGTTGTATCAAACGAGTGTCAAGCAATGGAAGTCTGTCAGCAAAACATGATCATTCCGTTGTTTTATGGGGCGATGCCCAATATGGGACTTTATTACACCCCTGATGGGCCTTTTGAGAACCCTGGCGACCTTATGAAGCTATTCAAGATTGATAAGGCAAAAGAATCCATGGAACACGCTGCCGAACACCTTACCAGAGACACGGTCTGGGTCATGCAGAAACTTTTTGCCTCCGGGGCTGACGGCGTTAACTTTGATACAACCGGCGCGGCAGGCGATGGAGATATGTACGGCACACTTTATGCAATCCAGGCCCTTAGAAAAGAGTTCCCTGATATGTACATTGAAGCAGGCATGGCTGGCGAGATGGTGCTAGGTATGCACGGAGAACTGGAGTATGATGGAATGCGGCTCGCAGGTTTATGGCCGCATGAACAGGCTCCGCTTATTGCAAAAGCCGGAGCAAATGTTTTCGGACCAGTATGCAACACCAATACCAGTAAGACCTCAGCCTGGAACCTTGCTCGTGCAGTTACTTTCATCAAAGCTGCAGTCGAAGCGTCTCCGATCCCCTGTCACGTAAATATGGGAATGGGAGTTGGCGGAATTCCAATGCTTGAAACTCCTCCGATTGATGCGGTTACCAGAGCAAGCAAGGCGATGGTCGAAATTGCAGGCGTCGACGGCATATAGATAGGAGTCGGCGACCCGATGGGTATGCCGATTTCCCACATAATGGCTTCAGGTATGACTGGAATTAGGGCTGCAGGTGACCTTGTTGCAAGGATGGAGTTCTCAAAAAATATGCGCATAGGCGAGGCAAAAGAGTACGTCGCAAAAAAACTCGGGGTCGCCAAGATGGACCTTGTGGACGAGCACGTTATGCGCGAGCTGCGTGAGGAACTAGATATCGGAGTTATAACGTCAGTACCAGGCGCTGCAAAAGGTATTGCTGCAAAAATGAACATTGAAAAGTTGCTCGACATTAAAATTAATTCCTGCAACCTATTCAGAAAGCAGATTGCCTGAAAAATTTGAATAAAGGTGATTTTATGAGCAGTGACCATTATCCTTCCCATCCTCAAACTGACCTGAATCCAGCAGGAGATTGCAGCAGGGCACACTGCGAGCCAAAGGAGCTTGAAAGAAGTATTGACTGGAAGCAAGGGCTTGCAATAGCTCTTGGCGTTCCTTTGTTAATCCTACCGTCGATAGGTTACTTTACAGGCTATGTCTGGGCTTTTTCAATAATATTATGGGGCCTGACTATTTTACTCGGCTTTATCCAGAACCTCGCATTCGGAGAGCTTGCAACGGTTTTTCCTAAGGCATCGGGTTTGCCAGGTTATACCCAAACCGTTTTTGGCTCAAATTCGAATAAAATTAATCAAGGAAAATTTAAGTTTGGTAAATTCATAGGTGGTTTCAGCGCCTGGAGTTACTGGTTCGGCTGGAGTCCTGTGCTTGCAATTTATGCGATCCTGATAGGGGACTACTTTCAGGGCTTGATACCAGCCCTTGCCGTAATCCCCAAGACTTTCCTTTCCTTATTGGTAGGTGGATTTATTTTTGGCTCCCTTGCAGTTATAAATTCAAAAGGACTCAAGAATGGAGCAAGAGCAGGGTACGTCTTAGCGGTAGTCTCTTTGATTCCTCTTATGGTTATTACACTTGCTCCATTCCTCACAGGGGACTTTCATATTGCTAATATCACAGGCTCTTGGTTCCCTGTTGACTGGACCTGGGACCTGCAACATGTACTCATCATTTTCGGGCTTTTCGCAATGGCAGAATGGAGTGCTTGTGCCTGGGAAACAGCAGCAATTTACGGGCCAGAATACAAGAACCCTAATACTGATACTCCAAAAGCACTACTAGTCTGCGGAGGAATTTGTCTTGTGCTTTATATACTGGTTCAGACATCTGTAATAGGCACTCTTGGAGTTGATCAAGTAATTGCCCAGCCTGTGTCTCCTATGCTTCCTCTTGCAAATATCTCTCTAGGTTCTCTTGGGGCTTCCATCTCGATAATAATGCTTATCGGAGCCATGCTACTGATTATCCAAACTGCATTTCTCTCCTCGGCAAGGTCAATTTATTCAATGTCAATTCAAGGCAATCTTCCCGCATTTCTAAGCAAACTGAACTCTCACGGACACCCGATGAATGCAATGGCTGCAGATGCCATGTTCAATATGTGTTTAATTCTTTTGGGAAATCCTACTGCAATTCTTGCAGCTTCTGCAATCGGGTATATGTGTGCTAACGGAATCAGTCTCTATACGTATTTCAAAGTAAGGAATGACCCTGAGTTCTCAAGGTTAGAAAGACCCTTTAAAGCCCCACGCGGCTGGAAAAACGTAGCACTGGCAACGGCAATTTTGAATGTTCCCTTCTTTCTTGTAGGGATAATTTACCTCAACAGCCTTGAACTAGGCTGGGCTACTACAGGGGTAGGTTTTTTCGTGCTTTGTCTCTACATCCCACTCTGGTTTTATTCCCAGAGAGAAGCAAAAGAAGGAAAAGCTGCGGAAAAAGATGTCATTCTTGGTGAAATTTCAGTGTAAGAAACTTAAGTATAAAACAAGAATCAAAGTAGCGAAATACAAACAGAGATCTCAGAATAAAAGGAACCTGAACTATTCCCTTAAGACTTTCTGATTTCGGGAAAAGTCCCGAATAGAAAATTAAGTTTGGAATATTCACGTTCCGGTTTTTTTTCATTTTTACCTTCTGTTACGTATTTCAGCACAGGTTCGGGAGTTATTATAACATTTTACATGAATGTCGCCTTTTTGCTCTTTATTTTCTTTATTCCAGCATCCATTTCCACACTGATTTAACCATGACTATTTTTTTTCCGTTTTTGCCATTAACTCTAATGGTCTCTTCTTCGTCCATTGTCAGAATAAGCCCCTCTTCAAGGCCGTACTCGTCCATAGCTTCCGTAAGCCCCAGAATTTCTCTTTCCATTACTGCAGGGTTTCCGAAGCAAACCGAAATCTGAATTGCAGCCGAAACTTTCTGGCTGTCTTTTTCCTTAATGATAAAATCACATTCTCTTTGGTTCCGGAAGTAGAATACCTGTTTTTCCCTTCTCAGCAGTTCAAGGAACACAAGGTTTTCAAATCTCAGTCCAAGGCTGTCGGGGTAACCGGGATATACTGCTTTGAAAAGGCCGGTATCGCCTGCATAAATCTTACAGGGAACGTCTTTTTCCTTCCCGCTTTCCTGGAGGCTGTTGAGTTTTGGGACCCTGTAAAGTAAGAAAATGTCTTCTAGATAGTCCAGATAGGTGTTTATGAGTTCCCCGCTTTCGATTCCACTAATTTTTTTCAGGGTGTCGGGGGAATATTCCGAAGCCATGTTCGAAATTAGAAATATGACAAGCTTTTTTAACTTCTGGACATCATATCCGGCTGCAGCGCCTTTTTTCAACTCTTCTTCAAAATATTTACGGGAAAGACTGATGTCATCTTTTTTGATTACATCCGGAAAACCACCGTTTTCGAAATACTGCAAAAACATGCATAATAGCTCATCACTGCTTGATGGCGTTAGAAAATTAGGCTCTGCTATTCTGTTACCTTTAATCTGCAGGTATTCCCTGAAAGAGAAAGGAAAAAGCCTTAAAATTTTACATCTACCTGAAAACCTGGAAGAAAACTCATTTATTAATTTTGATCTCGATGAAGTTAGATAAATTTCTGCCCCCTGCCTGTGAAGCCTGTCAACCCAGTTCTCCCAACCCTGAAGATTCTGGATTTCATCAAAAAAGTAGAAAATTCGCCCTTCTCCGTCTTCAGTTTCTTTTTTGCGGATTTCGGCTGCAGTCTCCTCAATAGCCTGTAAATCTCCAGATACCGGCTCCGGTATCTGCCTATCTTCAAAATCAATATAAATTTTTACTCCAACCATATTACTGGCAACCTGGCTCATGAAAGTGGTTTTACCTGCATGAGTGGGTCCAGAGATGAGTTTAATTTCACTGCCTTCCACGGAACAGCAAGGGAAGATCTCTCTGGGGATTAAATCCGGGGCATTTTGAAAAAAATTGTGGTGACTGCAGATCATGGGGAGGGGCTCCAATTTTTGTCTGTTGTCAAAATTTTGCATGTTATCAAAATAATTTGTGAGATGAAACTATATAGTTTTTCTGGCGCTAATAAGTCTTTCATCCAGCAATTATCTGAAAACATAAAACTAGAAAATTTACAAAAATAAAGGAGATTCTTGAATGCTCATGAACTTAAAATTTTCATTAGCAGAGAGCGTTTTTCTATAAACACCTGCGTAATTAAGGTATCAATTTAATGGGATTAAAAAAAATTCATAGAAACATATAAATAATTGGGCAAGTGTGACCCAATTATAAGTAAGAATCAGATCAACAGGTAAAGATCAGGTTTTTTAAGTTTTTCTGGAATCTTATTCGTTTTTTGGTTCAGAAACTATTTTTGTTTTCCCGCAGCGCATACATACGAAATACTTTTCTCTTACATTTGAAGCATGGACTACCCCTAAGTAAAAGACTTATGGGCTTCCTGAGTTATCCATGTCCCCTGAGTTAAACTCAGGGGTTTTACGCTTTGTCATATCAATATAGGACTTACGCACTTGAGAAACAGAATCAATTACGGTAAAAACTGTGGATTAAAGTCCCGTTTTAAACAGTTAACGGTTTGCTGTGGTTGATTTTTCAGTTCAACTGCGTAAGTCCTAAATAGATGAGTTAGAAAATTTCTCTTCCCTGAATTTACAGAGTAGATTGGATTTTTTTCTGAAGAACTTTTATTTCCTGGAACTTCTCCATTTTTTCTTCGGAATCCGTACAACTGATATCTTTAAAGTTATCCAGAGATACTTCCGCCACAATTGAGGAGTTATTTAGAGCCTTTTCTTCAGCCTGGACTCTCAGAGTCTCAAGTGTCCACTGGCACTGCAAAACGGCGTCATTAAGCTCCTTCTTTACAGATAGTTTTCCTATCTCTTCTATGGAAAGCGCTGTTGAACTCAGAGCTTCATCAAAATAATTCTCAGCTGCAATCTTACCTATTTCCTCAAGCAAAAGCATGCTGCTTATAGTTTCAAGTTCAAGGCTTTTTGCTGCAACCTTTTTCCCGATCTCTCCCAGGCCCGTTACTGCACTGAGTACAACGTCCTCCATACCATTTATAGCAGCAGAGATTCCGATCTCTTTAAAGAGCAAAGAAAAGGCAATTACTTTTTCCTGATCCCACTTTTCTGGGAAGAAGTTCCAGATCTCCATCAGGGTTGTAGCAGCGACCTTTGAACCGGCTTCAAGGGAATGTGCGGCTGCAGTTTTTCCAAGTTTTCCGATTGCTATGAAAGCCCTGCCCAGGGCAGACTCAAATCCCTTGTCTGCTGCTTTCCTTGCCAGTTTCCCGAGGGACAGGATAGAATTGATCGTAACGAGCTCCATCTCTCTCTCTGCAGCTGCCTGTGCGCCACTCTCAATCGATAGGATAACTCTCTCGGCATCTGCCTCTTCATTCTCTGAAAGGAAATCTGCCGCAATTCCTGTAAGGGAGTCAAGGGCCTGGAAAGCTCTGCTCTCATCTCCCTCGTCAACTGCAGATAAACTTACTTCAACTGCCTCTGCCTCATTTAATGTAATCATTCTTTTTGCCCCTCTCTATTGTTAGTATCCCTCTTCATTTTTAGCGTCCTTTATTATTGATAGAACACATTAAGCTTCAACTTTTATCCCGCAGGTTTTATAATTCTTGCCTGTATGTTTCATCACTATTTTCGACTTCAGATTATTGCGTAAGATATACGGGCTGCGCAGGAAATAGAGTCTGGCTTACTCTATGAAGTTACGAGGTTATTAGTGTTACTATTTTGTAACCGAAGCAGTTCATTCAAAAAAGAGTTTCCGTTTTTTCAGAAAGTATGTTTTGAATTCAGTTGAAATTACGTACCAATGGACTCTTTCATCCCGATTTGTCTTTTTCTTTATAGGCAAGGGCGTTTCCCAGAACTTTTTCGTACACTTCTTTGTCTTTCAGTCCAACAATTCTTGCCTTTACTCTATCTGTGGTAATATTCCCATCTAGCTGCATGTAAACATATGTTCCATTTTCAATACCCATAATCATGGAAGAGTCTGGAATATAGCCGACATCAAAATAAGTTGCAAGTTGAGGATTTTTGTTTATATTTATGGACATTATTGTTGCTCTATCTCCGTACCTGGAAGCCAGCTCATCGATAATAGGTTTCATAGATTGGCAGGCTCCACACCATTCAGCTCCAAGTTTCAAAAAGACCGGGCCTCTCTCAAGGAATTTGTTTATCTGTCCAAGTTCGGTTGTTTCGATAACAACTCCTTTTTTGCGGTTACTCGCTGAGTTTTCGGGGTATTTTTTTTCAAATAGCGACAACAAAATGTTGCCATTAGCTCCCAAAGCTCTGGAGCTATTGCCTGAAGAAATCCTATTTACCATAGGCATATTTACCATAGGCATATAGTCAATTGCTCCGATGATATGGTTAATGACGTACTGATTATCAATTACACCATTTCCATCGGAATCTATCCCTGTATGATCATTCCAGAAATTACCTGCCGAGCTACTGTTCCATATATTATTTCCTTCGTCTACGGCATTCAGAAAGTTAATAAATTCATTTTCATAGAACGAATTATTTGATGAACTCCTGAGGTCCACACCAATGTCATTAAGGTAAAGATTGTTATTGGTTAAAATATTGGACCATGCTTTCTGGCCGAGAACCCCATATTCATTTTTCAAAATGAGGTTATAAGCAAGCTTATTTCCCTGAGATGTTTGAAGGAGAATGCCCACTCCGTTTGAACCTGCTGTGTTGTTAACAAGAGTATTGTTAAAGGAATTATTCAGCGAAATTCCCTGATTATTTTTCATTACCCAATTGTTTGACAGTACATTCTCCTCTGAATTATCAAGCACAACTCCCTCATTCCCGAAGCTTACAAGGTTTCCATTAAGGTAGTTGTCCTGAGAATTCTTGAGAACAATCCCCTTATCAGTTAGTATCAGCGTATTGTTCTTTAAAGAACAGTTTCTTACACCTTCAAGGTAAAGTCCAACCTCCTGAGATGTATTCTTTTCGAAAGGACCTCCTGCAATATGAAAACCGTTTATCGTCACATTATCTGAGCTGATACTGAAGACCGCATTGTCAGAAGCTGTACTTATAATATAAGTGCGGTTAGTCTGGCTGCCTGAGAGCATGGCATGGGAGAGAATTGTAAGTTTCTTGTTGACTATTATATTTTCACTGTATACACCAGGGCTAACAAGGACTGTATCCCCGTCATGTGCATTATTGATAGCTTCCTGGATCGAAGTATAATTTCCAGCTCCACTGTTATTATCTCCACTGTTATTTACAATTACAACCGCAGCCTCAGCTTGAGTAATTACTGTCCAAGGTATAAATAGGGAAATTATGAGAATAGCCTGAGTGAATTTCCTTTCCATGAACCAACGACCCCTAAAATTACTAAAATTAACCTGGCAAAAAAGAAATCTTGATTTTATAACAACTTGTAAGAGGAATAATGGGAATAAAAATCATTATGAAATATATATTCTGAAAAATATACCTTAAATGTTAAAGTTTCCCGCATTTCTCAAACCACTCAACAGTAGCTAGAATTAGAACCGTTTTCAGTACTCTACCAATGCAGCCACTTAACTCAATTATATTGGTCATCGGTTAAGGAATTTTCTTGCCAGAAAGTATCGATTTTGCATTAGAAACCAGCGCTTTCAATTTTGGCCTATTTACGTGAAATCGATACTCTGGTTCAGCTTATAACTTGATAAAATATTTAGCAAGCATTGTGTAAATGGACACAGTTTGTCACAATTTCTCACTTAACAGAAGACGCATGAACTCAATTATGTTGATTCCCAGTTTTACAGTTCCCATGAAATCTGGTGATTCCCAGGAACACAATCAGAATCAAAGCTATTCGGATAAAACGGCATTTTAAAATTTTATAAGTTTTCAATCAAGAGATTCGGCTTCGTGTATATATTCAGATCCATTGAGAGTGTCAAGGGCAAGTTTTGTCATAAGCATGTGGCTTATTAAAAATTTATCTTTAACTTCAAAAATCATTGTTCCTAGAGAATTAGCAGTTCTTATGATTAGATTCTCAAACTCGGTAAAACCCGTATAAGAAGATTCGCTCTCCAAAAGGACAGGAATATCCTGAAGAGAATCAGCTTCTCCTCCCTGTTGAACAAGCAGGCTAAAAATACCCGGAAATTCTCTAGAGAAGAGAATAGCCTCTTTTCCAGGAGGTTGAGATAAAAGGATACATGACTTTGGAGGAAGAAATCCTCCGTTTTCCGGAACCCGGATACTCTGCTGCCCGAAGGTTTCCTTTCCTATGGACCCTATAGCAAGAGCTGCTGCAAGCACCTCTCTCTCCGTCTTCTGAAGTGAGGCAGAGTTCGCAATTTCTCCAAGATATGCGACTGCAATCCTGACCGCAGACTCCATGTTTTGCCCAACCGCTGCTTTACCAATTGCGCAGAGAGAGTAAAGGATGCTTAAACCGGTATCAGTCATTTTCTGCTCTCTTGCAATTTCAGCCATCTTTCCAAGCGAAAAAAGTGATAAAAATACTCCAATTTCCATTTTTTGAAAGACAGCCGCGCTACCTATGTCCCTTATACAGATAACAGCCTTTTTTGCGTCGGGCTCAAGTTTTCTATTTATATATTCGGTTCCTCGTTCCGTAAGGAAATCTATGGACCGTAATACTCCAAGCTCATCATTTTCCTTAACTGAAGTTAGCCCGAGATCCGTTGCCCCTGTTTCGTTTGAAATAGACGTTCAGAACACCCCACTAAAAGTTTATATTGGGAAAAGGCACCTTAAGACCAGATAATCCTTCCTGCACTCTTTTCCCTGTAAAGAAGGCGGGAGTTGCGATTTAATCTCAAACTGATTAACTCAAACTGATTAACTCAAACTGATTAACTCAAACTGATTAACTCAAACTGATTAACTCAATATGAATAATCGTTAAACTGAGTGTAACAGTTCATAAACCTGTACCTGGTGATCTTTTCTTTCCCCTGGAAATTTTATTCAGCTTATCTTCCAGTCTCTCAATTTTCAATCTTTCAAAGTGCAGGAGAGCTACTTCGGCAATTATGGATGCACTCATCAGATAGCGGTCTTCGGCATTAAATTTAATTGCTTCGAGTGAATAGGCTGCCTGAAGCAAAGCCTTATCAAGACCCTGGATATCTGCAGTTTTTCCTATATCCTGGATAGAACGCACACTCATGTCTGCAGTTTCTTTCAGGTTTTTTTCAATCGCCCCTGTCCCGATCTCCTGTAGCAACAGCTCGGCGTTTAATACCGCGTCCTCAAACTTCTGGCTTGCAGCAGCCTTTCCGGTTTCCCCGAGAAGGACAACTGTGCTGCTTGCAACATCACCAAGCTTTTGCCATGTAACGCTTTTTCCAATCTCCCCAAGAGCGAAAATAACTGCAATTGTTTCCTTTTTAGCTCCTCGCGAAGCTGCAGTGTTTCCCATCTCGCCAAGGCAGGAAGACGCGATCCTTGCGGAAACCTCCATTTTTTGTCCTGCTGCGGCCTTTCCAATCTCTCCGAATGCGAGTGCTATGCTCACAAGAGCATTTTGCATATTCTGCTTGCATGCCTCTGTGGCAACTTGGGGAAAAAGCAGAAGCGTATTGACAACAATCGGTTCAAGCCTTGCAATAGCTGCCGCTTTTCCTATATTTTTGATATATTCAATCAATCTTTTTGTGTCGTTTTCCTGTCCTTCTTTTGCGTATTTCAGTGCAAGCTCGAAGAGGTAGCTAAGGACTTCTTTGATTTCGGTTTCATTTCTTTCATTAACCAGAGTAAGTCCCAGTTCCAAAGCTTCGTTTTCATCGAGCGGTAGAATAATCCTTCATGCCCCCAGGTTCTCTCTCAAGTAAGTATGGATATGTGAGAATATGAGCTTTGTCATGGAAAAAGCACTGTTGAGAAATGTTTCGTCACTTGAAGGTCGGAATAAACTGGAAATTGTTATTATGAAATAGCACTCATCGAAAAATATAAATATCACTTATAGGTAATAAGAATCCGGTTGCTTGCGGGTAGATCTTAAAGCCTCATTTCACACACCACGACCAAAACGATTATTATGAAGGATAAGTTTCATTCCCTTCTTCTTGTCCGTCTCTAACCGTTTTCTCGCAAGCAGCTATTCTATTTTTTTACAAATCTGATATTCAGAGTGCGGTACCTATTGCAGGAAACTCATTTGTACAACTTTGTTTGAGTCAATTAATGCCTTCCTCTTATCAAAATCAACCAGTTTGGATTATGTACCTGCGCCTGAAAGAATAGATGCACTCAAAAAGGATGTTACTTCCACAGAAAAACGAACATGACATTCTTTGAATAACATGCACAACCAATGAAACTGCTTGCAGATGGTACCTTTTCATGCTAAATATATACCGACAGTGAAGAGGAGTATAGAAAAAAAGCACTCAATAAGGATTCAGAAAGTATTCAAAGTATTCAGAAAGTACCTCAAAAGTATGGAAGTCTGGACTAAAAGTCCAGACACAGTTGAAGAATTAAGCAACTTCTCAACTGAATTCTATTTTGAAAGCAGTTTTCATTTTTAATAAACTATGTTTATTTTTATTTTAAAATACAAGTCCCAGGTCTTCGAGCTTCTTCCTTGCTCCGTCGTAGACCTGCATGTACTCGTCAGTTGGTGTTACGGTCTTTACGTCGTAACATTCCTGGAAGGTCTTTCCTGCTGGTGCGCTTGCATAATTCTTCTCATAGAGGGCTACAAGCTTGTCAAGGATTACATTTACTTCGGAGATTTCTACGCCTGCCGTTGCCCTTGCTACTTCTCCCATCATCCTGGCTTCCATACCTGTGGTCTTATCGGTAACGACACCCTTTGCTGAGGCTACTCCTGAGAGAATTTCTCTGCCTGAAGCCGTGTCGGTAATGGATTGGGCTGAAGCCTCGAGCAGACACATCTCAGTACATGGGCCTGCGCATGGGTAGTACTGGTTACCTGACAGTATATCCGTAAATTCAGAAATTGTTGCACATGCCCAGCCTGCAATCATCAGTGTCTCTCTGGTGTTGGTTGAACCCCAGCGGATGTGGACAGGCCCATCCAGATGCCAGCTTGCGTTGCTCATGACAACTGAGTTGATGTGGGTTGCAATGTTGACTATAGTTGTTTCTTCAATGCCGCCAGCGTACCCGCCAAAGATCGGCATCTGCTCGTCCATAATGATGTCGCTGTTTGCAGTGTAGTGAGCAATAACTGAAATTGCATCGAGATCGATCTTGAGTTCACAGAGTTGCGAGACCTCGTGGCTGTCCGTACAGGTCATTCCGCCGGCACAGTCAGCGGAAATGTTTCCCTGAGCGGACAGGGAGGTCTCTGGGCCCTAAACAGCCATCCCAGGCCTACCGGCCATGGCGCAAGCATTCTTAATCAGCCTTGTTTCAGTTTTTGCGGCAAGGACCTCGTATGGACTTTTTGGAATAGGCGCTTTTCCACGCACTGTAGTCATTACACCGTTAACGATGGTGTCTACTTCCTTTTCCAGAGCATAGCTCATGTGAACAGGCATAAACACGTCTTCCGATATTGGAGAGCCGGTAGGTCCACCCTGTACAATTGGCTTTCTCTTATCCCCAACACTTCTCTTCCTGACATTTACTGCTTCCCTGCCTGTACCGAGCACGAATTCCTTCTGGACATTGTTGATCGCATCCCAGATTTCGTCTTCAGTGTACTTTACGATCCTGTGGGTATCGGTACAGTAAATTCCGCACTCAAGGAGCATCTCAAAGCCGGCCTTGAAGAGTTTTTCCATCATATCCTTGTCTGTTGGGATAAACTCTCCCTTGAAGTCAAGCCCGTACTTCTGCTTGAGTTCCATTGCTTTCATAGGGATCTTCATGAGGTCCCAGTCGTCCAGAGTACACTTTTCTCCTACTTTTGCCCTGTCGTAGAAATCATAGCAATCAAAGGACTTTCTAAATGTCATTTTCTTTTGCCTCCCAGGATTATTTCATTACCTCAAGTGCAACTTTTGCAGCTTCAGCAGCGTTTTCTGCAGTTGCATCCGCTCCAATCTCGGTAATCCATTTATCAGACACAGGGGCTCCTCCGAACATGCACTTTACATCGTCCCTCAGGTTTTCTTCTCTGAGCCTGTCCATAAGGTCTTTCTGGCCAAGCATGGAGGTGGTCATAAGGGCAGAGCCTACCAAGAGGACTTTTTTTCCCTTGTGCTTTGCAGCCTCTTCTACAACGGTTTCATTAAGCACATCAACTCCAAGGTCAAAGATTTGGAACCCATTTGCTCCGAGCATTGTGGTAACAAGCCTGTGACCAATGTCGTGAATATCCCCTTCTGCAACAAAGGTGATGGCAAGTCCTGCTTCTTCTCCCTCTTTCTTGTTCTTTTCAAGTTCAGGGGTAAGGACTTCCATTGCATTGCTCATTGCTTTTCCGGACATCATAATTTGAGGCAAAAAAATCTCGGCGGCTTCGAACTTGTCACCGACAATTTTCATTCCAACGGAAAGGCCCTTTGTAATAATGTCAAGTGCCGGAATTCCTGAAGCCAGAGCTTCCTTGCATAGCTCTGGAGTACCTGCGACGTTTTGATTTACGATTGCGTCGCGTAACTTATCAAAGATTTCAGTATTTGTCATCCCATTATCACTTCTTTTTGTTTTTCACGTTTGGCCGGTCAGGAATTAGTTTTCCACTTGCCGGATAACGGAATCTCATTACCTCTTATCTATATATATATCTTTTGCCTCAACGTAGATGGTATATATATTTTGTGTTAGATGATATGCGGGCAACAATAAATACTATAAATATATTTTGATTGATTTTTTTGAAAAAAAGCAAGAGAATCTCACTATAATAATAAAAAAAGTTGAAGCAGAAATGAAAAATTTCTATATAAAAGAAAAAAACTATTTAAAAATGAAAAACTTTCGATTAAATTCACAGTCATCTGAAAAAAGAGAAAATTATACCTGTTGGCCCAAATATAAGGCATAATATTTCTTTTAAAGTTTAATATTCCTTTAAAATTTGAAATATCACTAACTTTTTCCATGACTTACGTAGTTGAACTGAAAATCAACAGCAACCGACTACCAACTGTCTAAACCACGACTTTAATCCACAGTCTTTTTCGTAATTGATTCTGTTGCTCAAGTGCGTAAGTCCTATTCCAATTTATAAAAATTATGATAAAACATTGATCTGTCCTTAAGTATTAGTCAGAATATTATTTTTTCCTGCTCTAACATAAAACAGATACTTTAATGAAGATTCCCATCTTCATTAAGAATCTTTAGGAGCTCAATAATCGAATATGAAGCCCGGGTAATTCCCATGCTGCGTTTGTCAGTATCAGTGCCCGCTACATAGAGGTTGCGAACAGGGGTTCGAATATCTGCAAATTTCCCGTCAATCGTAACTGCGGCTTTTTCCGGGACCATTATCTGTTCATGCTGCATATCGATATATTTCTCAATGTTTGGGTGAGCCCGGAAAATCGTCTCGTAGGCTTTTTCTGTCTCCTGTTCTTCGTTTTTATTTTCATCAATCACGAAGGAAAATCCAATAAGCTGCTTGTCCTTTGGGGCAAGCGAAGGGTCATAGTTACTGATAGGAGTTGCCCAGTAGGCAAAATCCTTGAACCAGATCTCTGAGCCCGTGTAATTAAAATCGGGAAAATCTTTTTCCAGTCCAAGCCAGATGGTCAGGCTTTTACTATGGACGATACCTCTGAGATTTTCCATATATTCTTCAGGGAGATCTTTTATGAGTCTGGGAAGCTCGGTTGCAAAACCTGTGTAGATAACAAGGTCAGAGTTATATATTTCATCGGCTTCTACGCCTGAAACTTTTCCATCCTGTACAAGGATGGATTTAACTTCACATTCATTTTTGATTTCAACAGTTTCCGGCAGAGAGTAAAGAATGGCGTTAAGCAGGGCTTTTAAGCCTTTTCTGGGATAGCCCTGAGAATAATTTACATTATTTGTTGCAAGCCTTTCAAGAGAGGTAAAAGGCTGGGTGACCCTTGTCATCCTGGCTTGAAGAGAAGCGTGGAGGTGATATGGAAGGATTGAGGCAAGGATAGACTCTGTAGATTGGGATTTTTTCTGTTCCAGTCTTCCGATCATTGCATCAAATTGTTCCTGGGTGATGCTGTCTCTGACAAAACTGCTTCCAGACAGAACACGCTGGGCAGAAGTTTCCTTCATTGACCTGCCAGAGAGAAAAGCTGATATGGTATCCACAAAGTCGTAAGTTTCCTTTGAAAGACTTTTCGGCAGGAAATCATATACTGACTGGTTGGACAGATCTATTCCGAATGATGAAAGGGTAAAGGCTTTTGTAAGGGTCTGGGAAAGCAATACCCTGTCTTTTCTTGGAAGCACATCAAAAGTCACGAAATCTTTCAGGTTGGAAGGAATTTTGACAAAAGCATTTTCAGTTCGAACATAGTAATGTCCATAGTCTTCAAACACAGGTAAAAAATCGAAATAGTTGTCCATCAACCTCTTCAGAGGGCCTTCAATAAGATGGGTAATTGCATGTGCTCCTGTATCTACCTGATAGCCATCTACCATGTAGCTGTTGCAGTTCCCGCCCAAATGTCGTCTTTTTTCAAGAACAAGGACTTTTTTTCCATGCTTTGAAAGCGTAAGCGCTGCAAGAAGTCCACTTATGCCCGCCCCAACAACAATTACATCGTATCTTTTCATACCCTAAACTACCTCAATTTTTTCCAGTGAATTAAGTTATAGTCAAATGCAGTATGCACCTTATTTCTCTCAACTCACAATAGAATTCTATATTAGTGGAAGGATTGAACAAAATATGTTAAAACTATAAAAATTATTTTACTTCCGGAATGTATTGAAATTATATTATATAATTTATGATTTATGTTTTTACATTTGAGTTCTGGCTTACATTTGAGTTCTGGCTTACATTTGTAGAGTATCATAGAGAGAAAAATAGTATTTATAGTTAACAGTTGATGTGGTGAAAATCACCAAAAACGTAGATTATCTTCTTAACATACTACTTGCTATGGCTAAAACGTAGATTGCAACTCGTATAAAGTTTTTTACATCTCGACCCCCTAACGTAAAAATAAAACAGAATTTTTTTAAGATAATATTTATTTTCCCATCGTTTCCAATTTTTTGTGTGGATATCCTCATAATATTCTCTTAAAAACCAATTCGGTCTTGAATTGAAAATCATCTTATCCACAGGAAATGACGAAGAGCCATATTTAAAATGAGAAATAATTTTGGGATAAAACAGTATCGAATTAGACTAGAGATTTTAAAAGCTAAAAACAGTATCGAATTAGATTAGATATTTTAAAAGCTAACTTGAGATTCTAAAGATTAAACTACTGTCTTCGCAGATATGTTTATATACGATAAGAGCTTGGGAAATATTGGCAGTAAAAATAAAGAGTCATATAATCTGTTATTAAAAACTTCATTTTTGTTTTTAATAAAAGAATGTATAGATCTTATTTTTATAGCAACCTAGACTATATCCGCTATGAGCGGAGGTGAAACGAAAATGAGTTTTAATGACAGAGGGAACTCTTTCAGGGGAAGAGATAGCAACCGGGGAAATAGGGACAACAATCGCGGAGGTTACAGAGGGGGCAACAGCGGTCCCAGAGAAATGTATCCCGCCGTTTGTTCTGACTGTGGTGTAGAGACACAGGTTCCATTCAAGCCAACTGAAGGAAGACCGGTTTACTGCAGAGACTGCCTACCAAATCACAG